>DATJNX010000011.1:0-37070 GCA_035507615.1 Streptosporangiaceae bacterium
GCCACGGCCCGCATCCCCTACGCGATCCCCGCCGACACCGAGCTTCCCGGCCGGCTGGCCGCAGTGCTGGCCGTGGTGTACCTGATCGCCACCGAAGCCCACGCCCCGACCGGCGGGCACGCGGTGGCCCGGGTCGATCTCGAGGCCGAGGCGATTCGGCTAGCTCGCTTGCTGGCCAGCCTGATGCCCGACGAGCCAGAGGCGCTCTCCCTGCTTGCCCTGTTGTTGCTGACCTCGGCCCGCACCCCGGCCCGCACCGATGCCGACGGTAACCCGGTGACCCTGGCCGACCAGGACCGCACTCGCTGGAACCGCGCCGCGATCGCCGAGGGTTCGGCGTGGCTGTCCGAGGCGGTGACCCGGTCCGGCGGGGTCGCCGGGCCCTATCAGATCCAGGCTCACCTCGCCGCGGCCCACTCGACCGCTCTCAGCTGGCAGGAGACGGACTGGGACCGGATCGTTGGCCTCTACGACTTGCTCGGGTCGATCACGACCAGCCCGGTGGTGGCTCTCAACCGGGCGGTCGCGGTTACCGAGCGCGACGGCCCCGAGGCGGGGCTGGCTGCCTTGAAGACCATCGCCGGCCTGGAGTCATCCCATCTGTGGCACGCTGCCCTGGCGGACAACCTGTGCCGGCTCGGTCGCACGAGCGACGCGGCCGGAGAACTTCACGCCGCGGTGACCCTGGCGCCCAGCGAGGTCGAACAGCACCTCCTGCAGGACCGTCTGCGCAAGGTGCGGTCCGGGCTCGGCTGACCGCGTTCTGTTTTTCTCGCTTTTCTTGCCTGACTTTCTCCCCGGATATGTCCTGCGCCGGCTTCACCGTTCGTCCTTTCCCTGCAAGAGCGGTCTCCGATCTCGCGGATCGCCCAGGGAAGGAGAAGCAGATGACTGGCAGCAGCACCAAGCAGGCCGGGGCGCCGGGCGTCAGATCCGGTACCCAGCTGAGTTCACAAGGAGGCACCACCATGACCGACGAAACCATCAGCGCAACCACGATCATTAACGCCCCAGCCGAGGCGATCTTCGCCGTACTCGCCGATCCCGCCAAGCACGCCGCGATCGACGGCACCGGGTGGGTCCGCGAGCCTTTTGACGGCCAGCCGCTGACGGCGGCGGGTCAGGTTTTCCGGATGGCCATGTACAACGACAACGTCCCGGGCGGCGGGCACTACCGGATGGCCAATCGGGTGCAGGTGTTCGACCCGCCACGCGCCATCTCCTGGGAGCCAGGCATGGACGCCGGCGATGGCAACCCGCAGATCGTCGGCCACATCTGGCGTTACGACCTGGCCCCTGCCGGACCATCCGGAACCAAGACCACCCTCTCCTATGACTGGTCGGCGGTCCCCGACTCCCTCCGCCAGCGACTCCCGTTCCCATTCCCCCCGTTTGCCCCGGATCATCTGAGCAACTCTCTGGCTCACCTTGCCGAACTGGTCACCGGGTAACCGGCCAGTCCCTCTGGCCAGGCTGGGTCGCTGTATAAGTGGTCGCCGGAGCTGCCGGAGCCCGCGCCAGCGACCTGGCCAAGCAGGGGACGGCGCTCCCGGCGGCCGCCTCCCCCCCAGCCAGCGGCGGGAATGGCAAGCAGAATCCTCGTCGCCAATGCCGGGGCAGATCAGGCTGCGCTGACGGGCGGGCTGTGGCTCGTGTAGGAGCGGCCGTGGTAGCTGGCGGTGAGGGTGCTGTCGGGGTTGACGGCGAGTTTCCAGCCCCAGGCGTGCACGGCGATGAGGTGGTGGAAGGTGCACATCAGGTAGCAGTTCTCCAGGCAGGTCGTGCCGCCTTCGGATCTGGGGGTGATGTGGTGCACCTGGCAGGCTGCGGGTCGCTGGTCGCAGCCCGGGAAGGCGCAGTGCCGGTCGCGGGCAATGATGGCGCGGCGCAGGTGCGGCGGCACGACCTCGGTGGGCCGGCCGATGTCGAGGGGGAGGCTGATGCTGGCCGCGGGCTGGGGCAGGAGCTGAGTGCGCAGGTAGGCAGCCAGCCCGGACGGCCCGGACAGCAGCCGGGTGGCGCGGCTGATGATGATCATGCGGGCAGCGGTCATGCCGCGCTGGCGGCAGAAGCCGACCCGGCACTGGTCCGGGTCTGGGGTGGCAGTGCCGCCGCCTGCAGCGTCATTGTGCGAGGGCTCGCGATGAGCGCGCTCGCGGTAAGCAGTGTCGCCGTGCGCGGACACGCCGGCAGCGGGCTCGCCCGGCCCGGTGTTGCCTGGCAGGGTACCGGCGGGCGGGCTGCCTCCGGCCGTGCCGGGCTTGCTGTTGTCGGCGTGGCTGCTGTCTGCTTGGGGAGAGGCGGGCGGGTGATCCAGGAGGTCTCGGGCGAGCTGGTCGAGCAGATCGGTGTCGAGGGTGCCGGTGACGATGGGGCTGATGGTGGCGTCGCAGTCCCAGCCGGGTCCGCCGGCCGGCCATCCGGTGATGGCGTCGGCGGCGCCGTCGAGTCCGAGGAGCTGGTTGAGGGTCATGTGCAGCTGGATCTGGGTGGGCTGGCCGGCCCGGTCGGGCAGGCCGCCGGCGGCGATGAGGCGGCGGCAGGCTTCCAGCAGAGCGTCGTGGCGCAACTGGTCGGGGCTGCGCAGATCTTCCGGGCCTGCCCGCTTGCCGAGCGCGTCAAGCACGGCCTGGAACGCGGCGGTGCATTCGGGGGTCAGGTCGCCGTCGAGCTTGCCGTGGCCGCGGAAGTGCGTGGCCAGGCGAACATTCCGGCTGATGAAGTTCTCGTCGTCGGGGTCGGTGTCGGGCGGAGCGCACCGGCGGTACATCTCCTCGGCTAGCCGGCCGACGTCGGACAGGTCGCAGCCGCCGGCGGCGGCGGCCAGCATGATCTGGTCGGCGCCGGGCCGGGCGTCCTCGGGCAGGGTGTCGCTCCAGTCGCACAGCTGCCGCGCCCACGAGGCGGACAGGCCGGCGTCGGCGAGGGCGGCGGCGATGGCGGGGTGGGCGCGCAGCCGCCGCATCCAGCCGACCGCGGCGGTGGCCGCGCCGCCGGTGACCTGGGTCTGCCAGCGCAGCCAGCTCCGCGATCCGCGTGCCGCATCAGCTTCGAACCCGTCGGCGGTGTCGAATGCTGACAGCACCGCGGCGCGCACAGCGGTCAGCCGCGACTCGGCGCGCTCCAGCGCGCGCAGGCAATCGGCCTGCTCGCCGGTGGTCAGCGCGGCCATGTCGCAGCCGGCCAGCCAGGAAAGCGCGGCATCCAGCGCCGATAGTGCCTGACCGGAGTTCAGTGCCTGACCGGAGTTCAGTGCCGGACCGGGGCTCGTGACCGGCTCGCTACCGCACATGAGCCACCTCCCCGGGGCCAGGACGCGATCGACTACTTCTTCGACCCTAGCTGAAGGGTCTGACAATTCATCGAAATTATGAGCGACCTATGTCGTCCTTCTCGTGGTGGTCGTCTGGCTCTCCAGCAGCGTCAGCACGATTGGCGATGACGTGGACGTCGATGCCGAACGCGCCGGCTTCCCTGATCATTCGCGCCACGTTGGAGCCGCCGCCAGCGACCTGCCGCCAGCGGCTGCGCTGGCTCGATCCGATCACGATCTGCGTGATGTGATGCTCGCGGGCAAACCGGGCGATAGCCCGGGCGGGATCGTCGTCCTGCAGCTCAAGCCACCGGGCACCGACATCCTGCGCCAAGGCGCGGAGCTGATTCAGCGCACCCCGGTCGCGGTGGCCCCGGCTGTCAGCGGCGCTGACGTGCACGACGACGAGTTCGCCCTTAGCCCGGGACGCGATGCGCGCAGCCCGTCGGACTAGGACCGCGTTGTCCGGGGCCGCAGTAACGGCCGCCATGATGCGCTCGGTCGATTCCCAGACCGCCTGCGGCTCGTGCCGCCACAGGTGCGCGAGAAGCTCCTCCTCGGTTTCGTCGGCCAGGAATCGCAGAGCCAGCTCCCGCAAGGCGATCAGGTTGTCGGTGCGGAAGAAATGCGTCAGCGCCTGCGGGACGCGCTCCATCGGGTAGACATCGCCGTGCAACATCCGGCGGCGCAACTGGTCGGGCGAAGAATCGACCAGCTCGATCTGGTTCGCCCTCCGCACCACCCAGTCTGGTACCCGCTCGCGGACCGGCACCCCGGTCATGTGCTCAACCTCGCCGGCGATGCTCTCCAGATGCTGGATGTTGACCGTGGTGATCACGTCGATCCCGGCGGAAAGGATGTCCAGCACGTCCTGGTAGCGCTTCTCGTGCGGGCCCGCGCCCGGCACGTTGGTGTGCGCTAGCTCGTCGACGAGTGCCACCTCGGGCCGCCTGCGCAACAGTGCTTCGAGGTCCATCTCCTCGAGCTTGCTGCCCCGGTACTCCACAACTGCCCGCGGGACGACCTCGAGGCCGTCGATCAGTGCTTCGGTGAGCCGCCGTCCGTGGCACTCGACGAACCCGATAACCACGTCGCTGCCCCGGCCGAGCCGGCGCTGGCCCTCGCTCAGCATCGCGTAGGTCTTGCCGACCCCGGCTGCCGCACCCAGGTAAATCCGGAAGTGACCGGCGGCCTCGACGACATCGGTTGCTTCCTCGTCGGTAGCCAGCGCAGTGCTGACTCCTTCGTCGGTGGCCAGGGCAGCGTCGGCTACCGGGGGAGGAGGGCCCTCGGCCTCGCCGACGGCCGCGGGATCAGGCGCGGATCCGCTGCTATCCGGTCCGCTTGTCACATTTGCCCCGATATCGTGGTCACTGAGCCATCGCTCTGCAGGTCGAGTCCAGTGACCTCCATTCTGGCATCGCCGCGCCGAACAGCCCGGCGCTGCGACCTCCGACCCGGTCTGTCAGCGGCCTCCGGTTGCCGTGGCACAATCGCTGACTAAGTCACCGGCGGGCGAGACCGGCAGCGTCGGACTACCGGCGCCGGACCGCCGGCGCCCGCCTGGCTCAGATGAGGCAGGAGCACAGGAGCAGATGAGCGCCGTCGACGGCATCCTTCTCGGCCTCGCTTTCCTAGTGTTCATCTACCTGGGCGTCGTCATCTTCAAGCCGGACTGGTTCTAGCCAGACTGGTTCTAGCCAGGTACGAGGAGCACGCCGCGAGCGCTGACAACTCGCCGGGATTCGGCGCCGCCGGGTTAGAGGTGCGTTAGGGCCGGGCGGCCACTGCGCATAAGAGCAGTTGACCAACGGCGCAAGCACCAAGCCTGCAACACAGGTCACATACTCGGACAGCGGAGCTCGGGGGAGTGCGGCATGACTGACCTCATCATGATTGCCGTCGTCGTGGCGTTCTTCGCCCTGTCCGCCCTGCTCGTCCGCGCACTCGGCCGGGTCGTCGAGGAAGCCGGCGCCGAACGCGAGCCGGAGTACGCCGACCTGGCCGAGGCGACGCCAGAGCAGGCAACGGGGGGCCAACCGCGCAATCCGTTGGCAGACCAGCCCAGATGACCGGTTCGGCCGGCTTGCCCGGCGGCCCTGTCGCCGTCGCACCAGAAGCGCGACCGCCTAAGGTTCGCGGCCGGCCAGGCAGGTCGATGCTCGAGCCGGCCATCCTGCGCAAGGCCCTCCCGCAAGCGTTCGTGAAACTCGATCCGCGGCACATGATCCACGTTCCGGTCATGTTCGTGGTCGAACTCGGCAGCCTCATCACCACGGTCGAGTTCATCGGCAACCCGAACGCCTTCACCGGGCTCATCGCGCTCTGGCTGTGGGCCACGGTGCTGTTCGCGAACTTCGCCGAGGCCGTCGCCGAGGGCCGGGGCAAGGCTCAGGCGGAGACGTTGCGCCGCAGCCGCCGGGAGACGACCGCGTTCGTACTGCGTCCCGATGGCTCGACGGAGGAGATCCCCGCCGCCAGGCTGCGCATGGGAGATCTCTGCGCGGTCCAGGCGGGGCAGGTCATCCCCGGCGACGGCGACGTCGTCGAGGGCATGGCGGTAGTCGACGAGTCGGCCGTGACAGGCGAGTCAGCGCCGGTCATCAGGGAGTCTGGCGGCGACCGGTGCGCGGTGACCGGCGGCACTGTCGTGCTGTCGGACCGGATCGTCGTCAAGGTCACCTCCAATCCCGGCGAGACCTTCCTCGACCGGATGATCGCCCTTGTCGAGGGCGCGAGCAGGCACAAGACGCCGAACGAGGTCGCGCTCGACATCCTGATCGCCGGGCTCACCCTGATCCTGCTGGTAGCCGTCGTCACGCTGCAGCCGATGGCCATCTACTCCAAGGCAATCCAGTCGACCGCCGTGCTGGTCGCCCTCTTCGTCTGCCTGGCGCCGACCACGATCGGCGGCCTGCTGTCCGCGATCGGCATCGCGGGCATGGACCGGATGGTGCAGCGGAACGTCCTTGCCATGTCGGGCCGGGCCGTCGAGGCCGCGGGCGACTGCTCCACCTTGCTGCTCGACAAGACCGGGACCATCACGTACGGGAACCGGATGGCCGGAGCCTTCCTGCCAGTGGCCGGCGTGAGCGAAGAAGAACTAGCCGACGCCGTGCTGCTGTCCAGCCTGGCAGACGACACCCCCGAAGGCCGCTCGATCGTCGAGCGCGCTCAGCGGCAGTATCACCTGGCCGAGCCGGACATATCCGGTGGCGAGCTCGTCCCGTTCGCCGCGCAGACCAGGATGAGCGGCATCGGCCTGCGCGGCCGCCACATCCGCAAGGGAGCCGCGGAATCCGTCCGGGCCTGGGTAACCGACCAGGGCGGCAGCGTGCCGGAGGACCTCGGCCCGGTCGTTGAACGCATCGCGGAGGACGGCGGCACCCCACTGGTTGTCGCGGACGGCCGGCGCGTCCTCGGGGTCATCCACCTCAAGGACACTGTCAAGCAGGGGATGCTCGAGCGCTTCAAAGCACTCCGCGACATGGGCATCAGGACCGTGATGATCACCGGCGACAACCCGCTGACTGCAGCCGCGATCGCGAAAGAAGCGGGAGTCGACGACTTTCTTGCCGAGGCCACGCCCGAAGAGAAGGTGGCGCTGATCCGGCGCGAACAGCGCGGCGGTCACATGGTCGCCATGACCGGCGACGGCACAAACGACGCACCAGCACTCGCGCAGGCTGACGTCGGCCTGGCGATGAACAGCGGTACGCAGGCAGCGAAGGAAGCCGCCAACATGGTGGATCTCGACTCCAACCCGACCAAGCTGATCGAAGTCGTCGAGGTTGCCAAGCAGTTGCTCATCACCCGCGGGTCCCTGACCACGTTCTCCATCGCCAACGACGTGGCAAAGTACTTCGCCATCGTGCCCGCGATGTTCGTCGTGGTGTACCCGAGGCTGCAAGTGCTCAATGTGATGGGCCTGCATAACCCGCGCACGGCGATCTTGTCGGCGGTCATTTACAACGCGCTGATTATCCCGGCGCTGATTCCGCTGGCACTACGCGGCGTGCGATTCCGCCCGCTCGACGGCGCCGCCATCTTGCGCCGCAATGGTCTGCTCTACGGAATCGGCGGAATCATCGCTCCGTTCGCGTTCATCAAGCTCATCGACCTCGTCCTGACTACGACCGGATTGCACTGACATGCGACGTCATCTGGTAGCCAGCATCGTGATGCTCGTCGGGCTGACAGTTCTGCTGGGATTCGGCTACCCGCTGCTGGTGACCGGACTGTCCTATCTGTTCTTCCGCCACCAGGCCGAGGGCTCGCTGATCTACCGGCACGGCAAGCTGGTCGGCTCGCAGTTGCTCGGGCAAACCTTCAGCAACAGCAAGGGCGACCCGCTGCCGCAGTATTTCCAGCCACGCCCGTCGGCAGCCGGGTATGACGGCGCGTCTTCTGGCGCGTCCAACCTCGGCCCCAGCAATCCGCTGCTGGTCGGCTTTGTGGCCGGCGTGAACACGGTTGGCCTCCACGGCGCGCCGTCGCCGCGGAATCCGTTCGCGACCAAGGCCGACCCGGCATGCGTGCCGGTCACGGTCCGGGGCACGCCGGTTACCAGTCCGGTGCCAGGCCAGCGGTACGCCAGGCAGCCCGACGGTGCTTATGTCTGTGACCCCGATACGATTCCGGAACGGGCAATTGCCTACCGGCAGTTCAACGACCTTCCCGGCAGCGTCAGGGTTCCCGTCGACGCCGTCACGGCTTCAGGCTCTGGCCTGGACCCCGACATATCCGTGGCCAACGCCGTTGACCAGGCGCCACGCGTCGCAAGAGCCCGTCACTTGCCACTCGCTCATGTGATGGCGCTGGTACATCGCTACACGCAAGGGCGCGAGTGGGGCTTTCTCGGTGAGCCGACGGTCAACGTACTTCAACTCAACCTTGCCCTGGATGAGCTGCGATGACTGCGTCAGGCTGGGAGCAGCTACTGTCCGTCCTCGCGGTCGCGGCAGTGTCGGCGCCGCTGCTGGGCCGCTACCTCGCCGCGGTGTTCGGCGGCGGCAAGGCTCCTGGCGACCGCGTCTTCCGGCCGGCCGAGCGTCTCACCTACCGCGCGCTCGGGATCGATCCTGACAGTAGCTGGACATGGCGAGCGTACGCGTTGGCTGTGCTGGCATTCGGCCTCGTTTCTACCCTGTTGTTGTATTTGATTTTGCGGCTGCAGGGGCACCTCCCGCTGAACCCGACCGGCGCTCCCGACATGCCGCCCCTGCTGTCGTTCAATACCGCGGTCAGCTTCATCACCGGCACCAACTGGCAGGCCTACGAGGGCGAGACGGCAGCCAGCTACCTCGCGCAGATGGCGGGACTCGTCGTTGCCCAGTTCACCGCTGCCGCGGTCGGCTTGTCGGTCGCGCTGGCGTTGGTCAGGGGCATTTCCGGATCACGCCGGACTGTCGGCAACTTCTGGACAGACCTGACCCGCAGTCTCGTCCGCGTGTTCGTGCCGCTGTCCGTCGTTGGCGCGCTCGTGATGGTCGGGCAGGGCGCGGTGCAAACGTTCCGCGGCTTTGATACGGCCGCGACACTGGCTGGCGGCAGCCAGACCATTCCCGGCGGGCCGGTTGCCTCGATGGAAGCCATCAAGCTGCTCGGGACTAACGGCGGCAGTTTCTACGGGGCCGGCGGCGCCCACCCGTTCGAGAACCCGACCGGCTTCACGAACATGTTCGACCTGCTGCTGGTGATAGTGCTGCCGTTCGCGATCGTCTTCATGTTCGGCCGTCTTATCGGTCACCGGCGGCAGGCACTGGCGATCGTCGCGGTCATGGCGGCCATCTTCATCGGGCACACCGTGGTCTCGATGCAAGCCGAGGTCCACGGCAACCCGCGCCTGCCGGCCTCAGTGTCGCAGGCCGTCACGAGCACGAGCCCCGGCGGCAACATGGAAGGGAAGGAGACCAGATTCGGCCCGGAGGGCTCGGCGCTGATGACGGTCGGCACCATGGGCACCACGGCGGGTGCGACCGACTCGGCTCTGGACAGCTATACGCCGGTCGGCGGTGCCGGCGCGTTCGTGGCGATCCTGCTCGGTGAGATCAGCCCGGGCGGCGATGGCGGCGGACTGTACGCGATCCTGGTCCTGGCGCTGCTTGCGGTCTTTGTCGCCGGGCTGATGGTCGGCCGCACCCCGGAGTTCCTCGGGAAGAAGATCCGCGCGCCGCAGATGAAGCTCGTACTGGCCTACGTGCTGACGATCCCGGTCGTGGTCCTGGTGCTCGGAAGCACATCGCTGGTGCTGCGTTCCGGGACCAGTGCCATCCTCAATCCCGGATTCCACGGGCTTTCCGAGGTCACCTATGCCTATGCGTCTGCGGCGAATAACAACGGGTCCGCGTTCGCCGGCCTGGCCGCGGACACGACCTGGTACAACACCACGCTTGGCCTGGCCATGCTGGCCGGGCGTTTCGTCCCGATCATCCTCGCGCTCGCCATCGCCGGCTCGCTTGGCGGCGCTCGCGTGCACGCACGCACCAGGGCCACGCTCGACACTTCCGGGCCTACGTTCGCGGCCTTCCTGTTCGGGGTGATCGTCATCGTCGGCGGCCTTATCTACTTCCCGATGCTGATCCTGGGTCCGATCGGCGAGCGTTTCGCAGGCTGACGCAGCGGGGAGCAATGCATCGGGCGGATCAGGAGAGGCCGGCATGTCTGACGCGAAGCGGTTCCTGGAAGGCTCTTTCGCTCCCGTCACGGCGGAGATCTCGGCCTTCGATCTGCCAGTCTCCGGTCAGATTCCGGCGGAACTGAACGGGCGCTACCTGCGCAACGGGCCCAATCCGCTCGGACTTGACGATCCGAACTACCACTGGTTCCTCGGCGCCGGAATGGTGCACGGGGTGCGGTTGCGGGACGGCAAGGCCGAGTGGTACCGCAATCGCTGGGTTCGGTCCCGTGCCGTTGCGCAGGCGCATGGCGAGCAATGGCGCACCGGTCCGGTGCACGAGAACATGGACTTCGCGGCCAACACTCACATCATCTTCCACGGGGGCCGGACGCTGGCGACCGTCGAGGCCGGGCCGCTTCCGTACGAGCTGTCCTACGAGCTCGACACGATTGGCCCGTTCGACTTCGGCGGGACACTGCCCGGCGGATTCGCCGCGCACACCAAGCTTGACCACGACGCCGGCGAACTGCACGCGATCGCGTACTTCTGGGCATGGGATCACGTGCAGCACGTGGTCGTCGACGCGGCCGGCCGGGTGAAGCGCACCACCGACATCCCGGTAACCGACGGGCCGATGATGCATGACTTCGCTCTGACCCGCAGGTACGTGGTGCTGCTCGACCTGCCGGTGACGTTCAGCCTGGCTGCTGTCAGCGCTGGCCGTGAGCTGCCGTATGTGTGGAACCCGGACCACAAACCGCGAGTCGGCCTGCTGCCGCGCGACGGCAGCGCTGGCGTCCAGTGGATCGAGGTACCGCCGTGCTGGGTGTTCCACTGTCTCAACGGCTATGACGATGCGGAGGGCCGGGTAGTCGTCGACCTGTGCCAGTACAACGACTCGTTCGACGTGTCCACGCTGTGGGCCGCGCACGGACCGGTCACGCTCGACCGCTGGCTGATTGACCCGGCTGCGGGGACCGTGACGCAGAGCCGGCTTGACGACCGCGGGCAGGAGTTCCCGCGGGTAGACGACCGGATCGTCTCGCGTCCGCACCGGTACGGCTACAGCGCGGTCATCGGCGAGGTCAACCGGGCAATCACGGCAGCGGGCGATTTCGCAGACGACGCTTTCGCCAACGCGCTGATCAAGCACGATCTGGCGAACGGCAGCGCGCAAGTGCACGAGTTCGGACGCGATGCGACAGCGGGTGAGGCGGTCTTCGCGCCGGCGTCGCCCGACGCGGGCGAGGACGACGGCTACGTCATGGCGTATCTGCACAATCCCGACCGCGGCGCGTCCGACCTGGTGATCCTCGCGGCGCAGGATTTCTCGGCAGACCCGGTGGCCCGCATCCACCTGCCGGCCAGGGTCCCGCTCGGCTTCCACGGGAGCTGGATAGCCGAGCACTGACAGCGCAACCAATCGCGTGCCTCCGCTGTCTCGATGGGTGTCACTGATTGCCTGGCAGGAATGAGGAACACGATGAAGCGGGGACGATTCACCAATATTGCGTCACGATCTGCTGTTGCCGCGGCGAGCCTGATCGTCTTGCTGGTGGGATATGCCGGCGCGGCGTCGGCCTCTGCCGCCGCAGTCACGCGTACGGACTCGGCGGCGGCTGCGCCGCGGCACGTGGTGCTCAACTGCGTCGGCAAGGGTCAGGTCAAGCCCGGCACCATCACGCTGGCCTGCGCGGACGGCGGCATCGGGCTCTCCCATCTGCACTGGACTAGCTGGACGCCGGAACTCGCCAGTGCCTACGGGACCGAGTGGGAGAACGACTGCACGCCAAACTGCGCGGACGGACACTTTCATTACTACCCGGTGGTCGCTGTGCTGTGGGGGAGCGCCGCGGTGAAGGGACACCGCGGTGAGCGGCGTTACACCGAGGCGACGCTGAGCTATCCGAAGGGACGCCCGCCGGTCTACGCGAAGAACTGCGCCGACAAGATCGTGGCAACGCACCCGATCAGTCAGACCTTGATCCTTGCGCCCTGACGCCGCCGGCCTGCTCGCGAAGTGTGGCGGCCGCCTGACTCTGTGCCGGTCCGCCGGCCGCTGCCACGAGTTCGTCGAGCATGGCGTCAAGCTTGCCGAGGCCCACCGATAGATGACCCTCGCCCTCCTCGAGGTGGGCCGTGACTGCCGGGAGCTGGGCTGCCAGCCACTGGCCGTGCGCGAACGGCACCATCAGGTCAGCGCTGCCCTGCCAGATCATGGTCGGCGCCGAGATCTCGGCCAGGCTAAAGCCCCAGGGCTTGGCGAACGCCAGGTCGTCATCGAGCCAGCCATCGACGCCCGTCCGCACCGCCTCGCGGAATGCGGCGGCGATGTCCTCGCCGAACTCGCCGGTCAGGGCTGCCCGGTCGACGTCGGGAAGCAGTGAGTGCATCGAGGCGACGATGTCGTCGGCGCGGATGTCCCGCAGCTGTTCGCCCTCCTCGAGCAGGTACGGCCGCAGTTGATCTTCACCTTGAAGGGCAGCGGAGAACTCTACGACGTTCTCATCGCCCATTCCCGCCATCCAGTCGAGCCCGTCAGCCTCATAGGGGGCGACGCCAGCGACGACGAGCACAGCGAGCGCGGCCCCGAGCCTGGCTCCGCAAGCCAGTGTGTGCGGACCGCCGCCAGACCAGCCCATCGTCAGGCAGTGGTCAGCGCCTAGCGCGGCCAGGACCGCCTCGGTGTCCGCGACAACATCTACGACGCTGCGGCCGGGCTGACGGGTCGAGTCCCCGTAGCCCGGTCGCGAGGTCGTGACCAGCCGAAGTCCTCTGGCATGCGCGGCCCGTTCGAGAGCCTGTATCGGGGTAGCGGCACCGGGCGTGCCGTGGTGAAAGACCAGCGGCAGCCCTCCGGCGGGTCCGCTGACCCGCACATCGAGACGACGGCCATCCGGCAGCTGAACATGCTCCACGGCGTCCATGCGCCCATCTTGGCATCCCGCCGCACCGGTGAAACCGCCAAGTCTGCAGTCCGCGATTATTGTCGGCATGCAGCGGGTGGGCGCGGTGCTGATCGATATCGATGGCGTGCTGACCGTGTCGTGGGAGCCGATCAGCGGGGCGGTGGCCGCTGTCGAGCAACTGCGCGCGGCGGGAATTCCGCTGGCGCTGGTCACCAACACCACGTCACGCAGCCGCGCGTCGATAGCGACAACGCTGGCGGCGGCAGGCTTTCCGGTCGCGGCGAGCGACGTTCTGACCGCCCCGGCCGTCGCTTCGGCCTACCTGCGTGAGCACTATCCGGGTGCGCGCTGCCTGCTGCTCAACAGCGGCGACATCGACGACGACCTAGCTGGGATCGCACTGGCCGCCGACGATGATCCGGCAGTCGATGTCGTGCTGATCGGCGGCGCCGGGCCTGAGTTCAGCTATCACGCTCTCAACCGCGCCTTTGGCTGTCTGCAGGCCGGAGCGCGGCTGGTGACCATGACCAGGGGCATGTACTGGCGCACTAGCGACGGCCTCCAGCTTGACAGCGGGGCGTTCGTCACTGGCCTGGAACAAGCCGTCGGGATCGAAGCAGAAGTTGTCGGCAAGCCCGCCGCGAGTTTCTTCGGCGCCGGTCTGGCACACCTCGGGATCAGCGCCAGCGAAGCTCTGATGATCGGCGACGACGTCGACAACGACGTGCTGGCTGCCCAGCGCTGCGGGCTAACCGGGGTGCTAGTGAAGACCGGCAAGTACCAGACCCGTACGCACGCCGAGGCCGCTTCGGCTCCCGATCACGTGATCGAGTCCATCTCCGGCCTGCCGCGCCTGCTTCAGGAGCTGACCTGATCGCGGCAGGGAGGCTGGCCAGCGAAATGGGCGGCGTCAGCCGGTCGTCCAGGGCCGGAGCTTGTCAGGATTGCGTACTGCCCAGATGTGCTTGATCCGGCGGTCTGCGATGTCGAACGCGAAAACTGTCACAGTGATGCCGTCTTGCTGCGCCACCAATCCAGGCTGCCCGTTGACCGTGCGCTCCAGGAACGTCATGTTGCCGACTGCCCGCTCGGCTATATCGACGACATAGCGGGCAATCTGCTCGCTGCCCTCGATCGGGTGAAGCGCCGCGCTGACGAGTCCTCCGCCGTCGGCTATCACTGTGGCGTCCGGGTCAAGGAGGTCGACGAGGGCGTCGATGTCCTTAGCTTCCCAGGCGCGCTTGAATTCCCTGACGATGCCGGCCTGCCGAGCCGCCGGGGTCGTGGGCGGCTGTGCCGCGCGGACGCGCCGCCGGGCCGAGGAGGCGAGCTTCCGGCAGGCCGCTGAGCTGCGGCCGGTGATCCCGGCAATCTCGTCAAAGGGATAGCCAAAGACGTCGTGCAGGACGAACGCGACGCGCTCGGCCGGCGTCATCGACTCGAGCACGACCAGGAAAGCCATGCTGACCGACTCATCCAGGGTGACCCGGTCGGCCGGATCAGCCGCGATGTTGCCGGGCCGTCCAGCGATCCACTCCGACGGGTCGGGCAGCGGCTCGGGTACCCACTCGCCCACGTAGCGCTCGCGCCGGGCGCGTGCCGAGCTGAGCAGGTCCAGGCAGATGCGGCTGGCGACCGTCGTCAGCCAGGCGCCAGGGGATTCGATCGCTTCCTGCTGCTGCGCGGACATCGCATACCAGCGGGCATAAGTCTCCTGGACGGCATCCTCGGCCTCGGCCAGGGAGCCCAGCAGCCGGTAGCACAGATTGATCAGCTGACGCCGCTCGCTCATGATCGCGGTCAGGCCCAGGCCGGGCGAGCCGTTTCCCGTTCCGGATCGGGTGCTCATGGTGACAGCCTCCCTCGCTCGTCGCGCCAGCCAGACGGCGCCCGCACTAGTTCGACGAGGTAGCGAGCCGGATTGTGAGGCCAGCTGGTCGGCTCACATTCTGAGGGGCTGCGTCGTCGGACCCCGAGAGACGAAACCGATACCCGGCGGATCACCGGCCCGAGCCATGACCCGCCCGACCGGCAAGGAGATGACGATGGAAGCCCGTCTCGAATTCATGAGCAGCACGCTGGCGATGAAGCTCGTCAAGCACCTCAATGCAGTTGGCGGAGCTCTGCACGACTCTGCGCTGCCGACCGCGACGCAGGAGCTGGTGAAGCTGCGGGCCAGCCAGATCAACGGCTGCGGCTTCTGCACTGACATGCACACCAAGGATGCGCTGCACGCAGGAGAGAGCCAGCAGCGGCTGAACCTGGTCGCGGCATGGCGGGACGCGACAGTCTTCACCGAGGCCGAACGCGCCGCGCTGGAGCTCGCGGAGCAGGGCACCCGCATCGCCGACGCCGCCGGTGGCGTCACCGACGAAGCCTGGGCGAACGCCGCTAAGTACTACGACGAGGAACAGCTCGTCGCGCTGGTGGCCGTCGTCGCGATCATCAACGCCTACAACAGGCTGAACGTCATCACCCAACAGCCCGCCGGGGACTACCAGCCCGGCCAGTTCGGATGACCCCTAGGTAAGCCCGGGTTTGACGACGTTCATCAGCGGCTGCTGGGCCAGGTGCCGCGCTACCTGCTCGGCGACAAAGGAAGCTGCCCGCCCGGCGAATTGGGTGGTATCGCCGCCTACGTGCGGGGTGATGAGCACGTTCGGCAGTGTCCACTCCGGCCGGTCGGGCGGCAGTGGCTCAACATCGGTAACGTCGAGCGCCGCGCTGAGCCTCCCGCTCGCGAGTTCCGCCGCGAGCGCACCGGCATCGACAACGGGGCCGCGCGCCACGTTGACGACCAGAGCGCCGTCGGGCAGCGCGGCAAGAACGCTGGCATCGATCAGGCCGCGGGTTTGCGGACTGAGCGCGATGCAAATCACCAGGATGTCGCTCTCTGAGGCCATCCGGCGCAGCTCGGAGAGCGGCATCACGTCCGCGCGCGCCGTCCGGCTCACCTTGCTGATGCAGGCCCCGAACGGGGCGAGCCGCTGGGCGATGCCCGATCCGATATAGCCAGCCCCGACGAGCAGCACCCGCTTGGAGTCGACGCTCTGTGTCCGGACGTGCTGCCAGGTCCGCTCCGCCTGCTGGCGCACGAACCGGGGGAGCTGGCGGAGGCTGGCCAGGATGAGCGCTACCGCGAGGTCGGCGGTGCCTTCCTCGTGATACAGACCCCGCCCGTTGCACAGCGTCACAGCCTCGGGTACAGCGGCCAGCACGTCGTCCACGCCGCTGCTGAGGCTCTGTATCGCGGTCAGCCCGGGCATGCTGGCGATCAGCTCGACGCTGGCGGAATCGCCCATGTAGGGCAGGCAATAGAAGGTGACGTCCGCCAGCCCGTCGCGCGCCCCGTCCTCGTAACGCAGGACCTCGGCCTGCGGGAACCGGGCAGAAACGTGGTCCGCGACGCCGTCGGCGGAGGGCAGCAGCAGTGTCACGCTCTAATCTTCCCTGACTGAGTACCCATTCGAGGCGTGGACACCGGCGGACGCCTTGACGCACGTGCCAGGAGGATGCCATTGCCAGCGGCTGAGATTAGCTTCGAACGGCTCGACGGCAGGCAGGCTGCCGCGCACGCAGCCGAGATGCAGTCGCTGCACGACGAGGTGTACGCGCCGGGCGCAGCCGACGATTTCGTGGCCCGGTTCCGGGTGCAGAGCCGTCAGCCGGGTTTCCTGCTGACGGCCGCGCGCAGCGGCGGGTACCTCATCGGCTACGCAGCCGGGATGCCACTTCGGTCCTCGACGTCATGGTGGCGGGAGGTGACCACCGCGTTGCCCGAGCAGGTCACCACCGAGTATCCCGGCCGGACCTTCGCGCTCGTGGAGCTAGCCGTGCGTGGCTCGTGGCGGCGTCAGGGCATCGGCCGGTCACTGCATGACCTCATCCTTGCCGGGCGGCCGGAAGAGCGCGCGACGGTTGTCGTCCGGCCGGCGGCTACCGCTGCCCAGGCAGCCTTCCAGAACTGGGGCTGGCAGAAGGTGGCCCGCACTCGCACCGCGGCGGGCCGGCCGGCCTCGGATGTGCTCGTAACCGCACTCGCGGCAGACCTCGGCGGCTAGGAATGCTCCGGGCCTGCCCGGTGCCAGCCGAGGCGCCGCGCAGGCCCGCAAGCGATTGGGCGCTAAAAAGCCCGTTTCCTGACTCAGCCTTGCGCGAACCACGCCCCGTCGAGTGAGGTGAAGCACTGCGTGCTGCCGGCTGTGCCGCCCTGCCCGGTCACCACTGTCGCCTGCCCGCTCGGGGCGACGCTCCCGGCGCTCTGCAACGGGAGCAGGGTCGCTAGCGCGCACAGGACTGAGAACGCAGCCGCAGTGATCAGGCCGCAGTGATCAGGCCGCAGTGATCAGGCGGCCGCCGGTGACCACCGCGTGCACCATCGATGCAGACGGCTGGGCAAGCGCCGCCGCCAGCGGCGCGCGCAGAACGCACAGGTCCGCCGGCTCGCCCACAGCGATCGCGCGAGTCCGGCGCAGGTCGCCAGGATCGGCCAGGAACAGCCGCAGCGCCTGGCTGGCGGCGACCCGCTCAGCCTGGGCCAGTATCCGGCCGGCCTCCGTGCGCCGGCTGACCGCGGCGGCGATGCAAGCCCACGGATCGGCCGGGCCGAACGGAGCGTCGGTGCTCGCCGCGACGGCTACTCCCGCCTGCAGCAAGCTGGCGCAGGGGTAGAGCCAGTCCTGCTCAGCCACCGGCACGCGGGCGAGATACGAGTCCCCGCGCTCGGCTATGAAGCCCGGCTGCGTCACCACCGCGAGCCCGAGGCCGGCGAGTTCGGCTGCGTAGCCAGGAGGCACGATGCTTGCGTGCTCGATCCGGTCGGCCACCGCCGGGACTCGCCCGGCCTGCTCGAACGCCGCAGTGCAGACAACGAGCTGCTCCGCGGTGACGCAGTGCACGGCGACGGCGGATTCCTGCCGGTGCGCGTCCGCGATCTGCCTGGCCAGTCCGGCGGCCGATGGCAGTGTAGCGTCATCCAGGATTATCTTCAGCGGCCCGAGCGCGACGCGACCGCTCGCCCGCATGCCCGGCGGCGCCATCAGCACGAGCCGCTGGGGAATCTCGCCCGCCTCCGACAGCTGGCAGAACTCATCGATGTCGCCGGAATCCCGGTCCGGCGTCGCGTCGGTGAATCCGGTCACACCGGCCCGCGCGCACTCCGACGCGTACGTTGCCAGCCCGGTGGCGAAGCTGCCCTGCGAGCGCGGCGGCAGCCGCGCGCGCAGCCATCCGTCGAGCCGCAGCAGCCTCCCGGTAGGAGCGCCGGTGTCATCCCGCTCGATCCCGGCGAGCTCGCAGGAGTCCGCGCCGACTGCAGCGAGAGCAGTCGAGTTCAGCACCCACATAGCGCCCGAGCGGTGCTGCACGCGCACCGGGACGCCACCGGTGAGCGCGTCCAGCCGCACGCGATCCAGCGGTCCGGCGCGATATTCATCCCATCCGGAAACGCGGACCCACCGGCCGGCCGTCCCGCCTGACGCGGCGGCTGAGACGAGCCGGTCGAAACTGGCAGGATCTGCCGCCCCGGATACATCCAGCGACTGCCGTGCGGCGACAGCGGCACGCAAGTGCACGTGATGGTCGTGCAAACCAGGGATGACGGCGCCGCCGCCGGCGTGGAGCACGGGCTCACCGGGCTTACGCGTCAGTCCGTGCCCGATCTGGCGGATCGATTCTGGCCCGGCCCGGATATCCAGGCCCGGCCGGCCGCGAACCTCGGCGTCCCTGATGAGCATCGTCGGGGCGGTCACCATCTCAGGACCGCGGCCGTCTCATCACCGTGCCGCGCGACCCAGCCCGTGCCGCCCGTGGCTGGCTCTACGGTGTGGGTGTGCAGCGGCGCGGCTGGCTCGCGGGCCAGATCCGCGCACACCCCTGACATCGCGACGTCCAATAGCGCACCGCCGCCGTCGGCAGCGGCGGCCAGCGCGGCGGCCCCTGACAGAATCCCGGTCAGCGGATCAGCAATCGCGTCGCCGCAGAACACCGGACTGCCGTCGGCGGTCCGCGCGATCAGCCCGCCTGCCACCGCCGCGTCGTCACCGAACGCGACGCGCTGCTGCGGGTCCGCGCGGCCGTAGCCGGTGATGCTCACCCACACCCGGCCGGCTGCTGCGGCTAGCCATTCCTCCGCGAGCAAGCCCAGGTTGCGCAGCGCCCTCGGCCTGCTGCTCTCGATCACGACCGCTGCCTGACCGGCGAGCCTGCGGAGCTCGGCGCGGCCGTCTGCCGAACTGAAGTCCAGCCGCACGGTCGGTATGCCCGCGTGCAGTTCGGCGTAGAACTCCGGCGGGCCAGACCGCGCGCCGTCGGGCCGGCGGACGTCCTCGACCTTCAGTACCTGCCAGCCTGCCTGCCGCAGGATGCGCGCGCATACCGGGCCGGCCCACATCGCGGACAGGTCCAGAACCAGCGGTGCACCCCTCGCTCCGGCGCTGCCAAGGCGGCTCACCCGCACCGGTTCAGTTGCCGCGCTGCTGCCCAGCACGGCGGCCGGGATACCGACGAGCTGCGCTGCTCCGGCCACCTCAGCTGCGGGCCGGGTCCCGGCATGCTCGGTGAGTGCAGTCCAGGCGTCGCCGGGCACCGGAGCGCCAAGCACAGCGGGCACGCTGCGCACATCGTCTGGCCGGGCCAGGTTGACCGCGAGCCAGCCGTCGGCGGCCTGCAGCAGCCGGCAGCTGCCGTTAGCCGAGATCCGCCCGCGGCGGTGCCAGCCCTGCAATCTCGACCGCCCGGCCAGCAAGTGCGGCACATCGAGCAGCACTTCGGTGCCGGCCGCCGCGGTCATGGCGGTGATAGCCGAGGCGAGAACCGATACCCGGCTGAGCACCGGAGCAGCGGGCGCCAGCGGGGCCTCGTCCGGGAGCCCGGTCAAGTGCATCAGCCCGGACCTGGCCCAGGCGAGCACGTCGCAGCCAAGGTTGCCACAGCGCGGCGGGATCCAGTCGGCACCGCCGCCCGGCAGGATCGCGGCGAGGTGGTCACGTTCGGCCCCGGCATCGGCCAGGCATGCCGCCATGAGCTGAGCCATCAGGGCATGCCTGGCTCAACCGCGTCGACCAGCCCCCAGCTCAGCGCCTGCTCGGCGGCAATCTGCTGGCCGGAAAGGCCCAGGAACGCGGTGCGCCACCGGCCGACCCGGCGCGGCAGGCTGACGGTGCCGCCAGCGCCCGGCACCAGGCCGAGGCTCACTTCCGGCAACCCGAGCCGGGTACCGGGCGCCGCGACGACGCGGCTGGCGAAGGCCGGCAGCTCGGCGCCTGCGCCGAGGCAGGCGCCGTGCAGGTAGACGGTTGTCCGCGCGGACAGCCGGTGCATGAGAAGCGCCGGGCTGCGGGTCAGCCGGATCAGGTGCGCCGTGGCCGGGTCCGGCCTGCTGCCGAACTCGTCCAGGTCCCCGCCGGCGCAGAAATCCGGCCCGGCAGCGGTGAGGACGACCCGCAGGTCCGCGTCGACCGCGGCGACCGTGAGCGCCTGCACCAGGGCGTCCCGCATGTGGCGGTCCAGGGCGTTGCGCCGGGCTGGCCGCGACAACGTGATCCGCAGCTCGTCGTCCGAGCGCTGCGTCAGCACCCGGCTCGTGCCGGGCTCTGGCGGCCGGGACGGGCGGCTGGATCTCCAGCGCTCGAACTCCCTGCCTGCCTGAAGCGTCGAGTACGTAGCCGACTCGGCAACCAGGCCCGCTGGCACGCTCAGCCCGGCCGAGCCGCGGAGCAGCAGGGCCAGCGCGGTCCCGGCCACCGGATTCGCGGCAAGCGCCTGCTGCAGGGCGGTCAGGCCGGCCCGCATGCCGGCGGCAGGCCGGGTGAACGGGCTGATGGCCTGATCATCCTCGGTCAGGATGACATCGGCTGCGCCGAAGCACGGGGCCGGCAGGCGGCCAGGGTCGGGTGCCAGAATCGCGACCACGGCAGGCAGCGCGGCGATGTTCAGGCCGGCCAGCATGCTGCGTGCCTCGCCCTGGTCGGCGTCCACGATCACTAGCGGGCAGCCGGTAGCTGCCGAGATCGTCTCGGCGGCTTCCGGATCGGCCAGCAGGTCCCGGAACGTGCGGGCGTCAATGGGCGTGCTCATGTCCGTTCAAGCATGCCCTAGCCCCGTCAACCGACGACTGGCCAGAGCGCCAGCCACGGCTGGGCAGCCGGCTCGTAAAGCTGCTCGCCGGTGCCGCCCGGCCCTCCGAATACGGGCGGCACGTCAGCTCGCACCGCCGAACTGTTCGCGCAGCCTGCGGCGGAGTACCTTGCCCGTTTCGTTATAGGGGAGTGCCGGGACGAACTCGACTCGCGACGGAGTCCTCGAGCTTCGAAGCCGGTCGCGAACCCAGTGCTGGAGAGCCGTTCCGTCCGCAGCAACACCGTCAGCCGGAACGACCACGGCCACTACCTGCTCGCCCCACTGCGCGTCGGGCAGTCCGATGACTGCGACATCGCGCACAGCGGGGTGGGCGAGCAGCACGTCCTCGATCTCGCCGGGGGAGAGGTTCTCGCCACCGCGAACGATGACATCGTCAAGTCGGCCGTGCAAGAAAAGGTAGCCGTCCTCGTCAAGGTGGCCGGCGTCTCTGGTAGCGAACCAGCCGTCGCCATCCTGGCGGTTCCCGTCGAGGTACTCTCCCGCTACCTGCTCGCCGCGTACGAACACCTCGCCGGCAACGCCAGGCTTTACCAGCGCCCCGTCCGGGTCGCGGATCTCGATCTGCACGGCCGGGAGCGCACGCCCCGCTGAGCCGAGCCTGCGTCGCTCGCCCGGGTCGTCGCTGGAGAAGAACCTGCGGTGATCAGCGGGCTCCAGCACGGCAATGGTGGAGCTTGTTTCGGTCAGGCCGTACGCATTGACGAAATCGACGTGCCGCAGGAGCCGGAGGGCCGTCTCGATGGTCTGGACCGGCATCTGACCGCCCCCGTACGACAAATGACGCAGGGACGGGACCCGCTCCCCGGTCGCGACGAGATAATCGACTATGCGGGTCAGCATGGTGGGAACGAGCATGGCATGGGTGATGTGCTCGTTGTTGACGAGCCGCACCCAGCTCTCCGGGTCGAATGCCTCAAGCTGCACGATCCGGCGGCCCGCGTACACGGAACTGAGGATCGCGCTGATGCCGGCAATGTGGTAAGGCGGAGCGCTGACCAGCGTCGCTTCGCGGGGGCCAGCCGACAGGAACTCGACGCTGCCGATGATGTAGGCCACAAGCTGGCGGTGCCGCAGCACGGCAGCCTTCGGCTCGCCGCTCGTTCCGCTGGTGAACAACAGCACGGCCGGGTCATCCGGCGCTGCGGGGCTCGGTACGGCGCCACCTGATGGGTTCGCCGCTGCGGCCAGCAGTTGCTCACGGCGCCAGGCGGTAATGCCATCGGGAAGTGGCTCTGGCAGCGCCGCGCCAGGGCCGGCAATCAGTACCCCAGGGGCCAGCCTCCCGAGCACGGCACGCAGTTGCGCGCTGGCGAGCCGGTAGCTCACCGGAGCAAACTGGCGGCCGGCCAGCGCAGCGCCGAAGAGCAGCAGCGGGACCGCCGGTGAGTTGCCGTCCAGCACCGCCGCGCGTTCGCCGTCCTGCGATGCCAGCCAGCCGGCCGTGTTCCTGGCCAGGCGCAGCAGCCCGGCGTAGCTGGTCCCGCCAGAGTGCGAGCCCAGTGCCACCCGGTCGCCGGCTCCGTCGGTTGCCATCTCCAGCAGCAAGGCGATATTCATGGCCGGTGCTAGTCGGAGGCGGGTAGTTTTCTGGGTGCCAGGATCGTGGCGCGCCGGCCCGCGACCGTGATCGTGCCGGCACCGGACCTGGTGCACAGCAATTCGAGGCCGGACGTCTCGTCGGCGTAGCGTTTGCCCAAGAGGGTGCCCTCGGCTAGCGCTCCGTCGGGCGCCCGGCCGGCGGGCTGGTCGCGTCCGGCCTCGAGTACGGGCGCGCCGCCGATGCACAGCAACACTGGCGCGGCAGGCGCCCGCACCACGATGATTTCGGACTCGCATACGGCGCTGCGCCAGCGAGACCCGGGTTTGAGGTCTATGGCATGGGCATCGTGCATCAGTCAGACCTCCTCGCTCTGCAACTCCGCCAGAACATCGTGATAACGCTCGCGGGCTTGCGCAGCCAGCAGCGGCAGATGCGTCGTCGGGAACAAGCCCGGCGTCGCTTTGTAGTTCTTCAGCACCTCGCGCGCGAGCGTGACCTTGTGCACTTCAGTGGCGCCGTCGGCCAGGCCCATGTGGAACGACTCCATCACCATGGCGCCGAATGGCATTTCTTCCGACGCGCCCAGCGAGCCGTGGATCTGCAGCGCGCGCGCCGCCACGTCGTGCAGCACTTGCGGCATTGCTGCCTTCACGGCAGAGATGTCGGCGCGGACCTGCAGGTAGTCGTTAAACCGGTCGATCTTCCAGGCGGTCCGCAGCACCAGCAGGCGGAACTGCTCCAGCTGGATCCAGGAGTCCGCGATCATCTGCTGCACGAGTTGCTTGCGCGCCAGTTCCTCGCCCTTCGTCCGGCGGGAAAGTGCGCGCTCGCACATCGCGTCGAATGCCTTGCGTACCAGTCCGACCGTGCGCATGGCGTGGTGGATCCGGCCGCCGCCGAGCCGGGTCTGCGCTACCGCGAATCCTTCGCCGCGGGCGCCGAGTATGTGGTCAGCCGGTATCCGCACGTCGGTGTACCGCAGGTAGGCGTGAGTGCCCTCGCCGGCGTGCCCGTACATCCCGACGTTGCGGATGGTCTCCACGCCCGGCGTGGCCGCTGGAACCACGAACATCGACATCCGCCGGTGCGGCGGCGCATCGGGCTCGGTGACGGCGAGCACGATCAGGAATGCGGCAAAGCGGGCATGCGAGGAGAACCATTTCTCGCCGTTGATAACCCATTCGTCTCCGTCCAGTGATGCGGTGGTCACGAAGCCGGTCGGGTCGGAGCCGCCGGCTGGCTCGGTCATCGAGAACGCGGAGACGATGTCGTTACGCAGCAACGGGTCAAGGTAGCGCCTCTTCAGCTCGGATGTGCCGTAATGGGCCAGGATCTCGGCATTGCCCGAGTCCGGTGCATGGCAGCCGAACACGATGGGACCCCAGTGAGAACGGCCGAGTATCTCGTTCATCAGCGCGAGCTTGAGCTGCCCGTAGCCGGGACCGCCGAGCGCGGGTCCAAGGTGGCAGGCCCAAAGTCCGCGTTCCCGTACTTGACGCTGCAGCGGGGGAATCAGCCGCTGGCGAACCGGGTCGGACATGTCGTAGCCGTGCGCTATCAGGTGGTCGACCGGCTCCACCTCGTTGCGCACGAAGCTGTCCATCCAGTCCAGTTGCGCCTGGAACTCAGGGTCGGTCTCAAAATCCCAGCTCACGTCAGGCTCCCAGGAGTAGGCGGCGGGCTCTGGCGGCCAATTCGGCGACCCGGTCGCCGCGGCTTGCCATCCGCTCGTCGGATGTCTCGCCGCGCAGGTAGCGGTCGTGCAGTTGCTGCAGCACGATCGCCGTCTTCCAGCTGGCAAAGGCCTGGTACCAGCGGATGGCGGTGAGGTCGAGGCCGGTCGCCGCACCGTAAACAGCCAGGATCTCCGCCTGCGACGGCAGGCCCAGCCTGTCCTGTCCCTCCGGGTACATACCGCAATCGCCGGGAGCGTCGCTCGGGTCGGGCCAGTAGTTCAGCAGCGTGCCGAGGTCCACCAGGGGATCGCCGAGGGTGGCCATGTCCCAGTCGAAGACCGAGTGCACGCTGTCGGGATCAGCCGGGTCGAACTGGCAGTTGTCCAGCTTCAGGTCGTTGTGCAGGATTGCGTCTCGCTGCGGCGCCGGCCTGGCGCGCTCGAGCAGGTCAGCCGCCTCGATCATGGTGGCGTTGGCTGCCTCGCTGGCTACCGCCTCCCACCGGCTGCGCCAGCCCCGGAGCTGGCGGGCGACGAAGCCATCGGGCCGGCCGAGGTCGGCCAGCCCGATCCGCGCGAAATCGACCTGATGCAGGTTGGCGAGCGCGCGGACGACAGCGAATCCGACGCGCCGCGCGGCATCGGTATGGCAGCGCATCGACGACGGGATGTCATCCCAGATAACGACGCCGGCGCGGAATTCCATGATGAAGAACTTCGCGCCGACGATGCTCTCGTCCTCGCAAAGCAGCAGCGCTCGCGGTGCGGGCGGGAATGCCTGCCAGAGCCGGGACAGGACCCTGTGCTCTCTGGTCATGTCGTGGGCGCCAGGCGCAATCCGGCCGAACGGCGGCCGTCGCAGCACCAGTGGCATGTCACCGAACCTCAGCAGGTAGGTGAGATTGGCCGAGCCGTTGGGGAACTGCAAGACCGAGAACTGCCCGTCGAGCCCCGGCAATCGTTCCCGCAGGAACGCGGCAGCCTTCGCCCAGTCCAGTTCCTCGCCTGGCCGGACCGGGGCAGCATCAGTGAGCCCCGGCGTCGTCACGGTTCACCGCCATCGACCCGGATCATGGCGCCGGTCGTATAGCTGGACAGGTCGCTGGCAAGGTAGAGCACCGCACCCACGACCTCAGTGGGCTGGCCGATGCGCCCGAGCGCGAAATCCCTGACCCTGGCGTTGAACGCGTCCCAGTCCCAGCCCGCCGTAATGTCGGTCGCGAAGGGTCCGGCCATGACCACATTGGCGCGGACACTCGGCCCGAACGTGCGCGCGAGCCCTTCGGACAGGGCGATGAGGCCAGCCTTGGCGGCCGCATACGGAAGGTAAGCCGGCCTCGGCTTGATCGCCGCGGTGCTGGCGATGCTGATGATCGAGCCGCCGTCACCCTGGGCCATCCGCGTGCCGACCAGCGCGCTCAGCCGGAACGGCCCTTTCAGGTTGACCGCGATCGTTTTGTCGAACAGTTCTTCGCTGACCGCGTCGAGCGATGCGTACAACGGCGACATGCCTGCGTTATTGACCAGGATGTCGATTCGCCCGAACTCAGCGTAGATGTCGTCGACGAGGCCGCCGATCTCGGCCCACCGGCCGACGTGGCAGGCCCTGCCAAGCGTTCGCCGCCCGGATTCCTTGCTCACCTGCTCGGCAACGTCGCGGCAGGCATCCGCGTTGCGGCTGGTGACGACCACATCGGCGCCGGCTGCTGCCAGCGCCGAGACCATGCACCGGCCTAGGCCCCTGGTGCCGCCGGTCACCAGGGCCACCTTTCCGGCCAGGTCAAGATTCATCTCGTTACCCTTCGACCGACGAGTTATCACTTCGTCAGCACAGTGCAGCAGCTAATGCCCGGAGCGCCATAGACATGCGTGAATGCCACCCTGGGCTGACCCGGTACCTGCCGCTGGCCCGCGGCGCCGCGCAACTGCAGGACGCTCTCGTACACCTGGCGCAGTCCGCTGGCGCCGATCGGCTCGCCGTTAGCGAGGCAGCCGCCGTCGGTGTTCACTGGCATCGTTCCGCCGATCTGTGTGGCGCCGGACTCGATCAGCATCTCCTGCTCGCCGTCTTTGCAGAAGCCGGTCTCGGCCATGTGCATGATTTCCGCACCGGACTCAGTGTCCTGAAGCTGGACGACGTCGACGTCCGCAGGCCCCAGCCCGGCCGACTCAAAGGCCGCCCGCGCCGCTTTGGTGGTCGGTCCTTCCGCCCTGGCGGGTGCCAGCCAGGGACTGAATACCTCGAACGAGCCGAATTCCCGCGTCCGGAACGACACCGCCTTCAGGTACACCGGCGGTGCCGGGTAGCGGGGAGCGTGATCTGCGCGGACGAGCACCAGCGCCACCGCGCCTTCACCTGGCGAGCAGAACATGTACTTGGTCAGCGGATGGCTTATCATCGGTGCGGCCGCGATCTCTTCCTCGCTGAGCGGCTGCCGTCGCCAGGCATTCGGGTTCGCGGCGCCGTTCCGGTACGCCTTTGCCGCCACCTTCGCCAGGGTGCCAGCGGAGATCCCGAACTCGTGCATGTAGCGCTGGATCTTCATAGCGAAGAATTGGGTGGTCAGCATCAGCCCCGTCTCGCCGTACCAGCGCCCGAGCCCGCTAGCTTCCGGATCCGCGTTGAACGCGCCCGGCGGGTGCTTGTCGAAGCCGACGGCTATCGCTATGTCATGGTCGCCGGACCTGATCGCCCGCTCGGCCATCGCCAGCGCGCTGCCGCCGGTGCCGCAGCCATTGTGCACGTTGATGAACGGCAAGCCGGTCAGGCCGAGTTCGCTGACCAGCGTGTCGGCGCCACCCGCAGCGACGCTTCCGCCGAACGCGCACTGCACGTCGGCCCAGCCGATGCCGGCATCCGCCAGCGCCTGGCGCACCGCGTAGGCGCCTTGCGCTCGCCCGGTCATCGCCTGGTGGCGGCCGAAGGGATGGATGCCGATTCCGGCGATCGCGACGTTCCCGCTGCCACTGCCCACGCTTGACTCCGATCTACTGCGCCGCAGTCTGCTCGGGCGCGAATGCAAACGTGACGACCTGGTTGCCCGCATCGTCGCGGTACACCGGGACGAACGTGAGCGTCATCTCCGCGCCTATCTCCAGCCGGTCCGGGTTCGCCTCGGTCAGTCGTGACTCGACCAGCACCGCGCCGCTGCCGTCCTGCGCCGCCAGTTCAACGTAGCCGACGCCATAGGGCTCGAACGGGGCGTCAGCCCGGTACGGCGGCTTCGGCTCGAACGCCTGGACCGTCCAGGTCCACAGCCTTCCGGTGGTCGCGAGCGGCACCGGCCGGATATCGGTTCCGGTGCAGCGCGGGCACGACAGCTGACTCGGGAAGGTGGTCGTGCCGCAGGCGCCGCAGTTGCCACCGATGAGCCGCGGTTCGTCAGGCCAGCTGAACAGACCCTCGTCCGCCGGCACCGCGGCCAGCCCAGCGGTCACTTAGCTCACCTCCCTGACTGGCGGCTCGCTGCCTTCGGGTCGCCACTGGACCACCGTGCTGCCGTCGGCAGCCTGGTTGAACCAGGCGTGGAGTTCCTGCCCGGCGTACAGCTCTGGTCGGCCGGGCAGGAAGCTGACGAGGCGCGCGGCCGGCTCGTCGGCCAGCTCGACTAGCGCGACCGTGTAGGGCACCGGGTAGGCCGGATGGATCTGGTGCTCGACCACGGTCCACGAATACACTCGTGCGCGCGGCGCGACGACCCGGTAGCCGCTATTCCAGCTGCCGCAGTGATAGCAGTAGGCGCGCGGCAGGTGCAGCAGCGCGCCGCAGTCGGCGCAGTACCTGAGCGCTACCTGGCCCGCGGCCGCAGCCGTGAAGAACCCGCCAGTGTCCGGGTCGTCGGTAACGGGCGCGAGCGGGGAAGGAGCCGGCTGCTCGGGCCGGGGCGCGGCGCTCATCGGTCCGCCGTAAGGATCAGTGCGCTGCTGGCCGGCGGCGGAGCCGAAGTCACGAGGCTGACCTCCGCTCCCTGGACCTGGGCCGTCGACGTGCCCCTGATCTGGCGGACGGCCTCGACCACGTGGTTCATGCCGTGAATGTAGGCCTCAGACAGATGACCGCCCGACGTATTGCAGGGCAGCTGGCCGGTGAGCCCGATTCCGCCGTCGGCGGCAAACGCGCCACCTTCCCCCCGTTTGGCGAAGCCGTAATCCTCCAGCTGGAGTAGCAGCGTGATGGTGAAGCAGTCATAGAGCTGAGCAACGTCGACGTCCGCCGGGCTGAGCCGGGACCGCGACCAGAGCAGCTCAGCCACGGCCCGTGAGGACAACGCGGTGATGCTGTCGCGCATCAGGACCGGGAACATGATTCCCGGCTGCGTTCCCGGCACGCTGGCTTGCGCGACGGCGTGAATGAGAACGGCGCCGTTCTTGCAGTCGCGGGCACGGTCCGTGCCGGTGACCACGACCGCAGCGGCGCCGTCGGTCTCCAGGCAGTAGTCGAACAGCCGCAGCGGCTCGGAAATCATCCGGGCGGACAGGTAGTCGCTCATGGTGAGTGGCCGGCCATACATTTGCGCGGCCGGGTTGGCCTGCGCCCGCTCCCGGCAGGCAATCGCAATCGAGCCGAGCTGCTCCTGCGTGGAGCCGTACTCGATCATGTGGCGCCGGGCCATCAGGGCGAACATCTGGCCCGCGGTGAGCAGGCCATGCGGCAGGTAGAACTCGTCGTAGCTACCGTTACCGCCGACCAGCTGCTGGCCAGCTGCTGTCGATGCCGCACCGTACCGGCGCCCGGACCGCCCGTTGAGCGACCGGAAGACCACCACGGTCGACGCCTGCCCGGACAGGATCGCACCGACCGCCTGACCGACCATGGCACACGGCGCCACTCCGCCGGGCCCGCACTCGCCCCAGTAGGTAAGCTGCCGGATACCGAGAGCCTCCGCCAGGTCGTTGTGCCTGACCAGGTCCATGTCACACCGGACGATGCCGTCGATAGCCGAGGCATCCAGGCCAGCATCGTGGAGCGCGGCGAGCACCGCCTGCGTGGCGAGGGTCAGATCGCTGCGCCCGGAGTTCCGGGAGAAGTCGGTGGTCCCGATCCCGGCGATCGCGCAGGCGCCGGCCTGCCAGTCCGTGTCGTTCATGCTGCACCTCCGAGCACCTCTGCGGTGTGCTCACCGAGCCGGGGCGCGCGCGTGACCGGCGCCGGGGCAAAGGCGGAAAAGCGGATCGGCGGTCCTGGATAAAGGTGCGGACCGCCGGGCGCATCGTCATGGACCGGAACGAAGAAGCCCCTGGTCGCCAGATGCTCGTCGCCGGGCAGGTCCTCGGGCGCGTTGAGCACGCCGATCGGCAAGCCGCGCTGCTGTCCCTCGTGATAACTGTCGCTCGCGGTCTGCAACAAGAAGAACACTTCGACGATCTGCTGGATGTGTGCGAAGTTGGCCAGCCGGTAGCCGGGGTCGTCATACGCGGGATCGGTCAGGTCGGCGGCCAGCCGCTTGGACTTCAGCCACTCGACCAGGCTCTGCCAGGGCTTCTGCTCGGCGGTGATGAGCGCGAAGTAGACATAGCGGTCGTCGGCGGTTGCGAACAAGGCCGGCTGCGTCGGGGTCGGCTGGGCGTGCCTGCAGGTCTGCCGGTGCACCAGCACGCGCGGGTAGAACCAGTACGGATTGGCCAGCTCTGCGCTGACCGACAGGCAGTCGTGCATGGCCACGTCCACTAGCTGCCCATGGCCGGTCCGGTCTCGCTCCAGCAGCGCGAGCAGCACGCCGATGTGGCCGAAGCTGGCGGTCAGCTGGTACCCCTGATCACCACCGGGCCGGATGGGCGGGATCGAATGGTCGTCGTACCCGCAGCTATTGAGCGGGCCGCCGAGAGCGAGCCCGACCAGGTCGGAGCTGACCATGTCAGCCCATGGCCCGTCCAGGCCGAACGGACTCAGGTTAGCGATGATCAGCGCAGGTGCGTCCGTGCGCAGGTCGTCGGGCGTGATCCCGTGTGCGGCCCAGTCCGCTGGCCGCCATCCGGTGATGACGATGTCAGCCCGGCGAAGCAAACCGCGCAGCCTGGCCATGCCGTCGGCCGCCTGGTAGTCGATGATGACGCTGCGCTTGCTGACGTTGTAGAACCAGAAGTTCAGGCTGGCGTCGGGATCGCCATCGCGGGCACCGCCCACCATCGGTCCGATGTGGCGGCTCGCCGCGCCCTCGGGCAGCTCTACTTTGACCACGTCCGCGCCCATGGTCGCCATCAGCTTGCCGAGAGCCTCGCCTGCCGGATCGCCCGCCAGCTCCACTACCCGCAGGTCGCTGTATGGCCCCGGCAGGCTGGCCCCGGTGTCCGCGGTCATCAGGCCGCTGCGGTCGGCGGTCATCAGATCGCTCCAGCCGATGCGAGCTCGGCGTACTCGTCCGCGCCGACTCCGAGCAGTTCGGTAAAGACGAACTCGTTGTCCTCGCCCAGGAGCGGGCCGGATCGCCAGTTGTCGGCGCTGGTCTCGGCGAACCGGATCGGGACGCCTTCGAACCTGGCCTCTCCGATGACCGGGTGGTCCATCTCGAAGAACACGCCCCGGTGCTCTACCTGCGGATCGGTCTCGTTCAGATCCTCGGCGTTCTGCACCGCGCCGGCCCGAACTCCGGCGTCCTGTAGCAGCTTTGTCACTTCATACCGGTCACGCAGGACGGTCCACGCCGCGATGCGCTCGTCGAGCACGTCCTGGTTCGCCCACCGGGATCTCTGCGTCGCGAACCGCGCATCACGCGTCCACCCCGGCCTCCCGATAGCGTCAGCGAAGCGGTCCCACTCCTCGTCGGTAAACACCGCGATGGCGACCCAGCGGTCCTCGCCCCGCGCCGGGTAGACGCCGTGCGGGGCTGCGCCCGGATGCTCGAGCCTGTTCCCGGCCGGGTAGCTCTGGCCACGGGTGACGCGGCCGTTGACCGTCACGTCGAGCAGAACCGGGCCTAGCAAGCTGATTCCGGTCTCGACCGCGGAAACATCGACCTCCGTCCCCTCGCCGGTCAGTGCCCGGCGCCGGATCGCCATCAGGATGGCAGCCGAGTTGTAGAAGGCAGCCTGGTTGTCCATGTAGGACAGGCCCCAGCCGGACGGCTCCCGGCCGGGCAATCCGCTGATGTAGGAGAGCCCGCTGACTGCCTGCACGACCGGGCCGTAGCTGCGATAGGCGGCATGCGGCCCGCTGTGCCCGTAGCCACTCATCCGGGCGTAGATGACGTCGGGGCGCAACTCCCTGATGCGCTCGTAGCTGAGGCCCCAGCGCTCCATTACGCCCGGCGCAAAGTTCTCGGTGACCACCGAGCTTGCCTTGATCAGTCGCTCGGCGAGCTGCCGCCCCTCGGGTGAGCGCATGTTGATGGTGACGCCGAGCTTGTTCCGGCAGTAGTTGTTGAACAGGCCGCCCTTGTCCGGGTCGGCGCCGACCACTTCCTCGCCGAAGTTGCGCGCGCCCTCACCCTTGTAGAGCGGAAGCTTGCGGGGGGTGTCGATGCGCGTCCGGTCCTCTATCTTGATGACCTCGGCGCCAAAGTCAGCGAGCAGGCGAGTCGCGACAGAGCCAACGCCCATCCAGCAGAAGTCCGCCACGCGGATGCCAGCCAGCGGCCCGTTGCGCGGCCTGGGCCGCCGCCGCTGATCCGGGTAACCGGTCACCTCGCCCATCGTCCCGACTTCCTCAGGCCACCGGGATGCAGTCAGCGCCGCGCTCAGCTGCAGCCATCGCCGTGTTCACCCGTGCTCAACTGTCATCTGCGTTCACCTGTCATCCAACCCCGGCCGCCGAACCCCTGTCAAGATTTCATGATGATGATTACTATGTGAATTGTGAACACCTCGGCGTACCGCCTCACCCCCGATGAGCTCCTGACCACCACTCGCTCGGTCCGTCGTCGGCTCGACCTTGATCGCCCGGTGGAGCACGACGTGCTGACCGAATGCCTGGAACTGGCGCTGCAGGCGCCATCTGGTTCTAACCGGCAGGCGTGGCACTGGGTGTTCGTGACCGATCCTGCGCAGAAGGAAGCGCTGGCCGAGCTTTACCGCGAGTGCTTTACGGCAGCGTACGGACCTGACGTGGTACCCGAGATGACTCAAACGGAGCAGCGGATGTGGCTGTCCGCTCGCTACCTCGCCGACAACTTCAGCCGTGCCCCCGTCATCCTGATTCCCTGTCAGTGGGGCCGCCCAGACACCGAGAGCGTGCCCGGCCAGGCGGCTTACTGGGGTTCGCTGCTCCCGGCGGTCTGGAGTTTCATGCTCGCGCTTCGCAGCCGCGGCCTCGGTTCGGCCTGGACGACACTGCACCTGCATCGTGAGCGGGATGCGGCGGAACTGCTTGGCATCCCGTACGCGCGCTGCGCGCAGGCGGCCATGATCCCGATCGCCTACACCAAGGGCCTGGAGTTCAGGCCAGGGCCGCGTAAGCCCTCGGCCGAGATCGTGCACTGGGACCGCTGGTAGCTATCTCTGGTCCGATGCCTTCGAGGCGGCGACCCGCAACCGGAACAGTCGGCGGAAGGCCCTGCTGTCGCCGCCGCCGCCGAGCGCGCCACGGCTGCTCGCGATCGCGACCGCGCCGATGAGCGCGACACCCTGGAACAGCGGGCTCACCCAGAACGCCCCGGCTCCGAACTGCAGCGTCAGACCCTGAATGCCGAATGCCAGCGCGAAGTAGGCAATGAGCGTGCCCCATACGTTCGGCCGCTGCGAGAGCTGGGACGCCCCGAAGAACACCGCTGCCAGGGCGGGGAATAGGTAACCCTGGCCGATGTCACTGGTGTAGGCGCCGACCTGCGCGGTGTACATGACCCCGGCGAGCGAGGCGATGGCGGCGGATGCGATCAGCGAGCCCCAGATGATGCGATCGGCAGAGATGCCTGCCAGCCGCGCCGCATCCCGGTTGCCGCCGACGGCGAACATGCGCCGCCCCAGCGGGGTCTGCTCGAGCACGAACCACAGCACCAGCGCGATGGCGATCATGTACAGGTCCAGGTAAGGAATGCCGAGCACCTTGTCGTTGCCGACGTCGACGAACAGGTTAGAGAACGAGCCGGCCACCTGGTGATCTTGCGAGATGTACAGCTGGACCGAGCTCAGCACCTCGCTCATCCCGAGCGTCGCGATCAGCGAGTTAACCCGCAGCTTGACGACGACGAAACCGGAGATCGCGCCGATGACGGCGCACATCAGCACGGTCAGCAGGGCGACGACGCCGATCGGAAGCCTGGTGTGCAGCGTCAGCCAGTTGATCACCACGATCGTCAGCGACATCATCTCGCCGATTGACAGGTCGTAGGTGTCGGCCGTGAGGGGCACGAGGAACGCCAGGGCCAGCACTGCGGTCACGGCGCTCTGCGAGAACACGACCTGGAACGTGCTCACGGTAAAGAACAGGTGGAACTGCAGCCAGCCGAACAAGATCAGGAAGGCTGCCCAGAGGTAGACGGCACTGAACCGGCGCAGGCCCGGCAGCCGGAAATACCTCGACCGCGCCGCCGTGCGGGCCTGCTCGACCGGCGTGGCTGTCATCGCGTTCATGGCTCTCCTTCGGAGCTAGCAGACAGGCCGGCCAGGGCGGGCTCCGGGCTCGCCTCGAGCTGGCTGACGTCGATCAACTTCGCTGTTACCGCGGGTCCTCGGCGCAGTACCCGCGCGCACCTGCCACCGGCCAGGATCAGGATGCGATCTGCCAGGCCGGCCAGTTCGTCACTGTCGGTTGAGATCAGCAGGATGCCGATGCCATCAGCCGCACACCGCTGGACGACCTCGTGGATCTGTGCCCGCGCGCCGATGTCGATGCCCTGGGTCGGGTCATCGAGGACGAGCAGCTTCGGGCGCGTCCTGAGCGCGCGGGCGACTAGGACCTTCTGCTGATTGCCGCCCGACAGGCTTTGAATTGGCGCGTCCGGGCCTTGCGTCACAATGCCCAGGCGCTCGATCCAGTCCAAGATCTCGCCGCGCTCGCCTCGACGGTCGATCCGGCCCAAGCGCCGGTGCCGGTCGAGGAGCGAGATGGTCATGTTCGTGCGGACGCTTAGGTTCGGAAATACGCCGAGCCTCGCGCGTTCACCGGGCACTCCAGCGGCCCCGGCGGCCAGGACGCGGTGCGGCTGGCCCGGCCGCAGCATGGTCCCGGCCACCTCAACCTGACCCTGGTGCGGCAGCCCTCCGGTGATCAGCGAGGCGAGCGATTCTCGGCCGGAGCCGGTAATGCCGGCTACGCCGACGATCTCGCCGGGGAGGACATCGAGGTCCAGGCAGGTCATCCGGCCGCCGCGCAAGTTGCGGATCCGCAGCACCGGCTCCTGCGCCAGCCCGGCTAGGCGCTGCCCGTGCGACACGACTTCGGCAGGCACCAGCGAGTGGCCCACGATCAGTTCGGTCAGACCACGCTGGTTCACCTCCGACCTGCGCACCGACGCAGCGACCCTCCCGTCCCGCAGCACGGTGATGTGGTCGGCGATATCCAGGACCTCGCCGAGGTGGTGCGAGACGAGCAGAATCCCGTGGCCTTCCTCGCGGAGCCTTCGGACAGCGTCGAGAAGCCGGCTGACGTCGTCGGATGGCAGTGCGGCGGTGGGCTCATCGAGCACTAGCAGCAGGCGCTCCGCACCGGTGTCGGACAGCGCCCTGGCGATGGCGACGGCACTGCGCTCGGCCGGGCTCAGGGAAGCCACCGGAAGCCGGACGTCGGCATCCACCCCGACCTGGTGCAGGTAGCCCCGGACCCGCTCGGCCGCGACCCGGCTGCGGATCCTCCCGCCCAGCCCGAGCGGGTAGGTGCGGCCGAGCATCACGTTGTCCAGGATGCTGAGCTGCAGTACCAGCGCGAGGTCCTGATGCACGAAGCGCAGCCCGGCTGCCGTGGCCGCGTGCGCGCTGCCGAGCTGGAACGGCCGCCCGGCCAGTTCCGCCTCAGCGCCGGGGTCGGGCTGGTGGTAGCCGGATAGTACTTTAATGAGCGTCGATTTGCCCGAGCCGTTCTGCCCGACCAGGGCGTGGACCTCGCCGTAGGCGACGGCGAGGTCCACGCCCTGCAGTGCGATCTGAGCACCGAAGGACTTGGTCAGGCGAGTTATCCGCAGTGTCATGTTCTTACGAGCCGACGTGCCACAGCTTCTCGAACTGAGCCTGATAGTTCGTCGGCCCTGGCCAGTTCCCGCCGTTGGAGCCAAGCTGTGCTGTCGCCGCCTGCGGGGTGTCGACGATGAATGCCAGGCCAGAGTCGTCAGCGGCTAGCGCGGCCTGAGTCAGCACGCCCTCGGACTGCCGCGCCATCCAGTCGACGACTTCCCACATCACATAGGGCTCGGGCAGGATCGTCCACATCGTCTCCTCGCCGCTGACGATCTCGTGCAGCTGAGTTGCCTGGGCCTCGGTGCCGACGATCTTGACCCGGCTGGTCAGGCCAGCGCTGCGCAGCGCCGCGTAGACCCCGGCGTCAAGATCCTGGAATGAGAGGTACAGGTAGTTCACAGTCGGGTGTGCCTGCAGGTAGCTGACGATTGCGGCCGGAACCTGGCCTGCGCCGAGTTGGGTGATGCTGACCGGGAGGGTGGCGAACTTGCAGGCCGGGCAGAGCTTCGCGAACTCGGCCGCAGCGCCCTGGCCCTGGCCGACCAGTGACGGGTAGAGCGAGATGTCGACGTAGACGACGTTCGCCTTGCCGTCCGAGTTCGCGATGAGCCAGTCAGCCATCAGCGAGCCGCCCTTGACGTCGCCCTCCGCGTTCTGGGCATCTCCGTAGAGACCGTTCTTGGCGAACTCGGGCGTGTCGCTGGTGTACGCCTCGAAGAACGCGATGCCCTTGGCCTTCATTTCCTGCACTTGCGGGGTGATCGTGTCGAGGGTGATGCTGGTCGTCGCGATGTACTTGTAGCCCTCGTTGATCGCCTGCTGCACAGCCGCACCGGGGGTGGCACTGTTGTAGGTGATCACCGTCGGATCCCACCCGAGCGCCTTTGCCGCGGCGGTGAAGCCCGGGTTCAGCGTTGAGCAGGCGGAGGCCGAGCAGGTCAGGAAGATGACCTTGAGCCCTTTCTTCGGGGCGCGCGGCAACGGAGTGGTCTCGGGGATGCTCGTCGGCTCAGTGAGTGCCGCTGCCACCGCCGCCTTAGCCGCAGTCACTCCGCTGCTGCTGGCGGCGGCGTCAGAAGCAGCGGCCTTCGGTGAGCTGCTTCCGGAGGGTGATGAGGAGCCGCAAGCGGACGCGGCCGCCACGCAAGCAACCGCAAGAACGCCGATACATGCTTTCTGGAGCTTCATGGCAAAGTCCCGCCTAGGAGGTCGGGACGGTCAGGAGGCCAGGAGCCTCCTGCCCGTGACCGAAGTCAGTTTGGTTAGACGGAGTATCACGCCGTCATCGCGTGACCGTCAAGAGATTCCTAATCATAATTACGATGGAATGCAGGAATTACGAGAGGCTCGCGCGATCAGCCGTGGATGGCGTTGAGAATGGCCGCGAGTCGCTCAGGGGCGCTGATCATGGCCATATGGCCGGTGTCCAGATCGATGACGTCCGCGCCGAGCAGCGCGATCGATCGCTGCTGGAGTTCCTCGACGTAGACGTTGTCGCGGGTGAGGTGGACGTAGGTCAGGGGGATCTGTCGCCGGTAGCCGCCCAGGTCAACCGGCTCGCTCAGCAGGGCAGCCGAATCGTCGGACAGCCGGTCCAGGGCGGAGCTGGCGGTTGCCTCATCCATGTCGTTGCAGAGCATCGCGGCCGCGCCCGCGCGCGTCTGACGGTAGATACCGCCGACGATGGATTGCTCGACGAGTTCCCGGACGGCCGGATCGATCTGGTCGAGGACCCGCGACCGATCCGGTGGCACGACTGCTGACACCAGGACGACGTGGCGGATGCGATCAGGGATCAGGTCGAGTACTAGCGGCACGGTGACTCCGGCGAA
>DATJNX010000012.1:0-87240 GCA_035507615.1 Streptosporangiaceae bacterium
CCGATGATCATGCGCTGGATCTCCGACGTGCCCTCGAAAATCGTGAAGATCTTGGCGTCCCGGTGCCAGCGCTCGACGGGAAACTCACGGGTGTAACCGTTGCCGCCGAGGATCTGGATCGCCTGCTCCGTCACGCGTACCGCGGTCTCTGCCGCGACCAGCTTGGAGATAGAGCCTTCCGCATGGTCGAACGGCAGCCCGTTCCGCGTCATCCAGGCCGCTCGCCAGGTCAGCAGCCGCGCCGCGTCGACCGATGCCTGCATGTCCGCGAGCATGAACGCGACGCCCTGATTCTGGCCGATCGGACGGCCGAACTGGACCCGCTGAGTGGAGTAATCGGCCGCGTACTCCAGCGCTGCCCTCGCCACCCCGACAGCCATCGCTGCAACACTCGGCCTGGACCGCTCAAAGGTCTTCATCGCGGCCTGCTCACCACTGCTGCCGCCGCTGGCGACCCGGGCTAGCCGGGCATCCAGCCTCTCCTTCCCGCCGACCAGGCAGCGGCCGGGGACCCGGACGTTGTCCAGGATGACCTCCGCGGTATGCGAAGCCCGGATGCCGTGCTTGCGGAACTTCTGCCCCTGCGACAGGCCCGGCGTTCCCGGCGGCACGATGAAGCTGGCCTGGCCGCGGCTGCCGAGAGCCGGGTCAACCGATGCCACCACGACGTGAACGTCGGCGATACCGCCGTTTGTCGCCCAGGTCTTGGTCCCGTTCAGCACCCATTCGTCCTTAGCCTGGTCGTAGACCGCCCGGGTACGAATGGCGCCGACATCGCTGCCCGCGTCCGGCTCGGACGAGCAGAACGCGCCCAGCTTGACGTCACCGGGGCTACCGAACATCTGCGGGAGCCACTCCCCGATCTGCTCGTTGGTGCCGTTGCTCGCGACCGCGACGGCAGCCAGGCCGGAACCGGCCAGCGACAGCCCGATCCCGGCGTCGCCCCAGAAGAGTTCCTCAAAGGTAACGACCATTCCGAGCCCGCTCGGATCCATCCACTGCGTCGCGAAGAAGTCAAGTGAGTACAAACCGATCTTGGCGGCTTCCTCGATGATCGGCCAGGGCGTTTCTTCCCGCTCATCCCACTCGGCGGCAGCCGGCCTGATCACGTCCCTTGCGAACTCATGCAGCCAGTCCCGGGTCTGCATGACGTCGTCCGACAAAGCGAGCGAGAACCCGGATGCGGTCTGGTCGGGGCTGCTCATATCGCTCCCTGGCAAATAAGTTACTCCCTAGTAATACGAACTCTATGCCGCACGCAAGCGGCGCGCTACCGGCTCGACTGCGACGCGGGTCCTGAACCGTCCGGAATTGCCTGTCTGGCGGTAGCCAGGTCTGATCTAATACGGCTTTGTCGCCTTCAAGGCATATGCCGCTCGGCATAGGGGGTCTGCATGCGCGCCACTCGTCTGTTTTACCCATCGGCGCTCGTTGCTTGCTTGGCGGTAGCAACGGTCTTGTCCTGCGCGACGCCTGCCCCCGCATTACAAGCTCCGGCTGGACCGGCAGATGCCGGGCCAGCGGCTGCCGTTCAGCCGAACGCGGCCGGCCAGGTCACTGAACCAGGCCAACTCACCGGAACCAGCATCGCCAGTCCGGCGGCGGCGACCGCCATGGTCGGCCGGCATGCAGCGCCCGCGCTGCCGTCCGGTGAGGTCAGCGCCTGCCCCGCCGCGGACCGGCCGGGCTTGATGCAGTGCCAGGCGATCATCAGGACATCCCGCGGAACCGGGTCCCGCGGCACGGGGCCGGGCGGCGCCGGGTCAGCCAGTGCGGCATTTGCCAGCACAGCAGCCAGCTTGCCTGGGTACAGCCCGGCTAGCCTGCGGAGCGCGTATAACCTGACCCGCGCCGCGAGCCGCAGCGGCCGGGGCGAGACCGTCGCAATCGTGGACGCTTACCGCGACCCAGACGCGGCGGCCAACCTGTCCAGGTACCGCAGCTACTTCGGCCTGCCCGCCTGCACGGCTGCGTCCCGCTGCCTCCGGATCGTCAACGAACACGGCAAGGCCGGGCCGCTGCCGAAGCCCAACGCGGGCTGGGCTGTCGAGCAGTCGCTCGACCTGGACATGGTGTCCGCGATCTGCCCGCACTGCCGCATCCTGCTGGTCGAAGCCAGTTCGCGGTCTACCGGCAGCCTCGGGATCGCGGAAGACACTGCCGTCGCAATGGGCGCCCGGTTCGTGTCCAACAGCTGGTCCGGACCGGACTGGCTCGGCGAGACTGCGGACAATCACTACTTCAACCACCCTGGCGACGCGATTGTGTTCGCCTCCGGCGACGCGGGCTACGGCACCGAGTACCCGGCTGACACCCAGTTCGTGACGGCGGTCGGCGGCACGACGCTGCGGCATAAGCGCTCAGGCAAACGCGCATGGACAGAATCAGTCTGGGGCTCGGCAGACTCTGGCGTGGGTACCGGTTCAGGCTGCGCGACGCTGCAGGCCAAGCCGTCCTGGCAGCGCGAGTCCGTCGACGACACCGCGCCGAACGGCTGCCTGAACCGCACCGAGAACGACGTGGCGGCCGACGCCAACCCGAGCACGGGCGTGCTTATTTCGGACAGCTACCGGACCGGCGGGACCTGGGGTGTGATTGGCGGAACTAGCGTCGCGACACCGATCATCACGGCGTCATACGCGCTGGCCGGAAATCCCGCGCGCAACACCTACCCGGCCTCTTATCCGTACCAGCACGCCTCTCACCTGAACGACGTCGCGTCCGGCGTGAACGGCGTGTGCGAGAAAAACCGCAGCTACCTCTGCCACGGCAAGCGCGGCTACAACGGCCCCGCTGGTCTCGGCACCCCGAATGGCAGCACCGCGTTTTCCGGCGCGGGCACCGATCCGGTCACCTTGATGGACCCCGGCACCGTGGACATCGAGGCAGGCACTCACCTCAGGGTGCTGATCAGCGCTCTCGACGCCAGGACAGCTGCCCGCTCGCTGAGGTTCAGCGCCAGCGGGCTGCCCGCGGGCGTGAGCGTCGCGTCAGAAGCCGGATCGACTAACGGCGTCCTCGCCGGCACCATGCCGTCCGCGCCCGGCACCTACCAGGTGACCGTGACGGCAACGGACCCCGCGACCCACAAGGCCGGATCGACGAGGTTCGCGCTAGTCGTGACCGTGCCGATGACAAGCTCGCTGTCCGGCGAGATGCGCATCGGACCGCTCAACCTGTGCATGAACGCCAGCGGCAGCACCACGGGCACCGCCGTCACGCTGGCCGGCTGCGACGTCACGTCGCAGGGCGACGATGTCAGCTATCTGCCGGGAGGCGAGCCAGGCGGCAGCGCCACGATGCAGATCAACAACCTATGCGTAACGGAAACGGGGACTGCGGCGGGCTCGCTTGCCAACCTGCAGAGCTGCACCGGCAGCGCTGCCAGCCAGTGGGTCTACTCGGTGGGCGAACTAGTAAACCCAGCCTCCGGCCGCTGCCTGGCGAGCACCGGAGTCAGCGGCGGCTCGCTGCGGCTCGCCGCGTGCGCCGACTCGACCGACCAGACCTGGACGCCGCCGGCCGGCGTTATCCAGTCCGGCATCGCATCGTCGCTGTGCGTGGAAGGTCTGTACGGAGAGGCGCAGTCTGTCATCACCGGATGCGGGGCGACCAACGACGGGACGTGGACCGCCGAGCCGTCCGGGCTGCTGTACAGCTTCGGCTGCCTGGCCACCGACGGCAGCCTGGACGCCTCGGCCGTCGCTGACTCCGACGGATGCGACGCAAGCCTGGACCACAACTCTGTCTGGCTGCCCGGCCCCGGCGGGGAAATCATCAGCGCCCTCTCCGGCCGGTGCCTGTCTGACCCCGGCAACGGACCATCAGGCACGGGTCTGGTATTGGAAGACTGTTACGGCGAGGCCGGCCAGGTATGGACTAACGGCTGAGCATTACGGCCCCGGCCGGCGGCCCGCCGGGCAGAGAGGACAGCGAACGGCATGGACCTAACCGCCTATCAGCACCTGAAGCTCGAGCGCAAGCCCGGTCACGTCATGCTCATCACGCTCAACCGGCCCGAGGTACTCAACGCCGCGCACGAAGAGATGCACTCCGAGCTGGCGACCATCTGGGCAGACCTCGGCCGGGACGAAGAGACCCGGGCGATCGTGGTCACCGGGGCCGGCCGGGCGTTCTCGGCGGGCGGCGACCTCGGCATGGTCGAACGGCAGATCGGCAACTACGACCTGGTCACCAGCATGCTCAGGGAAATGAGCGACCTGGTGTACAACATGGTCAACTGCGAGAAGCCCGTCATCTCGGCGATCAACGGCGTGGCTGTCGGCGCCGGCCTGGTCGTGGCGCTGCTGGCTGACATCAGCATCTGCGCGGACGACGCGCGCCTCGGTGACGGCCACGTGCGGCTCGGCGTGGCTGCCGGAGATCACGCCGCGATCATCTGGCCGCTGTTGTGCGGCCTGGCGAAGGCGAAGTACTACCTGCTGACCGGCGAGATGGTGACCGGGGCCGAAGCCGAGCGGATCGGGCTGGTGTCCAAGTCGGTTCCGGCCCCGGCGGTTCTACCGGAGGCCATGCGGGTAGCGACGCAGCTGGCGACCGGGCCGCAGCTTGCCATCCGGCTCACCAAGCGGGCGCTGAACGGCTGGGTGCGCGATGCCGGACCGATCTTCGATCAGTCAGCCGCCTACGAGATGCTCACGTTCATGGGCGAGGACATCAAAGAAGGGCTTGCCTCGCTCCGGGAGAAGCGCGCTCCCGACTATTCCTGAGCGTGCCGGTCCAGGAACTCGAAGACGTCCGCCTCGTCTACGCCAGGGAAGCTGCCGGACGGCAGCGCCAGCAGGATGTGCGAGTGGGCCCGCGCCGACGGCCACGCCATGCCTTCCCAGCGCGCCGCGAGAGCGGCAGGGGGGTGCTGGCAGCACGCCGGGTCCGGGCAGCGCGACTGCGTCCGGACGGTGGTGTCCCTGCCGCGGAACCAGCGGCTGTGCTCGTACGGGGCGCCGAAGGTGATGGCAAAGCCCCGTTCCCGTCCTGAATCGACGAGTGCCTGACACCAGTACGTGCCTGATGGCGTGTCGGAGTACTGGTAATACGGGCTGAACCGGTCCGCGGCCATGAAGACCTGGCGCCCGGACCACTGCCGGCACATCCGCTGGCCTTCGATCGCGCCGGCCGGGTCCGCGGGAAAGACGACGCCGTCGTTCTCGTAGGCCTTGTAGATAATCCCGCCCTCGTCGTTCTTGACAAAGTGACACGGGATGCCGAGGTGGTGCGTGGCCAGGTTGGTGAAGCGGTGCGCGGCCATTTCGTACGACACCGAGAACACGTCCCGCAGGTCCTCGACCGACAGGTCGCGCGCTTCCTTGGCGTCCCGCAGGAACTTGGCCGCAGCCTGCTCAGGGACCAGCACCGCAGCTGCGAAGTAGTTCGCCTCCACCCGCTGGCGCAGGAACTCGCCGAAGTCCGCCGGCGCCGAGTGACCGAGCACGAAGTGACCGAGGGTTTGCAGTAGCACGGCACGGGGCGTGTGCACGCCGAGCGGCTCCTGCTTCAGGTATATGCGCCGGTTGCGCAAGTCGGTCACGGACCTTGCCGAGCGCGGCAGGTCCTGCGCATAGCGGACGCTGAACCCGTGATGGCTGACGACCGACAGCAGCATGCCCTGGGACAGGGCGCCGCCGGAGTAACCGACCGGCGCCAGCGCTTTCTCCGCGGCTGCCTCGATCTCGGCGAAGTAGTTGCCGCGCTCGCTCATCATGACCCGCAGGCCGGCGTTGGCGGCCCTGGCTTCCTCAGGCGTCGCGGTCGGCTTGGCGCGCTGCCTGCGCAACTCGGCGTGCAGCGCGAGCATGTGCTCGAGGACGTCGTTCGGCACCTTAGCGCCGACCCGAACCGGCGGCAGCCCGAGATCGGCGAGGAGCGGATCGCGCTGCGCCTCGGCCAGCGCTATTTCCAGCTGCGCCCGGTGGCTCGGCGGCTGCCTGCGCATCAACTCGTCGGCAGGCACCGACAGCGCCGTGGCTAGCGCCTCGATGAGCGACAACTTCGGCTCGCGACGGCCGTTCTCGAGCAGCGAGAGCGCGGACGGGGCACGGTCGACCCGCTCCCCCAGCTCGGCGAGCGTCAGGCCCCTGGCCCGCCTGAAATGTCGCAGTCGTTGCCCGAATAGATCGAGATCGAGTCCGCTTGCCGGCAAAGAACGTGAATCTTCGCTCGTGAAATTCCTCACTTCTTCACTGTAACTGAAAACTTGACGAGTTTCAGGCCTTTCGGTCCTAGGCATGTGGTGTTGCCCACAGGCAGGCTGTTAACAACATCGTTACTTCACCCGGGGACGACATAACAGGAGGAACCCGTGACCGATCGTCGCCTCGAGGGCCCGTTCAACGGCTCAGTTCCCAGCCAGGCCAACGGCCACTCGGGAGCCACCAAGATTGACAGCCAGGCAGAGGCGTTGCACCAGCAGTGGGCGACAGATCCTCGCTGGTCTGGCATCGAGCGCAGCTATTCCGCCACCGACGTAGTCAAGCTCCGCGGCTCGGTGCAGGAAGAGCACACGCTGGCCCGGCTTGGCGCCGAGCGGTTGTGGTCCCTGCTGCAGGAAGACGGCTATGTCAACGCCCTCGGGGCGCTGACCGGTAACCAGGCCGTGCAGCAGGTCAAGGCCGGCCTGCGCGCGATTTACCTGTCCGGCTGGCAGGTCGCCGCGGATGCGAACTTGGCTGGCCAGACCTACCCAGACCAGAGCCTGTACCCGGTTAACTCCGTCCCGGCCGTGGTGCGCCGGATTAACAACGCGCTGCTTCGCGCCGACCAGATCACCTGGGCGGAATCGCAGAACGAGGGATCCCCGTACTGGCTGGCACCGATTGTGGCTGACGCCGAAGCCGGCTTCGGCGGTGTGCTGAACGCCTTTGAGCTGATGAAGTCGATGATCGCTGCGGGAGCCGCCGGCGTGCACTGGGAGGACCAGCTGGCGTCGGAGAAGAAGTGCGGTCACCTCGGCGGCAAGGTGCTGATCCCGACCGGCCAGCACATCAAGACGCTGAACGCGGCACGGCTTGCCGCCGATGTGTGCGGCGTTCCGTCACTGATCGTGGCCCGGACCGACGCGCAGGCGGCGACTCTCATCACTAGCGACGTCGATGAGCGTGACCAGCGCTTTGTCACCGGCGAGCGGACGGCCGAGGGCTTTTACCGGGTGCGCAACGGGCTTGAGGCATGCATCGCGCGCGGTCTGGCCTACGCGCCGCACGCCGAGCTGCTCTGGATGGAAACCTCGACGCCAGATCTCGCGATCGCCCGCAAGTTTGCCGAGGCGATCAAGGACATCTACCCGGACCAGATGCTCGCCTACAACTGCTCGCCGTCGTTCAACTGGCGCGCGCACCTCGACGAGGACACGATCGCGAGGTTCCAGCGCGAACTCGGCGCGATGGGATACAAGTTCCAGTTCATCACGCTGGCTGGTTTCCACGCGCTCAACGAGTCGATGTTCACGCTGGCTCACGGCTACGCCGAGCGCGGCATGTCGGCGTACGTGGAGCTGCAGGATGCCGAGTTCGCAGCTGAGCCCCAGGGCTACACCGCGACCAGGCACCAGCGCGAAGTCGGCACTGGCTACTTCGACCAGGTGACGTCCGCGATCAACCCGGACGCGTCAACTACGGCGCTGGCCGGGTCGACGGAAAGCGAGCAGTTCGCGGTGGCGCACCGGTAGGCCGGGTTGGCGGGGCCGCTGGACCCCAGGCCCCCCCATGGCGGCCTTCCCGGAGCACGGACACGGGAAGGCCGCCACCTGTGTGCTGGCGGCGGCCAGTCTGCTAGCGGTAGCCGGGCCGGTGATGGCCGATGATGCCGATCGGGCGGTGCCTGGGCGACAACCAGACTTCGGTGCAGCCGGCGGTGCCGCAGGCGACCTTGATATGGCCGCCGCGGGCTTGCTGGGCTGGCGCGCATTCGCACGCTTCCCAGCTGATCGTGACGGTGCCGGGCCGCCACGCGTGCCGGAGTCGGCACTCGGTTGGGATGCTCGACCAGATCGCTGACTGTACCTGGGACACAGGCTAAATTCAAACACGTTATCGATTCCGGTGGAAGCCCTGGGGGTCGGCTGCTTCCGGCTAGACCGGAACAGCCAGCCCGGTGGCAGCGTTGCCATATTCGTACGTTTTTTCGCAGGCGAAAGATTGCTAATGGCACGTTGCGTCACGTGTGGAACTGAACTGCATCCGGACCGAGCACGGAAGTACGACTACTGCATGTCGCCGGAGTGTCAGGAGAAGAACGCCAAGGGCCTGACCATGGTGGCCATCGGCATGAACAAGGCCGCCGACGAGTACCTCATCCTCGACGAGCAGACCCGCGACGACATGGCCAGCGGCAAGTACCGGGATCAGCGGCGGGGGACCTTCGGACCGCCTGCCCCGTTGGCCACTGCTCCGGCGGCCGCTCCGTCGACCCCGCGGCCGAGACCGCGGAAACCGGCCGCGGCGCAGCGCCGGGCCAGGCCGCAACGTCAGCCCTGGACCCCGTCGCAGGAGCGGCTCGCGAAGCTGTACAACGAGCAGGGACTGCGACCCGACGAGATCGCCGCGAAGCTCGGCGTGAGCCGCCATCTTGCCACGCAGATCATCCTGGCGGCCAGGAGCCGCGGCAACTCCGGGCGGCTATAGTCACCTGCCATGACGACCCGGGCCCCGTGGGTTGACGTGCACGCCCATCCGGGCCGCTGCTTCCTGGGCACAGACGGTCTCAGCACAGCGTTGTCCGCGGCGGAGCATGCAGGCATGGCCGCTGTCACGGTGGCCACAGTGTCCGATCTCCGGGTGCTGTCCCTCGATCCCGATCTGGGACTACGCGTGAGCCGCGAGTTCTCGCCCGGCGAGGCCTACGCCGACCACAAGCGTCAGCTCGACGGCATCGGCGAGATCGTTGCGTCGGCAGGGCACCAGGTCGCGATGACCGCGGCCGACATTGATGTGGCTCACCAGAGCGCGCGGACCGCGGTCCTGCTCAGCTGCGAAGGCGGCGACTTCCTTGAGGGCAAGCCGGATCGGCTGGCCGAGGCGCGCGCTGCGGGCGTGTCGTCGCTCACGCTCGTCCATTACCGGGTCAACGACATCGGCGACGTGCAGACGGAGCAGCCGGTGCATGGCGGGCTCACCGGATTCGGCCGCGACGTGGTCGCCGAATGCAACGCGCTCGGCATCATCATCGACTGCGCCCACGCGACCTTCGAGACGACTGCCGATGTGCTGGCGCAGTCGACTGCCCCGGTGATGATCTCGCACAGCCATCTGGATCACACGGACCGCCACCATCCGCGCCTGCTGAGTGCAGCGCATGCGCGGGCAGTCGCCGAGGCTGGCGGGCTAGTCGGCGCGTGGCCGTCCGGGGTGACGAGCAGCAGCCTGGCTGACTTCGCTGATGAAGTCATTCGGCTCGTCGATCTCATCGGCGTCGACCACGTCGCCATCGGAACCGACATGGACGCGAACTTCCGGCCCGTACTCGGCAGCTATGCAGACTTCCCGGACCTTCTGCAGTTGCTGGCTGCTCGCGGCCTGGGAAACGCGGAGACCGACATGGTCCTCGGCACTAACGCCAGGGACTTGCTAGGCACGGTGGCTGGCTAACACTGTCGCCGGCGAGCCAGCCGCCGCGTCCTGGCCAGCTCGATCATGGGTGCCGACAGGTCGATCGCGTCGATGTGCTCGAACCCTCGGCGAGTAGGACCGTGTGCCGGCCGGATCCGCAGCCCGGGTCGAGCGCGCGGCACCCGGCCGCGAACCCCGGTCAAACGACTGCGCCTCTGCCCGCGTCACTGCCCGCCGCATGGGCCACAACCCCAGCGCGCCTCCGCGGTACCTGATACGGCGCCCGCGACCGGCAAACGATCTTCATGGATGTGAATCTGTTGTCGTTATAGCCGCAGTAGATCCGCATTCACCTGCAGCGAACCTGTGGCAAAGGAGACAAATCGGCGCCAGACGCTGGCGCGTGAACCGGCAGCGCCTACCGGACGAGCTTGCGCACCGCGACCCGAGCCTGGTTCATCGGCTCGAGCCAGGAGTAGGTCGAGTAGGCGCCGCGCTCCACCAGCCGGAGCTTTGCCCCCCGTGCTCCGGCCGGGTGCTGGTAACTGACCGGCCGGTAGCGCCCGAAGTCCTCGTGCATCCGCTGGAAGAACTGCTTCCGCGCCGCCCGCGGCACCAGGCCGGGAAGGCCGACCCGGCCGACGCCGATGCCAGTCGTCTGCAGGACCGTCGTGTAGTGCCAGATCGCCCGTTCGAATAGTGCTGCCCGTAGCGCGTCGCTGACCGGCTGACCAGCCGCGTCCCGGCTGGCGACCAGTTCGAATACCCGCTGGTAAGCGTCGAACACCGCAAGGTGGCCAAGGCTCGTGGTCGCCAGCGCTGATCCCTTGCGCTCGCGCCGGTAGCAGTAGCACAGTGCCTCGACCGCGCCGATCACGTCGGCAGCGAGCAACGCCGCGCAGGTCACCTGGATGTCCTCGTGAATGCCGCCCGCGAAGCTGACGCCGAGGCCGGCCAGGAAGTCCCGGCGGAACAGCTTGCTCCACGACGTCATCGTCAGGTTGATCAGCGCGGGCTGCTCCTCAAGCGTGCAGCCGTCCACGGGCACTGCCGTCAGCAGGCTGGCATACGGGTTGGGCTCGGTCCTGTTGCCCGGATACACGCTGACCCAGTTGATCAGCAGCACGTCGGGCTTGCCGACCGACAGCGCCGCGGTGACCGCGGCCAGGCCGCCATCGGCCACCGTGTCGTCGCCGTCGACGAACCAGACATACTCACCGGTTGCCTGCTGCAGCGCCAGGTTGCGAGCGTGTCCCTGGCCGCCGTTGTGCTCCAGGTGCACGACCCGCAGCCGCGGATCGGCGGCGGCCCGCTGATCCAGGATCGCGCCGCTGTCGTCGGGCGACGCATCGTCAACAGCGATGACTTCGACGTCGAAGTCGCCGGCCAGGATCGAGTCCAGGCACGCAGGCAGGAGATCGGCAACCCGGTAGACCGGCACGATGACCGAGATGTCCGGCACCCTGGGCCCGCTACTGGGGGTCACGGGTCACCGAACGTCGCCGGATACAGCCGCGGTCTCGCCGGCCGGCTCAGCACCGGGGGCTGGCTCATCCATATGAAGCTTGGACGGCCACCAGTTCCACCTGCCGAGCAGCACCACAGTTGACGGCACCAGCAGCGTGCGCACCAGGAACGTGTCCATCAAGATGCCCAGCGCGAGGCCAAGGCCGATGTCGCGCACCTGGCTCGCGCCCGACCCGCTGCCGGCCGCGATCGTCAGCACGATGAACGAGCCAGCCAGTACCAGGCCTGCCGAGGTGACCGTAGTTCCGGTAGCGGCGACGGCCTTGGCGACCGCCTGTCGCAGCGGCAGCCGGTGCGCCTCCTCCCGGATGCGCGTCATCACCAGGATGTTGTAATCCTCGCCGAGCGCTAGCAAGAAGATGAACATCAGGAACGGCATGAAGAACACCAGACCGCCGCTGCCGCCCAGCTTGATGAAGATGAGCACCGAGAGGCCGAGCGCCGCCAGGTACGAGATGCCGACCGACGCGATGAGGTACAGCGGCGCGACCAGGCTGCGCAGCACTAGCGCCAGCAAGATTCCGATCGCCAGGATCGCCACCGGGATGATGTGCTTGAGGTCGCTGACCGAGATCCGGCTGATGTCGTAGAGAGCTGGCGCCTCGCCGCCGACACCCGAAGCCACCGCGCCGATTGACGTGGCAGTGCTGGTGGTCGCTGCCCGGATCGCCGGCACCGCATTCAGTGCCGGGGTGCCGCCCGGGTCACCGGCCTTCAGCCCGGTGGAGAACATCACGGTCTTGCCGTCCGGGCTGACAAAGTTCGCCGTCACCCGGTAGAGCTCGTAAGCCTCCGCCGGAATGCGGCCGTGATCCAGCGCCGCAGCCGACGGCGTCGGCGGCAGCTTGCTGGCCGAGCCGAGCGCGCCGCAGAGGCCGGCGTACTGCGAAGGCGTCAGCGTGATCCCGCCGACCGGGTTGAGCGGGCCGGTGACCTGAGTGAACAACCCGGTAGCCCGCAGTTCCGAATCCGCTTTCGCCAGCGGCGCGGGATTCGAGCACACCGGCGTACTGAACTTGAAGATCAGGCTGGTCGGATTCGCCGAGGACTGCGGGAAGTGCTTGGCCAGCAGGGCGGTCCCGGCCGCCGAGTCACTACCGGCAGGCGGGCTCGTGTTTCCACCGAAGCCGGCCGAGGTGTACCCGATCACTCCGAACGCCAGTGCGCCGAAGAACACCACACCTGCGATCAGCGTCGCGCCGGGGTGCTGCACGATCCGGCCCGCGACCCGGCCCCAGACACCGGGCTTGCCGCTGCCCTGGATGCTCCATGGGATCAGCTTCGGCCTGCCGAACCAGGACCGGAACAGCGTCCGCTTGATCGCCAGCAGCGACAGCCGGATAGACAGCAGCGCTGGCAGCAGCGTCAGCCCGGCTGTCAGGATGACGGCGACGGCAATCGCGAACGGCCAGGCGAGGTCTGAGTAGAACGAGAAGCTGGCCAGCAGCAGGGTGAGAACAGCCGCGATCACGGTGAGCGCCGACGCGCTGATCGACTCCCCCACTCTGGTCAGCGAATAAACGATGGCTTGCCGGGCTGCCGGACGCGGGTGCGCGAGGTCGGCGAGCATGCTGCGGCCCGCGCCGGCCCGGCCGGGGAAGTTGTCCCCGGCGGTCTCGTGCTGCGCCGCGCGCAGTTCTTCCCTGACGCGGAAGACCAGGAACAGGCCGTAGTCCGTGCCGGCCCCGATCACGAGTACGTACAGCAGCAGCTGCGCGATCGGGGAGACTTGCAGGCCATGTTTAGCCGCCTCGGCAACGAGCGGTCCGGCGATCGTGACCGAGAGCGCGGCAGGCAGCACCGTCGTCAGCGCCAGCGTGAACGACCGGAAGATCACCACCAGCAGCACGATCACGAACAGGACCGACAGGCCCTGTACCTCGTTCGCGGTATTGCCCGAGGCCTTCTGCTGGTCCACCTGCGCGGCCAGGTCCCCGGCCACATGCGCCTGCAGCCCGGCCGGCAAATGCGCATCGCTGATCTGAGTCCGGATCGCGCCGATGATGTCCTTGGCCCAGGTGGGGTTCCCGCTGCCAGCCACGCTGGCAAGCGCGACCAGTTGCACAGCCTGCCCGTCAGTCGACCGGCCGGCATCGACCACCTTTGATATACCGGAAACGGTGCTGATTCTCGACTGCAGCCCGCTGATCGCGGCGGTATCGGCAGCGGTCAGCGGACCCGAGGTGGTGGCGGCCACCACCGGGATCGGCTGCCGGTTAGCGGTGCCGAACGGCTGGGCCAGCGTCGCCGCCTGTGAGCTCGGCGCGTTGGCCGGAAGGAACTTCTGATTGTTGCCCTGGGTGACGCTGGACAGCGACGGAAGCTGGGTTGATGCCGCTATTGCTCCAGCTATCCAGATCAGCAGCACTAGCCAGCGAAACCGCACGCTAAACCGGCCGATCGCCCCGTAGATCGCATCGACGCGCATGCCCAGGGATACTACGGGACGTAGCCGACCTGCTGGACCACGCCCTGCTCCCGTCAGCGGGCTCTAGCCAGTCGTTTCATCTCCGCTTTGCCTGTCGTCCGGCTGCACGTCATCAGCGAGAGCGTCGACCGCGCCGGTCAGCTCGCGCAGGGCGGGCAGCGAGGCGCCCAGCGTCCGCCTGGTCGCTGCCGGCAGCGCCGCCAGCGCAGCGGCCAGCACCCGTGCGTTGACCTCCTGCCAGTCGGCCACTACCGCCAGGCCGGCCAGCGTCAGGTCGAGGGCCGCGGTGCGCCGGTCAGCCAGGCCGCCGACCCGAACTACCAGGCCAGCCCTGCCCAGGCCGTTGGCCAGCGTGGCCACCGAGCTTGGCGCAAGCCGGAGCAGGCGGGCCACCTGACCTGGCCGCGCCGCCGGGTTCTCCGCGAGGCACGACAAGAACTCGAGCTGGGCTACGGAAAGCCCGCCCGGCAGCGCACCGCCCGGTCCGTAGGCACGGCCGGCCCGGCGCATCGCGCGCCGCAGCCTGGACACCGCATCAGCCAGAGCCAGCCCAGCCGGGTCTGTTACTGGCCCGGGCTGCTGCCGGGGTTGCCTAACCGGCGGCACCGGAGCGATCCCGGAGGGCGATGACGGCAGCGCAGGCGACGGCGACGGCGAGGACCGCGAACGTGATCGATGAGTGACCGGGACCGGCTAGATGCAGCGACAGCGTGACGAGTGCGATGCCGAAGGTCGTCCCGATCCCGCGGGCCATGTTGACGAGGCCACCCAGGACGGCCGCAGAACTGGCCGCCGCGGTACGCATGATCACTGCGTTGTTCGCGGGCACGAACACCCCCAGGCCGAGCCCGGTAAGGCCGAGCAGCAGAACGAGTCCCGGCGTCGATGTTGTCATGAAGATAAGCATGATGAGCGCGGCTGCCGAAGCTGCCGCGCCGATGGCGCCCCGCACCCGGTTCGGCACACTCGCAGGGAATACCCACTCGGCGGTCAGTGCCGCTACCCCGAAGCCGACCGGCAGGGCGGACAGGATGAACCCGGTCCGTGCCACGTTTCCATGCCCGTCAAGAAGCTGCGGTACCAGCACGAGCGGGCCGAACAGGACGAGATAGCCAAGAAAAGCGCCCGCCAGGCTGAGTGCGAGCCGACCCGAGCTCAGCAAGGCCGGGGGTATCAGGGGGAACCGGGCACTGCGCTGCCTGGCCGCGAACGCGATGCTGGCGGCGACCGCGGCCGTCATCATCACCAGCGCGGACCAGCCTGGCACCGGCAGGCCGCCGGCCACCGAGAGGGCTACCAGCAGGGCCGTCGTAGCGACGCCGAGCAGGGTCGCGCCGGGCCAGTCGAAGTAGTCGAAGCGGCTCAGGTGGCGGGTGCGCGGCAGCAGGTACCGCCCGGCGATGACAGCCAGGATGCCGACCGGCACGTTGATCCAGTAGACGGCACGCCAGCCCACGGACTGGGTGAGCAGCCCGCCCAGGGTTGGCCCGAGGCCGAGGCCGATGGCCTGAGCAGCCGCCTGGATGCTGAGCGCGAGCCGCATCTGCTCCCGCGGCACGCTGGTTGTGACCAGCGCCACACTGTTCGATTGCAGCATCGCGGCGCCTGCCGCCTGGAGCAGGCGGCAGCCGATCAGGATGCCGAGCGAAGGCGCCAGGCCGCAGGCGGCCGACCCGACCGTGAAGACGACGAAGCCGTACCCGTAGATGAGCTTGCGGCCCACGCTGTCCGCGAGACGGCCGGCCGGGGTGACTAGTGCAACCAGGAGCAGCAGATAGGCCAGCGAGACCCACTGAACTGCGGCGAGCGGGGCACCGAAGTCGTGCTCCATCGGCCGGAACGTCAGCGTGACGATGCTGGCGTCCAGCTGTCCCATGAATGCGCCGAAGCAAACCACGCCAACCGCGAGCCACGGTGCGCGCGGATGGCTGCGGACCGCCTCCGGCCGCGGCGCCTCAGTGCGCATCCGGGGCGGCAAGATACTTCTGTAACCGAACATTTCTGTAACAGAGCTTAGCCGGCCGTGGATGCGATTATCGTCAGCTCACGGGCCGTACCGCCGTATCGTGAGTAGTCAGCCGTCGGCGCTGGTCAGCGGCGCCCCCCGGCTGACCCGTCACGGTGCACTAACTCGGAATGTCTCCGGACATGCCGGGCGTGGTGCTGGTCTGTCAGCGGTAATGCCGGCAGACTCGTCTAGGGCATGTCCGTGCCCCGCCTCTGCGCGGCCGGGCAGCCGCAGGAGGGACACCGATGCAGGAGCTGCGCCTCGTCGCAGTCAGCGAGGACGGCAGTTACGCCATCCTCGCGGTGCCGGGGCGGAGCGGCCGGTTCCTGTTGCCCATCGACGAGCGGCTGAGGACGGTGGCCAAGGGTCAGTTCTCGCGCCTCGCCCAGTACGAGATCGAAGTGGAGAATCCGTTGCGACCCAAGGAGATCCAGGAGCGCATCCGGGCTGGCGAGACGGCAGATCAGATCGCGGACGCGGCCGGTATCCCGCCGGACAAGATCCGCCGGTTTGAAGGGCCGATCCTCGCCGAGCGCCAGTACCAGGCTCAGCAGGCGCAGCGGGCGACGATCCGCGGCTCAGGCGACGCCGGGCCCGGCCCGCGACTGGGCGACATCGTGGCCGAGCGACTGACGGCCGCAGGGGTCAGCGCGGAGGCCGCCGAGTGGGATTCGCGCAAGCGCCCGGACGGCAACTGGCAGGTTCACCTGCAGTTCACCATCGGCGGCCGGGTCGGCACCGCCGAGTGGATCTACGACCCGCGGCGACGGCATGTGACTCCCGACGACGACCAGGCCGTCCGCCTGTGCCTGTCGCGAGAAGAATGGACGGCGACCACGTTCGCCGAGCGCGCCCGCGCGACCGCCACGGTGACACCCATCGGCTCCCGGCAGCACGGCGCGGACGCCAGCCGCGAGCATGACCGCCGCGGGCTGGTCGTCGCGACCCAGCCGGATCCCGGGTCTCCCGCTGCTGAGCCACCGGCGGCGCCGGCGGCCGTTGCCGCGGCGCCAGCAGCGGTCGCCGCGGGCGGGCCCGGGCCTGACCAGGCCGATACCCCCGTTCCGGCGAAGAAGACGGCCCGCGGACGGCGCGCCTCGGTGCCATCGTGGGATGAGATCATGTTCGGCACGTCTCGCCAGCAGGACTAGCCGAGCGATAAGTCCGGCTACCATGTGGCGAGCGTTCGGGCCGGCTGGCAGAACGCACTTGAGGACATTCATTGGCTCAGGACAAGGGTGAGGCAGCGTGCGCCGGTGCGCAGGCCGGGGCGTCGGCCGGTCAATAGCTGCGTCCCTTGCTGCCAGCCTGCTGCTCGCCGGATGCGGGCTGCTAGGCAAACCGCAGCCGCTGAGCGCCGACGCCCCGCTGACGATGTCGGTCACCAGCCCGGACTTCCCCGGCGGCGTTATTCCGCCCCAGTTCACCTGCCGCGGTGCCGGCGAGAGCCCGTCGATCTTCTGGTCTGGCGCACCGCCCGAGACAAAGTCAATCGCGGTGGTCGTCGACGATGCGGCCGCGCCCATCTCGCCACGGGCGTACTGGATCGTCTACGACATCAGCCCGAGCACGACCGACCTGCCGCTCGGAGCCCCGCCGCCGCACGCGAGGGTCGCGCAGAATAGCGCGGGCAAAGCGGAGTACGACCCGCCGTGCCCGGTCGGCTCTTCGCACAGTTACCGCTTCACTGTGTATGCGCTCAACACCTTCTTCACTTCGGCGCTGCCCGCTAACTCGCAATTGCTGACCGCCTGGTCGACGATCGCTCAGCACGTGATTGCGCGCGGCACTTTCACCGCCCGCGCGCTGCCCGGCGCTCGCAAAAAGTAATCACTCAGCTGCAAACCGTCGACACACGCGGGTAAAGTTTCCGAATTGCGTGACAAGGCGTATAGCGTCCGCCACAATCGCTGTTCAGGCAGGTCCGGCTTTTGCGATAAATCGAAGGTGCTTGCACATCAGGGGGAGAGGCTCGCGTCGATGGCCGCGCGAGCCTGGCTAGCGCCGCCCCGTGGCCACGTCAGTGGGATGGTGTGATGATCACTACGATCTTGGAAGTCCTCGTGGCTGTGGTCGTGCTGATCGTGATTATTGCCGTTGCCGCCCTGCATTTCCTCCGGGCCGACGACTCCGACACCTTCGATGACATGCCAGCCGAGCCACGCCGAGCCTCAGGCCCGGCCGACGAGACCAGGCGTACCGAGCGCGACCGGCCGCGTCGCGGCGAGCCGGTGCGTGAGCATCGGGGCGCCGAGGACCGCGGTGCACGTCAGCCCCGGCCTGCTTACCGCGACCCCGCCAGCGACGCCGTCGGCAGGGCTAGGCCCGCAGCTGACGAACGCCGCGACAGCCAGGAACGTCGCGACAGCCAGCAACGCCGTATCCCCCAGGAAGCTCGCGGCAGCAGCCAGGAACGCCGCATCCCCCAGGACCGACGCAGCAGCCAGGAACGTCCCGTGCCAGTCGGCATCCGGCAGGCCAAGGCTGCTCGCCAGGGCGATGCCGAGAAGTCCGCCAACGGCTGGGACTCTCTCTCTGACGTCGACTACTGGGCGGAGCTCGCCTCCGATAAGCCGCTCGCGACCGCCGAGACGCAGGCATTGCCCAAGGCAAAACCAGCACGCCGGGGCATCGAGCCGAAAGCCGATGCGCCTCGTCCGGCCGACGTGCCGGCCGCGCGATCTGACTCTGGCCCGCTGCCGATGCGCCAGCGGTCGGAGGCGCGCGCCAGGTACGGCGCCGAGCCCGCCACCGAGAGCCTGGCCGCGCTAGCTCGGCTGGGCGACCAGCAGCCCGGGATGCGGCCGGCGATGCGCCCCGCTCCGCAGAATGGCCAGCGGCCATCGGGGCCGCGGCCATCGGCTGCCCGCCGGGCGCCGCTGGCTCTGCCGCCAGGGTCGCCGGCCGGCGCGGCTGCGCCGCCTGCTTCCCCGGCTGCGGCGTTGCCTCCATCTCCAGCCGCGAGGAACGGCCACTCCGGCGGGCACGCTAGGCCACCGCTTCCGATGGACGATGACCCGCTGACCAGTCCCTCGTTTCCGGCTATCAACACCTCGGACAGCAGGTCGTATCGCACGCGCTCGCGGTCCGGGAACGGCAACGGCAACGGCAACTACGGCGATCGCGGTCGGCAGGCTCCGGCATACCCGGACCGCTCCGCCAGCGCTCCGAACGGGCACCCGGTCCAGCCGGCTGCGTCAGGCAACCCGTACGGCAGTTACGTCAGCGCGCCGAGCTACCCCGAGCCCGCGAGCGCGCACCTGGACCCGGCCGCATACGGCACCGGTTACGCGGCGGGCCAGCAGGCGGCCGCGGCGGCCAACTGGTACAGCGGCACGGACGGAGGCCAGGCCATCGACGGCTACCTGCCGCCCGGAAACAACGGCCACTCCTACCAGCCGCCTGCATACCAGGGCGGACAGCCCGCCCTCCCGAGCGGCTACGGTCAGCCCGGCCATTTCTCCGGCCAGCACGAATACGGCGGCTACCCCGGGCCGGACGGCGGTTATCTACCCGACGGTTATGAGGCATATCCGGGCTACGGCGGCGCTGCACGCTAGCCCGATATGCGGGGCTTGACAACACCCTGCGGTCAGCGCCCACAATGTGCAGACCCCCAAAGCAGGTGACATGCATCCCGGTTCCCGAGACCACGCGCGCAGTTATTACCTCCACAAGCTCGCCACGGCACTGGACACCGAGGGCTTCCACACCACGGTGAAGACGTCATACCCAGCGGCATTGCACGTCTTCATGCCGGGCGCCTCCATGCTTGCCGAGAGCATCGACTGCGTGCCGGGCACCGACGACGACGGCCGGCTGCACTGGTACTACCGCTGGTCGTGGGGGGAACTGCTGCACGACGCGAGCGACCCGCCCGCCGCGGCGGCCAAGATCGCCGAAGTGCTGTCTGCTCGCTGACGGTCGGCGCCGCGCTGCCCGGCCCGGGCTGCGTGAGCAATGTCATCGCCGCGATAGCCTGTGCAGCACGCAGCGTCCCGGGTCTGGTTACCGAAGACCAGGGACGCATCTTTTTTCGGTACCGGCAGCAGCTAACGGCTAGGCAGGGCGGAGGGATCGTAACGTGCTAGTGGCGCAGGCAGGCAGGCTGAGCAATGTCAGGTACGACATACGTGGACCGGTCCTGCGACGAGCTCGTCAGCTAGAGGCTGCCGGACACGAGATCATCAAGCTCAACCTGGGTAACCCGGCCCCTTTCGGGCTCGACGCGCCTGACGACGTCCTCAGTGACGTGGTCAAGCACATCGCCGAAGCCCAGGGCTACAGCGACGCCCGCGGCATTCAGCCGGCGCGCGAGGCGGTCGCCCAGTTCTTCGACCGGCGCGGCGTTGACGGCGTGACCGCTGACGACGTTTTTCTGGGCAACGGGGTTTCCGAGCTCATCGTGATGGCCTTGCAGGCGCTGCTCGACCAGGACGACGAGGTACTGGTGCCGAGCCCGGACTACCCGCTGTGGACTGGCGCGATCAACCTGTGCGGCGGTCGAGCGGTGCACTACCGCTGCGACGAGCAGGCCGACTGGAACCCCGACCTTGAGCACCTGGCCAGCAGGATCACCGACCGCACCAGGGCCCTGGTGATCATCAACCCGAACAACCCGACCGGTGCGGTGTACTCGCGCGCGACTTTGCTCGGCATGCTGGAACTGGCTCGCCGGCACGGGCTGCTGGTGCTGACCGACGAGATCTACGACCAGATCATTTACGACGGAGCGGTGCACCACTCGGCGGCGGCCCTTGCGCCTGACCTGCTCGTGCTGACACTCGGCGGACTGTCCAAGACCTACCGGCTGGCTGGCTTCCGGTCGGGCTGGCTGGTAATTTCCGGGCCTCGTGAGCATGCCGCCGACTACCTCGACGGGCTCGAACTGCTGGCCAATATGCGCCTGTGCCCGAATGTGCCGGCCCAGCACGCGATTGCACCCGCGCTCGGCGGCCGGGTCGACATCAGTCACCTGCTCGAGCCCGGTGGCCGTCTGCGCGATCAGCGCGATCACGCCTGGGCACTGATGACGGCCATCCCGGGCGTTACGTGTTATCAGCCTGCCGGGGCGTTGTACCTGTTCCCGCGGCTCGATCCCTCGGTCTATCCGATCCGCGACGACGAGCAGATGATGATCGATCTGCTGGAGCAGCAGCATGTGCTGCTGTCCCATGGCAGCGGCTTCAACCTGCCGACGACGGACCACCTGCGGATGGTGTTCCTGGCCAGCATCCCGGTGCTGGACGACGCGATCGGGCGGCTGGCTACCTTCCTGGCCGGCTACCACCAGTAGCTGTTTGCACCGCACGGAAGTGCCGGTCTAGCTCGTTGGCGTACCGGCGACCGAGTTCGGCTCCGTGGTCTGCCACCCACTGCGTCACGGCGATCGTGCCGGTGGCGGGGGCGGCAGAGTCGGCCCGGCCGGCGGCCATCGAGGCGTACTCATCGGCGGTCAGCAGCTCATCGTGCAGTGCCAGGTTCAGCACGCCAGCCAGCACCGGAATTACTGTGCCGGGAACGGGCACCAGCACCGACCGGCTGCCTACAGCGGCGCGGATGGTTTCGACGAGTTGCCTGAACGTCAGGGACTCAGGCCCGACTGCGTCTACGACGTCTATGTCTGTCCGTTCACCGAGGCTGACGCAGAGGGCCGCTAGGTCATCGATGTGAATAGGCCGCAACCGGTAGTCGCCCCGCCCGCCGATGGCGAAGACCGGAAGGTGGCGTAGCAGCCAGGCGATGTTGTTGAGCAGAACGCCGTCGCCGCCGAACAGAACCGCGGGCCGGGCAATCGCGTACGACGGCACGTGGATGTCAGCCAGTGCCTGCTCTACGGCCGCCTTGCCGCGGAAATACGGGTCCGGCGAGTCGCGGCTCGGATTCGTAATAGAGACGTGCACGATCCGCTGAACTCCGGCCGTCGCTGCGGCTGCGAACAAGACGCGACTGTTGGCTACTGCAGCCTCGTGGTTCACGGGCCCATGTGCGAACCGCACCCAGTAGGTGTTGTAGAGCGTGTGCACTCCGGTCAGGGACTTGCGCAGCCCGTCTGAGTCGGAGAAGTCCAGTGGCCGGCAGTCGATCGGGGTACCTGCGGGAGCGCGGCCGGGATGTCCGGTAAGTGTCCGTACCTGATGGCCGCGGGCTATGAGGTCACGGGCGATGGCGGCGCCCGAGTAACTGAACGCGCCGGTGACGGCGTCGAGTTGGCTCACGTGCTTTCCGGGCCCATGGCGCTGTCGAGCGTTACAGGCGGGAGGTCCTCGACCTCGGACCGGCTGATGCTGAGACTGATGCCCTCGGGTTCCACGGCGCTGACCGCGCGGATCGGGATTGCGACTTGCTTGCGGCCCCACAAGTGACCTTCCTGAAGCAGCACATGGGTCACGTGGTGGTTTTCGGGCTGGATTACCAGGCCTTGAACCCGGCCTATGTTGCCGTCAGTCGCATGCACGTGATCCCCGCGGCGGATCTCGACCTCGTCGAGCGGCACGGCATCGTACTTCACGACATGCGGCGCCTCGGCAGCGATTTCTGCGTTCATGGCGGCGCTGCCCAGGCCGTAGTAGGGCCACGCGCTCGCCTCCATCGGCCCGTACGGGACGTAGCCGTAGTCACCCGGCACAAAGTCGGTTTCCTCTGCGGGCTCGAGCTGTTCAAACTCGGCCTGGGTGCAGCGGAGGCGGACCTCGCCGTGCGCAGCCTCGGCAAACGTGATCGGGACGAGCCGGTCTGGCCCCCTCCCCAGTGGTGGCTTGATCACCAGATGTGTCAGGGCGCGCGCCACCGGATCGACGATCACCTTGCTCAAGTGGCCGCACCCGCCGTCTGTGCAGTTAGCTTGCGCACCGATCGTGAAGGACTGTCCCTCTGCCATGTTTGCCTTCTCTGGTTGGTAGGTGAGCTGGCGCCAATCCTGTCCCGCCCGGATATCCTGCGCAGCCAGTCAGCCTTAAACGATTCGCATGGCTTGACCTCTGCACTAATGATCGCTGTCGGGCGCACCATGCGAGCAGTGTTGGTAGTGGACGCCCGTGAGCAGTTCCGATGCTTCCCACAGTTGTAGGCGGCCTTCGTCGCAGAGAACCAGGACTCCGCCCGGCAGCTCGGCGAGCTGATCTCCGAGAGCCAGGGCCTCGACGAGATCTGGCAACGAGCCTCCGACCGCGGCGAGGTGGATCTTGACATGCTCACGCCGCGTCGGCGATCGCTTCCCTTCGACCTGGCTGGCGCTGAGCTCGCCCGCACCCACCAGGCCCTTCCTCGCGCCACGATTGAGGAGATCCTCGACGCCTTCTTGGCCCGTGCCGCCTCAGGCCGGGTAGAGCTCCCCGGTTGTCTGGTAAGCACGGCCGCTGGGGGTGCGCCAGGTCATCACGCCAGGCTGATCTTGGGTCAGACGCCAGCCGTGAGCTTGCTTCGCCTGGTGGTGCCGCCTGCAAAGCGGCGCCAAGTTGCATTCGCAAGTATGTCCGCCTCGCTGCCACGGATGCGTGTGATCAAGATCAGCGCGCCGGGCCGGACGGCGGCAGCCCGGGAACGAGCAAGTTCGCTGCCGGACGCGGATCAGGTGGACGAGATCCGGCGGTGGCCGGTATCTGCTGACGCGGCGGGCATGACTGCACGTCCCTGACTCGAGATACCGCAGCCTGTCGCGGAGGCCAGTTGCCCAGCTAACGGCAGCAGCCGCGGGTGGCGGTGCTCCTGACGCGCAGGCATGCGCAACGGCGCGGCCGTCTGGCCCGGTGAGAGTCAAGCAGTAGCGGGTTCCCGGTCCAGCGCGAGCGACAAGGTCCCGACACGTCCCAGCGTCAGCCGATCCGTGACCAGCGACCTCGCCAGGTGCGTCGGTCAAGCCGAGCCAGGCAGACAACGGCATGGTCAGGTTGATGGTCCCGCCCAAGGGCTCGCCAAGCCGACCGTCCGCAGCTCCCCGGTCACCAGCCCGGCTACCGGATACATCGTCGCCAGCCCCGCAGTCGCGAGCTACCCAGGCATCGGCGAATTCCCCGCCGTCTTCACGGCCGATGCTCGCGGACCCTTGGTCGTTCTCCGTTGGCAACAGCGTGTTCAGCGGGCGGGCTGTGAGTAGCGCAACGTAGGCGGCGGCACGCAATTCGTCAGTGCTGCCAACAGCGCCGTGCTCACGCAGCCAGCGCGCGTGCCGGGTCAGCCGGGCAGATGCCTCGATTACGTCGGCCGGCGCAAGCTCGCGGCCAGCTAGGCAGGCATTCCCGGAACTCTCGCTCCACGACTGGACGCTCGCGTCCTTCCTGGCGGCCTGCCGCTTCCGCTCGGCTGCTTCAGGGTCGTAAGCCAGCACTGCACGGGCTAGTGCAACACGCAACTGCCCCGTTGTACGGCCGTCGGCATTGCTCAGGACGGAGTCGGCGATGTCGTTCGCAACGCTGTCGGGCAGACCGGTGAGGGCATCGATGAACAGCGTCGCCTTCGGCCAGTCGATGCGGCCAGCCTCGAGGGCCGCCAGCACGCAGGGCAGCTGGCCCAGGCCGATCGACACCGACAGCAGCCGGGAAGCGGACTGACCTGTCAGCGATAGCGCCGCTGCGACCTCGGCGTCGACATGCTCGGCCAGAGTCGGCCGACGCAGTTCTACTGACTGGTCCTTGCGGTGCTCCACCAGCGCCTTCAGCCAACCCGCCTGCCCGGCCTGAGCCCAGGACACCAGCCGCTGCCAAGCGCACAGCACACCGATGAGTTCCGACTCACCCAATTCGCCGCGGCGCGAGACAGCCGCATACACGGCGGCGGCGAGCGTCGGACCCGGCAGCATCTCATCCAGGGCACCGCCAGCGGCGAACCCCTCCTCTGGCCGCGGCCCCGGTGCCGCGTCGCGGTGCGTGAACCCGGCGCCCGGCAGGTCATCGCTTCGCAGCTCATCTCGCCACGCGGCCGCGACATCCGGCGGCAAGCCCCGCAACCAGGCCGCCTGCTCGGACTCATCAGTCCCGAAGTACTCCTCAGTGAGCCACCACGGAACATCCTCAAGATCCGGGGGCTCATCGGAGGCAAGCGGAAGCGCTTCGATCTCCGCGGCGCTGAGCTCGAACGGCTCGTCGATCTCGGCTAGCTGCCGCTCGAGCAACGCTGCCGCATCGAACGGTGGCAATGGTCTGGCCGAATCGGGCGCGGCAGCAGAATCGGCAAGAACTTCGCTGGGCTGGTCGGCGCGGGCGCCCCCCGACGGAGGCGTCCGCTGACGCGACTGGTCGTCGCTCATGATTTCGCCTCCATCTCGCTATCGAGCCTGTTATTCGACTATATTATCGACTGCCACCGACAATTCGCGAGCGCGTTTGGAGCCGCAGGGGATGACTGGCGAGATCATTCCGCCGAACAGGGCTAGCAGCTAAGCTGCTCATCTGGGCAGGCCGCAGGCTTTCTCGGCGTATTTTTCTCGTTGCTCCGCCGACCTACTCTCACGCCCAAGGCATGAACTTAGGCAGCCGGCGACCGGCCGACGTGCCACCCCGGCGCTCCTACGCGTTCTCCTCGTGCACGCCTTGCGGGATCAGCGGCTCACCGCGCCCGAGGCCCGCCAGCCAGGAACGGGTCATTGCCGGCGTCGTGAGCCTGACGACCCGTGGTCCGGACGGATCAGCGGCCCAGGCCCGCATCCGGCCGCGCTTGCGCGCGAAGGACTTGAAGTGCCAGGCGATGATCGAGTCCCGGGAGAACGTCTGGCGGAAAGACTCCGTGTTGCCGTTGCAGATGGGCCGGTGATCCAGGTTGCGCAACAGCGTGCGCCTGACCAGCCGTGCGAGCGACCGCCACCGCGGATAGTCCAGCGCGACGATGAACTGCACACGATCAAGCACCACGTCGAGCCAGCTGGAGTAGGCAGTATCGAGGATCCACCGCTCCCCCGCGCAGATCGCAGCGATCCGCCGCCGCTGATCGTCCTCCGGCACGCTGACCCAGCCCGGCTCCCAGGTCAGGTCATCGACACTGTGCCAGGGCAGGCCAGTCCGCTCCGCGAGCTGCCGCGCCAACGTGGTCTTGCCAGAACCGGTCACTCCGTAGATGAGGATCCTGTCAGCCACCCGGCGATGTTATGCACAGCGCGCCGAAGTGGCTAGCGATATCCGGCCCGGCAGGGCAACATCAGATCAGGTCCGGCCCGGCCGGCCGCTAACCGCGCGCGAAAGGGGATCGGCATGCCCGTCGTACAGGGGAACGGGATCGACATCTACTACGAGGTCCAGGGCGAAGGCGAGCCGCTCGTGCTCATCCCTTACCTCGCGGCCGACCAGGCGTGCTACGCCTTCCAGGTCGCCGAATATGCCAAGCACTTCACCTGCTTCACCGTGGACTTGCGCGGCGCCGGGCTGTCCGGCAAGCCCGACGGCTCCTACTCCACCGAGCTGCTCGCCGAAGACACTGCCGCGTTCATGCAGGCAGCCGGCATCGACAGCGCGCACATCTCTGGCTTGTCGCTCGGCGCGGCGGCCGGCATGCAGCTCGCGGCCAAGCATCCCGAGCGAGTGAAGTCGCTGTCGTTGCACAGTGCCTGGCATGCAACCGACCCGTTCCTCCGAGCCGTCGTCGAGACCTGGCGGATCATGGCAAAGGGCCTGGACAGCGTCACCGACATGGTGATCGACGGGATCTTCCCCTGGTGCTTCACACCCGAGCTGTACGCCGCTCGCCCGGAGTACATCGAGTCGCTCGCCGACTTCGTCCGCAGCCGCCCGATGCCACCCGTCGATGCATTCATGCACCAGTCCGACGCCGTGCTAGCGCATGATGCGAGCGCAGCGCTCGGATCGATCACGGCGCCGACGCTCATCACCTTCGGTGAGCACGACATGGTCACCTCGACCCGGTTCGCGGCGCCGCTGTCTGAGGGGATCAGCAACTCCGAGCTCGTCGTCTTCAGCGGCTGCGCGCATGCACCCATTTACGAGATCACCGAGGAGTTCAACCAGCGGACGCTGGCCTTCCTGCAGGCGCACTCGGGCTAGCGCCCGCCAGTGCCCTGGGCTGAGGATGCAGCGCAGTCACTGGCGGCGACTTTCGACGGCTCGTTCAGCGCGGCCGGGGTCGTCGTCGGCGCTGCCTGCATCGATGGGAACGGAAGAGCCACCGCGATCAGTCCCGGCGACTCCCCCAACGACGGCAGTTTCGAGATCGGCTCGGTCACCAAAACCATGACCGCGACACTGACCGCTCTGCTAGCCGCCGACGGCCAGCTTCGGCTGGACGACGAGATCGGTCGATGGCTCTCCGCCGGTGCCAACGGCGAAATCACCGTGCGGCAGCTAGCCACCCATACCTCCGGCCTGCCGCGGCTCCCCCCGAACCTCGATCTGCGCTCGGTCGACCGCTCCAACCCGTGGGCCGGCTTCGATTTCGAGCGTGCCGAGGAGGGCCTGCGCGAGTCGGTCACAGACCCGGCCAGGCCCTGGCTCTACTCGAACTTCGGCTATCAGCTGCTCGGGCTCGTGCTGGAGCGGGCCAGCGGTTACCCGTACGAGAAGCTGATGGCCGACCAGCTCTTCGGACCGCTGGCGATGACCTGCACCGGCATCGGGAACACTGGCGACGCCATCCCGCTCCCCGGCCATGCCGGTGATGGCGAGGTGCCGCGCTGGGATCACCCGCTCGGCGCCGGCGGGGTCGAGGCGACCATCGGTGATCTGGCCAGGTACGCGGAGACCTGCCTCCATCCGCCGCAGACGCAGCTCGGCGCCGCGATGACAACGGCCCTGGCACCGCAGTTCGAGATCGGGGACGGCAGGCACCAGGCACTGGCCTGGCTGGTCCGCGACGACGGCATCCGTGCTCACGACGGCGGGACTGCCGGATTCTCCTCAGCCATCCTCATCGATCCGGGTGGCGACCGCGCCGTCGCGATGCTGGCTAGTTATGGCAGCGGCCACGCCCAGGTACTCGGCCACGCGGGGCTGCTGACCCTGGCCGGCGACGACCCGCGCGCTGCCCTGCCGCAGCCGCCCGGACCCGAATGGGATGACCGTGCCCGGGACGTCATCGCGTCGCTACTGGACGCGCGAGCCGAGGACGTCCTCGCGTGCGCGTCTGCCGCGGTCCGGAACCGCTTGTCCGCTGAGCAACTGGACCGGGCCTGGCGCAGCATTACGCAGGAGCTCGGGCCGGTAGCAGAGGTCATGGTCAGCTGCCAACGGCCGGCCGGCCTGATCGTCGCCGACGCAACGATCACCTTTGCGGCAGGCACGGTCGTGCTCCGGATCGGCTTCGAGCCGACAGGCAAGATCGCGGGCCTACGGTTGCTGCCGCCAGAGGAAACGCTCCCTGAGTGACCGGCCGAAAACATCAAACCCGACCACCATGAGGAAACGGGCACTGGCGCCGTCTCAGCCGCCGCCATCGGCCCGGTAATCGGCCCGGTCGGATGCGGCGCATGGCACGCAGCCAGCCCTCAGTGCCACCAGCGGAACGACCGCGTGAAGGGCACCAGCACGTGGTCAAAGGCCCATGGCGCCTGCTTGATACCTGAGCACGTGTTGCTGTCCGACTGACCCACGCAGCCCTTCGGCCCCTGATTGTCCCGCTGGATCGCCCAGATGGACAGCAGGTTCATGTGCCTCCTCTGCTCGAAGGCCGTCATCACCTGAGCATCGTGAACCGTCGTGGTCTCGTCCTTGCCGAAGTCGGAGATGCCGGGCAGCATCGTCATGGCCAACATCCGCCAGATCTGCCCCGACGTCAGCTTCGGATAGAGCTTCATCAGTTCGTGATGCACAGAGTTCGCGCAGGTGATGGCGGTCTTGCTCATGTTCATGACGCCTTCGTGCGGCAGGTAGTAGTCGAACACCATGATGTTGACCGAATAGACCCGGACGCCATCGGCGATCGCGTTCCGCAGCACCGATAGCCCGGCCGACCCTATGCCGTTCGGTTCCACCGGCAGCGTGAACTGGACCTGCAGCCGGATTCCGTGCCGGGCCGCCCACCGCTGGGCGATGGCGAGCGCCTCATTGCGCCGATTGACGCCGGCCGCGTAGGTTTCCGCGTTGGACTCGACATCCATGTCCAGCCGGGTCACGCCCAGTGTCTGCACCACGTTTTCGTACACAGCCGCGATCTTCTGGACGCTTGTGCACGAATCAGCGATCTCGGTTCCGTGATTGTGCTTGCCGAACGTGTCAGCGCTGTATCCGCCGAAAGACGGGATTATGTCCCCGCCGAGCCTGCGCAGCTTCGCGATGTCGGCGCTGTAATAACTCAGCTGCTGACTGGCCGTGCCGTTCCAGTCGACCGCGCAGGACTTGGCTCCCTTGGACTGCAGGAACGCGATCGTCATGAACTTCGCGCCGGACGCCTTGGCGATCGCGGTGATGCCGGCCGTGTGAGGAGCGAGATAGGACTCGTAATACGGGGCATACAGGCGCGATGGCAGAGGCCGCCGCCAAGACGAGTGGTGCGCGGGTGCCGCCGACGCCGCCGCGGGCACGCTAGCGAGCAGCGCAACGGCAGCTGTCGCGACCATGGCCAGCCGGAATCGAGATTGCATAGCGTCTCCTGCCCTGGGTGCGACGAAGGTCGAGGTGCAACAAGGTCAGGATGAGCCTATTAGGAAAGTTTCCTAATATTCAGGCATACGCCACAACAACCCGCATCGCGGGCTGGTTCCGCGCGGAAATGGCGCCGACAGCACCGCACCGGTCATCGTCCGTAACCAGCCCGCCCAAGATCACTTAGCGTATGCCGTTTTCAGCGCTATCTGCTGAAAACGGCATACGCTAGCCGAACGCCGCAGCCAGTTACGAGCCGCGCACCGCCCGGATCGACTCGCGCAGCGACGCCGTCGTGGCCAGCACCGCCGAGGGCTCGTACCCGCAGTGCGCCATGCAGTTCGAGCAACGCGGGTCCTTGCCGCGCCCGTAGGCGTCCCAGTCGGTGGTCTCGATCAGCTCCCTGTAGGTCTGCACGTAGCCGTCCGACATCAGATAGCACGGCTTCTGCCAGCCGAGCAGCGAGTAGGACGGGATGCCCCACGCGGTGCAGGCGTAGTCCTTCTTGCCCTCGAGGAAGTCCAGGAACAGCGGCGTGTGGTTCAGCCGCCACCGCTTGCGGTTCCCGTCACCGAAGGCCTTGCGGAACAGCTCCCTGGTCTCCGTTACGCCGAGGAAGTGATCCTGGTCCGGCGCCTTCTCGTAGGCGTAAGCCGGCGAGATCTGCATGCCGTCGATCTTGAGCTCATCGTTGAGGAAGCTGAGCACGTCGATGATCGTCTGCGGCGTGTCGGTGTTGAAGAACGTCGTGTTCGTGTTCACCCGGAAGCCTCGCCGCTGGCATTCCTTGATCGCCGCCACGGCGTCGTCGAACACGCCTTCCTTGCAGACCGACTCGTCGTGCCGCTCGCGCAGCCCGTCGATGTGGACCACCCAGGCGAAGTAGGGCGACGGCTTGAACTTGTCCAGCTTCTTCGGGATCAGCAGCGCGTTCGTGCACAGGAACACGAACTTCTTCCGCTTGATCAGCTCCTCGACAAGGACTTCGATCTGCGGATGCATCAGTGGCTCGCCGCCGGCGATCGACACCATCGGTGCTCCGCACTCCTCGATCGCGGCAAGTGCCTGCTCGACCGGCATCCGCTGCTTGAGCAGGCTCGCGGGCTGCTGGATTTTCCCGCATCCAGCGCACTTGAGGTTGCAGGCGAACAGCGGCTCCAGCTCCACGAGCAGCGGGAACTTGTCCTTGCGGCCGAGCTTCTGGCGCATCAGATATGACCCGACCCGCAGGCTCTGGCGCAGTGGCATGCTCACGGTGGCACCGTCTCTCTCATCAGTCACTCCGCCGGGCGGCGGAGACTGTCAGTTGTCGAACTCCGTTTGTCGATCTGCTTCAGTTAGGTTTCGTTGGCCGCGCGCTGCCGCAGCTCCTTGGGGAGCCCGAACTGCACGGTCTCGGTCGCCACGACCACGTCCTTGGTCTGTACTTCGCCAAGCCCGCCCAGGGCGGCCACGATCTGCCCGACGATGGCCGGCGGCGCGGACGCTCCGGCCGCGATCCCTATGGTGGAAACGCCCGCTAGCCAGTCAAGGTGGATGTCCTGCGGACCGTCGACCAGGTACGCCTTCGTGCCTGCCCGCTCGGCCGTCTCCACCAGGCGCAGCGAGTTGGACGAGTTCGCCGAACCGGCCACCAGTACCAGGTCCGACTCGGCTGCGATGGCGCGAACCGCGCTCTGCCGGTTCGTCGTCGCGTAGCAGATGTCGTCGCTACCGGGGCCAGTCGCGGCCGGGAACCGGTCCCGGATCGCGTCCACGATGCCGCCGGCCTCGTCCGCCGACAGGGTGGTTTGCATCAGGTAGGCGACCTTGCCGGAATCGGCCGGCCGCAGCCTGCCGACGTCGCCGACGTTCTCGACCAGCGCCATCGAGGCGGGGGCTTCACCCAGCGTGCCCTCAACTTCCTCGTGCCCGGCATGTCCGATCAGCGCGACCAGATAGCCATCCGAGGCGAACCGGCGGGCTTCAGCGTGCACCTTGGCTACCAGCGGGCAGGTCGCGTCGACCGTGGCCAGGTTGCGACGCGCCGCCTCGTCCCGCACTTCCGGGGACACGCCGTGCGCGGAGAACACCACGCTGGCGCCATCCGGCACCTCGTCGAGCTCGTCCACGAAGATCGCGCCCGCCCGCTCCAGGTCGGCGACCACGGTGGCGTTGTGCACGATCTGCTTGCGCACGTAGACAGGTGCGCCGTACTGCTCGAGCGCCAGCTCGACGATCTCGATCGCGCGCTCAACCCCGGCGCAGAACGACCTCGGGCTTGCCAGCAGCACCCGCCGCGGCCCGAGGGCAGCGGCCCAGCGGGCCAGTGCCGGGGCAGCCAGCCGGAGCGAACGCAGCGCCGCGATGCCGCCGCTGACGATCCGCGGGCTGACGACCGGATGGGCGGGGGTATCCGAGATCGCGCGCACCGCGACCGCAGGGCCGCCAGCCGCTGCCGCAAGCAACGGGGCTGATTCCATGTCGACAGCAATCGCACCTGCCGCCGCCAGCGTCGCGTGCTCGCCGTGGCGGACCAGCCGGTCAACGGTGACGACCGGGCCGGCAGTGACCCGCAGCCCGGCTCTGCGCAGCTCACCCGCGAGCAACGGCGCGGACGCGCACTCGATCGCCCTGCTGCCGTCCGACACCTGCGTTGCGACAACCACGTCACCAACCTGCAGGTCCGCTGCCAGCGCTCCGCCGACACCGCCGACGGCGAGGCCTGAGTCAGCCTGGCCCGACGCGGCCGCCTGCGCAGCCCAGGCAGCCGCGCGCGCCGGACCGTAACCGGTCCTGACCACCCGGACCTGCGTCTCCGGAACGCCCGCGGCACGCAACCCCCCGCGCAGCGCGCGAGCCTCCACCGGCAGCGGCGCGCACACGGTCAGCGGTTTCATCGCTTGCCCTCCGGTTGCACCGCATCGAGGTAGCGGCCGAGCGCGCTCACCGGGAACACCAGCCGGTACAGGTGGTAGTTGATATAGAAGTCGCCGGGGAAGCCGGTGCCGGTGAACTGCGGCTCATCCCAGGTCCCGTCTGGCCGCTGGGTAGCGACAAGCCACGCGACGCCGCGCTCGGCGCTGCGCATAGCGTCATCTCCCCCGGCGGCCAGCAGCGCGAGCAGCGCCCACGCGGTCTGGGACGCCGTCGACTCGCCGCGTCCCGCCCAGCTGGCATCGGTGTACGAGCGCATGTCCTCGCCCCAGCCGCCATCCGGATTCTGGTGCGAGATAAGCCACTCGACCGCCCGCCTGATGCATGGCTTGCCGGGTAGCACGCCCGCCGCGATCAGTGCGGGAACGACAGCTCCGGTGCCGTACACATAGTTAGCTCCCCAGCGGCCGAACCACGAGCCGTCCGGTTCCTGCGCACGCAGCAGCCATGCGACGCCACGGCGCGCGGCCTTACTGGCCCGGAGGCCGGCCGCGGCCAGCGCTTCCACTGTGTGCGCGGTGACGTCGGCCGACGGCGGATCGACAACCTCGCCGAAGTCGCAGAACGGCAGCTTGTTGACTAGCCGGGAGGTGTTGTCCGCGTCGAACGCACCCCAGCCGCCGTCGCCGCACTGCATGCCGACCAGCCAGTCCAGCGCGCGGGCAGCCGCCGCCCCGGCGTCGCGTGCCGTAGCGTCATCGGGCTGCTCGACGCGGCCGAGCGCAAGAAGCACCTCGGCGGTGTCGTCAACGTCCGGATAGCCGTCGTTGTCGAACTCGAATGCCCAGCCCGCCGGCGCGAGGCCGGGACGCTGCACCTGCCAGTCACCCGGACCGCGGATCTCCTCGGCAAGCACCCACCGTGCCGCGGACTGCAGGGCAGGATGGTCTGCTGGCAGTCCGGCGTCACCCAGGGCGATCATCGCCAGCACCGTGTCCCAGACCGGCGACTGGCAGGCCTCCAGCCGCCGCACCTTGCCGTCGGACCCGTCCTCCCAGATCGTGAACCGGTCAAGCCCGGCCAGCCCCCGCTGGATGACTGGGTGTTCCAGGCCGTATCCGAGCAGGTGGAGCGCCATCAGCGAGTACACCCATGGCGGCTGAATGCCACCCCAGCAGCCGTCCTTCTCCTGCCGGGCGATGATCCAGTCGGCACAGCGCCGGAAGGCGGCAGTCCGGATCGCGGTCGCTGGCTTCAGCCGGCCAGCGTGCCGCTCATAGGCGTGCAGCGCCCGGTCCAGCCCGTTGAAGGCCTTTCCCCAGGCATCGGTCGAGGTGCGACGGCCGATTCCGGTCGGGCGGCCGTTCGCGCCGCGCGGCACGCGCACACCTGTCGAGTCGAGCTCGGCGAGCCCGAAATCCAGCGGCCGGACCGGACGGATGGAGCAGACCACCGTCAGCGGAACGATCGTCTGGCGCGCCCAGCATGCCCAGTCGTACACGTTCAGCGGGATCCAGCGGGGCAGGTAAATGAGCTCCGGCGGCATGACCGGGAGGTCATCCCACGGCCATTCGCCGAACAGCGCAAGCCAGATACGGGTGAAGACTCGGGTCCGCGCGATCCCGCCTCGTTCCCGGATGAAACTCGCGGCAAGGGCCATATGCGGTGCCTCGGGAGCGTCGCCGGCCAGGCGCAACGCCACGTAAGCCTCGACGGTGGTCGACAGGTCGGCGTCGCCGCCATGAAAGTTGGCCCAGGTCCCGTCGGCTCGCTGCGAGCTGCGGATCCAGCGCGCTGCCGCCTGCGTCTCCTCCTCGGTCCGGATGCGCAGGAACTCGCGCAGCAGCAAGTCCTCGGCGTCCATCGTGACGTTGGTCTCGAGCTCGCCCTGCCACCAGCCGACCGGATTCTGCAGGCCGGTCAGGTGCTTAACGGCGCGATCGAGCGCCGCCTTAGCCGGTGTCGGCTTTCTCGCCGGCCGCGGTTGCTCATCGCGGTCGGCACCGATGATGCGCTCGGTCACCATCCCTGGGTCACCACCGCTGTCGTCACCATTGGCGGGCCGTGATGAACTCTGCGATGGTGGCGAACTCGGCCCGCACGTCCTCCGGCATCTCGGCGGACTGAAGGCAGCTCAGCGCCGAGGCGAGCTCAGTGTCGGCCAGTTCCTCGGTCCGCTTTTTGCCGCCCGCTGCCTCGACCAGTTCGGTGGCGTCGCGAACTTCGTCCTCAGTCAGCGGCTCGGGCTTGGCCAGCAAGGTGCGCAGGTCGCTGCCCGCCTCGGTGCCGCTGGCCAGCGCAGCGACGACCGGCACGGACTTCTTCCGGGCGCGCAGGTCGGAGCCGACCGGCTTGCCGGTGACCTCGGGCGCGCCCCAGATGCCGAGCAGGTCGTCGGTGAGCTGGAACGCCAGGCCCGCGTGCGCGCCGAAGCCGGACAAACTCATCGCCAGGCTGGCCGGCGCGCCGAGGTAGATGACGCCGATACTGCAGGCGCAGGCCATCAGCGCGGCGGTCTTGTCGCCGGCCATCTCCAGGCACTCCTCGACCTGGACGTCGTCCCGGCGCTCGAAGGCTAGGTCGGAACCCTGGCCCGCGATCAGCCGCTGAACCGCCGCCGACAGGCAGCGCGCGGCCCAGACCCCGTAGGGGGGCGTTTCCAGAAGAATGTCCTGAGCCAGCGCGAGCAGCGCGTCCCCGGCCAGGATCGCCGGGCCGACGCCGAATACCGTCCAGGCTGTCGGCCGGTGCCGCCGCTCGATGTCGCCGTCCATGATGTCGTCGTGCAGCAGCGAGAAGTTGTGGACCAGCTCAACCGCGACAGCGGCGGGCGCCGCACGCTCCGCGCTAGCGCCGGTCGAGCGAGCTGACAGCAGCGCGAGTGCCGGTCGGAGCGCCTTGCCAGCGCTGCCGCCAGGGGCCGCGGGCTGACCGTCCGCGTCGGCTAGCCCGAGGTGGTAGGCCGCCACGGTCCGGACGGCCGGGCTCAGCCGGCCCACCGCTTCGGCGATAGCCGGCCCGGTGAGGTCGCGAGCTGTCTGGACGCCTGCTGGCATTGTCACCGTCATGACGCACCTGACCATTCCGGGCTGCCAACGTTGGCGGCAGCGCGGTCGGCCGACGGCAGCGACGTCAGCTCGTCTGTTAGCTCTTGCGCAGCGTTTTGTCCGCTTCGCACAGCACCCTCCATAGTGTCCGGCCAGCCGGTATCGGTCCACGAACCGGCAAGTACTAGTCCCGGTACCGAGGTCGCGGCTCCGGGTCGCAGCGCGCCAGAACCTGGCGCCTGCCGGAACGTCGCCCGACGTTCCCTGGTGACGAAAAAGTCCGAGATGCCGGCCCCGGCGGCGGCCGGGAACAGCCGCTCCAGCTCCGGCACGAAAAGCTCTCGCAGCGCCGCCGTCGGCATATCGACGTAGTCGTCCGCGGCTGACAGCGAGACAGCCAGGTACTGCCCGGCCTCCAGGCCAGATTGCCTGGTCTTGTCGAATACCCACTGCACCGGTGAATCCACCGCGGCGACGAACGGCAGCTCCATTACCCGGCGGTCGTAGCTCACGTGCACGTTCACGATCGGCGAGGAGCCGAGCTGCTCCCAGGACGCCGCGGCCGTCGCTCCGGCGCTGGCCGCCAGGCGCGCGGCCTGGCCCGGCGGGACGGCGAGCACGACACCGTCCGCCAGGATCGACTGACCAGTCCCGAGCTCCGCGATGTCAGTATCCTCAGCGGTCACCTCGCCGCGGCTCAGCGCGATGCGGAAGCCGCCGCCGGTCAGCGGCTCGATCGCCGCTGCCCTGGCCCCGAGCCTGACCTCGGCACCGAGCCGGGCCAGCAGGTCCGAGGTAGCGTCCGCGTGGAGCCGGCCAAGCGGTACCTTCGCCATGCCGATGTCAGCCGCATCCCGGCGGCCGAGCAATGCGGTCTTGATCACGGTGGCAGCCAGGCCCACGTTCGCGTCGTCGCCGCCGATGTTCAGCGCCGAGATGATGAACAGATCCCACAGCCGCCGCCTGGCACGCTCATCCTGACCGCGGGCGGCGAGCCAGTCCCCCAGCCGCTGCCGGTCCAGGGCTGGGCTGGCCGGGTCGGCAAATATGAAGGCCAGCGCTGCCCGGCCTACCCGGGCGCGCTCGGTCAGTGACAGCAGGCGGTAAGTTGCCAGCGCTCCGGCCAGATGCAGCGGGCTGGGCAGCCCGTTGCGGCGAAGCCGGGCGGGGCGGGTGCCAGCCCCCGACAGCACGGTCACGTCGAACCGGTCCTGAATCGCCACCTGGCCGGTGACCCCGAGCCTGCCCAGCAGGCCCTGGTAGCTGGTGCAGCAGCGCAGGAACACGTGCTGGCCGTTGTCGATCATCATGCCGGCCCGCGGGTAGGACGATGCGGCACCACCGAGCCTCGGCCGCGACTCCAGCAGAGTCACCGCAACGCCGGCATCACGCAGGCCGATGGCCGCCGTGATACCGGCCAGTCCGCCACCGATCACGACGACGTGGCGCTGGCTCATGCCTGCCCCCCGGCCGGCCGCCGGTTATGGCGCCGGCGGTCGATGCCGCTCAAAGCGGTCACGGCGATCAGCGCCTTCTCCTTGCCGGGCAGCGACATCCGGGCCGCCAGCGCGTCCTGCGGGCGCGCCGCGATGTGCTCGAGGAGGCGCCGGTAGATGCCGGCCATGGCCCCGGTGCAGGCAGCACTGCGGCGGTCGAGCATCGGGATCAGCTGGAGTCCGGTCGCGTACCAGACCCGCGCGCGGTCCGCCTCGAACCGCATCAGATCGTCCATCGGCCCGTCAATCTTGCCTTCCCCGCCAGTTCCGCCTGGCTCAGGCGGCGTCAGGGAGCAGCCGAACCGTTCGAGGTCCTCGGCCGGCAGGTAAACCCGGCCGTTGCCGAGGTCCTCGCGGATGTCGCGGAGGATGTTGGTCAGCTGGAGCGCGACCCCGAGCGAGTCGGCCAGCGGCGACGCCACGCCGGCGTCAGCGCAGCCGAACACGCCGAGCGAAAGCCGCCCGATTGATCCGGCCACGCACCGGCAATAGTGCTCGAGCTCGGCGAAGGTCGTGTAGCTGACACCGCGGACGTCGGCCTCGCATCCGTCGATGAGCTCACCGAACGCCGCGAGCGGGACGGCGAAACGGTCGGCGGCATCACGCAACGCGATCAGCACCGGGTCGCCGGTCGCAGCGGCGTCCGCTGCCGTGCCCTCCGCCAGTGCGGTCACCTCGGCCCTTGCCGCGGCGAGCTGCGCCACTTTCTCAGGGACTGGCAGGGTTCCGTCGCCGATGTCATCGATGCGCCGCGCGAACGCGTAGACGGCCGACAGCGCCCGGCGCTTGTCGCCCGGCAGCAGCGCGATGCCGTAGGCGAAGTTCTTGGCCTGCTGCCTGGTGATGGTCTCGCAGTCGCGATAGGCAGCCGCGACGTCGACGGCCTGCGGTGTTCCCACAGTCATCGGCTCACCGCCCCCGGAGCATGGCGCTGGCCAGCTCGCGGACAGTCCGGCTCTTGGCTGGTTTCGGCGTGACCGCCAAGACGTCGTAATCGGCCGACGCGATCGCCGCCAGGGCTGCCCGGCCGCCCGCCAGGTAGCCGGCGACCGCGACGCGTGCCGACCCGCGCAGCTGGCTCACCAGCGGCGCTCCCGAGCTGATCAGCGACCCTGCCCGGTCCGCTTCGAACTTGATGAGCCGCCGCACCTGTGGCGGCGTCGTGCTGGCGGCCAGATCATGCTCCGTGCAACCGTGGCCGCGGAGGTCTTCGGCGGGCAAGTAGACCCGGCCAGAATGCAGGTCCTCGGCAACGTCCTGGAGGTGCTCGACAATCTGCAACCCGGTGCAGATCGAGTCGGAGAGCTCCTCCCGCTCCGGCGTGCTGCAGCCGAATACGCACAGCACGATGCGGCCCACCGGGTTGGCTGACAGCGTGCAGTAACCGACCAACTCATCGAAGGTCTCGTAGCGGGTGACTAGCTGGTCCTGCTGGTTGGCCCCGATGAGGTCGCGAAAGGGCTGCATCGGGATCCCGCAGTCGGTCACCGCGGACGCCAGACCCCGCACGGCGGGGTGGCGGGGGCGGGCGGACGCGCCCGTCTCGCCGCCAAGCTGCGCGTACAGCCGCCTGAGGTCTTCTTCCAGATCGGCCAGCAGGGCCAGGCGCTGCTCCGGCACGCCCTCGTCACCGATGTCGTCCACCGTCCGGGCGTAGCTGTACACGGCCATCAGGTGATCCCGGTGCCGGCGTGGCAGCATCCGCAGCGCGACCGGGAAGTTCTCGGCAGCCGCCTTGCCAGCCATCACGGCTTCTGGCGGGCCCGCCGCGGCCGGGTTACCTGGGAGGACGCTGCGCGCAGGCGAGCGCGCCAGAGTGGCCTCGAAGCCGGCCCGGTCGCGAGTCATGATCTCTATTTGCGCACGTGCCGCCAATCCGATGCAAACAATGACGCGTTCGTCACCTGATGCTGACGTCAGTTTCAGAGCTGGAATCTTGCTCTGACACTGTCCCTGAGCTGCAGCTAAGGAAACTCTGCGAGTTTTGTCTATCTCAAGTAGTTCACGGCATATTATGCGTTATACGCTAAACACGAAGTTCAGTGCGTAGTTGCCGGGCCGGCGTACCTCGCGAGGGTGGGAACCACTAGTCTCCGTACAAGAGAAAGGCCCGTCTGCGGTGGCCGACGGGTGGGCATTCTTCCCGAATAGGGAATCAGGGTGACACGCGCACGGTTCAGCCGGGAGTGAGAGCGAGCCTGACAGACCTTCCAGAGGAGCCGGCAGGCCGTAGCGGCATGCCGGCCACAAGGCCACAGGCCCCGCCCGCGGCGGGCCGCGCGAAGAGTCCGGCCCGGCGCGGTACCAACGCGGCCACGGCGGGGCACGCCGACCGAACGCCGCAGATCCGGCCGTCCCGGGACGGCGGCCTTCCGGCCCTGCAGCGGGAGCTCGGTGCACACGGCCGCGAGACCGTGCGCAGGCTGCTTGAGGCGGGCCTGGCCGAGTTCGACGAGGCGGGCCTTCAGTCAGCCCGGGTGGAAGACATCGTCAAGCGGGCCAACACCTCACACGGCACCTTCTACCTGTACTTCGCGAACAAGGACGACCTGTTCCGGACGCTGCTCCGCGACGCGCTCGTCGACATGTCCAACGTCGCAGACGACTTCCCGGTGGTGACCAGCAACGAAGCCGGCCAGACGGCACTACGGCGCTGGGTGCACAGCTTTAGCGAGACGTACGCCGCGCACGCGACGGTCATTCGCATTCTCAGCCAGGCCGACGTCGTCGGCGAGAACGTGTTCGGTGACGGACTGCACTTGCTGTTCCGCGTCGCCGAAGCCATGACGCAAGGAATGACCGCCGCCGGTGGCGGGCCGGCCGGCGATGGCCTGCGCACCGAGCACGCCGAGCTGACGGCCGTCTGCTGTCTCATGATGCTCGAGCGGGTCAACTACCTGATGAGCGCAGCAGAAGTGCATCTGCCCAAAGAAGAGATGGTCGACAGGATTACCGCGATCATCTATGCCGCGTTTCGGTCCTAAAATTCGGTGAAACCTGCCGGCTTTCTGGTTCCTAGCCTGCGCCGAAGGCTATGTTGACCAACGGCCGCCCGGCCGCGCCATTCCCGGTATCCGGATGCTCGATAGCTGAGCTCCCGGGCGCGTGAAATGCGTCCGCGGCAAACTTCGCCAGCGTCAGCGCTGCATGCATCTGCTCTTCGGTGAGGAGTTCGTGCGCTTCCACTGTCATGAAAGCGCCTGTCTTCGCCGCCACAGTCATCACCGCGACCGCCGACACGACGTCAGGGAGATCAGCGAGCACGTACGATGCGCAGTCGTGCATGTCCCAGTACATCGCTTCGAGCGACCCCTCAAGCGATTCCAGCAAGGATCGGACCGCCGAAGTGCGGTCGTCAGTGACCTTGATCATGCGTGCCCAGGATCCATGGGAATAGCTGAACTTGATCATGAACTTCGCCATCACTCCCCCGCCCCGCGTGACGTCACCGACATCCGGTTCCTTCCGTCTGACAGCCTGCCCGCTACTGAATCCTCTGCCGTGACTCTAGGTAACTAGACGAATCCGTAGAGCACGCAGAGTATGAGGTCCGGTACCTCACCGGCATAAGGCCCGGTTGACCAGTGACGTTGGTCCCGCGTCACATGTGCTCAATCCAGGAAGGAAACTGTCCGGGTCGGCCGCTACCGTCAGTCCATGACGGGAACACCAGGGCAATTCGGACCGCACCGGTTCTATGCCGGCGAGGGCGGCGGCAGTGAGCAGTTCCGGGGCGCCCGGTTCGACGTCGCGGACCTGCGCGGCGCCCGGTTCACCGACTGCGACCTGACCGGCGTCACGATCAGGGACGGCTGGCTGGTTGATGTCAGCATCTCCGGTTACCTCAGCAACGTCACCATCGACGGCGTGGACGTGACCGACTTCGTCAGCGCCGAACTGGACCGGCGGCACCCGGAACGGGTGCAGTTCCGCGCGGTGCAGACCGCCGACGACTTCCGCGCGATGTGGGACACCATCGAGCGGCTGTGGGCGGAGGCGGGAGAGCGAGCCAGGCGACTGCCCGCGTCGGCGCTGGCCGAGCAGGTCGCCGAAGAATGGTCGTTCGAGCAGACGCTGCGCCATCTGGTCTTCATCACCGACGCCTGGGCCAGCCGGACGGTGCTGGACGAACCGATGCCTTACCACCCGCTCGGCCTGCCGCAGAGCTGGTATCCGGCTGCCGATGCGGCCGCGCTCGGCATCGGCCTGCTCGCGAAGCCGGGCTATGCCGAGATCCTCGCCGCGCGCGCTGACCGGATGGGCGTGATGCGGCGCATCGTGGCGGATCTGAGCGACGAGACCCTGGGCCGGCCGTGCCGGCGCTCGCCCGCTCCTGGTTACCCGGACGAGGAACGGGCTGTGGCCGAATGCGTCGCCGTGGTGATGGACGAGGAGATCGAGCACTACCGCTTCGCTGTCCGTGACCTGGCTGTGCTGGAGGCGAGGAACTCCGGGCAGTGAGTAGCAGGTTCGCTGGCGCGGGTATCGGGTCTCAGGTCGTTTCGCCGGCATCGCCTTCTAAAGGCCTCTTGCTCTCCTCAACTCGCGCGTAGTACAACGAACCGGTGGGAAGCAAGGCAGGCATCGCGCTGTACGTGCTCGCGATGGTGGTTGTCGTGGTCGGACTGGACGTCCTGTTCTTCAGGAACCACTTCTGGCCCCGTCTGGCCGTGAACGTCGGCGTCGTCCTGATATTCGTCGCGTTCTATTTCAGGTTCCTGAAGCGTTCCTGAGCGCAGCAGGGTGGGGAGTTAGGCCTCCGTCCGCGGCTCGAGGAGGTCGAGCAGCTCCTGGTGACCGGAGCGCCGCGCCCAGTCCAGCGGGGTCGCGTGGCCGGCGCACTCGCGGTCGCGCCCGTCTTTGCGCTGCCGGTAGGAGCCGTCGAAGGCATCCCGCAGATTCGGATCAGCGCCGATGTCCAGCAGTCGCTGGGCCAGCTCGAGATCCCCGTTGTCGGCGGCGACGTGCAGCGCCGAGTACCAGCGTGGCTGGTGGTACGGACCGTCGCTGCGGCCGAACGCATTCACGTCAAAGCCAGCCTCGACGAGCAGCGGCACCGACTCCAGCACGCCGTGGCCTGCCGCCCACGTAGGCAACCCCGGCCAGCGGGAGCGCACGGCCGCGACGGCTGCCGGATCGGCTGACCGGACGACGGCTGCGTCACCGGCCAGCACCGCGGTCACGAATCCGTCGGGTGAGACGGGCTCCGGCAGGGGCGCGCCGCGATCGGCCAGCTGCCGGGCCAGCTCGCGATTGCCGTTGACCAGGGCGACAGCCGCCGGCGTGCCCGCAGGCCACCTGTGCGGGCTCTCGAACCAGGCGCTCAGGTCGGTGAACGGGCTGACGAGGTCCACGCCGTGGCGGGCCAGCAGCGCGACGCGGGTCCGGTGGTCGAGCTCGATCGCGAAGAAGAGCAGAAGACGGAGCACCGAAGCGGGCGACACCAGCTGGTCACCGAGCAGTCGGCGCCACGGCCCGTTCGTGTCCCGGCCGAGTCCGAATGCGAAGAGAAGCTCGAGGATGTCGTCGCGCTCGTCGCGTTCCAGCAAGGTGGCAGAGCCGTCGTCCGGGTCCGCGCCGACTTCCAGCAGCAGGCGAGCGAAGGCCAGCGCACGGGCGTGCTGTGTCTCATCGCCGGATTCGGCTCCGATCGCGCCGCTGAGCACCGTGCTCGGGTTCGGCAGTCCGTGCCAGAATCTGCCCTCGTTCGGGTCCGCGCCAGCGGCCAGGAGCAGGCGCGCGGTCTCCAGCGTCGCGTCCACGCCAACGTGCGGGTCGTGCCGGGCAAACGCCTGGTACAGCAGCGGTGGCCAGCCATACGGCTCGCTGGCGCGGGTGGCCAGCGACGGGTCAGCCGCTAGGTGACGCCGCACTGCCTCGACATCCGCGCACGCGGCGGCGACCGCCAGGCTAACGGCGGGCAGTCCTGGGTGCTGCGCCAGCAGGTCGCGCGCGCCGCTCAGGTCCCGGGCGCGGTCCCCGCCGTTGGTGAGCGCGTAGCCGCCGCACGACAATCGCAGGAACGCGGCCGGCAGATCTTCGCCAGGCACGTGCCGCCTTGGCTGCCATGTGCTGGTCGTGACGATCTCGACGTGCTGGCGCAGCCGCGGCCAGCTGGCGAAGCCGTAATGCCGCGCGAGAACAAGCTGAGCCGCGGACAGCTGGAACGTCGCACCTGGCGGGCCATCGGGGTGGAACTCGGCGACGAGCGCCAGCGCGTCAGGATCGCCAGCGCGAACTGCGCGCTGAAGCGCGCGCGCCTTCTTGCGGAGCTGCCCGAGGTGGGGATCCATCGGGAGAGAGATGGTGGGCACAGCGGCCTCCTTCCGGTCCCGGCCGGTCCGCGCTGCCGGTCGAAAGGAGGTAAGCGATGCTCACCGAAGTACAAGATGCTGAGGTGGGCTTTGCCCTTCCCGCGGACCCGGTGGCGCCCTGCTCGCCACCTGCAGCATACGACGAGCAAAGCGCCGCTGCTAGTCCGAAGTTCGCGTCAGACCCTAGGTTCGTAGGGTGGCAAAACGCGACTGGGTGGAATGGCACCGGGACTACGACGATCCGGGCTCCCTGCTCTCGCGGCGGGGAGAACTCGTGAAGGGACACCTGCGCGCTGAGCTCGACCGTGCGCCAGCCGGAGACGTCCGCCTGATCAGCCTCTGCGCCGGGCAAGGCCGGGACGTGATCGGTGCGCTGACCGGGCATCCGCGCCGGGACGACGTTCGCGCAAGGCTGGTTGAGCTGGACGAGCGCAACGTCGCGCTCGCACGGCAGGCGGCCCTTGCGGCTGGGCTCGACGGCGTCGAGGTGCTGCAGGCCGACGCCGGGATCACCGATGCCTGCGCCGGCGCGGTACCTGCCCAGATAGTGGTGGCATGCGGCATCTTCGGCAACATCACCGACGACGACATCCAGGCCACAGTGGCTGCCCTGCCCAGCCTGTGCGCACCCGGCGCGCTGGTCCTGTGGACCAGGCACCGCCGCCCGCCCGACCTGACTCCCGCGATCCGGTCCTGGTTCGGGAAGGCGGGCTTCCGCGAGGTGGCGTTCGACACCAGCCAAGACGGCTTCATGTCGGTGGGAGCTCACAGGCTGACGGACGAGCCCGCCGCGCTGGCGATTGGCCAGCGCCTGTTCACCTTCCTCAGCGGAACTGAGTGAGGGCCCAGTTAGCCCACTTCGCGAGGCCACCGGCCCGACCATCCCGGCACCGGAGGTACATCGGAGGGTGCCGAGCCCTCTCCGGTGGCACAGCGCCTCGGAACTTACAGGTCAACGCCAGGGCGGCGGGCGAGCTGGCCTGTAGGCCGGGTTCTGTGCACCCGCTTGCGCGGGCCGACGGCCATCCATCTAGGACTGCCGTTGCCGGCAGCCTCCTGCGGTCTACCCGCGAGCATCGGGCGGGCAGCCCTCAAGCGCTCGCGCAGGAGCGCACCGTTGCCGGTGCGTCTCCCTCTTGACCTTGCTCCGGGTGGGGTTTACCGAGCCGCTCAGGTCACCCTGAGCGCTGGTGGTCTCTTACACCGCCGTTTCACCCTTACCTCCGGCGTTGCCGGAGGCGGTTTGTTTTCTGTGGCACTATCCCGCGGGTCACCCCGGGTCGGCGTTACCGACCACCCTGCCCTGCGGAGCCCGGACCTTCCTCGGCACACCAGGAAACCTGGCGTGACGCGGCCGCCCGGCCAGCTCACCCGCCGCTGCCTCCAAGGATATGCGCCGCGAGGCTCCAGGAGGAGGAAGCTGAAGGCGGGCGGCCTGGCGTCGTTGCCAGTGCCGCCCGCCCGTTGCGAGCTATCCGCCGCTGCTTCAGTGAATAAGGCTGCCGAGCAGGCTGCCGTACTCACCATTGCTGCGCGACTGCGATGGCGCCGACAAGGTCAGCGATGACCCTGGCCGCATCGCAGTTGAGCTCGGCTTGCTGGCCGGCTTGCTAGCCGGTCGCCGAGCCTGCGGGCGTGAACTGGATGTGGTCGTCCTCGGCCGCGATGAAGTCGACCTTGGCTTGGCCATCCCCGACTGCCCAGGCCCGGACATTCCCGTTGACATGCCCTGGCCGGAGCCTGCCATTTCCGCCGATCCGGCTGACTTGGCAGCGCGCGACGCGGTTCGCGAACTCGGCCGCGTGGATGCGGACCTCGGGCGCGCCGACGGCCTGCGACTGCTAGCCGTCCGCGACGTCCCGGTTCGCGACGTCGCGGTCCGCGACGCGCCGGCCCGTGACGCAGGCTTCCGCGCCGTGGTCTTGCGCGCCGTGGTCTTCCGCGCCGTGGTCTTGCGCGCCGTGCCCGTCCGTGACGTGGTCGTCCTGGACGTGCCGGCGGTGCGCCTGGCCGGAGTGGCAGCGGGCTTCGCCGTCTGCATCGTCTTAGCTGCGGCGGTCAGAGCCTTTGCGGCCGTCGTCATCGCCTTGGTCGCGGTGTTCATCGCCCGCATGGCCGACGACATCGTCTTGGCCGAAGCCGTCGCCTTGGTGGCGGCAGCGGTCATCTTGCTTGCTGCCGACGTGACCTTGGTGGCTGCGGACGAGACGGTCTTTGCGGCGGTCGCAGGTGTGGCCGACGTGCCCCTCGCCGTGGTCCGCCGCACAGTGGTACGTGCAGCGGTGCGCGTGCTGGTGCTCCGGGCTCCAGTGCTTCGGGTCCCGGTGCTCCGGCTTGCGGAAGTACGGCCTGTAGTGCTGCGGCCGGTGGCCCGGCGCGCGGCAGTCGAGCGTGAAGAGGTGGAACGTGACGCAGTCGATCGTGATGCTGAACTGCGGGTCGGCCTTGAGGTAGTGCTCCGAGTCGAGGCGCCGGCGGCTGACCTAGTGGTGCGAGTCCCTCTTGCCGAGGCACTTGACGACCTGGAGCTTGATGTTGATGGTCGGCTCGCAGTGCCCTTTGACGCACTGCGGCTCACCGACCTGCTGCGAGCGGAACTCGCCGAACCACGGCGGGTCGCCGCACGGGTCGTGGACTGAACAGGCACTGATCTCCCCCCGTCTTGATCAATTACGAGGAGTGCTATTCCACGCACGGAGAGTATTTACACACAGGATGACTTGTTCGCTCAGAACAATGCCCTCAAGCGGACCCAAACCGCCCGCTAATCCCGACTCTCAGTGCTGGTGCAAGTGCGCTGTGTCGTTAAGCGACCGTAGCAGGGCTGGTCCGTCAGCGAACCAGGCGGCCTCAGTTAGCGAAGCGACATCGAGATGCATCCGGAACATGGCAGCGGTCGGCGCAAGCAGCGCACGGCACACCAGAGTCTTGATCGGCGTGACATGGCTGACGATAACCACCGTCTGACCCTGATGCGCAGCTAGCAACCGCTCCAGGGCGCCGTCGACGCGCTTTGCCACGGCCGCGAAACTCTCACCGCCCGGAGGAGCAGCGGTGGCGTCGGCCATCCAAGCCGCCATCTCATCGGGCCAGCGCGCCATCACCTCAGCGAAGGTCATCGCTTCCCAGCTTCCGAAATCGGTCTCGGCCAGGTCGTCGTCGACTGCTAGCGGCGCACCTGTCCGCTGAGCGACGGCCTCCGCCGTCTCGCGCGCCCGGCGCAGCGGTGAGGTCAACACCATGTCGATGGCACCGCGCTCGGCCAGGGCAGCGGCTGCAGCAGCCGCTTGATCTACGCCCACATCCGTCAGCGGGATGTCGCCCCGGCCAGCGAAGCGGCGCTCAGCGGACAGCGGTGTCTGCCCGTGCCGCAGCAGCAACGTTGTCGTCGGACGGCCCTGCGGCGGGCGCCAGCCTGCCCCGGACTCAGAGGCCGGACTCATCGGTCCGGACGAGAATCCGGCGGCATTCCTCGCACCGCAGCACCTCATCGGGGTCGGCAGCGCGGATCGCGTTGAGGTCCACTGTGTTCAGCGAAAGGTGGCAGCCCTGGCACTGGCCTCGGCGCAGCGCGGCTGCACCGACGCCGCCGTGCTGGGCCCGCAGCCGCTCGTACAGGTCGATCAGGTCGGCCGGCTCCTCGGCGATCACCGCGGCGCGCCGGTCTGATGCCTTCCCGGAGAGCTCGGCCAGCTCGCCAACCGCCAGATCACGCTTGGCCGTGACCGCCGCTGCATCGGTGGTGATCGCCGTCCGCTCGGCCGTTGCGTCCTTGAGCCGGGACTGGGCCGCTTCAAGCCGCTCCATGACGTCTAGTTCGACGTCTTCCAGGTCGGACTGGCGGCGCAGCAGCGACTCCACCTCAGATTGCAGATTCTCCAGCTCGCGCGGCGAGTTCACCTGCCCGGCATCCAGGCGTGCACGGTCGCGAGCGATCCTGCTGCGGACTTGCTCAACGTCGGCATCCGCCTTGCCCTGCTCGCGTCTCAGGTCGCCTTCACGGGCCTGCAGGGCCGCTATCTCGTCGCGCAGCTCCCGGTCGCGCTCCTCCAGCCGGCTGAGCTCGGCGTGCTCGGGCAAGCTCCGGCGGCGATGCTCCAGCCTGCCCAGCTCAGCGTCAAGATCGGCAAGCTCGAGCAACCGCAGCTGCGCTTCGGGGGATGCTTTCACGGTCGCCACGTTAGCCTGCCGCGGGCGCAAATGTCGCCCCGGCAGTCCGTCAGCCCCCGAGGGCCACGACCACGACAGGCGCTGACGTCGGCTGGTGTGTGCCGGACACGGGCTCCACCGTCATTGCCAGCTGCTCGCCTGGCCCGAGCCGGTAGACGACCATCGGGCCAGACATGCCCCGCCGGGCCGGCGGCAGCATCCCGGCGGGAGTGTCACCCGTTGGACTCATCAGCCACAACTCATACGCGTGAGCGGCCGGCAGCCTGGTCAGCCCGCTGGCAATGAAGACAAGCGCCCGCTCCCGGTGTGACATCACCACGGTCGCCATTCCCCCGGTAGTGACCTTGGCCGTCAGCGTCGTCGCATCACGCGCGCCGAGCACCGTCGCGATCGCCGTGTCGCGCTGCTCCGCAGCACTCAGCTTGCCCTGCATGGAGCTGAGGTGCAGTCCGAAGACCGTCGCGGTAACCGCGAGCGCCACCGCGGCGGTCAATGCCACTCTGGCCAGCCATGGACGCGCCCCCGCCTCGGCAGACCGGGATAGCCACCGAAACGTACTGCCCCGTCGCCTGGTCGACTGCAGGCGGTTCCGGTCCGGCACCAGCGGAGGCTGCTGCCGGATCCGGGCCGCTGCCTGCATGGTCTGATCACGCAGTTCAGGCCGCGGGCGAACGGCTTCAGCCGTGCCCAGCCGGGCGGCCGCTTCACGCAGCCCGCGCACGTCCTCCCGGCATTGCTCGCAGGTGAGCAGGTGCCGTTCGAAGCTGACCCGATCCGCTTCCGACACCGCGTCCATGACATATGCCCCGACCAGGGTGTGCAGTCCCGCACCGCGAGCCCGCATCAGTCCACCCCCAAGCAGTCCCGCAGCCGGATGAGGCCATCGCGCATGCGCGTCTTGACCGTCCCGACTGCCACCCCGAGCAGCTGCGCTACTTCCGGGTAGCTGTAGCCGCCGTAATAAGCCAGCGTCACTGATTCCCGTTGAAGGTCGGTCAGCCCGTCCAGGCACCGTCGGACCCGCTGGTGTTCCAGGCTCGTCTCGACAGCGTCGCTTACCTCGTCGTAGTCGATCGTGGCCGTCGCCGCCCGCAGTTCCCGCTCGGTGGCACGCTGCTCCGACCTGACCCGGTCCACTGCTCGACGGTGCGCCAGCGTCATGATCCATGCCACTGCCGAGCCGGTAGCCGGGTCGTACCTGGCCGCCGCCCGCCAGACTTCAAGCAGGACCTCCTGCATGACTTCCTCGGACTGGGCGGGATCTCGCAGAACACGACGCACGATGCCGAGAACCGCGGGCGCAGCCTGGTCGTATACCTCGCGGAAGGCACCATCGTCGCCCTTAGCGACCTGCGCCAGGGCAAGTTCCAGGCCGTCCCGGCGCCTGGGGCCGCCCGGCTCGCGCTCCGGCACGCGTTGCGGGTGGTCGCGTCCTGCCATGTCCACACCCCTATATTCGTCGCCGAACGGTACTCGGCTTGCTAGGCCCCGGAAGCGGGGGCGCTGCGGCCCCGGCAAACTAGCGACTAGCAGCCGCCAATCCGCTCGCGACGCTGGAACGAATAACAACGTGACCTTCAGGCAGCAACCAACTCAGCCAGGCCCGCAGAGCCGACCACCTCACGGCGCCCGGCCCGGCCGCGGCGTGCTAGCGGGCACCGGTGCCATCGTCGGTATAGTCACCGCGCTGGTCGCGCTCGGCGTGGCACAGCTTGTTGCGGCGATCCTCAGCTCTCCGCTCGGCGCCCCGGTGGCCGCCGTCGGCGAGCTGTCGATCGATCACACACCGCCCGCCGTCAAGAACTTCGCGATCAGGGAATTCGGCTCCAGCGACAAGACGGTGCTGGTCTGGGGGATCCGCGGGGTCCTCATCATCTTCGCCGCGGTCATCGGGATCCTCGCCGTCCGCAAGCTCTGGCAGGGCATGGCCGGCCTGGCCGTGTTCGGAGCCGTCGGCATCTATGCGGCACTCAGCCAGCCCGCGGCGAGCGGAACAGACGCGCTTCCGTCGCTGATCGGCGCGGTGGTTGCAGCCTTCGTGCTTCGCTATTTCGCAGCTCGGGCCGCCCGGCTGCGAGCCAGCCAGCCCATCGCCCCTAGCACCCGGCAAACTGGTTCCCTGCTACCTCCTGGCAGAGCACAGCCAGGCCCGTCCGGACCGGGTCCAGCACAGCCGGGTCCAGCACAGCCGGGTCAGGCCCAGCCACCCGGCGCGAACGTGCCACCCGGCGCGACCTGGCGGCCGATCGAAGCGCCCGGGTGGAGTGCGAGCGAGCCAGTGCCCGACCGCCGGAGGTTCCTGGTCGGCAGCGCGGCCGCGGCCGCAGTTTCGCTGGTCGCCTACGCGGGCGGCACCTGGCTGGCCGAGACCAGGGACGTCAACGCCATCCAGCACGCCCTCAGGCTTCCCAAGGCAGCCCAGCCTGCTCCCCCGCTGCCGCCCGGCACGAACCTGAACATTCCTGGCCTGAGCACCTTCATCACGCCCAACAGCAGCTTCTACCGGGTGGACACGGCGATCATCCTGCCGGAGATCGCGCCCGCCAGCTGGCAGCTGCGGATCCACGGCATGGTGCGCAAGGAGATTGTGCTGTCCTTTGAGGACCTGATCAAGCGACCGCTGCTGGAGGACTACGTCACACTGTGCTGCGTGTCCAATCCGGTAGGCGGTCCGTACATCGGGAACGCAAAGTGGCTCGGCGCGAGCCTGCGCAGCATCCTCCAGGAGGCCGGCATCAAGGCTGGTGCCGACCAGCTGTTCTGCACGTCATCCGACGGCTTCAGCTCGGGAACGCCGGTCGCGACCGCGATGGACGGCCGGGATGCCATGCTCGCGGTAGCAATGAATGACGCCGCCCTGCCCGTCGAGCACGGCTTCCCCGCCCGCCTGGTGATCCCTGGCCTCTATGGCTACGTCTCGGCCTGCAAGTGGATCGTGGACATTGAGGTCACCACATACGCGTCGAACGTCTCTTACTGGGCGCAACGCGGCTGGGACGCTCAGGCGCCGATCAAGACAGAGTCCCGCATCGATGTACCAACCGGCCTGAAGCCGATCAAGGCCGGGCAGCGGGTCAGTGTCGCGGGCGTCGCGTGGGCTCAGCACAAGGGCATCGAAGCGGTCGAAGTCCGGATCGGCGGCGGGCCGTGGCGGCAGGCCACGCTGGCGGCCGTGCCCGACATCGACTGCTGGCGGCAATGGGTCTACGAGTGGGATGCCAGCGTCAGGCCCGGCACCTACCTGATCGAGGCGCGCGCCACCGACAAGACCGGCTACACCCAGACAGCGCTGCAGGAGCCGCCTGAGCCTAACGGCGCCAGTGGTTATCCCATGGTCCAAATCAGCGTGGTCAGCTAGGCGCGGGTCGCAGTCCCGGCAGTCACAGCAGCCGGTCGAGGCCCGGACCGTACATGTAGGCACCCAGCCAGCGGCCGAGTTCGTCGAAAACCGCCTGCCCGCCCGGCTCCCGCAGTTGCAGCCAGGTCACGTGGCTGCCGAGCCGCCCGGCGGCAGATGCCCGGCTGGTGAGCACGAGTACGGGGCAGGCAATGTTCAGGCTGATCGAGGTCCGGGACGGCAGCGCGGGTTCGGTCAGGATCAGCGCGTCAGCGCCGCCGCCGGGGACCTGGCTGCGCGCGTCGCTCCACAGTGCCGCGGCAAGTGCCGCCCGGCCCTGGGCGGTCACGATCACGTGCCCGATCCCGTCAGCGTCACGCAGGTACGCGCAGGCGGAATCCAGGTCGGCGAACACCGATCCGCTGCCGGCGCGCACGCGACCCAGCCCGGGCAGCCGTCCGGGCAGCGTCAGCTTGCCGGGCACGCGCAACCCGGCGACATAGAAGTGGAAGGCCCGCTCGGTGAACCAGTCACCCAGTCCGGACGGCACCGCCGGATCGCCGGCCGCCTGCAGGTGCAGCACAGCACGACGGCTCGGCTGCAGCGAACGGCGCCGGAACATCGCAGTCTCCGGCCGGCCAGCCAGCACCGGGCCCGGCGCCGGCACCGACTCATACCCCTCGACTGCAGCATGACTCGTGCTGATGCTCACGCGCTCCCCCGTACCCGTCGCTCTGCCGCACTGGCCCGTCAGGCACCGGGTCCCCCGACCCGCTGAAGCCCGTACGGAACGTCACTAACAACTCTCTCACCGTGATCGGATGATGACGCGCTGAACACGCTATGGCTGCCGAACCTGCGCCGTTCTCTATCGTCCGGCGAGCAGAAAAGCCCGATTTGATAGCAGGGAACGTGGATTGCCGCGGCTAGTCAGGTTTGCCGGCTGTCGGTGTCGGGAATTACCGCGCCAAGGCGCTACGCTAAACGGCGACGAGGCCCCTCCATGTATGAGATGGAGGGGCCTCGCCCTGCCCCGCATGCCCAGGCTGCCGATTGCTCAGCCGCCGCGTGCCGCGTGGCGGTCGCCGCACTGCCGTGGCAAGCCGATTGCTCGGCCTCCGCAGGCTGCGTGGCGGTTGCCCCGCCGTTCCGACAGACCGATTGCTCAGATGTCGTGCCCGGCGAAGCGCCACCGGTGTCAGATTCCCGCCATCAGGGCCAGTCTCCCGACCCTTCCTGCGTTCCCTCGGTTTCCCTTGGGGCGGATCCCGTCTTCAGTGGTGAGAGATTTCTACTGCCAATCGAGTTAGCAGCACAAGGCCTTTCGACAAGAACTTCAAGATTCTTTAGCCATCCACAGGACATCTACTGTTTATCCCCTATCTACGGCTGATTTCCACTGCGCCGTGCACAGGCTTGTCCACAGGATCTGGGGATTACTTCAGCATCGCAGGTCAGCGGCGTGCCAGGACTGCCAGAGCGCCGCATATGCGCCGGGCGTGCGGCACAGCGCGATTTGGGGCCTGACTGGCAGCGTGCGCAGAGGCGGTTCAGAGCTAGGCAGGCCACTGTGGATGACGTCAGGTCAGGCAGAACTACTGGAAGGCAGCAATGACGCCACAGCACGAGGCCATTGCCACTCGTAACCGGAACCGGGCCAGGCTCCGGACCGTGACGGCCGCAGCTGGCCTCGCCAGTGTGCTCACCGCCGCCGGAGTGACGTACACGCTGCCGGGGTCGGCGCACGCGACCGCTACCCGCGCCACGTCCAACTCGTCAAGTACTCATGCCTCGGCCGGTTCAACCAGCTCGCCGAGCACCTCGTCCGGTTCATCGAGTACCCAGAGCAGAGGCCTCAAGAGCTCCGCAGCGCCGGCAGCCAGCAGCGGGTCCGGCGACGTGACATCCGGCGGATCATGAGCCGCACCCCAAACCACAGCAGTCGTACGACTCATGTGGCTAGAACGACAGCAGTCGTACGACGGCTGTGGTTTGGAGCGCGCATATCGGTACCGCTCGGGCAGCCCTCCCGCAGCCGCTCTGGTTCTACGATGTCGAAAGGACCGAACTGAGTGGCCAGCGGGAGAGCTGATGACGGATGCGGGGACAACGGACACGGAAACCACGGATGCGGAGCTGACTGTCGAGCTCGGTGACGATTACGTGGCAACGCTGGAGATCAACCGACCGCCCAGCAACTACTTCAGCGTCGGCCTGATCGAGCAGCTAGCGGACGCCTGCGAGCAACTCGCGGCCGGCCAGCGCTGCCGCGCCATCGTGCTGTGCAGCGCCGGCCGGGTGTTTTGCGCCGGTGCCGACTTCAGCGACGCTAATGCGATCGGCAGGCCGGACGGCAAGCACCTCTACGACTTCGGGGTCCGGCTGTTCGAGCAGCCGCTTCCGATCGTCGCCGCGATCCAGGGCGCCGCGATCGGCGGAGGTCTCGGCCTTGCGCTGGCAGCCGACTTCCGGATCGTGGCGCCTGAGGCACGCTTCGCCGCGAACTTCGCGCTGCTCGGCATCCACCAGGGGTTCGCCATCAGCGTCACCCTTCCTGCCGTTGTCGGCCAGCAGAAGGCGCTCGAGCTCCTCTACACCGGCCGCCGCATCGCCGCGGAGGAGGCGCACGCCATCGGCCTGGCCGACCGGCTAGCCGAGTCCGGCCAGGTGCGCGAGCAAGCTCATGCGCTCGCCGCGCAGATCGCCGCTTCGGCGCCACTCGCGGTGCGCTCGATCCGGGAGACGATGCGCGGCCCGCTCTGCGGGCCGGCCCGGGCAGCAATGGCCCGAGAACGCGCCGAGCAGGAGCGGCTCATGCAAACAGCGGACTGGCGCGAGGGGCTGGCAGCAGTCGCCGCGCGGCGGCCGGCGAGTTTCGCCGGGCGCTGACAGCTACGGAAGGCAGGACCTCAATGCCAGTTCTGGCGCGCCCGGGCGGAAACATCAGCTACCAGGTCACCGGCAGCGGGCACCCTCTGCTGCTGCTCACCCATGGCTACGGCGCAACGTCGGCGATGTTCGGCCTGAACCTCGCTGCTGCCGCAACTCAGGTCGTGACCTGGGACATCCGCGGCCACGGCGGCAGCGAGTCGCCGGCAGACCCGGAAAGCTATTCAGCAGACGCGGCCGTGACGGACATGGCCGCGCTGCTGCGCGAGCTCGGTATCGGCCGCGCTGTGCTCGGCGGGCACTCGCTGGGCGGCTACCTGTCGCTCGACTTCGCGCTGAGGCACCCGGACCAGGTAGCCGGACTGGTGCTCATCGGCACCGGTCCAGGCTTCCGCAACGACGCGGCCAGGGACGACTGGAACCGGCGCGCGCATAAAACAGCCGCCCGTCTGGAGGAGCGCGGCCTGGCCGCGCTGGGCAGTAGCAGCGAACTGCACGGCGAGCAAGGCGATGTCGCCGGCCTGGCCAGCGCTGCCCGGCACACGCTGACCCAGCGTGACGCGCATGTCATCGACGGGCTGGCCAGCATCCAGGCGCCGGCCCTGGTCATCGTCGGCGCGGACGACGCGCCGTTCCAGGCTGCCGCGGACTACATGGCGGCCAAGCTTCCCCGCGCGCGCAAGGTCGTCATTCCGGCCGCCGGGCACGCGCCGAACGTCGACCAGCCCGAGCAGTTCAACGGCGAGCTGCGCAGCTTCCTGGACGAGGTGGCCCTAGCCGAGGCAGCGGCGTGACGCAGCAGGCGGCCGCCGCCGACCCGGACCAGATCCGCGGCGAGCTGACCGAGTGGGTGCGGCGGCACTGGGATCCAGAGATGGCTCTGCGCGACTGGCGCGAACTGCTCCTGCACGCTGGCTGGGCGGTGCCGAGCTGGCCAGCCCGGTGGCATGGCCGCGGTCTGCCGGCCTGGGCCGATGAGCTAGTCGCCAGCGAGCTGATCCGGCTCGGCGCGGTCGGCGTGCCGGTCGGCAGCGGCACCTGGCTCGCCGCGCCGACCATACTCGCGCATGGCACCGACGAACTGAGGCATCGTCTGCTTGACGCGATCCTTACTGGCGAGCAAACCTGGTGCCAGCTGTTCAGCGAGCCAGGCGCGGGCTCGGACCTGGCTGGCCTGTCGACGTCAGCGGTGCTGGACGGCGACACCTGGGTGATCAACGGCCAGAAAGTCTGGAACACCAGCGCGCACCACGCCGACATGGGCATGCTGCTCGCCCGCACTGACGCCAGCGTTCCGAAGCACCAGGGCATCACCTACTTCGCGCTGCCTATGCAGCAGCCTGGCGTTGAGGTGCGGCAACTGCGGCAGATGAACTTCCACGCGTCCTTCAACGAGGTCTTCCTCACTGACGCACGGGTGCCGCGGGACAACGTCATCGGCACGGTAGGCGGCGGCTGGACCGCAGCGCTGACCACGCTGGCCTACGAGCGCCGCTTCTCGGCGCTGCGGCGCCCCGACTATTCGCCAGCGCCGGGCCGTGCGCTCGCCGAAGCTCGTGCCGAGGCCGACGATCACTTCGCCACCTATTCCTGGTACCCGCAGCGTGCAGGACGGCCCGACCTCGTGGTGGAGCACGCCAGAGCAGCCGGAGTCACCGACGACCCCGTCATCCGGCAGGCGATCGCCCGGCTCATCACGTTGCACCGCGCTAGTGCCTGGACTGCCGAGCGGGCCAGGGCAGCGCGCGCCGCCGGCGCTCGTCCGGGCGCGGAAGGGTCGATCGGCAAGCTTGCCGCCAGCAATATCGCCCGCGAGTCAGCAAAGGTCCACTCGATGATCGCGGCGGCAGGCGCGCTGCTCACCGGCCCTGACTCGCCACTGGGCGGCGTCATCGCCGAGGTGCTGATGTCAGTGCCCGGCCAGTCCATCGCCGGCGGCACGGACGAGATCCAGAAGAACATCCTGGCCGAGAAGGTGCTGGGCCTCCCTCCCGAGGTCCGGGTTGACCGTGATGTGCCGTTCAACCAGCTCAAGCACCGCGGCTAGCAGCTTGCCGGTTAAACCGGTCGAGTGACGGGAACGAACCCGCGCTGTCAGCTTGGTAAGTCGCAGCGGGGGAACGTTGCCGCACTTCAAGATCGCCGGATCGCTGACAGCACAAGCCGGCGCTGCCGGGCTCTGCGCGCTCGCGTACCTGGCGGCCGGGTGCAGCTCAGCCAGCTACGGCATGACGAAATGCCCGTCGGCGTCTGTAGTCGGCAAGGCGGCCAGGGCGAGCGGCCTGAAGCTGCTGCCAGGCTCAGCGGCCAGTGCTCCCGGATCGACCACACCCACGGACCTGACCTGCAACTATGTCCCGGCAGATCAGTACCAAAGCTCGCTGCACGACTCGCATAACGCGCCAGGCGTCGAAATCTACCTGTTCCCGAAAAGGATCGTAAGCAACCGGCTCATTGGCGGCGTGGACGGGCACGCCGCGGTGCAGAGCGGCTCAGCAGCCGTGTCCGGCCAGATCATGCTCGGCGGCAAGCAGTCGCCCGTGACCTCCTTTTCGAACGGATACGGCGCCTGGACCGGGCAGCGCCTGCCAGACGGAAGCTACGCAGCCTTGGCGATCTATCTCGCGGCCGGCCAGGCGCCGCGCAGCGCCACCGAATTCCAGAACGAACTGCAGGCAGTAGCGCATGTGAGCGGCCTGGGCTAGCCGGCCAGCGCTCTGCGCCTGCGCGCTTCAGATGGCACGCAGAGGTTGTCCAGAGTCCCTGCTTCAGTGACTGACCGATCCTGCATGAGCAGGGCGGCCGCGAGTGCCGCCGCCAGCGCTCAGCAGGAGGCAGTACGTGGGGATAACCTCAAGCACCGCATTGTGGTACGCCAGCCGGGCAACCGGCGTTGTCGCGCTCGTGCTGCTCACCGTCGTGGTGCTGCTCGGCATCCTGGTTAACCGGCGCGGCCGGCTCCCTGGCCTGCCGAGATTCGCGACCACGAGCCTGCACCGCAGCATGTCCCTGCTAGCGGTTGCGTTCATCGCGGTCCACGTGGCGACCGCGATCGCCGACCCGTACGTGACGATCGGGATCGCGGCCGCCATCATCCCGTTCACCTCGGCCTACGAGCCGCTGTGGCTTGGCCTCGGCGCCATCAGCTTCGACGTGATCATCGCGCTGATCGTTACGAGCCTGGCCCGCGCCAGGATTGGCCGCAGAACCTGGCGGGCGGTGCACTGGCTCGCCTACGCGTGCTGGCCGGTCGCTCTGGCGCACAGCCTGGGGTCCAGCACTGACCTGCGTTCCGGCTGGCTGCTGACGCTGACGATCTGCTGCACTGCCGCCGTGGGCGCGGCCGCCTGCTGGCGGATCGTTAGCTCTATGGCCGCGCGGCGCGAGGCCGAGCGGCCGGCCAGGGCGCTATCCATCGGCCCAGCCGCTGACGGCCCGCCAGCGGACCGCCGGTCCGGCGACCGCGCGCTCACCGGGGCGGGAGCGCGATGAGCGTCCAGGCGCCGGACCGGCCGCTACCCGGCCGACCTGACCACCGGCGCGCGGCCCCGGCCGGCGAGTCAGGCCTGCCCCGGCTGCTGCCGCCGACCGCCAGCATGGCGACGGCCGAGCCGCGGCAGCTCACCAACTTCGCCGAGCACGTGCGCAGGCACGGACTCCCGCGGTTTCGCGGGGCGGCCCTGATCGCCCAGGCCGGAGCTGCAGGCCTGACCGGGCGTGGCGGCGCCGCCTTCCCGACGGCCAGGAAACTCGCGGCCGTAGCGGCCGGCGGCCGGCCCGCGGTGATGGTCGGCAACGCCGCCGAAGGCGAGCCGGCCAGCAGCAAGGACGCCGCGTTGCTGTGGTTCGCACCGCACCTGGTGCTGGACGGCTTGCAGATAGCCGCCGAGGCCGTCGGCGCGCGCCAGGTCTACCTGTACCTGCCCGCCCACCGCGACCAGGCTGGGCCTGACCTGGCGGGTCACCTCACCGATGCGCTGGCGAGCCGGGCGGCTGCCGGGACCGACCGGGCCGCCGTGGATCTCGTCGAAGCACCGCCGCGATTCCTCGCTGGCGAGGAAACAGCCGTGGTGGCGGCGATCAACGGCAGAGCGGCCCGGCCGGGCAACCACGGCCGCCGGGTATTCGAGCGCGGCGTGGCAGGCCGCCCGACCCTGGTGCAGAACGTCGAGACGCTGGCGCATCTGGCCGTGATCGCGAGACACGGCGCAGGCTGGTTCCGCGGTGTCGGCACTTCGGACGAGCCGGGCTCGGCGCTGTGCACGGTGCGCGATCCCGATGGCGACGTCCGCGTGGTGGAGACCGCCATCGGCACGCCGCTGGACCGGCTGGTGTGGCTCGGCGACGACGTCCAGGCCGTCCTCGCCGGCGGTTACCACGGCGGCTGGCTCGCCACCGACATCGCCAGGCAGCTGTCGCTGAGCAACGCGGACCTGCGGCCGGCCGGGTCGATGCTCGGCGCCGGAGTGCTAGTAGCCCTCCCGGCCGCGTACTGCGGGCTGGCTGAGTCGGCGCACGTAGCCCGTTTCCTCGCGTTGGAATCGGCGGGACAGTGCGGCCCCTGCTTTAACGGCCTGCCTGCCATCGCGACGGCGCTTGCGGCCGTCGCGCGCCCGCGCCCGGCCCGCGCCGAGCTGGCTAACCTCCGGCGCTGGGCTGGCCTGGTAACCGGACGCGGCGGGTGTCATCACCCGGACGGGACCATCCGCTTCGTCGCGACCGCACTCGAGGTGTTCGCCGGGGAGCTAGCCGAGCACGACCGCGGCCGGTGCACGGCAACGAAGCGCGACCGGTTCCTGCCGGTGCCGGCAGCGGCAGGGCCAGCCGCGGCTGCAACCGAAACAGGCTGGAGATAACGATGTCGCAGCAAACCATGCGGCTGCGGGTCAACCCGATCGCCTGCTCAGGCCACGGGAGCTGCGCTGAGCTGCTGCCGGAGGTCATCACGCTGGACGAGTGGGGTTACCCGTTGCTGGCCGGCGATGGCGCCGTGCCGGTCGGGCTGGCGCGCGAGGCCCGGCGGGTTGTCACCGACTGCCCGGCGCTGGCTCTCGCGCTGACGGCAGATCCGGCGAGCTCAGCGCACGCAGCGGACTCAGAGGGAATACAGAAGAAGCACAGAGGCCCGGTCGAGCCGGGTCTGGCACGGTAGGGACATGATGACAGTCATGGAGCCGATCTCGCCGTCGTCCGGGCGGGAAGGCGGCCTGCGGCGAGCCGACGGCTCTGCAGTCCGGGTGCTAGTGGTCGACGACGAGCCCAGCCTGGCTGAGCTGCTCGCCAGCGTGCTGCGCTACGAGGGCTGGGAGATCCGGACGGCTGCCGACGGCAGCAGTGCGGTGCGGACGGCCAGGGAGTTCCAGCCGGATGCGATCCTCCTGGACATCATGCTGCCGGATTTCGATGGTCTTGAGGTGCTGCGCCGCGTCCGCGGGATCCTGCCGCACGTGTGCGTGCTCTTCCTGACCGCGCGCGACTCAGTGCAAGACCGGGTCAGCGGTATCACCGCAGGCGGCGACGACTACGTCACCAAGCCGTTCAGCCTTGAGGAAGTCATCGCCCGGCTGCGCGGGCTGCTGCGCCGGGCCGGGATGGCGCGGGCCAGCTCCGGCACCGAGCTCATGGTCGCCGATCTGACCATGGAAGAGGACGCCAGGGAGGTCCGTCGCGGCGGCGACCTCATCGACCTCACCGCCACGGAGTTCGAGCTGCTGCGGTTCATGATGCGCAACCCCCGACGGGTGCTGTCCAAGGCGCAGATCCTGGACCGGGTGTGGAACTACGACTTCGGCGGCCAGGCGCACGTCGTCGAGCTGTATATCAGCTACCTGCGCAAGAAGATCGACACCGGCCGCGAGCCGCTGATCCACACCGTGCGTGGCGTCGGCTATGTGCTGAAGCCGCCGGCCTGAGCATGACGCCGCCTTCGCGGTCGCCCGCGCTCCGGTTGAGGGCAGGCCAGTGGCTCGCCGCCCGGACGCTGCGCGGGCGGCTCATTGCCGGCTTGCTGACCTTGCTGTTCCTGGCCTGCGCGACTGTCGGCGCGGTGACCTACGCGCACTTGCACTCGGTGCTGATTAACGGCCTGAACGCCGACTTGCGCGACGCCAGTCAGCGTTACGTGGGCTGCCTCACAGGACCGCCGCCTGGCGATGACGGTGACGACGGCGGACCCGGCGGCGGGCCGGCCCGGCAGCAGAGTCCCGGTCCCGGCCCGTGCGCCTCGCAAGCTCAGGACCCAGGCACCCTCAACGCCGTGCTCAGCTCTGTCGGGACGCTGGTCGACGCGCACATGTCGTACTCCGACCAGTGCCATCTGTCGGCCTCTGATCGTGCCTTGCTCACCAGCATGTCTCAGGCGGGATTGCCGAGCGGCAGCTCCGGCCGGCCGCGTGCGGTGGATCTGTCGGTCTACGGCCCCTACCAGGTGGTGGCCAGCCGGGCCGGTGACCAGATCGTGGTGACCGGGTTGCCGCTCGCCCCGGTGAACACCACCTTGCGCGAAGTGGCGCTGGCCGAGATCGCGGTTTTCTCAATCGCGCTGATCCTGACCGGCGTGATTGGCACGACGTGGGTGCGGGTGTCGCTGCGACCGCTGCGGCGGGTCGCCGCCACTGCTACCAGGGTGACGCAGCTGCCGCTGGCTAGCGGCGAGGTCAAGCTCCCGGAGCGAGTGCCGGATGCCGACCCGCGCACCGAGGTCGGGCAGGTCGGCGCCGCGTTTAACAGAATGCTTGGTCATGTCGAGTCGGCGCTGGCCAGACGTGAGGCTAGTGAGTCGCGGCTGCGTAGTTTCGCTGCCGACGCGAGTCACGAGCTGCGGACACCGCTGGCGGCGATCCGTGGTTACGCCGAGCTTGCGCGCCGCCATCCAGGGCCGCTGCCTGACGACATCGCGCACGCACTCAGGCGGGTCGAGTCCGAGTCGGCCCGGATGAGCGAGCTCGTCGATGAGCTACTTCTGCTCGCGAGGCTAGACGCGGGCCGTCCGCTGGCAAGCGAGCCGGTGGACCTAACCCGGCTGGTGCTCGATGTCACTAGCGACGCGCGGGTCGCCGCCGCCGACCACCGCTGGCAGCTTGAGCTCCCCGAGGATGCGGTGGAAGTGCTCGGCGATGAGCTCCGCCTGCACCAGGTGCTGGCCAACCTGCTGAGTAATGCAGCCCGGCACACGCCGGCTGGTACTCACGTGACCGTCGCGCTCCGCACCGAGCCTGCTGCTCAGTTCGGCCTGGCCCCGTCCGGCCTGGCCCCGTCCGGCCCGGCTCCGGCCGCCGCGGCAGCGGTGATCAGCGTCACCGACACCGGGCCGGGCATCCCAGCGGAGCTGCAGCCCGACGTGTTCGAGCGGTTCGTCCGCGGCGACAGCTCGCGTTCCCATGCGGCCGGCGGAACCGGCCTCGGGCTGGCGATCGTGCATGCCGTGACCGTCGCGCACGGCGGAACGGCTGAGGTGAGCAGCAGGCCCGGCGAGACGCGGTTCACCGTGGCACTGCCCGCGCTCGCGGATCCTTGCCAGCCGGACCTGTCAGCAAGACGGAAACGCGCCGTCCCTCAGCCTGATCAGACCGTCGACTAGCGCCGCGTCAGCGAGTTCGATGGCCTCAGCCAGCGCGAACCAGCTGACTTGCTGGCTCTCCCCCGGCGGCGGCGACGGCTCGACGTCGTCGCACAGCAGGAGGTAACGGAGGTCGAGGTGGAAGTGCGGGCCAGCCGGATGTGCATCCAGGTGAATCAGCAGCGGCCCGGCGCCGGGATGGCGGACGGGCAGGCCGGTTTCTTCCGCCGTCTCGCGCACCGCCGCCTGCCAGGGAGTCTCACCCGGATCGACGTGGCCGCCCGGCTGCATCCAGCCGCCAGGCGCTTGTGCCAGTGCAGCACGGTTCCGCGCGGACCGGACACGATCGCCGAGCCCGTGACATGGACGGGATCGGCGGTGCGGCTGAACGGATCGGTAAGCCGGCTGAGTTCGGCCAGGATGCGCTCGCGCGACGCGATCTCGCGTTCCGTCGCTGCGGCGAAGGCGGCGACCTCGGCCCGGACGAGTGCGATGAGATCACGGTCCGGCGGAGCCGCGTCTCCTTGCGGATCAGGTCGTCGCGTCACCGGGCAATCATGCCAAGTTCGCTGGCTCGGATGCTGGGCACGATTACGAACATGAGCGTGCAACTGAACCACACCATCGTGTCGTGCCGTGATCAGCAACGCTCGGCCGCGTTCCTGAGCGAGATACTTGGCTTGCCGACGCCGAGGCGGTTCTCGCATTTCCTGGTTGTCGAAGCTGACAATGGCGTCTCGCTGGACTTCTCCGAGACCACCGGGGCCATCACTAGCCAGCACTACGCGTTCCTCGTCGGGGAGGATGACTTCGACGCAGCATTTGGCCGGCTCCGGGACCAGGACTTGCCGTACTGGGCAGATCCAGGCAAGAGCCAGCCGAGTTCGGTCAACCATCGCGACGGCGGCCGCGGCGTGTACTTCGAAGACCCGGACGGTCATCTGCTGGAGATCCTCACCCGGCCTTACGGCAGCGGGAGCTGAGTTACTCGGTCGTGCGTCGCCGGAACAGCCAGGCAGCGAACGCGCCGCAACCGCAAGGATGGTCGCTGACCACACACCACGGCCGCCAAGACCGGGTGCTGCATTGGCCACGCGTTGATCGTCGCGGGCAGGTTGGGGATTTCCCATAGCTGCCGGGCCCCAGCCGTCGCGGCGCTGACCGGGTTCCAGCGGCCCACCCCCGCTGCCGGCTGGCCGGATCGAGACCGGTGGCTGGCTCGTCGAGGAACAGCACCGGCGGACGGGCTATCAGGCTGGCCGCCACGTCGAGCCGGCGACGCATCCCGCCGGAGTAGCTCTTCACGACCCGATCCGCTGCGCCTCGGGACGGCGGACGTCCGATCCTGACGCTGTGCGGTAAGTCAGCGGGCCCGCTGCCGCTAGGTCGATGCCGGGGCAGAAACTGCGGCAAGAACGTGGACGCGAATACCGCCGCTTTCGGATTGGCGGCGATGGTTATCGGCGAGGCCGGGAACGAGGCTGCCGGCGTGTGCCCAGCCGAACGCGGAGCTTCAGCGCCTCTCCGAAGTCGGCCTCCTCCCGGCTCGCGGCGCGCTATGCGGTCACGCCCAGGTAGACCAGAACAGCTCCGCCGACCACGTGCATGCTGACGAACAGAACCGCGTTCGCCCGCGACAACTCTGTCAGCCCGGCACCCGCTGCCAGGGCCCAGCCAAATACGCCGATCTCGTTTGCCGGCCACGGCGGCGAGCCCGGCCTTCCTGGCATCTCCGGACCGTCCGGTGCACGAAGAGCGCCGTCGACGGTCCTGGCAATGCGGCTACCGCAATGCAGGCGGCAGGAACGCAGGCAGAACAGAACGATATGGGTCATAACGGCGTGCTAGCGATAAGGCGGTTATCCGGCCGGGCGCCAAGCGTGTGTGAGCTGGGATGCGCCGTCGGCGAACCCTGGCTTCGCCGCCGCACGCCGGGGAGAGGGCACGCGGGGGTGAGAACAATGAAACTCACTGTCATCGGCGGTACCGGGCTCATCGGCTCGCAGGTGGTCCAGAGCTGACCGCAGCCGGACACCAGGCCGTTCCGGCGGCACCGTCTACCGGCGTCGACCTGATCACCGGAGCCGGCTTGGACCAGGCCCTGGACAGCGCCGAGGTGGGAATCAACCTCGCGAACTCGCCGACATTCGACGACGCCTTGCTGAGCTTCTTCCGCACCTCCATGACCAACCTTTTGAGGGCGGGACAGCGGGCCGGCCTCCGGCACCAGGTGATCCTCTCGATCGTCGGCGTGGATCAGGTACCTGAGCTGGATTATTACCGGGCCAAGACGCTGCAGGAAGATCTGCTGCGCCAAGGGCCGACGCCGTACTCGATCGTCCGCGCTACCCAGTTCTTCGAGTTCATGGATGCCGTGCTGGCCGAGAACTCCGACGACAAGACCGTTCGGCTGCCCGCCACCGTGATTCAGCCGATCGCCGCGTCGGATGTTGTCGACGAGGTCGTAGACGTGTCCACCGGTCCCCCGCTTGAAGGCATCCGGAACGTCGCCGGCCCGGACATCTTCCCGCTCGACGAACTGGGCAGGATCACGCTGGCAGCACGGCAGGACAAGCGGACCGTTGTCACCGATGACGAGGCCGGCATGTTCGGCCCCGTTACCGGCGACATGCTCACTGCAGGCACGGACGCGCACCTGGCACCGACGCACTACCAGGACTGGCTCCAGACCGCGACCCGGTCGGGGTCGTGACGAGCCAAGGCGCTCGTTCGGGCCGCAACAAACCTCCAGCCCGCTAGCGCCGTGGCGCTGGCAGGTCTTGGCCCGTGACCGTCAGCCCACTAGTTCGACCGTATAGCTGTCCCACGGCCAGCAAATACTGCCGATGCCGTCATCGATCTCTCGCATACCGACAGTCGCGCCCGAGTAGCCGATCTCGGCCGTGGGGCAGAAAAAGAATGCCGACTCGGTCACCTGGAACTGGTACGGCCCGGCCCAGTACGCACCATCGACAGCCTCGGCGTAAAAGAGAAGGTACCGGTTGCAAGTGTTAGCGACATGGACGGTCGCGCCTGGCTCGATTCCCCACCAGCCTTCGCTGGCCCATGGCGGGTCGCAATTGGTGTCGTACAGCGCTATGGCAACGTAGAGCGGCGATGAGTACCCGTTCTGGAAGTTGATCTGCATTGGCCGCTTCCTCAGGGGCCGGAGTGCCGGAAACGCTGCGCGACCGTCGTGGTATCGACGGTGCCGGCCGTCTTGTGCGCCCTCTCCTGACTGGATGCCGGGCCGTCAGACCGGTCCGCCGCCCCGGCATCCTCGGGCAGTGATTCTGGCGGCGGAACCTGATCGGCGAGGCCGGATGAGGCGCGAGTTCTTGTGTGCCGCGCAGGGCGGTCAGCTGGCGTAACTGGTCCTGCTGGCGGACCGCCAAATGAGCCCCGCTCAGCTGGCACGGGAACTTCCCGGGTCTCCATGGCCCGGACTGTACACCGCTAGAACGACGACCTCAATGGCGATCTCGTCAGTTCGTTGACTGGCTCTGCGGCATCAAGGTCGGCAGGTGAGCCCTTATCGTCGCAACCAAGTCGGCGATATTCTCTTCGAAGGCTTCACGGCGGTCAAAGAGCACTGCAATCATCGCGTCGTCGCGCGCGAGCAGAACATCTTCGGTGGCATTACTACGACGGTTGCGGCGCAATTCGTCATCTCTGCGCACCGCAGTCAGAAACCTGTCTACTGCTGACCGGCTTCGTCGGCAACTCGCCAGGATACGCGCCTTAGGATCAGCGCTCTCTTGTAGCGGGTCACTACCACGGATGACCTCGTCAGCCACGCCAGCGTCGACCCACTCGACAATGTCCAATATGTTACTGCGAACCGCCTCAAGCAGCGGAACGACTTGCCGCGGATCAATATGAGAACTAATCGCTGCAGCGTTACTGACGAGCTCACGAATCGCGCCCTGCAGATTTTCCTGCCGCGCCCCGCGCGAGAGCCATCCGTCAAGCTTGCCCAGCGGGACCTTTGCCTTCCCGGCTGTCAACTCCGCGCGAATGTTATCCAGAAGCGCGTTCAGGCCCGCCGGGTATCTCAGGTCGACAAGCCGGAGCACCGCAGACCATTGTTCTCGTGGTGTTCCAAGAGGAATGTCTGCTTCCTCGATGCCAGCCTCTACCGCAAGTCGGATCACTACGGGCGGAGACCGGAAAGCCTCAGACAGTATGGCGGTAAGTTGAGCCAGTCCCCTTCCATCGAGACGAGGATCAAGCATAAGCCGCCCCTACCCTGGTTAGCCCTGAGATCTTCGCCAGTCAGGAGTCGCGACCGCGACGATATTCGGCGATGGTAGCGTGCACTTCTTTGTGAGCGGTCCACTTCAGGGCCTCGTCAAGCAGTGAATCAACCGCTTCCTGATCGAGAGCTCGTTCGAAGAGACGGTGCCAGTCAGCCGGCGCGTTCCCTGTGAAGTTGATGTATTGCATTGCAAGGCCAGCTTCGGTACCGACGGTGTCTATGACTTCGCTCCTGCGCACATGAGCGGCAAGGGTGCTGATGACAGGGTTCAGCCTTGGGTCCCAGATCATTGCGTCTCCCCGCAGAAGTTTCGGCTCCGCTGGCGCCGGCGACGTGTCCCGCGGGGCCGCCATTACCTGAGACAGGCCCGCGCCTGGTGCAGTGGCAGAGCTAGCAGGTACCAGGTCAAGCTGTTCCGGACTCCGCCCGGAGTCGCTTAGCTGATGAAGTGCAGCCGCAGTACCGGGTACGCCCAGATAGACGACAGCTACGGCACCGATGGCAGCCCAGAGGCTAGCTGACCATCCGGTAACTATGCCTGCGGCTATGACGCCCGCGAGGATCACGGCGCCGATGGGCCACCACCAGTTCCAAAGGCCAGCTTGTCTCAGACGGTGCACCATGATCGCATGATCGGCGTATTAGCGCGACGCCGCAATCGTCAGTTCTGTTTTCGTCAACGACCGGCGGCTCACTCACCTAAGAGCCCGGCGCGCGTCGTTGACCTGCCGCAGAAGGTCAGCCTCCGCCAGCCATGCGGCGTCACCAGTGAAGACCGCGCGCTCGTTCGTAGAGCAGCCCGGCTTGCCTGGACCCTCTCGTCCATGCTGACCGCCTATTCATCGGGTCTGTGCTCGGTGCATTCTGGCAGGGGAAGATATGAGCATGCGTTACCGGAACTCGATCGACTGGATCACTGGCGAGGAGACGGGTTCGACCGGGCTTGGTCTGAAGATTGACTGGGACGGACGCGAGGCGATCGTGCGCCTGCACGTACCCAGCTCATCGCAGGCGGCGCCGGGGATAGCCCACGGCGGGTTCCTGGCTGCGCTGGCAGACCATGTGATGGGGTTCGTGGCGGCGCAGCCGAACGGCAGAGCTGCAGTAACCCGGCAGATGACAGTCGAGTATCTCGCGCCGACGCGCATCTCACAGGCAATCACTATTCGAGCCCGGGCCGAGAGCGTTTCTGAGCAGACCGTTGTCGTGAGCCTGGAATGCGTCACAGCTGACGCTGGCCTAGTGACCTTCAAGGCGCACGGTGACTACGCCAGGGTGGCACCTTCCAAACGCGCCCCGAGCGGCACGGAGATCGACTACGACACGCTGGAGCAGCGCTTTGACCCGTCACAGGTTTTCGGCTGGCTGGTCTCAGCGCTCAAGGACGCCTACCGGCCAGGCACCGTCGGCTCGCCACTGGTGGTAGCGGTAAACCTCTCAGACGCCACTCCGCGGCAGTGGACGATCACCGCAACAGACCGCTCGCTAGACATCCAGCCAGGTAACCCCGCCAGATACGACGTGCGATTCGCTGGCACCGTACGGTCCTGGCGCGAGCTGGTATACCAGCGCAGAACCGTCGGCCAGCTCACTGCGGCGGGCTCGGCGACGATAGAAGATCCTGAGGGCCGGCTGTCGTCCTTTCTGGCGTCCCTGGCTACATAGCTGTCCGGCGTGCGGCCAGGAACCTGAGCGGCCATCTATCAACTGACCAGTGGTGTCCGCTGGCTCTGCTGCGAAGTCCTGTCCTTGCTGTATTGTGTTGACATCCAGAAAACTGATATCACAATGATAGTAGATGACCAGCTGGCCGCCTCGTCCACCCGGACGAGCGGACTGGCTGTCAAGGAGGCGAGCATGGGCGAGCCAGCCATCGAGGTACGAGGGCTGCGCAAGAGCTTTGACGGGAAGGAGGCCGTTGCCGGGATCGACCTGGACATCGCGGCTGGTTCCCTCGCGGGCCTGGTCGGGCCCAACGGCGCCGGCAAGACCACCTCGCTCTCCATGATGACCGGGTTGCTGCGGCCAGACGCGGGCCGGATTGTCATCAACGGTCTTGATGTCTGGGCCGACCCGAGCGCCGCCAAGGCTGTGATCGGAGTGGTCCCGGCCGAGGCCAGGCTGTTCGAGCGGCTCAGCGGTGAGGAAGTCCTGGAATACTCGGGCCGGCTCCACGGCCTGCCGGCCGGTGAGGCGCGCTCCCGGGCCACGCAACTGCTTGACGTGCTCGACCTGACCGCGGACGCGAAGCGACTCGTCGCCGACTATTCGACCGGGATGCGCAAGAAAGCCGCACTCGGCTGCGCACTGATCCACAACCCTCCGGTGCTGTTCCTGGACGAACCCCTTGAGGGAGTGGATCCGATCTCAGCCGACGTCATCCGGCGGCTGCTGACGCGTCTGGTCGGCACTGGTTCCACCGTGTTGTTCTCCAGCCACGTGATGGAACTAGTCGAGCAGATCTGTGACCACGTATCCGTCATCGACAAGGGCAAGATCCTGGCGACCGGCACGACCGACGAAGTGCGCGGCGGCAAGACGCTCCAGCAGGCGTTCATCGACCTAGTCGGACGGCGGCCAACGGACGAGGAGGGGTTGTCGTGGCTCGGCTCCTCGTCGAACTGAAGCTTCGCCTGCTGGCCAACGCGCTTCGCTCGTCCACGGCCGCCAAGGTTTCGTTCCTGGTGAGCACGACGTTCGCTGCACTCGTCGCGATCGGGACCTTCTATGTACTGGCGCACCTGCGCCACCTCAGCGCGTCGGTCGACCTGACAACGGTCTTCTTCGGCATCTTCGCGATCGGCTGGCTGATCGGCCCGATCTTCGCTTTCGGCCTGGACGGGACGCTCGACCCGGCGACGGTTGCCCTCTATCCCCTCCGCATGCGTCAGCTCATCGTCGGGCTGCTCGCCGCATCAGCAGCCGGAGCCTGGCCGGTGGCCAACGTACTGGGCTTGCTCGGCGTCACCATCGGGCTAGCCAGCGGGGTCCTCGGCGTGCTTGTCGCGCTCATAGCGGTGGTGCTGCAGGTGCTGTTCTGCATAGTGCTGGCCAGGTTCGTGATTACCAGCCTGGCAAGGCTACTGCGCTCGCGACGCGGCAAGGACCTCGCGGTGTTCCTGGTCGTGCCGATCTTCGCCGCTTTTGAATTCCTCGGCCAGGTGATACCCAGGGCAGCCGCCTCCGGCAATCTCAGCCCAGCGAGCTTTGCCGGCGTTGATAGCTGGATGCGGTGGCTGCCACCGGGACTGGCCGCGCACGCGATACAGGACGCCTCGACCGGGCATCTTGGCGACGCTGCGATACGCCTCGGCCTGCTGGTGGCCGTCATCATCGTGCTCAGCGTGCTGTGGGTCCGCTCGCTCAGCCGGGCGCTGGTCACCCCGGACACCGCCAGCTCGTCATCGCAGGTACGCAACGTCGCATTGCCGCTTGCGCGGTACGGTCTGCGAGGCACCGTGGCGGCCCGGTTCCTGAAGTATCAGCGCCGCGACCCGACATCCCTTGTCTACTGGGCCATTGTCGTCGTGATCATGTTTGTCTGCTCCGCGAGCATCATCCTCGGCTCACACCAGCACCCGGCGGTAGTAGTCGCCAGCGCGGTCATCGGTGCCGCGTTCGTCGGCGCGTTCCATGCCAACCCTGTCGGGCTCACCGGACCGTCGTTCGTTTTCGAGGCCATGGCGCTGACCGGCCGCCGCGAGCTGCGTTCTTATTACTCCGGCCAGGACATCGTGTTCGCCGTGATCGCGATACCACTCCTGACCGCAGTACCAATCGGCATCTCAGTGCTGGGCAGGGAACTCAGCGAGGGCTTCGTTGCCGCCGCGGTCGGCATCGCCGGGCTCGGCGCAGCACTGGCGATGAGCAACATCTTCAGTGTCGTGCTGCCCTACCCGATGCAGAAACGAGCCGGCAGCCCCATGCCACAGCAGGCTCAGGGATACAACGGGCACGCGTTCGGCGCCATGCTAGGCACCACTGCCTCCGTCGCGGTGGCCGTTATCCCGGTGATCATCCTCGGGAACCTGACTATCGACGTGACCGCGGCGGTCAGGCTACCGGTGCTGTTCGGGTGCGCTGCGGCCTACGGCTTCGCGCTGGCCTGGCTTGGCGTCGCAGCCGCCGCGGCGGCGGCCGAGGGCAAGCTGCCTGAGCTGTGTCAGGTTGCCCTTCGCACCAGCCTGTAGCCCGCCCGACGGTCCGCGGCGCCGGGCTTCGACTTCAGGCGCGGGAACTTGAGATCCGGTCGTCGCATCACGCCGCAACCGTGTCAAGCTCATCTTGATGCGCGCAAAACCCACACCCCCGGTAGTCATCGTGCTCGCCCTCATCTTCACCGTGACCGCGCTGATCGCGGGTTGCGGAGCAGCAGGGCCGCCGGTCCGGCATGCCACTACGCAGAGCTGTTTTGCGTTCGGAGTCCAGGCACTCAAGCGGCACGAGACGGTCACCAGCGTCCCGGCGGCCTGCGCCGGGCTCAGCCGTGAGCAGGTCAACGCTGCCGTCGGGCGGGCCATCCGGGAAGTCGTCGGCCCGCTGGCCAAAGCACCGTTCCGCCGGCGCGCCCGCGCCGAGAGCCGTTACCTGGCCGATCTGGTTAGGTCGGTGCCGCCTGCGCGGGCGACGGCACATCGCGCTGCGCACCTGGCCGCAGGGGGCTTGCCCGCCCGGCTGGCGGCACTAGCCTGCTGGATCCTCACTGCAGCCGCTGGCCTGTACCTGCTGGCGGGCTGGCTGACCCGGACCCGCTCAGGCCGACGCCGGTTCCGCGCCGCAGGTATACCGCCCACTGTCATCGCCGGTCACGCAGGCTTCGGTATCGGCGGGCTCGGAATCTGGATTGCGTTCATGGCGACAGCCGAGCAGGCACTCGGCTGGATCGCAGTCGGCATCACGTTCCTGGCCGCCGGGCTCGGGATGGCCACGCTGCTGACCGGGATGTCAGAACCGCAGCCATCAGACGCCGCGACTGCCGCCGCCGGGGCGGCCGACGCGGCGGCTGGCGGCCTGACCACAGCTGTTGCTACCACGGCGAGCACGAAGACCGCGAGCGCCAGGACCGCACCTGCGACGGCATCAGGCGGCCGGCAACCGGTCCTGGTCATCGCACTGCACGGCGCGCTGGCGACTGTCACCATCCTGCTCGTGCTACTCGCCGCGATCGGCGCCGGCTGAGCTAACCCGGAACGCGGTCAGGCCTCGCTCGACGGCGCCCAGAGGTTGATGCCAGCGTCGACCGCCTGCTTGTCGATAGCCGCCAGTTCCTCGGGGCTGAACTCTGACCGCCCGACCGCAGCGAGATTCTCCTCGAGCTGGCCGACGCTGCTGGCGCCAATCAGCGCGGACGTGACGCGCGGGTCGCGCAGCACCCAGGACAGCGCCATCTGCGCCAGCGACTGGCCGCGCGAGGAAGCGATCTGGTTCAGCGCCTGGACGTGCGCGATGTTCGCATCGCTGATCTCGTCGGCGGTGAGCGAATCGCCCCGGCTAGCCCGCGATCCGGCCGGGATGCCATCCAGGTACTTGGTGCTCAGCAGGCCCTGAGCCAGCGGCGAGAACGCGATGCAGCCGACCCCCTCGTGGCCGAGCACGTCGAGCAGCCCGCCCTCGATCCACCGGTTGAGCAGGGAGTACGAGGGCTGATGGATGAGCAGCGGAGTGCCCATCTGGCGCAGAATCGAGGCCGCTTCCGCGGTGTGCTCCGCAGAGTAGGAGGAGATGCCAGCGTAGAGTGCCCGGCCTGATCGGACTGCGGTGTCCAGCGCGCCCATGGTCTCTTCCAGCGGCGTTTCCGGATCGAACCGGTGGCTGTAGAAGATGTCGACGTAGTCCAGTCCCATCCGGGACAGCGACTGGTCCAGGCTGGCCAGCAGGTACTTCCGTGACCCCCACTCACCGTAAGGGCCCGGCCACATGTCCCAGCCGGCCTTGGTGGAGATGATCAGCTCGTCCCGGTAGCGGCGCAGGTCGCTGCGCATGATCGCGCCAAAGTTCTCCTCGGCGGACCCGTACGGCGGGTCGTAACTGACGAACCGGCCAGGGGCGGCAAGCCGCGCCTGGTCGCCGTAGTTGTTGGCCAGGTCGAAGTGGGTTACTCCCAGGTCAAAAGCCCGGAGGAGGATCGACCGCTGCGTCGCCAGGGGCGTCTCTGAACCGAAGTTGTGCCACAGGCCCAGGGAGATTTCCGGGAGCTTGAGCCCGCTGCGGCCGCTGCGGCGGTAGCGCATCTTGTCGGCGTATCTGTCGGGAGCTGCGGCATAAGTCATGGTCATGAGTCTGCCATCGGCGGGGCCCTGGTCACGAGCCGGCCCAGCTGGCCGGAAGTCAGCATCGCAGGCCGCGCGGCATCAGCGATCGTCCAGTGAGCCGGGTCAGCCGGCTATCTCATAGGGAGCTCAGAAACCGGCGGCAGCGGATCGCCAGCGTGCTGCCCGATGCTGGCGCAATGAGATCACTCGCGATTCCCTCCGGGACATCAGCCCAGGTAGACGTCGTCATACCGGTGACGTCGTGGCGTCGTGACCTGGTTCCGAGTGTGTTGCGGCTGCGGTCGTTCCTGACCGCCGAGTTCCCGTACACCGCGCAGCTGACCATCGCATGCGACGGCAGCGGCCGGACCTGGACGGCCGCCAGGCAACTCGCCGCCACCGTGGGCGATGTCACCGCGACCCGCGCGGATGTGCCGGGACGCGGAGCCGCGCTGCGCGCAGCCTGGGCCCGCAGCCGATGCCAGGTGCTTACGTACACCGACCCGGATCTGGCCGTCGACCCGGCAGTGCTCATCCCGCTGGTCGCGCCGTTGCTGGCAGGACAGGCAGACATCGCGGTAGGTACCAGGCTGACGCCCGGCGCGCGGCTCCAGCGCCAGCCGCGCCGCGAGGTGACGTCCTGCGGCTACAGCCTGCTGGTACAGGCTGGCCTCGGAACCGGGCTTGCCGACGTGCAGTGCGGCTGCAAGGCCATCACCCGGCTGCGCGCGCTCGAGCTGCTGCCGTTGACCAGCGATGCGGACTGGTTCTTCGACACCGAACTGCTCCTCCTGGCCAAGCGCGCCGGCCTGCGGGTCCGCGAGGTCGCGGTGAACGAGGCTGGCGAGCCAGGACCCCGGCCCGGTGCAGTCCGGATTCCCGGCTGGCTGGCTAGCCGGATTTATCGCGGAAACGCGGCATGACCGCCATCGCCGCCCAGCGTCACGCCGCGGCACGACCGGCCGACAAGGCGGATATCAGCGCCCGGCGTCATCGGTACCTGCTGTGGTCGCTGCTACTCCTGACAGCGGTCCTCTACCTGGCAGGCCTCAGCCGCAACGGCTGGGCCAATGACTTCTACGCCGCTGCCGTGCAAGCCGGCACCCGGAGCTGGAAGGCATTCTTCTTCGGCTCCTTCGACGCCTCGAACTTCATCACCGTCGACAAGACCCCGGCGTCGCTCTGGGTGATGGAGCTGTCAGGCCGGCTGTTCGGCGTGAATTCCTGGAGCATGCTGATCCCGCAGGCGCTGGAGGGCGTCGCCAGTGTCGCATTGCTCTATGCAGCGGTCCGGCGCTGGCATGGGCCGTGGGCTGCGCTGCTGGCCGGGCTGACGCTAGCCGTCACGCCGGTGGCCGCGCTGATGTTCCGGTACAACAACCCGGACGCGCTGCTCGTGCTGCTGCTGACAGCGGCCGCCTATGCGACGGTCAGGGCTATCGAATCGGGGCGCACACGCTGGCTAGTGCTGGCCGGCGCACTGCTCGGTTTTGGCTTCCTGACCAAGATGCTGCAGGCGTTCCTGGTACTGCCGCCGTTCGGCCTGGCATATCTGATCGCCGGGCCGCGGCGATGGCTGGTGCGGCTCGGGCAGCTTTCCGCCGGGCTCGCCGCGGTCGTTACGGCGGCCGGCTGGTGGGTCGCCGCCGTGATGCTGACGCCTGCAGCCGACCGTCCGTACATCGGCGGCTCGACCGATAACAACATCCTGCAGCTGGCGATCGGCTACAACGGCCTCGGCCGCATCGACGGTGACGAGACCGGCTCGGTCGGTTTCGCTGGCAATCACGGAGCAGGCGCAGGGTTCAGCGGTTCGGCCGGTCTTGGCCGGCTATTCGCTGCTGACATGGGCGGCCAGATCAGCTGGCTGCTGCCGGCCGCGCTGCTCGCCATCGGCGTACTGCTCTGGCTCAGCTGGCGCGCCAGGACATCGCGGCTTGCCACGGCTTCGCCCGGCCAGCGACCTGATCGGGACCTGCCCGCCGTCGTGCTGTGGGGCGGCTGGCTGCTCGTCACCGGCCTGGTGTTCAGCTTCATGGCCGGCATCATCCACCCCTACTACACGGTCGCGCTCGCGCCGGCGATCGCTGCCCTGATAGGCATCGGCGCGGCGCGATCGTGGGAATCCGCGCGGACGGCGCCGGCCGCCCGCTACTGGCTCGCGGCCGCCGTCGCAGTCACCGCGGCCTGGTCGTTCGCGCTGCTCGACCGCAGCCCAGCCTGGCTGCCGGTACTGCGCTACGCGATCCTGTCGGCCGGGCTGGCTTCCGCCATCGCGATCGCGGCAGCGCCGCGTCTCGGCGAACTCGCAGGCAGGCCGGCGCGGCGCCGCGCACTGGCGAGCACCGTGGCCGGCGCGGCCGCAGTCGCTGCCCTGGCAGGGCCGTTCGCCTACGCGCTCGACACCGTCGCAACCAGTCATTCCGGCGCGCTGCCGACAGCCGGGCCGGCCGTCGCAGCCTCCTTCGGTGGCGGTGGTCCCGGCGGTCCCGGCGGCACGGGAGGCCCCGGCGGCTCCGGCCGGCCCGCAAGCTCTGGCCGGCCCGGAAGTCTCGGCCGGTCCGGAAACCCGGGCAGCGCCGGACCGTCCGGCCTCGGCAAGCCAGGTGGCTCCGCTGGCGCGGTACCGTCCGGCCTCGGCGGGTCAGCCAACGGCAGGCCCGGCCCGGGCACTGGCGGTACGGGCACTGGCGGCACTGGCGCTGGCGGCGCTGGTACCGGCGGTACGGGCGCTGGCGGCCGGCTCGGCGCTGGCGGCCCCGGCGGCCTTAATGGCTCGACCACGGTCAGCGTTGCGCTGACCAAGCTGCTCGAGCAGCACGCCGCTCAGTACACCTGGGCCGCGGCGACGGTGGGCTCGGAGAGCGCGGCGCCGCTGCAGCTGGCGACCGGGGACCCGATCATGTCGATCGGCGGCTTCAACGGCACTGACCCGGCGCCGACACTGGCGCAATTCGAGCGCTACGTTGCCGAGCATAAGATCCATTACTTCGTGGGCGCGAACTCCGACAGCTTCGGCGGCGGCTCGGGCGATGCGGCGGCGATCACGAAGTGGGTAGCCAGCCACTTCAGGTCGCAGACCGTGGACGGCGAGACGGTCTACAACCTGACCGATCCGGTCAGCAGCAGCTAGGCGCCCGGAGCCGGCAGTCGGGATAATGACCGGGTGGACCTTGCCGCCAAGCTGCAGATCAAGCCCGGAACACAGGTTGCCGTCGTGGCACGCCCGGCCGGCGGGCCGGACCTGTCCGGCCTCGGCCAGCCGGCGAGCGACCCTGCGCAGGCCGGCGCGGTCATCGCGTTCGCCCGGCAGCACGCCGACCTGACCGGGCCAGCCAGCCCGGCTATCGACGCGGCGCGCGACGACAGGCTCGCGTGGATCGCCTACCCCAAGGCGGGCCAGCTCGGTACCGACATCAACCGGGACTCGCTCGCCGCGGCAGTGGCAGAACTCGGCGCCCGCCCGGTCCGGCAAGTGTCGCTCGACGAGGTCTGGTCCGCGTTGCGCTTCAGGCCGGCCTGAGCTGCCGGCCTGAGCAGCCTGCCTAAGCTGCCGGCTTATGCCCTGGCGCGTGGTCTTGCGCATCGCGCGCGCTTTCGGCGTACGGTGATCGGAGCCGAGCCCCCGAGGAGACACCGTGCAGGTTCCCGTGCTCGACACCAGGAACAGCTTCGCCCAGCAGCTGTTCGCGCCTCTGCCGGCGCGCTACGACCGGCTCGCCGAGATCCTGTCATTTGGCCAGAACGGCCGCTGGCGAAGGGCGATGGTCGACCAGTTAATCGACGCGCCGGCCAGCGCCGACCGCGTCGTGCTCGATGTCGCGGCCGGAACCGCCGGGGTTTCGCTGCAGATAGCCGCCCGCACCGGCGCCCGCGTCATCGGCCTGGACCTGACCCAGCAGATGCTCCGGCAGGGCGCGCAGAATGTCGCGGCTGCCGGCGCGGGCAGCCGCGTTGCTCTTATCAATGCCAGGGCAGAACAGATCCCCTTGCCGGACGCCTCGGTCGACGCGCTCACCTTCACCTACCTGCTCAGGTATGTCAGCGATCCGCAGGCGACGCTGGCTGAGCTTGCCCGGGTGGTGCGGCCCGGGGGGACCGTGGCGAGCCTGGAGTTCTATGTCCCGCCGTCGCCGTTCTGGCGGTTCTGGTGGCGGGCATATACCGCGCTGGTGCTGCCAGCCGGCGGCCTCATCACCGGCGGGAGGCAGTGGTACGAGGTCGGGCGCTTCCTTGGCCCGAGCATCAGCGGCCACTACCGGCGGTATCCGATCGACTGGACGGTACGCGCCTGGCAGGAGGCTGGGCTGCGCGATGTCGGATACCGGGTGATGAGCCTCGGCGGCGGCCTGGTCATGTGGGGAACCCGCGCGGGTGGCTGACGACAGCGCAGCGCCTGGCACTGCCGCGCGGCCTGCGTTCTACGCCGCTCGTCCCGGCCGCTGGCGCGACTGGTGGACGCTATTGCATCCGCCGTATACCGCCTGGCACCTGTCTTACGTGGTCATCGGCGCCACGCTCGCTCCGCGGGTCACGCTGGTTCCGCTGCTGGCGGCCCTGATCGCTTTCTTCCTCGCGGTGGGCCTGGCGGCGCACGCGCTGGACGAATATCACGGGCGCCCGCTCCGGACGCAGATCCCGGGCGCCGTGCTGCTCGCCGTCGCTGGGCTTGGCCTGGCCGGCGCGGTGGCGCTGGGCGTTGCCGGGACGCTGCGGGTGGGCTGGGCGTTGATCCCCTTCCTGCTCGTCGGCCCGCTGCTGGTAGTCGCTTACAACGCCGAACTGTTCGGCGGCATCGTGCATACCGATGCGGGGTTCGCCGCGGCCTGGGGCGCCTTCCCGCTGCTGACCGCGTACGTGGCCCAGACCGGCACGCTGTCCGCGGGCTCGGTACTGGCCGCCGGCGCGGCATTCGGCATGTCGGCGGCACAGCGCAGCCTCAGCAGCCCGGCCAGGCTGCTGCGCCGCCGCGCAACGGACGTCACCGGCACCGTCACGCTCGCCGATGGCCAGGTGCTCGCGCTCAATTCGAGCCGGCTGCTGGAACCGCTGGAACGAGCACTGCGGGCCATGTCCTGGAGTGTGGTGCTGCTCGCTGCCGGGCTCGCCGTAGCGCGCCTGCACTGACCCGGGCCGGGAATCGCGGCACGGTCAGAGGACGTCGTGCCGCTGCAGGTAGTTCAGGGCAACCCAGCCGAGGGCGGCCGGCAGGTAGAAGGTGACCAGCCGGAAGAGCAGCACCGCGCTCAGCGCGTAAGCCGTCGACACCTTCGCGACCGCGGACAATGCGGCCGACAAGACTGTCTCAGCCACGCCGACGCCGCCTGGCGAGGGCACCACCGAGGTGACCGCGCTGCCGGTCAGGTAGACCACCCCGACGGCGAAGAACTCGGCGTGGCTGCCCACGGCTTGCACGGATACCTGCAGGCAGAGGATGTAGCTGAAGGTCAGCAGCAGCGCGCCGCCGATGCCCTCGGCGAGCTTCGCGGGACGCTGCGTGATGTCGAGAAGCCGCGGGATGACCTGGCCCAGCGCGGGCGCCACCCGGGAGCGGACCAGCCTGCGGCCGGCTGGCAGCGCCATTACCGCGAGCACTACCGCGCCCACCGCGGCAAGAGCGATGTAGGACCAGCTCGGTGGCGCCTCGATCGACGAGCTGGGCGAGCCTCCGGTCAGCACGATGAAGATGACCAGGAGCAGCAGATGAAGGACGAACGCGAACACCTGAGAGACGCCCACGCTCGATGCGGCATCGGCCGACCCGACCTTCGCCTTGTTGAGGTAGCGGATGTTCAGGGCTACGCCGCCCACCTGAGCCGGCGTCACTAGCGTGACGAAGTTCCCGGCGAGCTGGACCAGCAACGTCCGGCCGAACTTCAGCTTCTCCAGCACGAAGCCGGAGAGCGAGAAGGCTGCGCCGACATAGGTGACCGCTGACAACGCCAGAGCCGCCAGCACCCAGCGCCAGTCCGAGTGGCTGACCACCGTGCTGAAATGACGCCGGTTGAACTGCCCGATCAGGATGTAACCCGCGATGACCGCGGCGACCAGGGTGATGACGGCGCGCGGGCGGATGCGCTCGAGTTGCTCTGGCGGTACTTCGGTATCCGGCGAGCTGCCGACAAACCGCTTCCGCAGGGTCGGCAGCACGTCCTTGTGGTGACGCAGCGCGGCCCTCGTCGTGCGGTGCAGCACAACCGGCTGCAGCAGCGGCACAAGGCTCGCCACCGCGGCTGAGCCGAGCTTGCGCCGGGCCAGCGCGGCAGATCGCTCCGGCCCCACCACCAGCGCCATGGTCACGGTGAGCTGCGCGAGATCCAGCCGGATCTGCAGGTCGCTGGCCGCGACATCGCCGTCACCGGGCTCCAGCAGCGTTATCCGCGCACCATCGCCGGATAGCTGGATGTGCTGAGGGGTCAGCGACCGGTGCGTCACTCGCCGGCGGTGCAGCACCAGGACGGCGTCCCAGACCCGGCTGAGCAGCTCATCCGATGGCGGCCTGGCCAGCTGCGCGAGCGTGGTGCCGTCCAGATGGTGGGTGGCGATGGCGGCAGCTTCCGGGGCGACCCGCACGGCCGCTTCCAGCCGCGGAGTCGAGACCCCCGCGTCCTCGACCGCGTAGGTCATCAGGGCCCGGCGTTCCACGGCGCGGCTCACGGTGAGCGGCGCGCTCCGCGATACCTGGCTTGTCAGCCGCAGCCGGCGATAGATGCGATAGAAGGCGTCAGCCGCTTGCTGGTCCCGGTCGAACACCGTGACGTCCAGCCGCGAACCGTCCCTTGCCCTGGCGGCGTAGCTCCGGTTCTCCGTACCGGTGTTAGGCAGTCTCCTGATCTCCACCAGCGGCACCGCGGCCTCGCTGAGGGCTGCGGCGATCTCGGCTGCAGCCGGCCGCTCGGTATTCGTGCCGATCAGGTACCGCAGGCCCGATCCGACGGCAGCGCCGATCAGCAGCGTGATCAGCAGCGACAGGATGGTCGCGTGCTTGTCGACGAGGCTCGTTATGAAATAAAAGGTGATCGCCAGCCAGAACCAGGTCCGCCAGCGCGGCCGGCCCGTCATGCCGATGACGGTCAAGTAGCCAGCCAGCCCGGCCAGGTTCGCGTCGAGTGCGCTGCCAGCGTGGGCCAGCGCGTGATAGAGGTCAGCCAGCGCCGCCAGCGAAAGGATCGCGTTGCAGGCGGCCGTGACCCCTGCGGCAATGAGGCCGATGACAAGCGCCTCGGCCAGCCGCCTGAACTGGCGGCTGAGGACAAGGCTGATCGCGAGCGCTACCGGGAGTACGAACAACGCGACGAGCGCCAGTTCGTGGAGAGTCCCGATCAGGGCGCCGCCCAGGTGGTTGCTGGCGGCGACGATGTCGTCCTCCACCGCGATCGCCGTCGCCTTGCCAAGCAGCGCGATGCCGACCAGCAGGGCTATCTCGATCCCGGCGGTGACGCACCGGAGCAGGTCCGTCGGCAGCCGGATGCGGGTCTCCGGCTCGTCTTCGACGACCAGCGCGGCCGCCAGTTCTGCCGGACCCGATCCGTTCGGCCCGAGCGTAACTGTCGCTGCGTCGCGGGTGCGAGAAGGCGGCCCGGACGGCACAGCCGCCGGGCCGTCGTGCGCCGCCGCGGGGCCCTCGGGGGCTTCCTGCGGCGGCCGTCGCCGCGACAGCCTCATCTGCAGATGCTTTCACCTGGGCGGTAATTGGCAAAAGGTGCCCCGCGCAAAGCGTGCGTAACGTGCCTGCGTGGTGCAAACAGCCGTTACCGCCGCGCTCGCAGCCGAGGCCGTCGTCCTACAGGATGTCATATCAGCACCCGACAGGGCCCCCGGCTGACGGGCAACCTGGCGTGCGCTATCTCACCACGCTGGCACGATCACGGCTCAGCGCGGCGGCCAGCCGCGCCGCCGCGGCCAGCGCGAGCCCCATGATCAGCAGCTCACCGCCGTCAACCAGGCCAGGCCGGAACAACCCGGCGGCCGCTCCTCCTTGACCGACGACCCAGATCGCCGCGCCGGCCAGGAACCCGGCTGCTGCCAGGCACGCTCCGCGCGCGAGCAGGGTCAGGTAGCGGACCAGGCCGGTGACCAGTGCCAGCCGCCGGACGACTGTCGCCGCGGCGATGATCAAAGTGACCGCCGCAACGGGGCTCGCGGCCATCCAGGCAAGTTCCGCAGCCGGGAACCGGCCCAGCAACGCCGGATGTACCCAGAAGGTCGACACTGACAGGGTCGACGACCAGCCAAAGGCCGCAATGCCGCCCGGTACGAGGCTGTGCTCGGCGCCGGTACCCCCCGTTCCCGGCCAGGAATTCTGAAAATGCCGCGCGCCGAAGACGAGCGCGAGCGTGCAGGCCAGCGCCAGTCCGGCCGGCCGGACCAGCCGGCCGTCCCGCCGGACGGCGGCGAGCAGGACGCGCCCCAGGACGGGAACGCCCGCTGCCAGGCCGGTGCTTGCCAGGCACGCGGCCGCGACGGTCATGAGCACGGTGGCGCCGGCGACTGACGGTGATGCCGGCGAGTCCCATTGCCACCCGGTGGCGAGCTGGGCCAGCATCGCGACGCCAAGCGCGGCGAACGTGGCCAGCGCGCAGCCGAGCGTGGCCAGCTGAATAGCGGGCGGTTGTGCTCGCGCAAGCAGGCCGATGACGGCGATCCTGGCGAGCAGTCCGTGGGCCGCCACGTCGGCGTCGCGGCGCCAGTTCGCTGGCTGCTCGGCGAAGTCGGCCAGCAGCAGTTCAGCGAACTCCTCGCCGTAGCGAGCCCGCCACGAGGGCGGGTACCAGCGCAGCAGCCGTGCGGCCCGTCGCTCGCCTGCTACCTCGGCTGTCATGCCGGCCCCCAGCCTCGCGACAGTCGTCGCAACCCGACGTCGGCCACCCTGCGCTGATCGGCAAGATGCGCGCGCAATGCCTGGGCACCCGCCGCGGTCAGCTGGTACGGACGGCGCCTGTCCTCGCTCGGCAGCGCCTTGATGAAGCCCTGGCTTTCCAGCCTGCTGAGTGCTTCGTACAGGGTGCCCGGAGCCAGCCTGACGCTGGCGAACTGCTCGATGTCCTTGGTCAGGGCGTACCCGTGCTTCGGACCGTCGGCCAGGCTGGACAGGATCAGCGTGGCCGGTCCGGCGTAGCGGCCGAAGGTGACGAGTGGGGTGCCTTCTGGCGAGCTGTCCGGTGCTGGCGAGCTGTCCGGTGCCGGCGTGCTGTCCGGTGCCGGCGTGCTGGACCGTGGCGGCGAGTCGGCCATAGCGTCATTATATATCGCCGGACGATGGATCGGCATGCGGATGTTTAGCCGGCGTCGCGTGGCCACGAACGTCGCCGGGAAGAAGATACGGCAGCCGCTCCCGCAAGAAGGCGCGCGGGAACTCCTGACGCATCCGCCACATTCCGGCGTCGATGACGAAGTGTGCCATCACGACGCCGAGGAACAGCCCGTACACCCAGCGCAGGGCAGGTCCGGCCGCGAGCTGATCGGAGGCGACCGACAGCGCGGCGCCGCCGAGCAGCGCGATGTTGCACAACGCCGCCAGTGAGAGGGTGCGGGTTCCGCGGCTTCCGGCCACGGTGCTGGTCCCGGGGCTGGTCCCGGGGCTGGTCCCGGTGCTGGCCCCAGAGCCCGCCGCGAGCAGCGCCATGAGCAGCAGGTACTGAAGTCCGTGCGCAACCGTCAGGCCGGCCACGGCGGCGTACGGGGAAGAGAACAGGAACACCGGCAGGCTGAACGCCAGCCCCGTCAGGTAGACGACGCAGAAGCCGGCCGGACGCTGCGAGCGCGGCCTGGCCAGCAGGCAGCCTGTCCCGGCGGCGACGCAGCAGGCGAACGCGATCGCTGCGACCGGCGTTAGCGCGGGAACCGGCGGCCGGATCGGCAACTGCAGCAGGCCCGGACGTCCGGCCAGGCCGGTGATCCCCGCCACGCCCGCGCCGGTGAGGGCACGCCGCTCGGCGGAGCTCAGCGGCACCAGCCGCTTAGCCGCGGCGCACAGTGCGGCCAGGCCCAGATTCTGCTTCTGGTAGTGGAAGAACTGCCAGCCGAAGTAGGGCAGCAGCAGCCAGTAGAGCGCGGTCCGCGGCAGGGCGGCGGCAATCGCGCAGGCCCCGGCGATCAGCGCGATCGGCCACCAGATGTACCGGCTGCGGTGCCGGCGCATGTGCGCCCGCACGTCCGGCACTGTGTAGAACCAGCCGGTCGAGGCGACGTGCACCGACGAGCCGACAAAGAGCAGGAACGCCAGCCCCTCCGGCGCCGGAGCGCCGGCTGGCGGGGCAAGCGCGATCGCCGCGCCGGCTGCGCCGAGCGTCAGGATCAGCGTCCCGGCGAGCCACGCTTGCGCAGGGTAGACGGCGCCGGGCGGCGCCGGGCGCACCAGGCGTGTCGACCGGACTAGCTCAGCCACCACCGCAGCCCCCGGTGACAGACGCCGCGCTCGCGGCCATCGCGATCAGAACCAGCACCGCGACGATCGCTGATATCGGAAGAAGCAGAATCAGGACCGTGGCTACCGGGTTCCGTCGGACTGGCGCGGCGGGCACCGCGGCTATCTGCATCTCAGGCCTGTCTGTCTGATCCGCGCGCGGTCCGTCGGCGGCATGAGTTTCAGCGGCGTGCACGTCAGCGGCGTGCACGTCAGCGGCGTGCATCTGGTCGGGCATGCCTGCGATGTTAGATCGGATGCCGATATACCGTCAAGCGATATTTCGTCTTCCGGATTAGTGTCGGCGCAGTCCTCGCCCCGCGGGTTGCGCACACGGAGGCGCGAGCAGCCCAGGGCGGGCACGGGGGAACATGGCCGTGTGGCACGCGATGATAGGGAGATGGTCGATCTCATCCTGCGCAACGCCCGGCTAGCCGGCCAGCGGACGCTCACTGATCTCTACATCGCCGACGGCGTGATTACTTCGATCGGCGGCGCCGCTGAGACAGGGACCGCTGCCGCGGGCAGCGCAGTGTCCGCCGGTAGCGCGCAGTCCACCGATAGCGCGGCACCCGACACGATTGACCTGGGCGGCCGCCTTGTGACGCCGCCGCTGGTGGAACCGCACATCCACCTGGACGCCGTACTCACCGTCGGCCAGCCGCGGCCGAACGTCTCCGGCTCCTTGTTCGAGGGCATCGCGGTCTGGGCCGACCGGGTCGCCGACCTGACATACGAAGACGTCCAGTCCCGGGTGCAGCAGGTGCTGCGGTGGCAGCTAGCTTGCGGCGTGCAGCACATCCGCAGCCACGTCGACGTATGCGACCCCGAGCTGACCGCACTGCGTGCCCTGATCGACCTGCGCGATGAGGTCCGCGGCCTCATCGACCTGCAGCTCGTCGCGTTCCCGCAGCAGGGCATCTTCGGCTTCGACGGCGGCGTGGAACTGATGCGCCGGGCCGCCAAGCTCGGCGCGGACGTGATCGGCGGTATCCCGCATTACGAGCTGACTCGAGAGGATGGCGTCGAGTCGGTGAAATTCGCGCTTGCCCTGGCCGACGAGCACGGCCTGGCAGTCGACATTCACTGCGACGAGACCGACGATGATCATTCGCGATTCGTCGAGGTTATGGCCGCAGAGACAATCAAGCGCGGGATGTCCGGCAGGGTCACCGCGAGCCACACCACGGCAATGCATTCCTACAACGGCGCGTATGCCTACCGGGTCATCAGCAACATCGCCAGGGCCGGACTGCACATGGTGACCAACCCGCTGGACAGCTCGGTCTTGCAGGGGCGGTTTGATACCGGCCCGGTTCGCCGCGGCCTGACCAGGGTGAAGCAGCTTCAGGAGGCTGGCGTCAACGTGTGCGTCGGCCACGATTCGGTGATGGACCCGTGGTATCCGCTCGGTTACGGCGATCCGCTCCAGGCGGCTTTTGTGCTCGTGCACCTCGGCCAGATGTCCGGCGATGCCGAGTTGCAGCGGCTGATCGAAATGATCACGGTAAACCCGGCCGCCGCCCTCAGCATCCCCGACTACGGACTGCGCACGGGCGGCCCGGCCGATCTTGTCGTTTTCGACGCGCCCTCCGAGGCCGACGCTCTGCGCCTGATAGCGCCCCGCACGCTGGTGCTGCGGCGCGGGAAAGTCCTCGCCCGCGCCACGCCCGCTCAGCACACGGTGAGCTGGCTCGGCACCGAGGAACCCGTCACTTTCCTGCGGCACTAGCGGCCTGGAGTAGTGTATCTACACATCTGTAGAAGTGCGGTCAGTGCGCGTCCTTCGCGCGCTGAGTTAACGGGGTGGCAAGCGAAGGACGGCCATGGACTCGTTTCTTACCCACGCCGGTTACGCCGCGGTAATCCTGTTCGGCTTCCTCGAGGCTTGCTGCGTCCCGATCCCGTCCGAGATCACATTCGGCTTCGCCGGCGTGCTGGCCTTTGAGGGGCACCTCAACCTGGCCGTGGTGATCATTGTCGGCACCATCGCCGAGGTGGCCGGATCCTACGTGTCCTATGGAGTGGGCCGCGTCGCCGAACGCCCGCTCATCGAGAGATTCGGCCGCTACCTGCTCATCACCAGGTCGGACATCGATCGCGCCGAGCGCTTCCTGGCAGGCCGAGGAGCCTGGGCGATCCCGCTAGGCAGGGCGCTGCCGTTCGTCCGCTCGTTCACCTCGGTCGTGGCCGGCCTTACCGGCGTGCCCGCGCTCCGGTTCGGGATTCTCAGCGTGATCGGCACAGCGGTGTATGCGAGCGTGATCGCCGGAATCGGATACGGAGTCGGTTCGGCCTGGCGCAGCGTCGCTCATGACCTGTCGGTGGCCGGGTATGTGCTCGCCATCCTCGCTGTCGCCGCGATCGCCGCCTTCATCGTCGTCAGGCTGCGCCAGCAACGGCGCGAAGACCAGCAGACCGAGCCGGAGCGGATTCCCGGCGGCGCGCCACGCCCTTGACCGCCATCTGACGCCCAGACGCCCCAACGCCGCCGGTGTCGCAGCACCGTGCCCGGTGTCGCGGCGACTTAGCACTCGAAGCAGCCCCTGCGCAGGGGCGCTATCAGCTGTTATGTCTGATAACTGAGGGCAGGATCGGATGATAAGTCGTCGAGGGCGGGGGGTCAGAGTCCGCGAAGGCCGGTGCAGAACGGACAATTCAGGACAGCGCTGCGGCCTGCGCGAACTCCACCATCGCGTGCAGGTCCCCCGCCGCGTCCAGAGCAGCCAAACCGCACACGGCCAGCAATACAACCGTCACTGCCAGCAGCAGAATGCTGCGCCGCGGTGGCGGGCCGAGCAGCGCGTTAACCCGGCGCGGCACCGAACCAGGCCGGCCGAGCTGACTCGGGCCGGTCAGGCGAGCGAGCACCGCCGCAGAGCCAGCCCGCCGGGCCGGGCCTTCCGCGGCCGCGAGCGCCGCTTTGGCGATTGTGTGCGCGACGAGAGTCCGGCTGCCGGTGACCAGGGCGGCACGCTCATCGGCCCAGCGCTCCACGCTGTAGCTGACCGCAGCCGACAACGGGCGCAGCAGCGGATTGGCCGCAGCGGCCAACCGCGCTAGCGCCGCGAACAGGTAATGCCAGGCCAGCACGTGCGTCCGCTCGTGGGCCAGCAGGACATCGCGCTCGGTCTCGGTGAGAGCTTCCAGCATCCCCGAGGTGATCACGATCCGGCCAGGCAGACCGGGCACCGCGTACGCGTCGATGCAGTCGTCCATGATCGTGACGACCTGAGTGTCGCCCGCAGGGCCCGGCCGGCCGGCTGACCGAGCCCCGACTGCCTGACCAATGCCGCCCGCCAGGTCAGCGCCGCCCGCCACGCCGAGGCCGTCAGCCACGCCGAGGCCATCAGCCACGCCGAGGCCATCAGCCACGCCGAGGCCGTCAGCCTGACGAACGCTCCCTGCCTGCGCGGCGCTGCCCGCCAGCCGGCGCGCTTCGCGATGGGCAGCTACCAGAGCCGCTGTCCGCAGCCACGCCGCTCGCACTGCGTTAAGCGCGGCAGCCCCGAACAAGCCCGCGGCGACGATGCCAACGAACAGCGGTGCCGGATACAGGCGAGTGAAGGTCCGCAGCGACATGCCGCCAAGGGAGTCGACCACCGGGAAGCGCATGGCCGCGGCCATGGCGAGCAGGCCCAGCGCCGCACAGCTCGTTCCCGCCATGACTAGGGCGCTGACCGTCAGCAGCCACGTTGCTGTCCGCGGCGGCAGACGTTCGGCCAGGGGCCACGCGCCGACGGCGGCCAGCACGGACATGGCGATCGGCAGGTAGATCAGGATGCGCATGGCCCGCCTATCCGGCGCCGGGGTTCTGCTGGCCCGCCAGCATCCGGCGCAGCACTTGCTCGTCCGCCGGCGACAGGCCGGACACGAACCTGGCGAGCACGGCCTCCCGGTCCGCCTCGGCATCGAGGACGCCGCGCATCCGCCGGGCCGCCAGCCCAGGCACGTCAGCGACCGGTGCATAAGAGTACGCCCGGCCCGATCGCAGCCTGGTGAGCACTCCCTTGGCGTGCAGCCGGGAGAGGATCGTAACGACCGTCGTGTACGCCAGGTCGCCGCCGAGCGAGTCCCGGACCTGCGCCGGCGTCATGGCCGAACCCGCCGACTGCAGCACTGCTAGCGCGGCCGCTTCCAGCTCCCCGGCCGCGCGCCTGGTACCTGCGCTAGGTGTCCGCTCGTCCACGTGGCCCACGGCCTCCTGTCTCACCCGCACCCGCCGGTCCGGCGTGTCTTCGCGGCTGGCCCCCCGGACCCGGGCGTGTCCAGCCTCGAGGGTGAGTGTAGTTCCAGGACCGCTGGCCGGGCAGGACTTGGTCACCGCAGCCCCAAAGCCACCGGGCCGCCACCTGACCTGACAGGCGGAACCGCTTCGCCCCAGACCCGCCAGCCGACCCCGCTTCGCCCCAGACCCGCCGGCCGACCCCGCCAGCCGACCCGCTAGCCGACCGTGACCTGAGCCGTCTCGCCCGGGATCACCAGCCGCTCCTGCGCTGCGCTCTCGCCCTGCAGCTTGAAGAACAGCGCATACAGCAGCGCCGCCAGGACGAAGCCGACCTCGAAGGTCAGGTCGCCGAGAGCCGGGTAGTGCTTGGGCAGGACGCCGACGTAGTCGGTCTGGTTAGCGAACAGCCAGATCGACACGCCGATCGCGATAGCCATGGCCGCGAACCCGGCCCACGGGTTGTGCTTACGGTCGAAGAGGAAGCCGTCCACTGCCTTGCCGCGGCGCAGGAACTGGTCGGCGAAGAAGACGCCGAGCCAGGGACCGATCCAGTAGGCGATGACCAGCAGGAAGTTGTTGTACCTGGTGCCTGCGTCACTGAGCCCGGACAGCGCCACGAAGAAGCCAGCGATACCGAAGACGATGGCCACGATCGCCCGGCGGAGCGTCAGCGGCAGCTTGACCCCGAGGGCCAGGAACGACATCGAGCCCGAGTACACGTTCAGGGCGTTGGCGCAGATCGCTCCCAGGGCGATGGCCAGCAGCGTCGCGTCCGCGACCCCGGTCGGCAGGTGGCTCACGAAACCGGCCGTCGGGTTATCGGCGTACTTGTCGAGGCTCGTGACGGTGGCCGCGGCAGCGCCGACCACCTCGAGCACGACGCAGGAGATGAGGACACCGAGTCCTGCCCACAGGCCGGTGGCCTTCCGGTTGGTGTCCCTGGGCAGGTAACGGGTGTAGTCGCTGGCATAGGGATTCCACCCAGCCGCGTAGCCGAACGCGGCACCGAACGTGATCAGCCAGCCGCCCGGCACTCCGGCGATGTGCGCGCCGGGATGCGACTTGCCGACGATCACCACGGAGGCAATCAGGAAGATCACGACAAGGACCGGGAAGGCCCACCGCTCGAAGGCGTGCACCAGGTTGTGCCCGAAGAACGCGACTGCAAGCTGCACGATCACGATGATCAGCAGGCAGAGCTTAGTGTTCCAGCCGAGCAGGGCGTTGAGGGCGAACGCGCCGCTGACGCTGTTGACCGCGAACCAGCCGACGCCTGCGACCAGCGCGTTGATCCCGGCAGGCAGGATGTTGCCGAGCCAGCCGAAGCCGATCCTGGAGAGCACCATCTGCGGCACGCCGAACAACGGGCCCCTGGCGGCCAGCGC
>DATJNX010000013.1:0-168297 GCA_035507615.1 Streptosporangiaceae bacterium
CGGGCGCGACTCAGCACGCGGAAGCGCTCGGCCTCGCGCTGGCGGGCGCCGGACCGGGGAACCATGACGCGCCGGGCGCCGCCTGCCGCTCTTAGTCCCTGACGGGCCACGGCGGCGTCGGCGCGCACTCCGTCCCCGGTACTGCCCGCGCTGGCTGAGCGCCGCTACGAGTCGCCGCAACCACGTTCGTCAACAACGGCCATCCCTCCGGCGCCCGATCCTGAAGCCCCGCAAGTTCGCGGTCAAGGGCGCTCGCTGCGCTCGCGTCCCTCCGGGCAAACCCTGGACCGCGAGTCTTGCGGGGATTCAGCGGCGCCTATTGGAGGGATGGCAGGGTCCGAGCGCTAACCACCAACCTGACCACAACATCATCCGACCCCGGCCGACAAGTAGCCGACCCGCTGATGAAAGTTGCCAGGTCAGCCACGGTAAGCCACTAGCCGTCTGGATTTTGCAAGCAGGGGTCAGGGGTTCGAGTCCCTTAGCTCCACCAAATTGGTCATTGCACGAACACTTGGCTCGCAGCTGCGGGCGCTTGTCGTCGTGTGCGCCGCAGCGTCCGTCTCCGGTGAGGCGTGCACAAGGGTAGAGGGGGTAACCCCGGCGAGCCGGGCGCAGTCACGGCAGAGGTGAGCGTGGTCGAAGTATCCGCATTCAGCGGCGGCCCGGCCGAGCGGAATCTGCGCCTGCCCGGATACCGCGAGCCATGCGCGGAACCGCTGGAAGCGCAGGATCGTCTGCAGTGTCTTGGGCGGCAGGCCGACATGATCCTCGAATAGCCGACGCATTTGCCTGGGGCTTAGCCCGACGCGGCGGGCGGCATCGCCAGCGGCGCTGGTCGGCTCGGCGAGGAGACTGACTGCGGCCAGCACAGCCGCGTGGGGGCCGTTCGAGTCGGCGAGCCGGCGCGCGACCGCTGCGGTAAGAACGTCGCGACATTCGGCCGGGGTGGCGGCTGCCGCCAGCGCAGTCTCGAGGCGCCCCGCAGACGCTGAGCCCCACATGTCGCCCAGGCCCGCGACGTAGGGAAGGTCACGGGCGGGCATGCCCAAGACCGCGGCCGCCCAGCCCGCACGGATCCGGATCCCTGTCACCATCGCGGTTTCACCCACCACACGGCGGACCGGCCGTGCTGCCGGGCGGACAGCCCGAGCATGCTGCCCGTCCCAGACCAGATCCAGGCAGCCATCCGGCAGCAGCCGTATGCTGCGGGGCCAGCCCGCGACGGCTTGCCATGTGCAGGCAACCGCTGCGGTGACCGTCGGGTCGGGCTGGTACTCGCGGTAGATCGAGAGCGCCGGTGGCTGGCCAGGCCGGGACCGGGCTGCCGCCGGCCGGAGAGGGACCGCCATGAGTCTCAGTATCGGCCCCTGACAGGCACGGTGTGATGGCCGGTTTGTGCAAGACAACGACGGCGGGCAAGGCCGATGCTGATATCTCGTGGCAGCCGATAATCAGGCATCAGGTCAGCGCGCAGGCCGTTTCCCGACAAGGACGATGGCGGTCTACCTCGCCCCGGCCGACTACATCGACAGCGACCAACCTGAGATCATTGCGCGGGCACGCCAGTTGTGCGGAGACGCTAGCGGCGGTCCGGAGGCCGCCAGGGCGGTCTACTACTTCGTCCGCGACCTGCGGTATGAGGGCGGCGACTTCGAGGACCTGGAGATCTACCGGGCCAGCAGCGTGCTCGCAGCCGGGCACGGCTACTGCGTCGGCAAAGCTGCGCTGTGCGCCGCGCTGGCCCGCGCCGCTGGGATCCCCGCCCGCCTAGGCTTTGCCGATGTCCGCAACCACCTGGCCTCGCCGCCGCTGCTAGCAGCGATGGGCACCGACGTGTTCGCCTGGCACGCCTACGCCCAGCTGTACCTCGGCGGCCGCTGGGTCAGCGTGAGCCCCACCTTCGACGCCGCCACCTGCCGCCGCGCCGATGTCCGGGCGCTGGCGTTCGACGGCGAGCACGACGCTCTCCTGCAGTCCTTCGATGGCAGCGGCGCGACGATGAGCTACATCAAGCGGCACGGCATCTTCCACGATGTCCCGGCGCGCTTCCTGGCCACCGAGATGCCCAGGCTCTATCCGTTCGCCCGCAACCACGGCATCACCCGCTTCCAAGCCACCGGCGGCACCGCCACGCGCACATCGGCGGCCGGGGCGCCGCGCGGGCTGGCCGAGGCCCGCGTTCACGCACAGGACAGCGTGAGGTGACGGCGCCTGCCGAACCGCATCCAGTCCGCGAGTTCCTGCTCGAACGCGGCGCCGACCGCCTTCAGCATCCCGGCGGCACGCTTTATGCGCACGTGAGGCGGGTCGCCGGGCTGCTCGCGAAGTGGGGAGCCAGCCAGGAGGTGCAGGCGGCCGGACTGTGCCACGCCTGCTACGGCACCGACGGCTACGCCCCAGCGTTGCTGAGCCTGGCGGAGCGGCCGGTCCTTTCCGATCTGATCGGACCACGAGCCGAGTCACTGGTGTACCTGTACGCCAGCTGCGACCGGGCCGCCGTATACCCGGCCCTTGGACAAGACGGGCCCGTGCCGTTCCTGAACCGGTTCACCGGTGTCACGCGCACCCCGCCGGAGCGGGACATCCGCGCGTTCCTTGAGCTGACCGCCGCTAACGAGCTCGACGTGATCCGGCACAGTCCGGCGATGGCAGCCGAGCATGGCCCGCCGCTGCTGTGGCTGTTCGCCGCCGCCCGCCAGCGGCTGTCGGCAGCCGCCTGGCAGGCGTGGAGCCTGCAGCCCGCACACCAGACCGAGCCCGCGGACAGCGAGCCGATCCCATGGCCCGACAGCCAAGCCGGTTAGCGATGAGTCCCGTGGCGCGGAACATCGCAACCCGCCATGAAGGGCTCGCATGCCTAGCTCAGCCATCCTGCTCAGGATGGCCGGGTCACCGTTCCGCTGCATGCCGGGGAAACGATCGGACCTGGCCTCCTGCGGTCGATTCTGAGTCAGGCCGACGTCACCGCGGACGAGCTGCGGAGGGTGTTGTGAAATGATGAATCCGATGCGCACCTACACCATCGTGGTCGAGCCCGAGGAAGACGGCGGCTACTACGTCACCGTGCCGGCGCTGCCCGGGTGCTTCACCCGAGGCGCCACGATCGACGAATGCCGCAAGCGGGCAGTGGAGGCCATCGAGGTCCACATCGCCGGCCTGCAAGCCGACGGTGAGCCCGTCCCTGAGGAGACCGGAAAACCACAACTTCTGGCCGTCACCGTGGCCGCTTGAGCCCGCGCGTACGCACCAGACGGATCAACAATTCCGGCCCGGCGACGAGCAACGGCTGGTTCGGGTGCTGTCACGTTAGGCCCGCCCACATGGTCGTCCTCGGGTACTCCGCCAGCCTCGCCAGTGTGGACAACGCCGCCAGGCTCCAGACCTGGCCTAGTACGGCCTCCTGCACCGTCAGTTCGCGTGCGATGCGATCCAGAGATGGGGCGTACTGATGCTGGTGTTCGGGCTGATCCGCACCACTGCCAAGTCTGAGTCTGGACGTTCGGCTGGCCCGGGAGATCACCTATACGTCCGGGCAGCGGTTGCGTTCACGGAATCGATTTGGATACGTTGTCACCGCTATGTTCCCTGGCACGACTTGTGATGGAGAGCGGAATCAATGAGATCCGTCCGTAGTCGCGCGCTGGCGGTGGCGGTCACGACAGTCGTGGCGACGGGAGCAGTCGTGGCGACAGGAACATACGCGCTATCTGCTGCGGCGGCGAACACGGTACCGTGCCCGACCGTCGCTGCTGGCACTGGTGCTGTTACGCCGTCCCCTGCACCTCGCGTGGACTGGGGCGGCTGCAACCTCGCCGGCGCGGATCTCATGGGCGCCGACCTCGACCAGGCCGACCTGCAGGGCGCGAACCTGAGCGGTGCCGACTTCACCAACGCCAACCTGGCTGGTGCGGACCTGTTCGCCGCCGACCTGCGTACCGTCACATGGACCGGCGCGACCTGCCCGGACGGATCCAGCGCGAGCAGTCACGATGGCAGTTGCGCGAACTCACTGGCCTTCCGCGTCGTCATTTCAAGGCCTTCGCGAGGCGCCACGGTCCATCCCGTCGCCAAGCGCGTCACGATCACTTTTGATCTCTTCGCGGCTCGAGCGAGGATCTCGGCACCCGTCGCAGGCGCTATCGGTGCTGCGGAGCGGGTCCGCGCCACGCTCGCGGGACCCGGCATCAAGGCTGCCACGGCTTACTGCGCCTGGCGCCCCAAGCTCAAGTACTTCTCCTGCACGATCACCGATCCGCGCGGAATCGAGAAGCGCAAGTGGTACTCCCTCACCGTTGCTGAAGAGCCGCAGAGCAGCTTCCGGACCGCGCCGCACCTCGGCAAGCATCCTAACCCGGAGCACATCCGCTTCAGCTAACCGATTCTTCAGCCGGCCGGTGCTGTACTTGAGGTCGAAGCAGTCGGCCCTGACCGTGCGGAAGGAATCCGATGGCGCAGCTGAGTCCTGGCCGGTACTACACGCAGATCGAGTCCGGTGCCGCCGGGCTGGCGGATCTGCTGCACTCGCACGGAGCTGACCTGCACATCCCCACCTGCCCGGAGTGGAGCATGCGTCAGCTCATCACGCACGTCGGCCGTGCGCACCGGTGGGCCGCGCAGATCGTGGCGACGCGAGCAACCGAGGTGATCCCGTTCCGCGCGGTGAAGAACGGGGCGCTGCCGGCTGAGTTGCCGGAGCGCGCACGGTGGCTGCGTGGCGGCGCCTCGCTGCTTGTAGACGCCGCGCGTGACGCGCACGACGAGGTCGTGTGGTCGTTCATCGGGGCTGTACCGGCCAGCTTCTGGACCCGTCGGATGGCCGCGGAGACCCTGGTTCACCTAGCCGACGCGCAGCTGGCCGCCGGTCAGCAGCCCGTCATGGAACCGGATCTGGCGGCGGACGCGATCGATGAGTGGGTCGGCGTGATGAGCGGACCGAATCCCGGTCAGCCGGACGGACGAGCGGCTGCCATGCCGGCTGGCGCCGTACTGCACCTGCACGCCACCGATCCCGGCCTGGCAGCCGGCGAGTGGCTGATCCGCAACAGCCCGGAAGGCATCGTCGTCGAGCCGGGTCACGGCAAGGGCGACGCCGCCCTGACCGGGCCTGCCGGAAGCCTGCTGCTCGTACTCATGCGGCGGCTGCCGCCGAGCGACCCGTCAGTGAGTCTGTTCGGAGACCCGGCCATCCTGACCGCGTGGCTGGACAGCACTCCGTTCTGAGCCCCATGGTGTCCGGGTCCGAGCGCCTCGCGACACCACAACGTTTCCGGCGCTTGAACCTGTGGCGGCGGCCCGTCGCCCCGCACTCATTCCGTCGTCCCTCTCGCCGATTCGCCAAGTCCAGTAACCGTGCGATCACTATGCAGCGATGAGCGAATTTCATTATCAGATCTTGGCCGATCACCCTATTGCTAACAGATGCACCTGACGGCCAGTATGTCCTCTGGCGGCCGGGCCCCGGGCTGCCCGTTTCACGTACCAGAAGACCAGCCGACCTCCTACGGCAGCGTGCTTCGAGCGGCGGGGTCATCGCCGGGGGACGCATCAGAAGGGGAACCATGCCTGACTCTCGAACCAGAAGCTGGCGCAGTGCACGCAGGCGTGCTTATGTGGCCGCCGCGGCACTGGCCGCCGCAGTCGCCGCGGCAGCGCCGGCCGCCGCCGATGCAAGCACACTGCAGACTGCCCATCCGGCCAGCTCTCCGGACGTGCTCGCTCAGGTGAGCGCTGCGCCGAAGCTGCCGGGCGGAGCACGCGTTGTCGGGGCTGTCGCCACCTCAGCGCGGGTGTCGGCCGCGGTGGCGATGCGCCTGCCGGATCCGTCGGCTGTGACGGCCTTTATCGACGCGACAGCGAACCCGCGCTCCCGCCAGTACCACCACTACCTGTCCAAGGGACAGTTCACCAGCCGCTTCGGCCCCTCCAAGGAAGCTGTCGCGGGAGTGGAGCGCCAGCTCCGCTCCGAAGGCCTGACGGTAACCGGAGTGTCCGCGAACCGTCTGCTGGTGAACTTCACCGGCTCGGCCGCACGGGTCGCGGCTGAGTTCCACACCGGCCTGGAGCGCGTCCGCCTGGCCGGCGGCGCCATGGGCCGCGCTACCACCTCAGCCATCAGGCTGCCGTCCTCGATCGCTGGTTCGGTCCAGGCGGTTGTCGGGCTCGACCAGCTGGTGCATGAGAACGCGGGGGCCCTCCGCCCGGTCAAGGCGCTCGAGCATGGCAAAACCCGCGCGCCGGCCATCACGGCGACCGCCCCCGGCGGCCCGGTGGCGTGCAGCGACGCGCAGGCCGAGGAGGCCACCGGCGCACTGACCGACCAGCAGCTGGCGTCGGCCTACGGGCTTGACCCGCTCTACACCGCAGGTGATCTCGGCGCAGGTCAGACGGTCGACATCTACGAGCTCGAGCCGTACCTGACGTCCGACGTCGCCATATTCGACCAGTGCTACTTCGGCGCCGACCACACCAGCCAGATCACCGACACGCTGGTGGACGGCGGCCCGGGTACTGGCCCGGGCTCCGGTGAGGCGGCGCTCGACATCGACAACGTGTCCGCCCTGGCTCCGGCTGCGAAGATCCACGTCTTCAGCGCTCCGAACAACAATGGCGACATCGGCGAACTGGACAACTGGAACGCGATCGCGATGGCTGACGACGCCCGCCAGGTGTCGAGCAGCTGGGGACTTTGCGAGACGGCCGAGCAAGAGGGTATGCCCGGCATGCTGCAGGTCGAGAACGAGATCTTCGAACAGACCGCCGCGCAGGGGCAGACGATCTACTCCTCCGCCGGTGACGACGGATCGGACGACTGCGCCGGGCACGCCTCGACGCCGGTCGCGAGCAACCTATCGCTCGATGACCCGGCCAGCCAGCCGTACGTCACCTCGGTTGGCGGCACCACGATCACCGACGCCACCGAGCCACCGTCGGAGACGGTCTGGAACAACGGCAACGCTGGCGGCGCTGGCGGCGGCGGCATCTCCGAGGCCTGGGCTATGCCGCCGTGGCAGACCGCTACTGCAGTGGCGCAGACCTCGTCGGATGAGGCCTGCAGCAACGACCCATCGGGTACGGCGGATAACTTCCATCTGCAGGGCCTGGGCACCACGCTGCCGAGCGGAACGGAGTGCCGTGAGGCACCGGACGTGAGCGCGCTGGCTGACCCGCAAACCGGCTACACCATCGTGTACGACGGCGGGTGGTACCAGATCGGCGGCACGTCGGCGTCCACGCCGCTGTGGGCGGCGCTGACCGCGGAGATGAATGCCTCGAGCGTGTGCACCAGCGTGCCGGGCGGTCTGGGCCTGGGCTTCGCGACACCGCTGTTCTACCAAGTGGCGTCCAGTTCGGCGGCGAACTACGCGGCCGCCTTCAGTAACGTGACCATCGGCAACAACGACAACCTGGGCGTCGGCGGAGCCGTCGACTGGCAGGCAGGTCCCGGTTATAACCTCGCCAGCGGTCTCGGCACGCCGCGCGTGACCGATGCGAATGGCGCGCCAGGCCTGGACGCCCAGCTGTGCGGGGCTGCGGCCGGGACTGGAACCCCCGCGCCGCCGCAGGTGTCGTCGCTCAGCTCGCAGTCCGGACCGTCGGCTGGCGGCGGGACGCTGACCATCAGCGGCACCGGCTTCGGCTCCACGCAGGGCAGCGTCTTCTTCGGCGATGTCGACGCGACGGTGGTCAGCGGGGGATGGACGGCAACGGCAGTCACGGTCGACGTTCCCGCTTACCAGGCGCCTGCCGGCAACCCGGCCGGCTCGGCTGGCCGAGCCATTGTCACGGTGGTAACGGCTGGGCACCAGTCCAGCGCACCGTCGGCAAGCTCGGTGTACGAGTACACTGCGAGCCCCAGCGGCGCGCCGGTGGTGGACTACGTCAGCACCTCGGACGGCCTGACTGCGGGCGGCAACACCGTCGATATCGTCGGATCCGGCTTCACCGGGGCCACGGCGGTGGACTTCGGTGATGTCCCGGCGACCAACCTGACCGTCGTTCCCGGCACCGACGGCAACGAGCTGAGCGTGACGGTTCCGGCCAGCGACGGCAAGTGTGCGGTCAGTGCGTCGCAGGGTGTATGCGCGGTCCAGGTGACGGTGACCACGCCGGCGGGTACCAGCTCAGGTCCGGTTCCGCTGCCGGCTTACCAGGGCCCGCTCGAGTACGGAGCGAACTACGTGTTCGTCGCACCGACAGGCTACGAGGCCACCCCGCAACCGGATGAGTACGACTACACCGCGGAGCCGACGATCACCTCGGTCAGCCCGGCGTACGCCAGCGAGAACGGGACCAGCAGCGAGGTGATCACCGGTACCGGCTTCAACCTGCTCACCTTCGACTGGGCGAACGTGGGAACGGCGGGCGTCGGCGCTAACCAGGACTTCGACATCCTGGGGATCACACCGACCACGCTCACCATCGGAATCCCGGCGTCCGCCGGCACTGTTGAGCCGGTCTCGACTCCGATCTCGGTGCAGGACTCCGGTATCCCGCTGCCGTCGACTGGCGACCTCGCGTCGTTCGACTATGCGGGCACGCCGGTTCTGACCGCCATCTCGAAGCACGTGGCGGCTCAGGCCGACCCAGGCAACCTGACGATCACCGGCCAGGGCCTGAGCGACGTGACCAGCGTCGTCGTGCAACTGCAGGGTGCGCTCGACTTCCTGTCGTCGACGTCCACGGCGATCTCTGACCAGAGCGACACCTCGCTGACGGTCGCGATCCCGCAGGGTTTCGCGGCCCCGGCGGACGTGCTCGTCTGCAGTGTGACTGGCTGCAGTGCGCCAGATCCGTCAGCGGACACACTGACGCTGGCCTACCCAGGCAGGCCGGTCATCAGTTCGCTCGGGCCGGCTAGCGGACCAGCACATGGCACGAACCTGGTGGAGATCAACGGCGTGCTCGACTCCGAGCTCACCGCAGTCCACTTCGGCTCGAAGTCAGCCGCGATCGTGTACGAGCCGTCGCTGACGGCCAGCGGAATCATCCTCGTAGTGGCTCCGTCGGGCACCGCTGGTAAGAAGGTGCCGGTCACGATCAGCACACTCGGCGGGACGCTCACCGGGACCCCGACGAGTGCGGCTGTCAGCTACACCTACACCAAGAGCTCGCCAGCCGCGCCTCGCAGTTTGAGCGCAAAGGCGGGCGCCCGGAGTGCGACCGTCAGCTGGAAGGCTCCCAGCGATAATGGCGGCAGCTCGGTGACCGGGTATGTGATCACGCTCACCGCCGCGCACCACAAGACGGTGACCGTCAAGGTCTCCGCGAAGGTGGGCAAGGTGACCATCAAGCGCCTGGCTACCGTTACCTGGACCGTCCAGGTGAAGGCCGTCAACAAGGTCGGGCGCGGTCTGCCCGCGGTCACGACGGTGCGGCCGAAGAGCTAGCGCATATCGGTAACGGCACGTGCACTGCCTCGTCTCCCGGTTTCCGGGCGACGAGGCAGTGCCGTCCGGGCGGTGCGGAACCCCGGAGCCTCGTCGAGCTAGCCGGACTCGGGCTAAGCCGAGCCAGTCCTGCCTGCAAGTTCCGTCAGGCGGCGGTCGAGGAAGCGCCGCTCGGCGCCGTCGTCGGTGAGCTGTCTAGCGCGCCGGTAGGCATCACGTGCCTCGTCGGCACGGCCGAGACGACGCAGGAGCTCCGCCCTGGTGGAGTGCAGGTAGCGGAAGTCGTCGAGACCGAGCCCGTCGACTATGCGCAGGCTGGCCTCGGGACCTTCGGTCTCTGCGATGGCGATAGCGCGGTTGAGTTCCACGACGGGCGACCCCGTCAGGCAGCTGAGCTCGCCGTACAGCGCCGCAATCTGCGCCCAGTCGCATGGCATCTCGGCGTGCAAAGAAGCGATGGCGGCCTGCAGGACATAAGGCCCGCGGCCACCGAGGGCTAGCGCGCGATCGAGCTCGGCGCTCCCCTGAGCGATCTGAATGGTGTTCCACCGGGACCGGTCCTGATCGCCGAGCAGCACGAGTTCGCCGTCGCAAAACCGCGCCTCGCGCCGAGAATCGTGCAGGAGCATCAGCGCGAGCAGTCCGTGGATCTCGGAGTCGTCGGGGAGCAGTTCGGAAAGCGCGCGCCCCAGCCAGATCGCCTCCGCTGCGAGCTCGTCGCGGCCGCCGTAGCCCTCGTTGTAAATCAGGTAAACAACGGCGAGGACGGCGTCGAGACGCTCGCGGATCAGGTGAACCGGTGGCACGCGAAACGGGATCGCAGCCGCCTTGATTTTTCGCTTCGCCCGCACCAGCCGCTGCGCCATCGCGCGCTCCGGTACGAGGAAGGCACGGGCGATCTCGTCGGTCGTGAGCCCGCCCAGGGTACGTAGCGTGAGCGCAACCTGCGCCTCGATTGCGAGTGCCGGGTGGCAGCAGGTGAAGATGAGCTCCAGCCGCTCGTCCGGAAACTTCGTCGTGTTCATCGGTACCTCGGCGCGATCTCGGGCGAGCAGGCCGAGCTTGGCCGTGAGGACTCGGTCGCGGCGGATGCGATCCGTCGCCCGGTTCCGAGCCGTCGTCATCAGCCAGGCGCGCGGGTTACCGGGGACGCCGTCGCTCGCCCACCGGTCAGCGGCGATGGCGAACGCGTCCTGCACGGCTTCCTCGGCGAGGTCAAAGTCGCCGAGGAAGCCGATCAAGGCGGCCAGGACGCGGCCCCACTCCTCGCGGAAGACCTGATCGAGCGTCGTTACCAATACACTTCCGAAGGGCGGATCTCGACGGCGCCGCCATAGCGTGCTGCCGGGACACGAGCGGCCACCTCGATGGCCGCGTCGAGGTCGTCGGCCTCAAGGATGAACCAGCCGCCGACGGCCTCCTTCATGCCGGCGAACGGTCCGTCGGTCGTCAGGGTCTTGCCGCCGTCGACCCGCACGGTCGTCGCGTTCTCGGCCAGCCCCATCGGCAGCCCAGGGGTGACGCCGGGCGTCTCATTGATCCCCTGGTAGTCGGCGTAGACCTGCTTCTGCTCGGCCTCAGGCAGCGCGGCCTGCCGCTCGAGCGCGTCGCCTTGATAGATCAGCATGATGTACTTCATCCCGTCCTCCTCGTCAGTACCACATGGTTACGCAGTAAGACGAACGATGAGCCAGGAAATCGACAGCTCGGCAGCGGAATCTTGACCTAACCTGCCCGGTCGCGGGGCCTGCCTGCGCACCGGGATACTCGTGCCATGCAGGTCATCCTGGAGACACCGCGGCTCGCCTTGCGCGAATTCACAGTGAACGACGTAGACAATCTGTTTGACCTGAACGACGACCCAGAGGTGATGCGGTATATCAACGGCGGAAGGCCGACACCTCGCGAAGTAATCCGGGACGAGCTAATCCCGTTCCATCTCGGCGTGTACGAGCGGCTCGCCAGGCTCGGCACCTGGGCGGCCGAGTCCGTCCCGGCCGGAGAGTTCCTCGGCTGGTTTCACTTCCGACCTGACAGCGACGGCGACATCACCAACGTCGACCTGGGTTACCGGTTGCGCAGGGCGGCCTGGAACAAGGGCTACGCCACCGAGGGGTCCCGCGCCCTGATCGACATGGGCTTCACTGAGCTTGGCGTCGAGCGGGTGTTCGCGCACACGCTGACGGTCAACGCCGCGTCCCGCCGCGTGATGGAGAAGTGCGGGCTCCGGCTCGTGGGCACCACCGCATACCAGGGCCCCGACATCATTGACGGCTCCGAGCATGGCGAGGTCGAGTACGCACTGACTAAGCCCGACTGGGAGGCACGAGCGGCTAGTGCAACCGCAGGTACTCAACCGAACACATCAGCCGGGCGACCCAACGCGAAGCCTCGGCGGAGCCGTCCGGATGGTCCGACAGGCTGAGCAGGCCCTGAACCAGGATTGCGGGGAAGACCCGGGCGAGGCCTGCCTGCGTGCCGTAGGACGCGATTACCTCGTCCCAGCGGGGTGGCGGGACTGACGACAACAGCAACCAGGCGAGGTCGCAGATGCCCGGTGCCGCTGACACGTCCTCCCAGTCCAGCAGCACTATCTCGCCGTCAGCGCTGGTCCGCATGTTGGCGGCGGACGCGTCGCCGTGCGCGAGCGTGATCGGTCCGGCACCGTCGATTGCCTGCTCGCTGACGCAGACCTGACCGACCAGCCGCCTGCCGATCTCGGCGACCGGCGGCGGAATGTCCGCGCGGCCGGCCAGCGCGGGCCAGGTCCGGTCGTATAGCCCGGCGACCAAGTCGGCCGCCGCGCCAACGGGCCGCAGCCACGGCCAGCGCGCTGCAGCGCGCCCGGACCACCGCTCGTGCAGTTCCGACAACAGCCGCGCGGCACGGACTGGGTCGGCACCTGGCTGCCAGTCCGACAGGTCCTCCAGCACGAGCAAGGTGCCGTCATCGTTCGCCTCAGCCCGGTAGCAAGCCGGGACCCTGACTCCGGCAACGGGCGCGATCTCCCGGTAGAACCGCACCTCGCTGCGGAAGATGTCCAATGCCGCAGGGATCGATCCGGGTGCAGGCTGCCCGCGGCGCTTCACGAAGTCAGGCACCGGCCGACACTACTGCGGCGGGATCCCGCGGGCACTCGAATTTCGCCCGGCCCGGACTACGCCGTCACCAGCCGGCCGTGTGCCAGGCATCGCCGGGTTCACCCAGCCGTCGGCGTCCGGTACCGTCTGGCTGTGCACGGCGGAGACCAGCTGACCTTCGTGGTGATTGGTGAGGCAATCGTCGACCTCACCGGCCCCGCCGCAGACGGGTCGGCGATTGCCAGGCCCGGCGGCAGCCCGCTGAACGTGGCGGTGGGCCTGGCCAGGCTGGGCCAGCGCACCGCATTCGCCGGCCGGCTGTCCGCCGATCCGTTCGGGACTGTGCTGCGGCGGCATCTCGAACGCTCAGCGGTCGATCTCCGGTACGTCGTGGCGGCTGCCGAGCCGAGCACGATCGCGCTCGTGGAGCTGGCCAGCGGGCAGGCCACGTATGAGTTCTCGCTTGGCGCTGACTTTCACTGGACGGCGGACGAGCTTGCGTTCCTGCCAGGCAGTGCACGCGCCGTCCACTTCGGCTCACTGGCGTCCTGGCTGTCTCCTGGCGACGAGGCAATTGCCACGGCGATCAGCAGTGTGCGCCGCAGCAGTTCGGTGCTCGTCAGCTACGACCCCAACGTCAGGCCCTCTCTGCAGCTTGATACAGCGGTTGCGCGACGGCAGGTCGAGGAGTCGGTCAGCAACGCGCACGTGGTCAAGGCCAGCTCGGCCGACGTGGACTGGCTGTACGGGCAGAATGCAGACCCCGGAGCCGTGGCCGGCAAGTGGCTGGATCTGGGTGCGAGACTCGTCGTCATCACGATGGGAGCTGATGGCGCGACTGGATGGGTAACAGGACACGCGCCGGTCAGTCGCCCGGCCTTCCCCGCTGCCGTCGCGGACACGGTCGGCGCCGGTGACGCATTTACCAGCGGTCTGCTCGACGCGCTGGCCAGGCGGGACCTGCTCGAGCCCGGCCGGCTGACGGCGCTCGACGACGCAGTCATGCTGGCAGATGTCATCGGCGACGCCGGCCGCGTGGCCGGGATCACCTGCACCCGGCCGGGAGCTAATCCGCCCAGCCGGGCTGAGGTCGACAGCTGGAGTGCGGCCTAAGAAGTGAGCTGATTCTCGGTCGCCAGCATGGTGTCCAGATCCGCCGCCGTGATCACCCGAGCCTGGCGGGGGAATATCTTCCCGGTCAGGAACTCGTGCACGTCCGGGTCCGGGTCGGCCGTCAGGTCGGCAATCACGAAGACCTGGTAGTCGCGGTCATGCGCGTCGCGGACGGTGGACAGCATCACGCCGCTCGTGCTGAGTCCCGCGAGCAGCAACGTATCGATGCCGCGATCGCGGAGTTGCTTATCCAGATCGGTAGTCGAGAACGCGCCAACCCGCGTCTTGCGGACGACAATGTCGTCAGAGTGCGGTGACAATTGCGCGTGGACCGCCGTAAGCGGCGAGTCGGCGTGGTAGTCGTTCCTGGCCGATGTGACCCGGCTCCACAACATGCTCGTTGGCGGGATCGCGTCGTAGTCTGCGTCCTCGAAGGCGACCCGGACGAAGCCGATCTGGACGCCGTGGCGGCGGAGTTGTTCGATCGTCTCCGCTGCTCGCTTAAGCAGATCGTCCGCGCCTGGGATGCGGTTCAACACCCCAACCTGGTAGTCCATGACAAGCAGGGCGGTACGGGCGGGTTCGATGGCGGGAGAGGTAACGGTCACTGCAGCTCCGTTCGCGGTGGCTGTTCCGGATGGATCGGTATACACGTAGCGACCGCCGCGCAGCAGGGATGCGACGGCGGCAACGGCGGCCAGGACGGCCGACACGCTCAGGGCGATCACCAGGCCCTGATGGAACGGTCCTGAGATGAGCTGGGGGAAGAACTCGCGTCCGGTCAGGATCTGACGGCTGGACTGCGGCAGCGCGGACAGCGCGCCTGCGGCGGCCAGCATGTGCTGTACCGGGTTCACGCCGAGGACGGCGGCGAACAACGAAGACACCGGCGGCAGGCCGGCTACCTGCCGCGCGATTGGATACGGGACGCTGTGCTGCTCCAGGCCCCGGCTCAGGGTGTGCGGCAGGCTAGCGGCCAGGCCGGCAATCATCAGCGAGAAGAACACCCCGATCGACAGGGCCGTGGCGGAGTTCTGGTAGGTCGCGCGCATCCCGGACGCTGCGCCGCGATGCCGCGCGGGCACGCTGCTCATGATCGAGGCTGAGTTCGGTGCCGCGAACATTCCGCCGCCGACGCCGTTGGCGAAGGTCAGCAAGGCGAATATCCAGTACGGGAAGATCACCGGCATGATGATCAGGCCGATGAAGCTGGCGCCGAAGATGATCATCCCGGCGGTCGCGAAACCGCGAGCGCCGAACCGGTCGGACAGCGCACCTGAGATGGGCCCCGAGATCAGGATGCCCGCGGTCAGCGGCAGCAGGAAGATGCCCGCCCAGAGCGGCGTATCACTGTAGTTGTAGCCGTGCAACGGCAGCCAGATTCCCTGCAGCCAGATGATCAGCGTGAACTGCAGTCCGCCTCGCGCAATCGCTACGGCCAGGCCGGCCACGTTTCCGGCAGTGAAGGCCCTGATCTTGAAGAGGCTCAGCTGGAACATCGGATCTGCCACCCTGGTCTCGACCAGGGCAAACGCGACCAGAAGCAGGATGCCGCCGGCTAGCAACCCGATGACGACCGGACTGGTCCAGCCCATCGTGTGGCCGCCGTAGGGCTGGATCCCGATGGTGAGCGCCACCAGGACAGCGCCGAGGCCGAGCGCGAACGTCACGTTGCCCCACCAGTCGATGCGGCTGCGATGCCTCTCGCCCTTGTCGCGGAGCTTGAAGTACGCCCAGGCCGTCCCGTAGATGCCGACGGGCACGTTGATCCAGAACACCGCGCGCCAGTCGAGTGCCGCGAGCAGACCCCCGGCGACCAGCCCGACGAACTGGCCGGCGATCGCGGCCACCTGATTCAGGCCAAGCGCGAAGCCTCGCCGGTCCGGCGGGAAGGCGTCAGTAAGGATCGCGGCTGAGTTCGCCATGAGCATGGAGCCGCCGACAGCCTGCAGCACTCGCCAGCCGATCAGCCATAGCGCCGCGGCGCGGGCCGTGAACGGGTCAAACGACAGCAGGATCGAAGCGGCGGTGAACACAGCGAAGCCGGCGTTGTAGATCCGCACCCGGCCGAACATGTCGCCGAGGCGGCCGAGCGTGACCACCAGGACCGCCTGCACGAGGCGGTATCCCATGATCATCCACAGCAGGTAGAAGATGTTGCCTGCGGACAGCGGGTCCAGGTGGATGCCCCGGAAGATGGCCGGCAGCGCGATGATGACGATCGAGCCATCCAGCGCCGACATGAAGACCGACGCGGTCGTGTTGGCCAGCGCGACCCATCGGTAGCGGTCGTCCCCTCCGCTGGCTGCACCGGTGCTGGCTGTTCCGGTGCTGGCTGTTCCGGCGCTGGCTGTTCCGGCAGTTACCGGGAGCGCGGCCGTCGCGTCGTGGCTGCGTCCCGCCATCAGATGCTCTGCGCCAGTCGCTCTAGCAGCGGGACGACTGCCATCAGCTGGTCAACCTCGGCGTCGGTGAAGCCGGAAGACAGAGCCTCGGCTAGCCGCAGCGTCCGTTCGTTCCGGCGGTCGCCCAGCATCTGCTGGCCCCGGGCGGTGATCGAGATGACCGTGCGCCTGCCGTCGGCCGGATCGGGCCGCCGTCCGACCAGGCCGCGTGCCTCGAGCCCGGCGAGCGTGGCGCCGATGGACTGCGGGCTGATCTGCTCCTGCCTGGCTAGCTCACTTGGCGTGGCCGGCCCGCCCCGGTCGAGCCGGGCAAGTGCGGAACTCTCCGGCAGCGTGATCTCGCCTTCGGCCTTGAGCTGGCGGATCCGGCGGGCCAGCAGCCCGAGGGCGACCCGCAAGGCCCCGGCGACCTCGTTGACGTCAAGTTCCTTGCGCACAAACTAAGCCTATACTGATAAGGCTGGCCTTACTAATTGGAGCTTCGCGGTCCGGTTATCCTCTGCGGGTGGCTGTCGAACGGGAGGACACGTGAAGCTACTTGTCACTGGCGGTGCGGGTTACATCGGCAGCGTGGTGGCCGCGCAGCTTGTCGCGGCCGGTCACGAGGTGACCGTGCTGGACGACCTGTCGACTGGTCACGCAGACGCGGTTCCGCCGGGTGCCCGGTTCGTCGAGGGTGATCTCCGCGGTGAGGCTGCGGCCGTGCTAGCAGGCGGGGTTGACGCTGTGCTGCACTTCGCCGCCAAGTCACTGGTAGGCGAGTCGGTAGCTGACCCTGCCCTGTACTGGAGCCACAACCTGGGCGGCACGCTTGCGCTGCTGGACGGCATGCGCGCGGCTGGCGTCGCAACCATCGTCTTTTCCTCGACCGCGGCCGTCTACGGCGAGCCGGAGACTGTGCCGGTCGGCGAGACCGCCCCGCCCCGGCCGACCAACCCCTACGGCGCGTCGAAGCTCGCCGTCGACACCGCGCTGACCGAATACGCCCGCCTGCACGGGTTCGGGGCCGTCAGCCTGCGTTATTTCAACGTGGCCGGAGCCGTCCGGGACGCAGGCGGCCGCTGGCTCGGTGAGCGGCATACGGTCGAGACGCACCTGATCCCGAACATCCTGAAGATCGCGCGAGACCACTCGGGGCCGGTCAGCATCTACGGCGACGACTACCCGACTGCCGACGGAAGCTGCGTCCGGGACTACATTCACGTCGGCGATCTCGCCGCCGCTCACCTGCTCGCGCTGGCCGCCTGCAGCCCGGCTGAGCACAAGATCTACAACCTCGGGTCTGGTACTGGCTACTCCAACTTGGAGGTGCTGGCGGCCTGCCGCGAGGTAACCGGGATCGACATCCCCGCCAAGGTCACTGGCAGGCGGTCCGGCGACCCGGCGGTCCTGGTCGCGTCATCCGAGCGCATCGGCCGTGACCTGGGCTGGCAGCCAGAGCACGGCCTACACCAGCTGGTAGCGGACGCGTGGGCCTGCGGGTACCGCTAGCGGCCACCAGCCGGCCGGATTATCGCCCGGCCTGCCCGCGCGGCGCTACGTAGGCGTTCACCTTCAGTAGCTGCGACTGAATGCCCGGAAGTTCATGCAGGGTCCAGCCGCGGGCGTAGGCGGGCGGCGGCTGGCCGGGCGCCACGAGTACCGCGACCGGCTCGGTGACTTTCTGGCCGACGGCGAACCCGGGCGCCGAAGCGCAGCCGGCGTAGAACGCGACCGGGATGTCCTGAACGCCCTTGACCAGGCAGGGTGGCCGGATACCGAGGGAGCGCAAGTCACTGGCGATGCGCTTGTAGTCCCCGAAGAAGCTGACTTTCTCCGCGACCTGGTGCTCGAGTACCGTCGCCTGGATCAGCAGCTGGACACCGAGCACGACGGCGACCAGCAACGCGGCCGGTCCCCGAAGATCGCGCTGAATGCCGGTCAGCAGGCCGCCGATAGCGTCGGCGACCGGGATCGCGGCCAGTGCGTAAGCAGGTAGCAGGAACCGGGGCGCGGCGTAGTTGATGAGGAACAGGTACTGGAAGGCGAGGCTCAGCCCGCACGCCGCTGCCAGTACTGAGGAGGCGAGCCGTCCGGCGCGGTAGGCGGCATAGCCGCCGAGGACGACCAGTACCGGCAGGGCGAGCCACCACAGGCTCAGCTCGGGGTAGCGCAAGCCCACGGTGCACGGCCGGCACAGCGTCGGGCCGTTGACCGAGCGCAGCTCGTCCCAGATGGCGAAATGGAAGCCGAACCCGCCCTGCTCAGCACCTGCCTCGTGCAGCCGGTTCAGCGCGCTGCCGAAGCGGACGTAAGCCTCAATGACCCAGTCGGCCGCACCGGCCGCGAATCCGACGACTACCGCTGCGAGCAGTTGCCATCGCCGCCACTGCCGGACCGCGATAACCGCGATCCCGAGCGCCGCGGCCAGATACAGCGCGTCGCCTGGCCGGACCAGCGCGGCGATCGCCACGCAGATCGCCATCGCGGTGAGCGCGCGCCAGCGAACCGGCTTTGCCGCCGGTGAGCTGGCTTCTGCCGGGGCGCTCTTGCTGCCGGTTGCCGGGCTGGCGGCCTGCAGGAACAGCCCGACCGCGGCCAGGGAGCTGAACGCCACCCAGAGGTCCGGCATGGCCTGCGGGCCGTAATACAGGGTCGTCCAGAGGCCGCCGAACATCACGCCGGCCAGGGCCAGCTGCCAGGCCGGCCGCAGCGGCCGCCAGCACAGCAAGGCCAGGAACAAGGCGGCGCCGGACGCGACCGCCAGGTAGATACGCAGTGCCAGGACCGACGAGGTGATCAGGGTGACCGGCGCGACCAGGAGCGGGATCCCGCGCGCTCGGGCCGGGTCGAAGAACGACGCCGGGGCGTGACTGCTGACCTGGCTGATGTAAACGGTCTCGTCCCAGCTGAGCCCGAGCCTGGGGACCACAAGAGCGAGCTGCGCCACTGTGAAAGCAGCTGCCACCAGGACGAGCCACCAGACGCTGTCGGCCTGCCTGACGCGGTCCACGGCGGCGGCAACTGAGCGCGGCGGCCGCAGGCCGGCCTCGGCGGGCGAAGACACGTGCCAAGGGTAGCCTGGCGGCCCGCGCGCTTGGACCCGAAAAGATCTCGTAAAGGCAGGCGGGGCTACTGCCTGGAATATGGCATCCTGGCGGCCATGACCAGTGGAGAGATTGCTGGCCGCCTGAGCGCGCAGCGAGAGTGGGTCCTCGCCACCAAGGTGCCGCAGATCACCGTCTCGTTCTGGATCGCGAAGATCGCTTCCACGGGCATGGGCGAGGCGCTGTCCGACTACGGGTACGCCCGTTACGGCACGTTCGTGGATGGCGCATTCGGCGCACTGCTGATCGTTGTCGCGCTAGCCCTGCAGTTCCGTACCCGCCGGTATCGCACCTGGATCTACTGGCTGGCAGTAGTCGCGGTCAGCGTGACCGGCACGATGGCGGCAGATGGCCTGCACATAGTCGTGGGCCTGCCGTACACGGTCACGACGGTGCTCTATGCGGTCATACTCGCGATCATTTTCGTGACCTGGTACCGCACTGAAGGAACGCTGTCGATTCACAGCATCACGACCGTACGGCGCGAGGCGTTCTACTGGGCCACGGTCATAGCCACGTTCGCGCTCGGCACCGCGCTCGGCGACCTGACCGCCACCACGTTCAAAATCGGGTACTTCGGCTCGGCCGTGCTGTTCTTGGTGCTGATCACTGTCCCGTTGATCGCGCACTGGAAGCTGGGCATGAACTCCGTGCTGGCGTTCTGGTTCGCCTACACGCTCACCCGGCCGCTCGGCGCCTCAGTCGCCGACTGGCTTGGCGTACCGCACCGGCTTGGCGGTCTGGACTGGGGCCGTGCCAATGTTGCCATGATTCTCACGGTGCCGATCCTGATCGCGGTCGCGTATATGGCTATCTCCCACGTCGACGTGGAGCGCGGGCAGAACGGCCCGGCCCGCCCGGCCCGCCCGCCAGCTGCCAGTGCGCGGCACCGGGCGCTCTGAGACGGTCGGGGTCTTACCGGGACAGACAGGCGAAGCCTGGTAAATGCGCCGCGCACATGCCATTGCCTGACAATTATTCAGAGGCAACTGCTCGCGCGCTCATAACGTTTTAAGAACTCCGCCTCTGAGGTGCTCCGGATCAATTTCGGACCGCTGATATTGTCATTGCGGTCAATAGCTTGAAAACAGCGGGGGAATTTAAGCAATAAAGCTCCGTCCGTACATGTCTGTACTAAAGCCACCCGACAACGGCACGCGCAGCAGCGGTGGGCGTGCGGCGGCTCGGCGGGGTCAGACGGGCGGGCGGGGTCAGATGGGCAGGCGGGGGAAGCTGTGCACCGGAGATCCAGGTGAGGCGTGGGCCAGCGCATGCCGGGAGCCTGCGCATATCGGAACGCCTCGCGTTCGTTCTGATGTTTATGGCCATGGCAGGGTTCGTCGTCGGGCTTTCTGTCATCGCCGCCAAATCCGGCGCTCGCGCCGGCACCCGCCTGCACGTGGCCGCGAGTGCGCGGACGGACCCGATCGGGTCCGGGGCCGATCCGCATACCCCGGCCTGCAGGAATCTGACAGGATCAACCGGCTGGACGACGGGAACGCGGCGGGCACGGCGATCTGAAGTATTGAGCGAGCGGCTGGCTGGGGCACTGGGCGCCACGCTGCACCCCGGCACCGGCCAGTTGTCGGCAGGCGTGATCGATACCGCTACCGGCGCCGAAGCCGTGTATCACGCCAGCGAGCACTACCATGCCGCCGGAACCACCAGAGCTGACCTTCTCGCCGCGCTGCTGTACAGGCAGCAGCAAGCCGGAACGGAGGTCAGCGCACAGGATGCCGACCTGGCAGCTCAGATGATCGGCACGGGCAACGGCGCGGCCGCGGCCAGGCTCTGGCAGGCGATCGGCCGTGGCCCGGGACTCGCGCAGGCCAACCGGGCGCTCAGGCTCCGGCACACCATCCCCGGAGCCGCTGACACGTGGGCTCTCACCAGCACGACTGTCGCCGACCAGTTGCAACTGCTCGCCGACCTGACTACCGGCCACTCCGCTCTGTCCGCAGACTGCCGTGACTTCGAGCTACGCCTGATGGGCAAGGTGGCCGCCACCCGGCGCTGGGGCGTGCCCGCTGCCGCCAGCCCGGGCACCAGGTACGCGGTCAGTGACGGGTGGCAGCAAGACGCGCGCCACTTCGTGGTCAACAGCATCGGCGTGATCGACCGGGGCGGTCACGAGCTGCTCGTCGCAGTCCTGTCGCAGGGCTGGGCGACGAAGGCAGCTGGGATGTCGGCAGTGCGAGCAGCAGCGATCGCAGCGGTCAGCGCGATGCTCAGGCCCAGCCTGACGGAATAATCGCGCGATCCTGTCGGGTCGGCCCGGTCAGGCTGGGCCGGTCAGGCTGGGCCAGTCAGGCTGGGCCGGTCAGGCTGGCCGCACGGGCCGGTAGACCGGCTGCCACATCAGGGCCCGGACCCTGGCTGGCAAGTCATCGGCAAGCTCGCGGCCGGCAACGCCGTCAGCGGCAGCCGCCTGGGCGACCGCGACGGCGACTACCAGGGAGGTGTCGCGCAATGCCGCGACCTCGGGCAGCAGGGGTACGCCCGGTGAGCCGGCGTCGACCAGGCCCGCCACGGCGTGAGCCGCAGCGCTGAGCATGCCGTCGGTGACCCTGGACGCGGACGCAGCGATAGTGCCTAGGCCGAGGCCGGGGAATACCAGTGCGTTGTTTGCCTGGCCGATGACGTACCGGGTGCCGGCATAGTCGACCGGCGGGAACGGACTGCCGGTGGCAACCAAGGCTCGCCCACCAGTCCACTCGATCAGGTCGGCTGGCCTGGCCTCAGCCAGTTCGGTCGGATTGGACATCGGCATGATCACTGGCCGGTCGGCGTGCGCCGCCATGTCCTTGACGATCTGCTCGGTGAACGCGCCGCCGCGGGCCGACGTCCCGATCAGCACCGTCGGGTGTACCCGCCGGACGACCTCGGCGAGCGGGATCCCGCCCAGCACCTCGTCGCGCTGCCAGTCTGCTACCTCGGCAGGCTCCCGGCCGTATCTGCGCTGATCACTTGTGGCCCAGTCAGCATCGACGACAACCAGGCCGTGTCGGTCGACGGCCCAGAAGCGCGCTCTGGCCTCGTGCCCGGCCAACCCGCTAGCCGTCAGCTCAGCGGTTAGCTGGTCGGCGATCCCGGTGCCAGCCGAGCCGGCGCCGAAGATAACGATGCGGTGGCTGGCCAGTTCGGTCCCGGTGGCCTTGACCGCCGCGAGCACGGCGGCGAGGTTGACGGCGCCAGTGCCCTGGATGTCGTCATTGAAGCTGGGCAGTTCATCGCGATACCGGCTCAGAAGCCGGCGGGCATTGGCGGTGCCCATGTCTTCCCAGTGCAGCAACGCTCGCGGGAAGACGTCGCGGAGCGCAGCGACGAAGGCAGCCAGGAAGGCGTCGTACTCATCAGCCGGGACACGCGGGTGCCGGTTGCCGATGTACATCGGGTCGTCCAGCAGCGTCTGCCGGTCGGTGCCGACATCGAGCATCACCGGAAGCGTCCGGCCGGGGTCAATGCCGGCCGCGGCTGTGTATACAGCCAGCTTTCCGACGGCAATGCTCATGCCGCCAACGCCCCAGTCGCCGATGCCCAGAATGGCGCCGGCGTCCGTGGCCACGATCAGGTCGATATCCTCTTCCGGCCGGCCGAACGCACGCAGCGACTGCTCGATCAGCTGGGGTTCGTCGACCGACAGGTACACACCACGCGGCCGCCGGTATTCGTGACTGTAGTGCTCGATCGCCTGGCCGACCGTTGGCGTGTAGATCACCGGCAGCATCTCGCTGAGGTGATCGGCCAGCACCCGGTAGTACAGCACTTCGTTCCGGTCATGCAGTTCGTTGAGCAGCACGTTGCGAGCAAGGTCGGAGGCCTGCCGGAGGAACTGCGAGTAGATGCGTGCTGCCTGCTGGTCGAGCGTCAGGTGCCCGGCCGGGATCAGGCCGATGAGGCCGAGCGCGGCCCGCTCCGGGTCGCCGAAGGCGGTGCCCTTGTTGATCCTCGGGTCGGCGAGCACCTGGCGCCCGCGCAGGGTCGTGCGCCAAGCCCCGTCGTCATCCAGCCACACCGTACGCACCTGCTGCAATCCCTTCGGCTTAGCTCCCGGCGTCCAGGTCGTCGCCCGACCATAGCGCGCGCACCGCGTCGATAGTGTCTGCCTCAGCTGGGCTTTTGTCTGGCCGGTAGCGCAGCACCCGGGCGAATCTCAGCGTCACGCCACCTGGATACCTGGTACTTGCCTGAACTCCGTCGAACGCTATCTCCACCACTAGCTCAGGCTTGACCCGAACGACTCCGTGCCGGGGCCTCTCCAGCGCGTCCTGCGGCGGGTCCGCAAGCTCGAGCAGGCGCTCGGTCTGCCAGGTGAGCAGCGCATCGGTCAGTCCCTTGAAGGTCTTGCCAAGCATCACAGCCCCGCCGGTGACCGGGTCGCGCGCGCCGAGGTGCAGGTTAGACAGCCAGCCCTGGCGCCTGCCGTGACCCCACTCGGCAGCTAGCACCACCAGGTCGAGCGTATGCCTCGGCTTGACCTTGATCCATTCGCTGCCGCGGCGGCCTGCACCGTAGGGGGCATCGAGGGACTTGATCACCACGCCTTCGTGCCCGCCCTCGATGGCTGCAGCGAAGAACTGCTCGGCGGCTGCGACGTCAGCAGTGACCAGCCGCGGGATAACTAGCTCGGCCGGAGCTATCGCAGCCAGCCTCGCGTAGCGGTCATCGGCCGGGTGCTCCAGCAGATCCGTTCCGTCGAGGTGCAGCAGGTCGAACAGGAAGAGCGCGAGCGGCACGAGGCCAGGCTGACCGTCCGCGTCCGGCTGGGCCGTGCCCGACTGACTGGCAGCGCGGGCGGAGGTGACCTGGAACGGCAGGGGCCGGCCGTCCGTGCGAAGCGCGACAGCCTCGCCGTCTAGCACGGCGGCGGTGACGTTAAGCGCCAACGCGGCCTGAACGAGCTCGGGCACCCGGGCCGTGATGTCGTCGAGGGTCCGGGTGAACACCCGGACCTGCGGTCCGTGCCGGTGCAACTGCACCCGGATGCCGTCCACCTTCCACTCCACCGCAGCCGGGGAGATCCGGCCGAACGCTGCGGCAACCGACGGTGCGGAAGCGGCCAGCATCGGCCGGATCGGCCGGCCGACCTGCAGACCCACCGCCCCCAGCGCGTCCGATGCGGCTGCGGAGTCGGCGGCGCCGAGGGCGGCCGCCGCGGCAGCAGGAAGTGAGCCGCTCAGCTGATGGGCGCGCCGGACTTCTACCGAGGAAACGCCCGCTGCCCTGGCAATCGCGTCCGTCATCACTCCGTCGAGGGCGCCTTGCCGCAAATCACCGGACAGCAGCCGGACCAGGAACTGGCGCTCGGCGTCAGTGGCCTGGCCGAGCAGGCCGGCCAGCAGCCGTCGACGCTCAGCTTGCGAACCCTGTCCGGTGAGCGCGCCGATCTGGCCTAGCGCGGCATCAGTCTCGCCGAGGGTGAGCGTTGCCGATTCGGGCGGCGGCGGCAAGGCACGCGCAGCTTCGTCGCGCTGCCCGTAGCCGCCCAGCAGGTCAGTCAGAGCCGCGTAACCGACACCGATCTGCCGCTGGGTAAGGTCCCCGGACAGAAAGGAGACCGCCACTGCGATTTCGTCGGGCTGGACGTTCCGCAGCAGGCCCGCTATCTGATCGATCTTGGCCAGTCGGCCGGGTGTGGCAGCTACCGCAGCCGATGTGCGCACCACGCTGTCGAGCAGCACCGGCTACAACCAGCCCTTCCGCTGCGCGATCTCGACGGCTTCTGCTCTGTTCCGGGCACCTAGTTTCTGGATCGAGGCGGACAGGTGATTGCGCACTGTGCCGGATGACAGATGCAGCCGGGCGGCAATGTCAGCAACGGCATCGTGGTTGGCGGCGGCGGTGAGGACGTCGGTCTCTCTGTCGGTCAGCGGCGAGTCTCCCTGCGCGAGCGCCGCGGCCGCCAGGGACGGATCGACGACGCGCTCACCCACGGCAACTCGCCGGATGGCGGCCGCGAGGTCAGCGGCCGGGGCGTCCTTGAGCAAGAAGCCGCTGGCTCCTGCCGTCATCGCGGCACGCAGGTAGCCGGGCCTGTCAAAGGTCGTCACGATGATGACCTTGCCACCGAAACCGGACCGGCCGAGCTGGCTCGCCACCTCGATGCCGTTTGGGCCAGGCATCTCAATGTCCAGGACGGCAACGTCAGGATGGTGCTTAACGGCCATGGCGAGTGCCTCATCGCCATCTGCCGCTTCGGCTACCACCTCGATATCCGGTTCAAGCTCGAGCAGCGCTACCAGCGCCTGGCGGACCATTGTCTGATCCTCGGCAATCATGATCCGCACCGTCATCTGCCCATTGTCACGCCTGCGCGGCGACCGGGATGGCTACCCGGAGCAGGAAGCCATGCCCGCTGACGGCGCCGGCCGCGATCTCGCCGCCCAGGCTGCGGACGCGCTCTGTCAGCCCGGCAAGCCCCGAGCCGGCGAACGACGGACGCGGCAGGACCAGCGCGGCACGCCCGTCTGGCCCGGTTGTCGCCGCCGCCGGGCCCGGACTAGCGGCGCGCAGCGGCCTGTCATCGTCTGGCCCGGTCTTATCGCCTGGCACGGGCTCGCCGTTGTCCCAGATCTCCGCGACCGCTGCGGCCTGCTCGACGGTCACCGTGATGGAGACCTGAGTGGCCGTCGAGTGCCTGACGACGTTCGTGGCACCCTCCCGGACAGCCCAGGCGAGTGCGGAGTCGACTTCCCTGGGCAATGCTGTGCTCTCCGCAGAGCCGATCTTGGCGGCGATACCTGCGGCGTCCAGGAGCTGGCGCGCGGCCACGAGCTCACCGGCCAGGTCAGGCTGCCGGAAGCCGGCTACCGCGCCGCGCACGTCCGCCAGTGACTGCCGTGCAACCGACTCGAGCTCGCTGATCTCCTTCGCAGCGCGATCCGGGTCGGCCGTGAGGACCCGGCCGGCCAGTTCCGCCTTGAGCGTGATCAGCGAGAGCGAGTGGCCCAGCAGGTCGTGCAGGTCCCTGGCAATCCGCAGCCGTTCTTCGGCGACGGCCGCCCTGGCCAGCTCTGCCCGGGTCCGCCGCAGTCTGTTGAGCGTCTCCGCACGTCCTGCCGCGCTGTAGGCAAAGAGCGCGGCCAGCGGCGCGATCAGCAAGACGGAGACGACGTTGCCGGACTCATAGTGATTGACGGAGGCCAGGATCAAGCCGGTCAGCATGAATGCCAGCACCGTCACGATGACCGGTACCGGATTGCGAGTGAACCGGCCGCTGACCGCCGCGGCGACGGCAACCATTGCCAGCCAGTTCGGGCCGCCGACCACGAACAGGGCGAGTGCCAGGGAGCTGATGACGACAAGCCGGGCCCACTGGGTCTGGCGCCTCTCGGCTGGCTGCGCCGAGAGGACCCCCGGGATGACAACGGCGGCCAGCGCGACCGCGCCAGTGAGCTGAAACCACTGCAGGCCGTTGTGCGGTCCGTGCACCGCGATCTTGAAGGCCGGCGCGAGCAAAAGGAAACCGAGCACCAGGCTGATCAGCACCCTGCGACTGCGAGCAGCCCACGGGCCGTCAGCCTCTTGGTCAGTAGCTCCCTGGCCGGCCGCGGATAGCAGAACCATGCTGCCAGGCTAGACACCGGACGAGCAGGCGTCATGCACCCCGGATCCTGACCTGGCCATGACATATGTCACGGCCAGGCCAGCGACGGCGGAGCGGCTATCAGGTGACTGTCGAGTGGCCGTTCATGTCCGGGTCGGGGCCGTCGTCAGTCTCGAAGCCCAAGCCCGTTCCCGCCTCCATGCGGGCACTGTCGGGTCCCGGCCCTGCGGGGGAACCCACGGCGCTCGCGCCCGAGAAGCCCTGGGGTTGCTGGCGCAGGCGCATGGCCACGGCCGCTGCGAGGCCCGCGGCGGCGGCGAGCAGGATCGAGCCGGTCAGCAGCCGGCGGCGCTGTCCAGACTTCCGCTTCGGAACTTCGATCTTGTGCGCCGCGGCGATCAGCGCGCCGGAGATCATCGGCGCGAGGTTGTCGCTGATTGTCCGGGCGGACTGCTCGAGCTGTGGCGCGGCCCAGGTCCGGGCAGCATCTACCTTCGGTGTGGCCCAGGCCACTGCGTCGTCGACACCATGCTGAATGGACGTGCCCGCCGTCCGGGCTAGCGGAACAGCTTGCTGCGCTGCCTGCTGAGCCTGCAAGGCAGCCAGTTGTGCCAGCGGCACGGTTTTGGCAAGCGGCCCGGCGTCGCGGACCGCCTGGACGGCCTGCAAGCGAAGCGCGTCGGCAGAGTGCTTCTTGGTCAGAACAGACACGAAGACCTCCTGGATGTTCTCTCCAGGGCGACCCCTTCCCCTGGCGGGCATGGTCAATCACGACCTCGGTGGCCGCTCGTCGGGCCAGAGTGGCGAGAGCACATGCGGGGCGTGGCAGGATTCCGGTATGAGCAATACGCTGACCGCGACGCTGCGGACGAGCCGGGGGCCAGTGGTTATCCGGCTATATCCTGATCACGCACCGAAAACGGTACGTAACTTCGTCGAGCTTGCCGAGGGAACGCGGGAATGGACGAACCCGGCGACCCGTAAGACGGCTCAGGCGCCGCTGTACGACGGAACGATCTTCCACCGGGTCATCCCGGATTTCATGATCCAGGGCGGCGACCCGCTCGGTACCGGAACCGGCGGCCCCGGTTACAAATTCGCCGACGAGTTCCACCCGGATCTGGCCTTTGACCGGCCGTATCTGCTGGCGATGGCGAATGCCGGCCCTGGCACCAACGGCTCGCAGTTCTTCATCACCACGGTCCCGACCCCGTGGCTGAACGGCAAGCACACGATCTTCGGCGAGGTCATCGATGGCAGCAATGTCGTCGACGAGATCAGCCGGGTGCAGACGAGCCGCGGCGACCGCCCGGTCAACGACGTGGTGCTGGAGTCTGTCGAGATCGGCCGCGACGAGACCGAATAGGCTGGAATTTGTCATGGCCATCCCCCCGGACCAGGGTCAGGCTTCGCCGGACCAGGGTCAGGCCGCGCCGCCCGTGTGCTATCGCCATCCGGGCAGGCAGACATACGTGTCCTGCGTCCGCTGCGGCCGGCCCGCATGCCCTGATTGCTTGCGGCCTGCAGCCGTCGGTCACCAGTGTGTCGACTGCATCAGGTCCGGCAACAGGGGCGTGCGCCAGGCGGCCGGCCGCTTCGGCGGGGCTGTCACGGCCGACGCCAAGGTCACCTGGACGCTCCTCGGCCTGAACGTCGTTCTGTACCTCATCGAGCTGGCACACTCCCAGCTTGGCTACGACTGGTCCATGATCGGCGCGGGCAGGATTTTCCAGGGCGGGCCGGTAGTCGGTGTCGCCGTAGGCCAGTGGTACCGGCTGATCACCAGCGCCTTCATCCCGCCGCCCGGCGTCGGCTACCTCGGCTTCCTGGACATCGCGTTCAACATGTGGGCGCTGTTCGTGGTCGGCCCGGCGGTGGAGCGGGTGCTGGGACATGCCCGTTTCCTGAGCGTTTATCTGATTAGCGGGATCGGTGGCTCGATCCTGATCTACTGCCTAGTGCCGTTCGAGCTAGCGGCCGGTGCCTCGGGGGCGATCTTCGGGCTGTTCGGCGCGTGGTTCGTGCTCGCGAGGCGGCTGCAGGCTGACGTCCGCCCGGTGGTCCTGCTGATCGTCATTAACCTGGCCCTGAGCTTCTCCGTCGCTCAGATCGCCTGGCAGGCGCATGTCGGCGGGCTGGTCGCCGGAGGGCTGCTCACCGCCGCCTATGCCTACGCCCCGCGGAACAACCGGACCGCCATCCAGGTTGCCGCGACCATTGCCATGGTGGTGGCGTTCATCGCCATAGTCCTGGTCAGGAACCACATGCTGCTGGGCACGTTCACCTTCTACCAGGGCCGGCTGTTCTAGCGGCCCGGGCGGCCTAGACCGCCGGAACAGGCCTCAGCGCCACTTCGTCGACAGCACTACGCCCGAGACAAGGAAGGCGAAGCCGACCACCAGGTTCCATGCGCCGATCGGACCGACCGGCCACTGCTGCTGGCTGACGTAGAAGACCACGATCCAGACCAGGCCGACGATCAGGCAGCCCAGCATCACCGGTACCAGCCATGGCGGGCTGACCCTAGCCTTCGCGGACCGGGGCGGAGGGGTATATACCGCCTTGCTTCTGACGCGGGACTTCGGCACGGTCGACTCCTGGAAGGTGACTGCTTAGGGCACGCCGACGGTAGGCCATCGAGTCGGCACGCCGACCCTAGCGCACCCATCGCCGTAAGCGTAGTTGGTCTAGGGCCATGGGCGCACCGCGTACCCCAGCCTGGCTACCCCGCCTGGCCGTTTCCCTTGCCGGGCTGGTTCTGGCCGAAGGGCGGAGTGCTCGACGGCGATGGCGACGGCGAGGTTGATGGCGAGGTGCTCGGCGTCACCGTCGGGCTGGAGCTAGCCGCCTCAACCACGTAGATCGTAATCTGCGAGCCCGCCGCGAGCGGAGCGCCGACGGCGGGGCTGGTGGCGTAGACAGTGCCGACCCCGTAGCCGCCTGGCCCTGCGCCTGGCTGCGGAATGACCTGGTAGCTATACGGCGGGGCATCCAGCGTGTTCATTGCCGCCTGCTGCGTCTCGCCGATCACGTTGGGCACCTTGAGCGCCTTCGCGGTCACGCTGATCGTCACTGTGCTGCCTTGCTTCGCGGGGGTACCACCGAGTGGCGACTGGTTCACCACCGTATTGGGCGCGTATCCAGCTGCCGTCGTGGTGTTCACCAGCACCTTGAATCCGGCCGCCTTCAGCTTGTTCTCAGCGACGCCCTTGGTCTCGCCGGTCACTGTGGGCACATTAACGGTCTTAACCGTTGGCCCGCTGGACTCGATGATGGTGATCGCCGTGCCCTTCGGCTCCGTCGCACCGTAGGCAGGACTGGTCGAGATGACCAGGCCCTTCGTGACGGACGAACTCGGCTTATCGGTCACTCCCTGGACCCTGAGGCCTGCGCTGTTGATGGCCGTCCTGGCCGCCGCCACTGAGTCGCCGGCCACGTTCGGCACCGCGACTCCATTGGTGCCGCCGTTGATGAACTTGATCAGCGCGATCGCCGCGATCAGCACCACGACCACGACCGCCAGCACGACCCAGGGCCAGGCGCGCCGCTGCCGCTGGGGCGGTCCGCCCTGGCCACCGTCTTCCGGCCCGTACAGATAGGGCGGAATCGCCGCGGTCCGGCCAGCTACCTGGGTGGGCGCACCAGTGGGCCGGCGGCCCCCGGCATACGCCGCGCCGAGCATCGGCGCGGCCACCGGGGCACCCGACAGCGCGCGCTGGATGTCGTTGCGCATCTCCCCGGCCGACTGGTACCGATCGGCGGGGTCCTTCTGCATCGCCTTGAGGACGATCGCGTCAGCCCAGGCCGGCACTTCCGGGTCGACCCGGGAGGGCGGCAGCGGCTCTTCCTTAACGTGCTGGTAGGCGATGGCGACCGGTGAGTCCCCGGTGAAGGGCGGCCGCCCGGTCAGCAGCTCGTAGAGCAAGCAGCCGGTCGAGTACAGGTCGCTGCGCGCGTCCACCCGCTCGCCCCTGGCCTGCTCGGGCGACAGGTACTGGGCTGTCCCGATGACCTGAGCGGTCTGCGTCATCGTCAGCTGCGAGTCCGACACTGCCCTGGCAATGCCGAAGTCCATTACCTTGACGTCGCCGGACCTGGTCAGCATGACGTTACCGGGCTTGATGTCGCGGTGCACGATGCCGTTGCGGTGGCTGTAGTCCAGTGCGCGCAGAACCCCGTCAGTGATCTCCGCCGCTCGCTCAGGCAGCAGCCTCCGGTCGTCCCTGAGCAGGTCACGCAGTGTCCGCCCGTCCACGAACTCCATCACGATGTACGGAACCGGGATGCTGCCGACCATGTCCTCGCCGGTGTCGTACACCGCGACGATCGACGGGTGGTTCAGTGAGGCCGCGGACTGCGCCTCGCGACGGAACCGGGCCTGGAAGGTCTGGTCCCGTGCGAGGTCGTCACGGAGCGTCTTGACCCCGACAATTCGGTCGAGACGGATGTCGCGGGCCCTGAAGACCTCGGCCATGCCGCCGCGCCCGACGATGCCGTCGAGCTCGTAGCGGCCGCCGAGCAGCCGAGGCTGAGTCATGTCGCGCACTTACGTTACCGTCCTGCTTATCGGGGGCTGCGACCACCTTGTCAGCCCGGAGCACCAGCCACTTTCCCTGCCCGGTGCGTTGCTCTCCGACCACGCACCCGGCTTCCTGCGGCCGCCTTCAGTTCGGGTGATCATGAATGCGCACCCAGGTAGGCCTTGATGACCTTAACGGCGATGGGTGCGGCCGCGTCTGCTCCGAACCCGCCGCCCTGCACGATGACACCAACTGCGATCGGCGAGGGCTGCCCGCCGCTGCCCGGCACGAAGCAGGTAAAGACGGCGTCATCGAGGTTACCGTTCCGCAGACCGTTCTGCGCCGTGCCCGTCTTGCCGTCGATGGTGATCCCCCCTGTCGCCTGCGGTCCTGCCGTGGCGAATGCCGTCCCGCCGGGGTTGTGGGTGACCTGGTACATCATGGACTGCAAATCGGACGCCACGGTTGGCGAAACGGCGCGGCTGAGCACCCTGGTGTTTGTACGCTGGATCACAGCCAGTCCGGGGCCGAGGACCTGCTGGACCAGGTACGGGTACATGAGCGTGCCGTGATTGGCCACGGTCGCCGCGAGCATGGCCTCCTGCAGCGGGGTCACCTCATCGTTGTACTGCCCGATCGCGGTGAAGGCGGTCAGCGACGGGTCGGTCACGCCTACGCCTTCCGGTACCACGCTGGGCACGACCGGCAGCGGAATGGACAGCGGCTGGTTCATGCCATACCGGCTCGAGTACTGGCGCAGCACCTGGCCCTTGAGCTTGATGCCGAGCTCGCCGAACGCCGTATTACAGGACATATAGAACGCCTGGATGATCGGCGGGTGGCCGTCTCCGCAGAGTTCGCCGCCGTCGTTGATCAGGTTGTTGCCGTTCGGCAGGCGCAGCGGCTCCGGCGCGTTCACCAGCGTGCTCGTGTTCTTGACCAGGCCGGTAGAGAATGCAGCCGAGCTTGTCACGATCTTGAACGACGAGCCCGGCGGGTAGGTTTCCTGAATCGCCCGGTTCAGCAGCGGCTGGGAGCGCTCGGTCAGCAGCCGCTGATCGACCTTGTTCAGCGTGGTGCCGTCGAAGGTCGTGAGGTCATTCGGGTTGAACGTCGGGTACGAGGCCAGCGCGAGGATTGCCCCGGTACTCGGCTGGATGGCCACCACAGCCGCCGCATGGCCGCCGTCACTGGTCAGCGCGTTATAGGCCGCAGTCTGTGCGGCCGGGCTGACCGTCAGGTCGACCGTGGCGCCCTGCTTCTGCTTGCCGGTCAGCAGCGCAGTGAGGTTGTGCACGGCCAGCTGCGGGCTGGTGCCCGCAAGCAGGCCGTTCTCGGCTTGCTCGATGCCGGACTTGCTATAGATCGTGTCGTACCCGGTGACCGGTGCGTACACCTTCCCCGCAGGGTAATAGCGCTGGTAGACGTCGGTTCCCTTGATCAGCCGGGACTCGGCGATCGTCACCTCTTTAGGGTCGCCTGCCGCAATGATCGCGCCCCGCTGGTAGGTGAACTGCTGGTCGAAGACCCGGATGTTGCCGGGCTTGCCAGCGAGCTTGCTGGCCTCGAATGCCTGCACGTAGTTGATGTTGAGCAGCAGCAAGACGAACATGGCCAGGCAGGCCAGCGAGATCCTCAGCAGCGCGCGGTTCATGCGGCCCGCACCACTTGCGTCATGCCCTCGTCCTGGATCGGCTGCGGGGCAGGCTTGCGGGCAGAGTTACTCACCCTGATCAGGATTCCGACGAGTATCCAGCTGGCGACCAGCGAAGATCCTCCTTGGGACAGGAACGGGGTAGTTACCCCCGTCAGCGGGATGAGGCCGCTCACACCTCCCACGATCACGAACACTTGCAGCGCGAGCACAAATGACAGGCCGCCGACCAGCAGCTTCGAGAACGGGTCCTTGACCGCCAGGGCAGCCCGCAGGCCGCGCTGGACGAGCAGGCCGAAGACGAGCAGCAGTGCCATGACGCCGACCAGGCCGAGCTCCTCGCCGAACGCGGAGAAGATGAAGTCGCTCTGGACTAGCGGGGTGTGATACGGCTGGCCCTGGCCGAGGCCAGTGCCGAATAGCCCGCCGAATGCCATCCCCTCGAGGGCCTGGACCGGCTGGAACGCGATGCCATAGGGGTTGCTGCCCTGGAAGGGGTGCAGCCAGATAGTGAAACGCTCCATCACATGGGGGAACATCAGTGCCGTCAGCCAGGAGCCGCCCAGGAACAACAGCACCCCGAGCAGCAGCCAGGAGGTGCGCTGGGTAGCGATGTAGAGCATCACGATGAACATGCCGAAGAACAGCGCTGACGTGCCGATGTCGGTCTCGAAGATCAGGATGAGCAGGCTGGCTGCCCAGGCCAGCAGTACCGGGCCGAGATCCCGCGCGCGGGGCAGGTCGATGCCCAGGACCCGGCGGCCGGCTAGCGCCAGTGCGTCCCGCTTCGCCACCAGGTACCCGGCGAAGAACACCGCGAGGGCAAGGCGGGCGAACTCGCCCGGCTCGACCGACAGCCCGCCGCCCAGGATGATCCAGACCTTGGCGCCGTTAACAACGCTGTGGCTGGCAGGCAGCATGGCCGGTATCGCGAGCAGCACCAGGCCGACCGCACCCAGCGTGTAGGTATACCGCTGGAGCACCCGGGCCTCGGAGATCAGCAGCAGTACCGCGACCATCGCGAGGATGCCGACGGCAGTGAACAGCAGCTGCGTGGAGGTAGCCGAGGCCGACATGTCAGCCACCTGGAGGCCCGGATTGCCGTTGCGGCCAGACTCGGCGAGCCGGTAGATCATCACCAAGCCGAGGCCGTTGAGCAGCCCGGCCAGCGGCAGCAGCAGCGGGTCGGCATACGGCGCGAAGCGCCGGACCGCGAGGTGCGCCGCCAGCATGAGCGCCGCGAAGACGAGGACCAGGGTGGGCAGGCCAGGCGGCAGTTTGCCCTTCAGGCCGAGACCGACAGCGGCGTAGGCGAACAGCACGACGGCCAGGGCGAAGCCGAGCATGAGCAGTTCAGCCCCGCGCCGGCTGCGCGGCATGGGGACTGGCTGCTCGATGTCCGCCGGGAAGGTCACCCGGTCTCCGGGCAGTAGGACGGCAGCACGGGCTTGGGCGGCATCGCGGTTGACGGGATCTTGATCTTCTTGTTCTTGACCCGTTTAGCCTTGGCGGCATTGGCCGCCGCCTGCTTGCTGGCGGACAGGGATTCCCATGCGGCGAGCTGCTGGCTTCTCACGTCGCAGGTGTGATCCTTCGTGATCTGTGCCAGCGTGGCCTGGGTCTTGACCAGGGTGGTCGGCGTCGTCGGAAGGCTCAGGTCGGTAGGCACCTCGCTGGTGAGAACGCCGGTCGTTTTGTAGACGCTGGACAGGCTCAGGAACGCGATCTTCTGGCTGATCCCGCGGTAGATGCTGACGTGTGATCCGTCAGCCGCCAGGTAGTAGTTGTCCTGGATGTTGCGGTAACCGAAGTAAAGGCCTGCGGCGATCAGGACTACCAGCACGACCAGGACAGAGGTCACTACCGGCCACCGCCGCCTGGGTACGTCGAAGTCGTCATCCGCCGAGTCTTCGTCGGCTGGTTTCGCGCTGGCCCGGCCGCGGTGCCCGTTCAGCCTCGCGCTCGGCGGCGGTGACTGAAAGTTCGCGCCTGCGGTAGCCGGGTCATTGTCGATGGCCGCTTGCAGCAAGGTGCTGACATCGCCGCCGGCGGCTGCTCCGGCCAGTCTGGATTCCGTGCTCGGCGGCACCGGGCTGGCAACGGTGTCCACCACATCCGCGACTATGCAGGTGATGTTGTCCGGACCGCCGTTCCGTATCGCGAGCGCGATGAGCTCGTTCACCGCGTCTTCGGCGTCCGTGACGGTGCTGAGTATGTGGTGGACCGCCTCGTCCGCGACGACATCGGTGAGACCGTCGGAGCAGAGCAGGTACCGGTCACCCGGCATGGCGTCGTGCATGGCCAGGTCCGGGTCGGCGTCGGTGCTGCCCTGCAGTGCCCGCATGATCAGAGACCGCTGGGGGTGATTGGCTGCCGCGGCCGGGCTGAGCCGGCCCTCATCGACGAGCGACTGGATGAGTGTGTGATCACGGGTGATCTGGTAAAGGTCGCCGTCGCGGAGGAGGTATGCCCGGGAGTCGCCGATGTGGCAGACCGCGACCCGGGGTCCCGCCCAGAGCATGGCTGTCAGCGTGGTTCCCATGCCTTCGACGGCGGGGTCGGACGCACTCATGTCGTGCAGCGTGGCGCGCGCTCCGGCCACGGCATCGGCCAGCGCGTTCAGCATGTCATCGTCACTGATGAGGTTCTGCCGGTCGAGCGGCGCGATGGCAGAGATCGCCACGGCGCTGGCGACCTCGCCGGCTGCGTGGCCACCCATGCCGTCGGCGATCGCCAGCAGTCGCGGGCCGGCGTATGCGGAGTCCTCGTTGCCCTCGCGGAGCAGCCCCACGTCTGAGCGGAGCGCGTAATGCAGTGCCAGGGTCATCTGCGCAGCTCCAGAACGGTCTTGCCGATGCGGATCGGGACGCCAATGGGCACCGGAGTCGGCCGGGTCACCTTCTGCCGGTCCAGGTAGGTGCCGTTGGTCGAGCCGAGGTCTTCAACCAGCCACTGACCATCCTGCGGGAACAGTCGGGCATGTCGGGTCGAAGCGTAGTCGTCGCTGAGGACCAGCGTGGCATCATCGGCCCGGCCGATGGTGATCTGCTCGTCGCTGAGCCCGAGGCTGGTGCCCGCGAGCGCGCCCGCAGTGACCAGCAGCTGCTGCGGCATGGACCTGCCCGGCCGCACCGGCTTGGGCTTGGGCTTCGGTTGCCGCGGCGGCGTGACCTGGCGGCCAGCTGATCGCCGCCGGCTGATTGGCCCGAACATGTCAGTCCTGACCACGCCGACGGCCGCGATGACGAAGAGCCACAGGACAGCGAGGAACCCGATCCTGATGAGTGTGAGCTCGAGCGCATTCATCGGGTCATGAGTCCTTGGCTGGCGTGGCAGCGAGTTTCGCGGCGGGTCTTCGGCGGTTCGCGGCAGTTCCCGTCAGTAGATGCTGTCCCGGCGGAAGACCAGAGTGGTCCGACCGAGGGTGACCTGCGTGCCGTCGGCGAGCAGAACTCGCCGTACTGGCTGGCCGTTGACGAAAGTCCCGTTCGTCGAGCCGAGGTCGACGAGGACGACCTCGCCGTCCTCAACCCGGATCTCGGCATGGTGCCGGGACACGCCGGGATCGACCAGGCGCAGGTCGCAGTCGGTGCCCCGGCCCAGAATTATCAGTGGCGTAGCGATCTCGAACGTCCGCTGAGTGCTGCCATCGGGACCAGGCTCGGGGCCGGAGACGAGCAACCGCGGGTTGCCGCGGAAACCGCCTGCGGGCTGCGGGAGGTCACTGACCGGGCGGCGGATCTCGCCATCTTCGACAGTCGTGCCACGGATCACGCCGGAGAGGATCCGGAAGGTGCCGGTCGTCAGGTCCCGGACGCCCTCGAACCGCATCCGGACTGGTCCCACGAAGGAATAGCCCTGCTCCTTGGCATACTCGCGGGCGAGCGTGGCAAGCTCGATGCCGAGACTGTCGGCGTAGACGTCGAGCCGCGCGTAGTCATCCTCGGCGACCTCGACCACGAAGTCGTTCGGCACCAGGGTCCGGCCCTGAGCGACGATGGCGGCCCGGTCGTCCATTTCTCGCTGAATTGCGCTAGCGACCTCGACCGGCTGCAACTCGGACTTGAACGCCCGTGCGAAGGCACCTTCTACCATTCCCTCGAGCCTGTGCTCAAAGCGCTGCAGAACTCCCACCGTGGCGCCCTCCTCTCCCTGCCGTATCCGATCGTATCGGCGATGTGGGATAGCTTGCGGACGTGCTAACCTGACTGCTGCTCCCGGGGCGGGTGGCGGAACGGCAGACGCGCACGGTTCAGGTCCGTGTGTCCGAGAGGACGTGAGGGTTCAAATCCCTCCTCGCCCACTCCCCGCTTACGTGTGCTAACGTCAGGCCGCCGCCGTACGCATCCCGGCTGCGTGGTCGGTTGGCTGGCCGAAGCTTAGGCCGCAAGCGCTGTCCTTGTCACCGGGATCAGGGTGCTATCTCTGGCCCTGGCTGGCGCGGCTTGGTGCCGGATACCCGGCTGCTGCCGTGTGACCGAGATCATGGTGACTGACCGCATTGGCGCTGCGAGCTGAGCTCATCAGGCAGAATCGATAGCGTGCCGGAACTGCCCGAGGTCGAGGCGCTCGCTGCCGGCCTGCGCGAGCGCGCTGTCGGTCGCGAGATCGACCGTGCCGACGTGGCCGAGTTCTCAGTGCTCAAGACCTATGACCCGCCGCTGTCCGCGCTGCATGGTGCCCGCGTCACGGGTGTCTCTCGGCGCGGAAAGTTCCTCGACCTGAGCTGTACGCCGGCTGCAGGCGGGCTAGCGCTGCACCTGGTTACGCACTTGGCCAGGGCCGGCTGGCTGCGCTGGCGTGACGAGTTGCCGGCCGCGCCAGCCAGGCCGGGCAAGGGCCCGCTGGCATTCCGGGTCCGCTTCGCCGACGGATCTGGCTTCGACCTGACCGAGGCGGGGACGAGGAAGCGGCTGGCGGTTTATCTCGTCAGCGATACCGAACAGATCCCGGGTGTCGCCTCGCTCGGTCCCGAACCGCTGGATCCCGCGTTCACGACCGAGGTGCTGGCTGGGCTGCTGGCTGGCCGCAGGACCCAGATCAAGGGGGTGCTGCGGGACCAGAAGCTCATCGCCGGGATCGGCAACGCCTACTCCGACGAGGTCCTGCATGCAGCCAAGATGTCGCCGTTCCGGCTCGCTTCCAGCCTTAGCCCGGACGAGGTCGCTGACCTGCATGCTGTGATCATCGGCACGCTCCGCGAAGCTATCGGGCGGTCTGACGGGCTCGCGGCGAGCGATTTGAAGAAGGAGAAAAAGGCCGGCCTGCGGGTACACGGCAGAACCGGCCAGCCGTGCCCGGTGTGCGGCGACACCGTCCGCGAGGTTTCGTTCGCCGATTCCGCCCTGCAGTATTGCCCGACCTGCCAGACCGGGGGCAAGCCGCTGGCAGACCGGCGGCTGTCGCGCTTGCTGAAGTAGCTGTGCTGGCTGAGCGGCTGGCTGGCGGGCCGGCTAGGTGAAGATCAGCCTCAGCTTGGCCCAGCGACTCAGATCACAGCCACCGTCGACAATGGTTTCGTGCACCGGGCGGCCGAGGTAGCTGCCGGTCACCGTTGCCCGGCCGGCATTCGCCATGATCATCGGGCATGCGACATGAGCGGGCAGCGGCGCGAACAGGCTGGCTCCCCTCATCAGCTTGGCGCAGGCGCCGGCCGGATCAGCCACCGTGCCGCCGTCCGGGTCGCAGCGCAGCGTGTAGTGCGCCGGAGCGGTGGTCGGTGATCCGCTGAACCTGACCTCCAGCGAGGTCTTGGCCGCATCGGTTGTCGCCGGCCCGCTGCTACTTGCAGCCGGCGCGCTGGTTGCCGGCCCTGTCGACCCGGCATTGCCGGGCGCCGCGGTGCTGCCGCATGCGGCGGCGAGCAGCCCGAACGTCCCGACCACCGCGCAACGCGCTAGCAACCGACCCGAACCTGACCGTGTCCGCGCGTAGTGCGCCGGTGGCGTCATGGCCATTGGACGTGCGGCGGTCCCAGTTGGTTCCAGACGCTGAGTTTGCGCAGTTCACCGCTTTGTGCGTGGCTCAACTGGCACCATGAGGCAGTGGCTTGGAAGCTCGCGGTGCCGCAGCGCGACAGGGACCGGATTGACGGCACTGCCCGCGCCGTGATCGAGTGCGCGGCTGACGCGATCATCGCTATCGGTGCCGACCGTCGCGTGACGGTCTGGAATCCAGCCGCCGAGAAGCTGTTCGGCTGGACGGCGGCCGAGGTAGTCGGCCTGGAGCCGCCGTTCGTCCCGGAGGAACTGCGAGCCGAGCACAATGCTGTGCTCGAGCGGGTGGCCAGCGGTGGCCAGGTGTCTTTCGCTACGCGCCGGACCTGCAAGGACGGCTCGGTGGTGGACTTGCGGATCGATGCGAGCAGGATGGTGGACAGTGCTGACGAGATGATCGGCTGGGTCTGCGTCTGCCATCGCAGCCGCGACGACGAGCCGGTCAGGCACTACATGGCTGAGCGGGCCAGGGTTGTGCGCCGCCTGGGTGACGTGGTGGCGGACATGAACGCGCAGCTTGAGCTTGAGGCGGTGCTTGACCGCATCGCGGCCAGCCTTCGCGAGCTCACCAGGGCCGACGCGGGCGGTTTCGTGCTGATCGAGCAGGACCGGCTGCGCCTTGTCAGCCTGGACGGTCTGCCGGCGGAGCTGCGCGGCCGGACGGCTGACCTGCAGAGCAGCATGGTCGGTCAGCTCATGCGGTCGGGCAAGACGGTGCTGATGGCTACCAGCGACTCCGGCGGCTTCGACGACCTGATCTGGGCCGCGCTGCCGGGCCTGCATACGATCACGCTCAGCCTGTCGCACGTCGCGGGTCGTCCGTTCGGTGCGCTTTACGCGCTGTACAGCGGGCGCAAGGTCGGCCACGTCGAGCTGGAGCTGCTCGAATTGCTGGCCGGTCACGCCAGCGTCGCGTTGTCTAACGTGACCGCCTTCGAGGAGGTCGTCAGGCAGCGTGCACACGAGCGCGCGGTGATCGACGCCAGCGCGGATGGCATCGCAGTGCTGGACTCTGATGGCCTGGTCCGACAATGGAACCCGGCCGCGCACCGGCTCACTGGCCTGTCTCCCGACCTGGCCACCGGCAGGCGTCCACCATTCCCGCTCCCCGCGCCGGGCGAGAAGCTCACCCATAAGCTCGCCAACGGTCGCTGGATAGACCTGCTCTGTACCGGCCTTAGCGGCCGCGGCGAGAAGGTACTCGATTTCCGGGATATCACCGCAGCCAAGGAGCTGGAGGAGGCCAAGGACCTCTTCCTGGCCACCACCAGTCACGAGTTGCGGACGCCGATCACCGTGGTCCAGGGTTTCGCCAGCACTCTCGCCAACCGCTGGGACAAGCTTGCCGATGCCGACCGCCGGGCGGCGGTGCAGACGATCGCCGAGCGGGCCGGGTCGCTGGCCAGGCTCGTAGAGCAGCTGCTGCTGGGCTCCCGGGCCGGGGCCGAGCAGCTTCAGGTGAGCAACGGCCCGTTCGACTTGGCCGCGCTCTTGCGCGCTGCGGTGACTGCCTTCCAGCCACTGTCTGATCAGCACACGCTCGGGATCGATATGGCCGGCGAGCTGCCGACTGCCTACGGCGATCCGATGGCCACCGACATCATCATCGGACAGTTGCTGGAGAACGCGTTCAAGTACTCACCCGAAGGCGGCGCAGTCACGGTGCGCGCGCGGGTAGACGGCCAGTCGATCGTGGTAGAGGTCGCGGACCAGGGCATCGGCATCCCGCCGGCGGACCGCGAGCGGGTGTTCGAGCGGTTCGTGCAAGCGGAGACGGGGGACCGGCGCCGGTTCGGCGGCATCGGGCTCGGCCTGTACATCGTCCGCCAGCTCGCCAGGGCACAAGATGGCGAGATCGCGGCTCACAGCAACGAGGGCGGCGGCACTGTGATGCGCCTTCGGCTGCCGACGGCGGCCGCTACTCCAGCCGGCGGCTAGCTCTCCCCGCCGACCGCCCGGTGCAGCCGCTTCCCGGTAACCGGGTCTCGTTCGACAGGTATCCCACCTGACGCGTCGATGTACTTGTCGACGATGCCGATGACGTCATCACCCTGCATCACGATCTGGCCGCGGTCCATCCAGATCACCCTGTTGCAGGTCAGCTCGACTTCTTCCAGGTTGTGGGCGACCAGGAACACGGTGCCCGCCGCAGCCCGGAGCTCGTTGATCCGGTTATGACTCCGCACCCGGAACTCGGCGTCGCCGGTAGCCAGCGCCTCGTCAATGAGCAGCACCTCGTGATGCTTGGCGGCGGCGATAGCGAACCGGAGGCGGGAACCCATGCCGGACGAGTACGTCTTCATCGGCAAGTTAATGAAGTCGCCGACACCGGAGAACTCCACAATGCTCTGGAACTTGGCCCTGGCTTCCTGCTTCGTCATGCCCATCGCGAGGCAGCCGAGGACCACATTCCGCTCGCCGGTCAGGTCGTCGAGCAACGCGGCATTGACGCCGAGCAGCGAAGCGCCGCCGGTCGTGTAGACGTTGCCGGCCTCGGGCGGCAGCAGGCCGGCGATCGCCCTCAGCAACGTGGATTTGCCCGAGCCATTGCGGCCGATAACGCCGATCGCGTCGCCGCGGTAGGCGATGAACGAGATGCCCCGGATGGCATGTACCTCGCGGATGTTGCCACGGGTCTTGCGGCCGAGCGCGCGCAGCAAGACGGTGGCGGCGCTGCCGCGGTCACCGCCAGAGCCATACACCTTGTAGACGATGTTCAGATCGTCGACGACGACCATCGGCTCAGCCACGGCCGTACCTTGTCTCCGCGCGCCAGAAGAAGAAGAAGCCCACCACCAGGGCAAGCGCCGCCCAGCCGATGCCGAAGTACCAGAAGTGCAGGATCGTTACGTGAGCTGAAGCCGCGCAGTAGGCGCTGTCATATTGCTGGCTGGCCGGCAGATTGGCACCGTGCCGGACGGCGTCTTGCCAGACAGAACACTTGGCTGCGTCGTAGGGTCTGCTGCCGGGAGCGCTCAGCCGCTCGGTGGCCATGATCGCATTGCGGACCAGTGTGATGTACACCGCGGCCGGGTTCACTTGCAGCACCGGCACCACCCACTGGTGGCTTGCGAGGAAGGAATTCTTGATCAGGCCCAGGTTCTGGATGCTGAACAGGACGCCGGAGAGATAGAGCCAGGTGCGCATCAGGAATGGCAGCAGCTGGCTGAAGTCATTGACCTGGGCCCCGAGTCGCGCGGCGAACAGGCCGATCCCGATATTGAAGATCGTCTGCAGCAGCAGCGCCGGGATGACCAGCAGCCAGTACCAGGTGACCGGCTCGCCGGTAGCCAGCACGATCACCACCAGCACCGCCATGGCGAGCGCCATCTGCTCTAGCTCGATCATCACGTATGCCAGCGGCAGCGCGGCGCGCGGGAACTGCAGTGCCCGGATCAGCGGAAGGCTCTCGGTGACTACCGAGGACGTCGAGATGAAGCACCGCTGCGTGAAGTTGAACACGAACACACCGGTGACGAGGAAGGCCAGGTAGTTCGGGATGCCGCGGTTGATGGGTACCAGCAGGCCGAAGATCAGGAAGTAGACGCCTGCGTTAAGCAACGGCGTCAGCACCTGCCAGATCTGGCCGAGCTTGGCCTCGGTGTACATGGCGATGTTGCGCGCGGTGGCGAAGGCCAGGATGAAGTGCCGTCGCCGCCAGAGTTCGCCCAGATAGGTGAAGACCGGCGGCCGCTCCGCGCTCGGCCGGAGGCCATGCCGGAGCGCATAGTCACCGAGCGGTTCGCTTGCGAGGTCGGGTGACATCACCGCGACGCCGGCCTGCAGCTGGCCCGGTCCGGCAATGCGGACCGCACCCGGATCGTCGCCGCCCGACAGCAGGGTCGGCAACGGCACCTTCGGGTCGCTCACGCGGCACTCCTGCGGGACTCCGGGTTGCGCGGGGCTGCCTTCACGCCCGAGACTGTACCATTAGTCCAGTTGTGCGATACAACTGTTGCATGGCCAACGAGTCGTCCGGCGGCGCCGAGCTCGAGCACCTACTGGCTCAGTTGCTCCGAATGCTATCCCCTGCGCTCACCGCAGTGAGCGCGGACGCGCGGCCGGGCGCGGCTGACGGGAACGGTCTGCCAGCCGTCTCAGCCTCAGAAGCGCGCGCGCTGATCGAGCTGGTGTCGGCTCGCGGCATTGCGCAGGGTGAGCTGGCGGCGCTGCTCACGCTGGACAAAAGCACAGTCAGCAGGCTGGCGGCCGGCCTCGAGCGGAAGGGCTGGATCCGCCGTGGCCGTGATACGGACAATCAGCGTTACGTCAGGCTCTACCTGACACCGGATGGTCGCGAGGTGGCGGGGCGGCTCTGGCAAGCGTGGCAAACGCGCCAGGCGCGGATCCTGGCCGCGTTGTCGGCGGATGAGCGGGCTGGCCTGTCAGCTGGCCTGGGCGGGCTGGTCCGTGTGCTCGCAGCCGAGCCGCTGCATGATCAGCAGGCGGAGGGCGTCGGCTAGGCACGATTGCGCGGTTGGCTGATGCCGGGCCGGCCTGGTGCGCAGGTGGCGCGCGGCGGTTTCCGGTCTGCTGGCGCGGGGCATTTCCGCGGCAATACAGTGCCGCGCGTCGCTTGTTCCGGGCGCGGCGCAGGAGGTGAGAATAGCGGGCACCGTACTCCTGCCGTGCGCCCCGTCGAGTGTCGGAGTAGCACGCCAGCGGCTCGCGGCCGAACTGACTGCGGCCGGAATCTTCGGCGGCGTCGTCGGCGACGCTGTCCTGGTCGTAAGCGAGTTGCTCAGCAATGCCATCCTGCATGCCAGGCCGCTGCCAGGCTCGAATCTGCTTCTCGCCTGGGCGCTGGACGAGGACGCCATCGAGGTAGCGGTGAGTGACGGAGGGGCCATGACCAGGCCGATGGCGGCGCAGCCGACTGTCTCATCCCTGGGCGGCCGCGGCCTGGGCATTGTCGAATACCTGACCAGGAGCTGGGGTGTCAGGACCGACGCTGCCGGACTGACGGTCTGGGCCGTGGTGGCAGCCCGCGCTGAGGAGCCGTTGCCTGAGCCGGCCGGCGCACCGGGCCATGGTTCGCGGCACGGACAGGCGTAATCGCGTGCCTGGCAGGTAATACCTGCTCCAGCGGACGCAGAGCGGGGGAACTGGTCGTGACGACGACGCACGGCGCGGACAGCGAGATCGGGCAGCTGAAGACCGTGCTCATGCACAGACCAGGTAGTGAGCTGCAGCGGATTAATCCCCGGCACGCTGGCGGCTTGCTCCTCCGGGCACAGCCCTGGGTCAGCAAGGCCAGGGAAGAACACGACGTCCTTTGCCAGGTCTTGCGCGACCAGGGCGCAGAGGTCCTTTATCTCACCGAGCTACTGCAGGACACCCTGGAATACGCGTCAGCGAGGGCCGAGGCTGTCCGGCTGGCGGTCGCTGACGCCGGGCTGGGCGACGAGTTGCGCGGCCAGTTGCGCGCGCATCTGGATGGCCTGAGTCCGGAGCAGCTGGCAGAGGTGCTGATTGCCGGCCTTACGCCGGAAGAGCTCAAGATCGGTCGCGGCGTGGTGTTCGAGCTGCTCGACCGGCACGACTTTGTCCTCGATCCGCTGCCGAACCTGGTGTTCACAAAGGACTCGAGCTTCTGGATCGGCGACCAGCTGGCGGTCACGAGCCTGACCGCGCAGAACCGGCGGCGGGAGACCGACCTGGCGAGCGTGGTATACCGGTACCACCCGAGGTTCTCCGGAACTAAGTGGATATATCACGGCGATCTCGAGCCACTCGATGGTGGTGACGTGCTGCAGCTCGCGCCCGGCGTGGTCGCCGTCGGGGTAAGCCATCGGACGGCACCGGCTGGAGCAGAGCGGCTTGGCCGTCAGGTGCTTGCCGCTGGTCTCGCCCGTACCGTGCTCGCGGTTCCCCTTCGGCACCACGACTGTGCTGTCCGCCTGGACACACTTTGCGCCGTCGTGGATTCCGGCGCCGTGCTGATGCACCCGGGCGTCGCCTACGCGCTGACAGCGCACACCATCACCCAGCAGGGCGAGAAGCTGAGAGTGTCGAGGCCGCAACCGTTCCTGCAGGCCGCGGCACAAGCCATGGGAATCGACCGGGTCAAAGTGATCGACTCCGGGCTAGACCCTGTCTGGGGCCAGTCGGGCCAGGGCGACGACGGCAGCAACGTGCTCGCCATCGGCCGTCGGCTGGTCGTGAGCCACGAGCGGAATTCTGAGACCAACGACCGGCTGGAGGGCGCCGGCATTTCGGTAATCAGGGTCCCGGGCAGCGAGCTTGGCAGCCTGCGCGGCGGACCGCGGTGCATGACCTGCCCGGTCAGCCGCGAGCCTGCGGCTCAGATCGCGAGCGAGCCGGACACTACTGCGCCGGTCCTTGTCGCCGGCCGTGCCCAGCGCAACCGGGCCGACCTGGTGTCAGCGAGCTTAGTAATGCCAGTCTCAGTAGCGACTGTGTGAGCGCCTCGACGACCGGCGGCCGATCCGGAAGAAGCCAAGCGACATGCCAGCGAAGGCGATTATCACCGCGATCAGTGCCAGCCAGAAAAGGGTCCGGACCACAGTCGCGGCGACGAGGACGATCACGATGGCGCCGATGATCACGAGCAGAGTGCGGATCATGCATCCACGCTACGTGTTGGCGTGATCACGCCGCGGCGTCGCCCCCCGCGATCGTCCGGCGCGACTCCGACGTGGCCGCCAAGGTTCGAGCGCTTTTCAGGCTCTTCCAAATATTATCTTATGTCAGTCATACCCTTCGGAACTTTCTCCGCAAAACAGTCTTAACCGGCCGACTGGATATGCCCATCTAGCCGGCTCCGCCGCGGACCGGTAGTGTGCGGCAGGTGGAGCTAAAGGTCACGACCAGGTCGCAGGGTGATCACGTCGTTGTCTCCGTCGCGGGCGAGATCGACCTCTACACTGCGCCCAGGCTGCAGTCGGAGCTCATGACCGCCCTGAGCCGGAGCCCGGCGCGGCTGATCGTCGACATGTCTGGCGTTGAGTTCTGCGACTCGACTGGCATCAACGTGCTGCTGGCCGCACACCGGCAGGCCCGCGAGCGGGGCGGCGAGCTGCAGCTCGCCGGGCCAGGCTCTGCCACCCGGAAAGTGCTCCAGGTAACCGGGCTGGAGACGGTGTTCACAGTCCTGGACGACCCGGCCGCGGTCACCGGTCAGTAGCCGGGCATTGTCCGTGGCGCGGGCATGCGCCTAGCGGCTACGCGGCCCGCACTAGGATCACAGCCATGCCGCCAGGCGACCTAGCCATCATCATCCCCGCCAGGAACGAAGCCGCCCGGATCGCAGCGACGGTCTGCGCGGCCAGTAAGGTCAGCGGCGCTGACATCGTCGTGGTGGTCGATGACGGGTCAACGGACAACACGGCCGCGCTAGCCGCATCGGCTGGAGCTCACGTCGTTCGCCATGCGCGCAACCGCGGCAAGGCCGCAGCGCTGGAGACGGGCGCCGAGGCGGTGCGCCTGATCGAAGCTGGCCGGCTGATCGAGGCCGCGGCGGCGGGCGCTTCCGCTGCGGCGCCTCGTCATCTGCTCTTGCTTGACGCCGACCTCGCTGATAGCGCGGCTGAGGCCGGGCCGCTTGCCGATCCGGTTCGTGCCGGTACAGCAGATTTGACTATTGCGGTATTCACTCCGAGGGTTCGCAACGGCGGCTTCGGTATCGTCATCCGGACTGCCGGCGCGGGAATCGAGCGTGCGACTGGCTGGCGGCCCGCCCAGCCACTCAACGGGCAGCGCTGCCTGACCCGGGCAGCCTTCAGCGCGGCGCTGCCGCTGGCACCTGGCTGGGGTGCCGAGACCGCCATGACGATCGACCTGCTGCGCAAAGGAATGCGAGTCACGGAGGTCGAGGTGCCGTTGTCACACCGGGCGACCGGCAGGGACTGGCGCAGCCAGTTTCATCGCCTGCATCAGCTCGCTGACGTGAGCCGGGCGCTGCTGGTCAGGGAGCCTGCGCTCGGCCGGCTGCCCATCAGCCGGCTGCACAGCCTTCCGGTAAAGCCTTCCGGCGATCACGAGATGGGATGAGCCAGGTGAGTTACCGGTACTCCTACCTGGGTCCCCGAGGCACCTTCACCGAGGCTGCGGTCCGGATACTGGCAGGCGCGGAGCCAGCTGCTGGCGGGCCAGCTATCGGGGGGCCAGCTGCAGCTGAGCCAGATGCGTTGGCGTGCGGATCGATCCAGGCCGCGCTTGATGCCGTCCGGAGCGGGCAGGCGCAGCTCGGCGTAGTGCCGATCGAGAGCTCGGTCGAGGGCGCTGTCACAGCCACGCTGGACGAGCTAGCGGTCGGCACCGAGCTGGTGATCAGCGCCGAGGTCCTGGTCCCGGTCGAGTTCGCCCTGCTCGCCCGGCCGGGCACGAGACTGGCCGGCATCCGGCGAGTGGGCGGTCATCCGGTGGCCCAGCCGCAGTGTCGCAACTGGCTGGCGGCGAACCTGCCTGGCGCTGACTGGCTGCCCGCCGCCTCGAACTCTGATGCGGCCCGGCAGGTGCAAGAGGGCGCGCTGGATGCGGCCCTCGCCGGAGTATTCGCCGCCGAGCTTTATGGCCTGGTGCCACTGGCCACCGGAGTACACGACCGGGACGATGCAGTCACCCGGTTCGTCGCCGTCCGGCTCCCTGGCCAGCTGCCCGGCCCGAGCGGATCTGACAAGACCTCGGTGGTCGCTTTCCTGATGGACGATCACCCTGGCGCGCTGATGGACATACTCGGCCAGTTCGCTTTCCGAGGTGTCAACCTGACCCGGATCGAGTCTCGGCCCACCGGCGACGGCATCGGCAGGTACTGCTTCTTCATCGACTGCGAGGGGCATGTGGCGCAAGCCAGGGTTGGCGAGGCCCTGATGGGGTTGCGCCGGGTCTGCAGCACGGTGCGATTCCTCGGCAGTTACCCGCAAGCGACGCTGGCTGTACCGGGACGCACCGGGCCGGGACGAACCGGGCCGGAGCGCGCTGTGCAGCAGGACGACAAATCGGACGAAGAATTCATCGAGGCGGCCGACTGGCTGGCCCGAATCAGGTCAGGCCAGGTGTAGGCCCGTGATCACGGAGGATCTGTCGGTCAGTTGCCGACAGATCCTTCGTTCTCGCGGTGCGGGCTACAGGTACGGTCCGGATGCCCGGCCGCCGCGCTGCGTCGCGTCATCACCCTCAGCCTGGACCGGCATCATCCCTGGCGGCAGCGCCCGGCGCATCTGCTCGAGCTGCGCTCTGGCGGCCATCTGCTGGGCAAACAGCGTGGTCTGGATCCCGTGGAAGAGCCCCTCAAGCCAGCCGACGAGCTGGGCTTGCGCAATCCGCAGCTCCGCCTCGCTCGGGACCTCGTCTTCGGCGAACGGCAGCGACAGCCGTTCCAGCTCTTCGACCAGCTCCGGGGCCAGGCCATCCTCAAGCTCCTTGATCGAGCTCGTGTGGATTTCCTTGAGCCTGACCCGGCTCTTCTCATCCAGCGGAGCCGCCCTGACCTCCTCGAGCAGCTGCCGGATCATGTTGCCGACCCGCATGACCTTGGCCGGCTGTTCGATCATCTCGGTGACCGGCCGCTCGCGCGATGTCTCGCTCTCGTCGGCTTCGGTCGCCACTCCGTCTGGGCCGACGACGACGATCCGCGGGCTGCTGTGAACTTCTCCGTTACTCTGCTCGCTCATGCTGCCTAGTCTGCCGGCGCCAAGCCCGAAATGCACATCTGGGGTCAGCTGACTCCGCTAGCGGGCCCGGCGCGCATGTACCCTCCGTGAGCGGAGGGTGTGGGATTCGAACCCACGAGAACACTCACGCGCCCTAACGGTTTTCAAGACCGTCGCCCTCGGCCACTAGGCGAACCCTCCGCCGACAACGATAGCGGCGAGAGCACCTGGAGAAGCACAGGGCCAGTTCGTGAGTAGGCTCACCGGTGGAAAGGAGACGGCATGCTTCCGCGGTTCGGTCTGTCGGCGGTGCTGACGCAGTGGCAGTTCGCACCGATCGTGACCGCCGTGGTCGTTGTCTCGGTTGGCCTGTACCTGTGGGGGGTCATCAGGGTGGCCAGGCGCCACCCATCCCGGCCGTGGCCCGCCTGGCGGACCGCGGCGTTCCTCGGCGGAATGCTGGTGCTGGTCGCCGCGACCGAGAGCGGCATCGGCAGCTACGACGACCTGCTCTTCTACGACCACATGATCCAGCACCTGATGCTGCTGATGGTCGCGCCACCGCTGCTCATCGCGGGCCAGCCACTGACCCTGCTGCTGCATGCCAGCCGGAACCCGCTGCACACCTGGGTCAAGCGGGTGCTTCGGTCCCGGCTGACAAGCTTCCTCACCTGGCCGGTCTTCGGCGCGGTCGCGTACGCGCTTGCCGTGCTGGCTGCCCACCTGAGTGGCCTGGCCAACTACGTCGAGCGCAATCAGACAGCCCACAACGCTGAGCACGGGCTGTTCCTGATCGTCGGCTACCTGTTCTTCCTGCCGCTGCTTGGCCGCGAGCCGATCAAGTGGCGGCTGACCTACCCGATCCGGTTCGTCGTCCTGGTACTGCTGATGCCCATCGACACCTTCACCGGCCTCGCCCTCGGCTATGGCAGCGCAAGCTCGCCCGGCGTCCCGTCGGGGCCGCGGCCGGCCTGGGCCCCGTCGCCGGTTAATGACCTGCACCTGGGCGGCGCCGTGATGTGGATCGGCGGCGACGGGATCATGTTCGTGCTGATGATGCTCGTGTTCTTGATGTGGAGCAGGGACGAACGCGCGGCCTTCAGCGGTCACGGTTTCTTCGAGCGGGCAAGGCAAGCGAACCTGGCCACGCTGGTCGCGTCGCATCAGCCTGCGGGATCGGGCACCGGCACCGCGCCGCAGGCAACAGCTGGCCAGCTTGCCAGCAGCCGGGGTGGCGTCGACGACGACGAGCATCTGGCCGCCTATAACGCCTACCTCGCCAGGCTGAATCAGCACGGACCGGGCCAGAAGACCGCGAATAGCTAAGTCAGCGGGCGGCGAGTGCCCGTTTCCAGAAGAAGATTTTGGCTCTGGATTGAACCGGCGATGGCTGGCGGCCGTGTTACGGGGAGCACCGCGTCGTGGCCGCACCCGCAGGCGCGGAGCGTTGCCCGCCGGGTCTGCGCAGCGAACTAATGGCCCCGTTCGCCGTCGCGCCCGGCGGGCTACCTTCAGTTAGGCGCCGGACCGGAATCTCGGGGTACTAGCGGTCGCGCGACACGCCGGTAGCGGTTTCTACGCCAATCTAAGGAATGCGCTAGATCCGCTCATACTCTCCTGTGCATGGATCCTGTGCGGAACCCGTACGCCCCCGGTGCTGGCCAGCGGCCGCCCGAACTAGCCGGTCGTGACCGCGAGATCGGCCAGTTCGAGGTTGTGCTCGAGCGGGTGGCGCGCGGCCGGCCGGAACGCAGCATGGTGCTCACCGGGCTGCGCGGCGTCGGGAAGACAGTGCTGTTGAACTCGTTCCGGTCGATGGCGATGCAGCGGCTCTGGGGCACCGGCAAGCTTGAGGCCAGACCTGACCAGTCAATCCGGCGGCCGGTCGCCGGGGCCTTGCATATGGCGGTTCGCGAACTAGCGCCGCGACACCGCGCGCCGGACCGGATCGACCACTTCCTCGGTGTGCTCAAGGCATTCGCCGCGCGGGATGCCAAGGCGGTCAAGGGCTCGATCGTTACTCAGCTCGGTATCGACGCCCCGGCTGTCCGCGGGCGGGCTGACTCGGGCGATCTTGAGGTCGACCTGACCGAGCTCTTCGCCGATGCCGCATCGGTCGCGGCTGACCTGGGCGTCGGCATTGCGCTGTTCGTCGACGAGATGCAGGACGTCCCGCCGCCGGATATCTCTGCGCTGTGCGCGGCCTGCCATGAACTGTCGCAGAGCAACGGGCCGTTGATCGTTGTCGGAGCCGGGCTTCCGCACTTGCCGTCGGTGCTGTCAGCCAGCAAGAGCTATTCAGAGCGGCTCTTCAGGTACGTGGCGATCGACCGGCTCGACCGGGAGTCGGCTGATGTCGCGCTGCTGGCTCCGGCCCGGCGGGAGGGCGCCGATTTCGAGCCTGAAGCGCTGGACGCGCTGTACGCGGCCGCGGACGGCTACCCGTACTTCGTGCAGGCTTACGGGAAGGTGACCTGGGACGTCGCTGCCGCGAGCCCGGTGACGGCGCATGACGTCAGCGTGGCCGGCCCGGTCGCGGCCAGCGAGCTTGCGATCGGCTTCTTCGGCAGCCGGTACGAGCGCGCCACGCCTGCAGAGCGTGAGTACATGCGCGCCATGGCGATGCTTGGCGACGACCCGGTACCGACGGCTCAGGTCGCCGAGGAGCTTGGCCGCAAGCCGTCCAGCGTGTCGCCGGCCCGGGACAACCTGATCAAGAAGGGCCTCATCTATAGCTCAGAACGTGGCCTGATCGCCTTCACTGTCCCGCATTTCGGCCGGTTCCTGCGAACCCAGCCAGCCTGAGGGCCGGCCGCTGACGGCGTGCAGAGCGATGGGCTATGACAAAGTCTTGGCTTGTCTAGGATTCAGCCTAGAGATCGGTAGAGAACGGCATATCGGCTGGCGCAGCCTGGACCCCGGCGGCTGTGAACGCAGGTGACAGGTGATTCGCGAGGCGTCGCACGGCGGCGCGGCCCGGCCCGCGCGATCCCCGCTTGCCAGTTGGCGATTCCAGCGCGACGCCGGTGCTCGAGTCCACCAGCGCGACGTGCACGACTGGCCGCCGGTGCTGCAGGAAGACGGCAAACACGACCTCGGCCGGCCGGTCGGCGTAGCGGGCCGGGTAGACGATGTAGCGCCAGCAGAGCTCACGCCACACGTCGACCGGGACGTCTGAGGTGATCAGATCGGCGTAGCGGCGCCAGTACTTGCTGCGTCGCAGCGCCGTGAGCGTCCGCCAGGTCGGCACATCCCGCAGCTCACACGGTTCGGAGTAGCCCAGCCGGACAAGGCCCTCGCCGACTTCAGGCGACAATGCTGCGATCAGTAGCATTTCGGCGACCAGGATGGCTGCCAGGCGCAGGCCCTCAGCCGTAGTCGCGGGCCGCGAGATCGGGCCGAGGTTGTAAGTGGTCAGGGCCGCGATCGCGAACAGGGCGGACCTGGCCAGGGTCCGGCCGCTGACTGGTGCAGTGCTGAAGTCGCCGAAGCAGCCGCAGCCGACGTCTGGCCGGGTTTGCCTGAGCTCGATCAGCGCGCTGATGGCGATAAGGAACAGCAGGCAACACCCGATGCGGATGCAGTTGGCCGCGGTGGGCTGGCCGAACGGGCCCGCCGTCACGATCAGGCCGATCCCTAGTCCGCCCTCGGCCACGCACAGCGCGATTGCCACCGGCCTGCGCAAGTGCATCGGAAACAAGGCGGTCGGCCCGACCCGACCGTCGGCGGCGGCAGCCCGCCCCATCCGCAGCAATTTCGTGGCGCAGCCGGCGATCAGCATCGTGGCGAGCAGCGGGATCTGGACCTCGCGAATGGCATGCCACATGGTCATTCGCCGATCGTGATCGTGGCGTTGAAGCAGCCGCGCTCTAGTTCGCCGCCGAGCGCGACGAAGCTGGCCATCGTCAGGTCAGCCACCCGTCCGCGAGGCGAAGTGCCGCAGGTCACGCACCGGTCATTAAACAGCCGGCCGATGGGCGTGCAGCCAGTCACTGGCAGCAGGCAGCTAGCTCCCGTGCAGTCATTGCGGACCCGCAGCACGCTGCCGATAGCCAGGAAGGGCATACGCGAGTAACCCTGGCGCGCGCCGCCGGCCAGCTCCTCCGCGCATCCGGTTTCCGGATCGAGTGCGGGGTAGGAGACGCCGAGAATGCCGGGGGGCTCCTGTCGCGGCTCATGCCATGTCGCCGAACCGGTGATGGCGGCCGGAACGTGTCCGTTGACCAGCGGCGGAGCCGGCAGCCGTTGCGCCGGGTAAGCCGGCTGGGAGGTGGCGGGGATCATGCCGATGAGCTCGCCGTCGTGCCTCATGCCGATGATGTCGACCAGGTAGCCGGGCTCCAGCGTCGGGAACCTGACCTGGATCCGGCCGAGCGCGCCTGGCTGCAGCGTGATTACCTGCGGCGGGCGCGTGGCGCCCTCGTCGACCAGCAGTTGATTGCCCGCGCGCTCGGTGATGATGCCGGTTACCCGTCCGATGTTGGCCCAGATCCGGTCGGCCACGTTGCGGCCGAAGGGGCTCAGCCGGACGGTCGCGTGATCGTCTTGAAGCAGTGCCGCCGGTTCTAACTGAGCGCCGCGCCAGGCAACAGCATCCGCCGTGAGAGTGAACCGCTGCTCGCGACCGCCTTCGCCGAGCACTAGCACCTGCGGACTGACATCCAGGATTGTTCCCGACACGGTCCGCGGCAGCTCAACAGCGTTCGCAAAATCGGCACTAAGGCTCTCCGCCTCCGGCCGGAAAACTGCCGTCTTGAGCAGCCTGCGCCGCGCCACCGTCGCAGCGGTCACGGGCTCATCGGTCAGGTCGGAAGCCGGGGTACCGCCGCTGCCTCGCGCCAGGCTGGTACAGCGGTCACAGCAGGCAAGGTCTGCGGTCACGCCGCGCATCTGCACCGCCTCCAGCCGGCTCCGCCGGGTTCACCACGATCCGCCAACTTCACGACGATGCGTACCGGCCACGTCCGCCGTCAAGCGGTTTGCTGATCTTTCCAGGCTGCAGTAACGGATATGGCACCGGCTGGCCAGATTGCGGACGCGTTCTGTTCTGCCTGCGCCCGCCAGAGCCGGAGACTCGCCGTTAGCATGGGGTAACTGACGGTAGTCAAAAGGGCCTAGGTACGGTTGGCATGTGAACGTGGGGGGCGATCACCGTCTTACTGGCACATACGCCGACGCGGCCGGGGCGCGCGTCGCTGAGCGGCATGCTGATACTCGCCACGTCATCTGTGCCGACGGCGACCGGATCGCCGCGGGCCGGCCGAGTGTCCCCGCAGCGAGAGCCGTCGAACCCGGCGAGGCGGCGCCCCTCAGCCGCCGAATCGATGATCACGCGTTCCGTGAGTACGTCCGCACACACCGCCGCGCGCTGCTGCGTACCGCGTACCTGCTGACGGGCAATCTCGCTGATGCCGAAGATCTCGTTCAGTCGGCGCTCGCTAAGACCTACCTGGCCAGGAACAGGATCGAGGAGAGTGGCGCCCTCGACAGCTACGTGCGGCGCGCCATTGTTAACACCCAGATCTCCTGGTGGCGCCGCCGCCGGCTGGAGGAATTTCCCACCGATGAGGTCCCGGATCAGGCAGTGGCTGACTACCCGGTCAGCACCGACCTGCAAGACTCGCTGCGGCGGGCCATCGACCGGCTGCCGCAGCGGATGCGCGCCGCCGTCATGTTGCGCTACTACGAGGACATGACCGAGGCCGAGGTGGCCGAGGTGCTCGGCGTGAGCCTAGGCACCGTCAAGAGCACCGTTTCCCGCGCAGTCGCCAAGCTGCGCATCGACGCTGAGCTTCAGCCAGATTGAGCGCAAAAGTGTGCTGCTGACAGCACTGAGGTTTGCCGATACCGTGAGCTTACTCACGTCAGGGTAGGTAACCGACTCGCCGCCGCCAGCGGCGCCGGGCGCGCTTTTCTCGCAGGAGGCTAGCCGTGCGCAGCACGATGATGGATGTTCCGCTGACCGTGACAGCGATCATGCGACACGGCACCACCGCTTATGCCGACGCCGAAGTCGTCAGCCTGACGAGCTCAGGCAGCCGCCGCCAGACCTACCGGGCAACCGGGCAGCGGGCCGCAAAGCTTGCACACGCCCTCCGGACACTTGGCGTCACCGGCGATCAGCGGGTAGCGACGCTGATGTGGAACAACGCCGAGCACCTTGAGGCCTACCTCGCCGTCCCCTCGATGGGTGCGGTCCTGCACACCCTGAATCTGCGGCTCGATCCTCAGGTCATCGGCTACATCGCCGATCACGCCGGGGACGACGTCGTGATCGTCGATCCCACGCTGGTGCCCCTGCTGGCGCAGGTGCTCCCGCAGGCCCCGGCGATCAGGCACGTCATCGTTACTTCGGGCGGGAACGTGCACGACTTCGAAATCCCGGCTGAACTGGCCGCGGCTGGCCGGCCGGTGCATTCCTATGAGGCGTTGCTCGCAGAGCAGCCTGACACGTTCGACTGGCCGGAGGTTGATGAGCGGTCAGCCGCGGCGATGTGCTACACGAGCGGCACCACCGGTCACCCGAAGGGCGTCGTCTACAGCCACCGCTCCATGCACCTGCATTCGATGGCCGCGTGCATGGGCGGGGTTTTCGGGCTGTCGGACGCCGACCGGGTTCTTCCGGTCGTACCGATGTTCCACGCGAACGCCTGGGGGCTTCCCTACGCTGCGATGCTCTCCGGCGCCTCGCTGATCATGCCCGACCGATTCCTCCAGCCCGAGCCGCTGGTCGCCCTGATCGAGGCCGAGCGGCCGACGGTTGCCGGGGCGGTCCCGACGATCTGGAACGGGCTGCTCCAGTATGTCCGCGCGAACGGCGGCGATCTCTCCTCGCTAAGGCTGGTCCCGTGCGGTGGCTCCGCCGTGCCGCACTCGCTCCAGGAGGCATACGAGAAGGAGCTAGGCGTCCGGATCCTGCAGGCGTGGGGCATGACGGAGACGTCGCCGCTCGGCAGCGTCGCGCATCCGCCCGCCGGGGTCCCCGAGGAAGAGGCGTGGCGGTACCGCGACACGGCGGGCCGGCTGATGTGCCAGGTCGAGCACCGGCTTGTCGGCGAAGGCGGCGTGATGCTGCCGTGTGACGGCGTGGCTGTCGGTGAGATCGAGGTGCGCGGGCCATGGGTCACCGGTGCGTATTACAAGGACGACGACCCGGCCAAATTCCGCGACGGCTGGCTCCGGACCGGCGACGTCGGGACCATCGACCCGCTGGGCTACGTGACGCTGACCGACCGGGCGAAGGATGTCATCAAGTCTGGCGGCGAGTGGATCTCCTCGATGGAGCTGGAGAACATCCTGATGGGCCACCCGGCCGTGGCTGAGGCAGCCGTGATCGGCGTCCAGGACGAGAAGTGGGGCGAGCGTCCGCTGGCCACGGTGGTCCTGGCCGAGGGGAGCACAGCTACAGCGGCGGAACTCCGCGCGTTCCTGGCCGATCGGGTCCCGCGGTGGCAGCTGCCGGAGCGCTGGTCGTTCATCTCAGAGGTACCTAAGACGAGCGTCGGGAAGTTCGCCAAGACGCGGATGCGAGACGCCTACGCACATGGCGAGTATGAGATCATCGAGGTGACCTGACGGCGTCGGCGGCCAGCCAGGGTTACCAGGCTTTGCTGAGCGTTGGCCAGTACCGGTAGCCTAGGGCCCGGCCCGACAGGGCTACCAGGAGGCTTCGCCTAGTCCGGTCTATGGCGCCGCACTGCTAATGCGGTTTGGGTTCGCGCCCATCCGGGGTTCAAATCCCCGAGCCTCCGCTCACTGACCGAGGATTCATCCCGGCGCGCCGCGACGGGAATCCTGCCGTTAGCACGCTGCTTTCGGCCCGGCGGTTTCTGTCCAGAGCGACAGGGCTAGCTGCACCAGTTCGGCATTGCTGGTGACGGCGGAGCCAGCCGGGCCAGTGGTGGTGTCCTCGAGTCCGATCCGGGTCGGCAGTCCGAGCGTGCCCGCGTGGGCTATCAGCGGCCAGCAGGAGGCCTGTTCGCCGTGGAGCAGGCGCGGCGCGGTTACGTGCAGCTCGTCGAGTCGGCTCAGGACTTCATCGGCGACTCCAACTGCGTTCCCGGCAGGGGCATTGATGATCTCTACCAGGATCCGCAGCCAGCTGATTGACTGCCCGGCGGCAGCCATCCGGTCGGCGTCTGCCACCGACCAGATCCCGGCCTCGGTCGCGACGCCTGCGCTGCGCAGCACGTCGCATAGCTCGGTCCAGCCGGGTTCGGAAAGGTTGACGGAGGCGAAGTCCGGCCGGGCGGCGGCGGGCAGGTCCGCCCACGCCGCGACCGCCGATCTCCGCGCGGCTACGTCCCCGCCAGCGATCCACAACCCCGTCGACACTCCCAACGGCGCTGCCGGGCACGCGCGGCGCACCGCGGTCACGGCCGCTGCGACGTCGGCAGCCTCCAGTGACTCGGCGCCGTCTGCCCGGCGCGGGTGCAGGTGGACTGCCTCTGCCCCGGCGGCGACCGCAGCGGCCGCTGAGGCGGCTAGTTCCGCCGGGGTCACTGGCACGCCAGGATGATCCGCGCGGCCACGCCCGCCGTTGAGGCACACTTTCATGCGCTCTATCCGCACACCCGCCCAGGCTCTCTGCCGTTACCGGCGGTGCCGCGCTACCGCCAGACTCGTCAGCCCTCGTACTAGGTCATCGTTGTCGCCATCGCCGGTCCAGTGCACGGTTTCGAAGCCACCGGTGTCCGCGGTCAGCTCGGCCGCGGCCAAGGTCACTGGCTGGTTGGCGACAAGCAGCGTGGGAAAGCCCGAGAGCCGGGCCGAGGTGAGGACCTGAGTGATCATGGCGAAGGTCAGCGGCCGGCTGTAATGCCGGAGGACGACCGCCACCCGGCGGCCCTTCTTGATTTCAACTACGCCGTAATCATGGTCGAGCGGCGATGTCGCTACCGGGTATCCGAGCTCGGCGAGCGTTGCCATCGCGTAGCCGCGATAGGTCACGGCGCCGTCGTCACCGCCGGCTGCCGCACCGCTTGCCGCCGGACTGACGGTGGCTGTGCCGTCGGCTGCCGTCGCGGTTTGCCCCGCCTGGGGCGCGTCGGCCAGATTCGCGGACGCCGGAGTCAGCCGGGGTGCCCACCGTGCGGTGAGCTGACGGACTCGCGCCAGGGCTACCGCGGTGTCCTCGCGGTTCAGGATGAAAGCGACTGCGGTGAATGCGATCACTGCGCAGCCTGCTGCCAGCACCGCGGCGACAGCAGCGATCAGCTTGTGGTGGGCGGGCAGGCCGAGGCTGACGGCTACGCCAACGACCGTGCCTGCGGCGGCGGCTGCCAGGCCGGACAGCGTCGCCCGGCCAATGCCCTGCACTGCCGCTTTGCCGCGGATACGGCGGGTAATGACTACCAGCGGGACTGCTGCAGCCGTCTGGCCGATCCCTGTAGCGAGCGCGAGCGCAGGCACTACCAGGCGGGACGGCACGAGCTCGGCAAGGGCGACCTCCGCCACTATGACCAGCACCCAACTGCCTCCGACCGCCAGTGCGGCGACCTTGAGCCGGCCGAGCGCCAGCATGACTCTGGCTAGATTCGCGACTACGCCGATGCCAACCAGGCCCGGAGCGAACATGAGGAAAGTCAGGGCCAGTTGTGATACCTGACCTGGCTGCTTCGCGAGGACGTGAGCGGCCGGAAGGCTGACGGCCGCGACGACTGCCGTACCCAGGAATGCGGCAAGCACGACAGCTCGGGTGGATCCGGCGCAGGTGCGGTTGAACGCCGACCCGTCGCGAGACGCCAAGACGGGAAATGCGCTGACGGTGATCGACAGTGCCAGCACCGCGTTCAGCGTACTGAAGACCTGCAGCCCGTAGTTGTAGATAACCAGCGCACCGGTAGGTCCGCGTCCGTTGGCGAGAGCAATGACCACCACGCTGGAGATGTCGTTGACGATGAGCTCGATCACGCCAACCATGGCCAGCCCGCCAGCCCGGCGCGCAACGCCGGGCGGGAACCGAAGCCCGGGCCTCAGCTTGAGGCGCAAGCGCAATGTGGGCACCAAGCCGACGACCACCAGCATCGCGATGCCCGCCGTTGTGCCCACTGACAGCAAGAGCTCGTCTGACATCGGCAAACTGCCCAGCGGGAGTCCCCTGGCCAACCGAGCGAAAGCGAGGTAGGAGGCGATAAGGACGAGGCTGGAGACGGCTGGAGCCAGCGCATAACCGGCGAACCGGCGGTATGCCTGGAGCAGACCGAACAGCACTACTGACAACCCGTAGAGGATGGCCTGCGGGGCGAACACCCGCAGCATGGTGGCAGTGGTGGCGACAAGGTCTGCGTGGACGCAGTCCGAGTTCGGATTGGCTGGGTTAAGCAGTGTCGCGATCGGCTCGGCGAGCGCCGCGATGATGATTGTCAGCGGGACGAGGATGATGACAGTCCAGGTCAGCAACGCGGACGAGATCTGGCTGACCCGTGCCTTCTCAGCCGGGTCCGTCCCGGCTCGCTCCGCCGAGCGGGCCAGCACCGGGACCATCGCACTTGTAAGCGCGCCGCCCAGGACCAGCTCGTAAACGAGGTTGGGTACCTGATTCGCAGTCACGTAGGCCGTGCCCAGGCATGTCGCTCCGACCGCCTGGGAGAAGACCACGGTGCGGGCCAGACCGAGGATCCGGGCCAGGATCGTCAGACCCGCGATAATCGCCGCGCCTCGGGCAATACCTGCCGCATCGCGATGCTGGCGACCGGTGGTGATGTCAGCCACCGACGCTGATTCGGCTGCGCCCTCATCCGAGCTGGTCCGCACGCGCATTCCCGATCGTTACCGCTCGCGCGGAGTCGCCACGGCTAGTTGCCGGTTGCCGCAGGCCTGCGGGAGCTGGTGCAGCATCCAGCCTGGACGCGCGGACCGGTCATTAACGCCGAAGCATATACCGCGAGTGCGTTACCGGACGGTGGAACTACTACTCGGCAGGTCGCTGGCTACCGGACGGTGTCCGCTCGCACCGCTATGCTGCAGAGCGCGATGGCAGCGACACTTGCGACGGCCTCATGGTTACCGTCTTCGCTCTCGCCGCGGCGCTGCTTTACGGCAGCGCCGATTTCCTGGGCGGTGTCGCTACGAGGCGGGCCAGGGCATTGTCGATCTTGCCCGCCTCCGCGTTCGCCGGGCTCCTGATCGTCCTGATCGCCGCCGTGGTCTCCGGCGAGGCGCCGCGCTGGACAGGCCTGGCCTGGGGACTGGCGGCCGGGGTGGTCGGCGGCATCGGGCTGATCGTCTTCTATGCGGGCCTGGCCGAAGGCCCGATGTCGATCGTCGCGCCCACCTCGGCGCTGACCGCCACTGTGCTGCCCGTTGCCGTCTCCCTGAGCGAGGGCGAGCGGGCGAGCATCTCGATCTACGCCGGCGCTCTGATCTGCCTGGTCGCCATCGTCCTGGTGAGTGCAGCGGGCACGCCGGCCGACCACAACCCGGCACTGGCGGGCTTGGTAGATCGCCTGGCCGGCCGCGGCTTCCATGTGCGTGCCATCACATATGGCCTTACAGCCGGCGCAACCTTCGGGCTCTTCTTCATCTTCCTGAAAAACGCTGGCGAGTCAGGCGCGCTCTGGCCTGTCGTCGCCGCGCGGCTGATCGGGTTCGTGATCATCGTGGCCGCAGCTGCGGCGACTCGGACGCCCCCAGTCATCGCCGCGGGCGGAGCCCGGTTGCTGCTCGCTACGTTCGGATCGGGGCTTCTCGACGCCAGCGCCAATGTCTGTTACGTACTGGCGACGAGGGCAGGCCTCTTCGGGCTGGCAGTGGTTCTTACCGCGTTGTACCCGGGCGTAACAGTCCTGCTTGCGCGACTCGTACTTGCCGAACGGCTCCGCCCGGTCCAGCTTGGGGGCCTGCTGCTTGCGGCGCTGGGCATCATCCTGGTCACCATCTGAACCGCTATAGCTAGCTGGCCCGTGGGTCGGCACCAGCACCCGGACAAGCTCGTGCGGCCGGACGTCAGCGGAGTGTCATCCGGCCGCACGAACCCCGGGGAAGGGGCAGAGCGCTTCGGATCAGAGTTCGTCCGCGAGGGCTGGCGGCCGGGGCTGCCGTCCCAGCGGATCATCATCAGGGCCCGGCGACAGGGGCTCGCCGGCCGGATCGCCCCACGGGTCCTGGGGCTCCCTGTCCTCCATGTCCTCTGCGCTCGACGGAAAGAGCATCCCACAAATGAGCAGGTAAAGCTGCTCAGGGTACGGAATAAATTCGACGTTTCGCAGAGCCTGATCCTGGCCAGCTGACTCGACGATGAACTCTCCGTACCCGAGCAGCCGACCCGGGAAGGACCTCTTGAAGCTCATATCGGTGACTTTGGTCAACGGCATCATGTTGACGCGCCTGGTCAGAAAGCCCCGGGTGAGCAGGAGTCGCTCAGTGGTCACCACGAAATAGTCCACTGACCAGTTCAATACTTTCCAGACGAGCCGCAGCAGTAGCACAAGCCACGCGACCCACATCACCACGGCCGGAATCCCGTGCATCACTGTCGCGGCAAGTACCCCGGCGAGAAGCAGCCCGCCAAGAGTCAGCGCACTGGGCGGGATCAGTACTGCCGGATGCTGCCGCACCGTCGCGACCTGCACTTCCCGAGGCAGCAGGTACTTGTTGATCGCGGCCGGCGATCCGGAGCCCGAGTTAGAGGCCTGGCGCATCTCTACAGCTTGTTCACGAAGCGTGACATTGAGTTGCCCGCAGACTTGAGGCCGTTAAAAGCGCTCTGGAGGGCATGTGCGGCACCGGAGGGGTCAGTGGCCAGGTAATACACGATGAAAATAACGATTGCCCATGTGATGACCTTCCGCAACACGTGATCACCTCCCTGCAGATGCCGCAGTAGGTCGCTACCGCGAGTGAGCAAGCCGTTCGATAAGGCAGTGGCATCAGCATAGCTCAGCCCAATTTGCCGACCAATGACCACTAACCCCAGGTAACCATACGGGATTCGGTCGCAATCAAGCTGCCGGCGCGCGGTGTCGGGCCGGCTGGGCCTGCCGGGCGCTTCTGTACCGGCCGCCGGCCGCCAGCACGCCACGGTCCGCGCCAGCCAGGAGTGCGATCGGTGCACGCGCGGCCGGAGAGTCTGACACCATTTCCCTTCTGGATTCCAGCTAGCGGAGTGCCGATGACCGATGTAAGCCCCAGCGACTTCGCAGTCGTCATCTACCGGGAAGATGACGTCTGGGAGGCCGAGGTCCTGCCGACGGCACTGACCGAGAACCTGGAGGGGCTGATCCTGGCATTGCGCCAGCAGCCGGGCATCGCCGGAGCAATTGGCCTGACCGCCGTTGGTGATGATTTTTTCGTGGCATTGCGCGTACTTGGCAATCACGTTTCCGTCTTCCTGTCTGACGTCACCGCGTCGGTAGACTGGCCGCTGGCCCGTCAGGTCCTCGACTACCTTGATATCCCCGTTCCCGAAGATGAAGACCTCGATCAGGTGCTCCCGGTCGGCGATATGTCGATCTTCGCTGACCTTGGCGTTGACGAGATGGAACTGGGTGCTCTGTCCGGCGACCTCGACTTGTTTCCTGATGAGGTCCTGGCCAGCCTTGCCAGGCGAATCGGGTTTGGTCAGGCACTCGAGCGTGCGCTGGACTCGGCTATCGGCGCCTGACAGGCAGCGGATTCGATGACCGGCTACCTGGCTAGCTTCGAGCCCGCCATGCGACAGGCCATTGCAGAGGCGCAGGCGGCCGGGGCGGACGTGCCGGTAGGTGCTGTCGTCGTCGACGCAGGCGGCTCGGTCATCGGCCGCGGCCGGAATCAGCGCGAGGCATCAGCTGACCCGACCGCGCACGCTGAAATCCTGGCTTTGCGAGCTGCGGGCGTTTCCCGCCAGAACTGGCGGCTGGATGGCTGCACTCTCGTCGTTACGCTCGAGCCTTGCACCATGTGCGCCGGCGCGCTGCTGGCAGGACGGGTGGCGCGGCTGGTCTACGGGACCCACGACCCTCGGGCGGGCGCGGCCGGCTCAGTCTGGGACGTGCTGCACGACCCGCGTCTCGGACCACCGGTGGAAGTCCTGACCGGCGTGCTTTCCGATGAGTGCGCGGCGATGCTGCGCGGATTTTTCGACGAGCGCCGCTAGCCGACCCGAGGCTCGCGCCGGGTTTGTCTCAGGTAGGCTCGGCTGCGGTGGAGTCGCCTAGTGGCCGAGGGCGCACGCCTCGAAAGCGTGTGATGGGGCAACCCATCCGTGGGTTCAAATCCCACCTCCACCGCCATTGAACTGCGGCGATGCCGGACGGGTCGCCGGGATGATCGCCATGATGGCCTCCTAGTCTCATTTGCTGTCGCGTGGCTGGTTGTCGGTCGCTCGCAGGCTGCCTTCGAGCTGGCTGATCGCGGTGCTGACCGTGTCGTCGGCTTGGTCGTTCGGGTGCCCGGTCAGGCTCTGCCGGGCGAAGGCCAGGACGGTGGTAAGCGCCTCGGCGCCGCCGGGCTCCAGATGAGCTCGGCATGACGTCGCTTTTGGGCGCGGGTGTCGTCGCGCCGCGGGTGTCACGCTGCTGCCGTGCGTGCTGTCCAGGGACGCCGATGTCTGAGTCGGGCATGCCGGAGACAGGTCATCCGCATGTTGTAACTGGGATAGATAATTTCCATGTAGGTTACAACCATGGCGGTGGACAGTGCGGCGGGCGTCGAGCTTCTGCTGGACGTTGGCTTGTATCGGAAGATCACCGGCAGCGCCGACGTGGAGATTAGCCTCGATGGGAAGAGGTGGTCGCCCCGTCAGGTGCTGCTGGCGCGGCACTCGCCAAGTCCTGCGGAGCTAGATCGGGCTTTGGCATCGGCCGCGAAGTCGCGTTATGACGGCGTCTACTTTGTTGTCGGCACTGCCGGATCGGCTCTGCGCGAGGCGGCAGAGCGTGACCCTCGCGTGGCCTACGCCGCGGTTGACCGTGGCGTTGTGTCTTTCCTCGGCACGATCTATCGGACAGGTGGTGATCATCCAGACACGACTGCGCGGCCGGCAAGAGTGAGCTGGACGCGCTTGGCAATCTTGCGGCTCTGTGCGCTGCGGCCGCAGGATCCGCTGACGCAATCTGCTATAGCGAACCGGATCGGGGTGTCTCATGTTGCGGTCGGCAAGCAGATTCCCGCGCTTGGCGGACTCATCGAACGAACTCCAGGCGGTTGGCGGGCCCCGGACCGCGCTGCCTGCTGGGACGTTTTCATGGCCGAGTATCCAGGACCTCAGGGGCTGGTGAGCTACTTCGCCGCGACGGGGGAGCCTGCCGAGCAACTGGTTCGAGTCGAGCGGGCAGTGCAGGCGCGGCCTCAGGGGCAGTTGATCGTGTCCGGTGATTTCGCGGCGGATTTCTATGCCCCGTGGCGGCGCCCGGCCCGGGTTATCGGCTACGTCTCCGTGGAGCCGCCGGTGGAGCGGTATGGATTTGCGGCCGTACGGGCGCCGGATGCGACGGTCGAGTTGCATGTTCCTCGCGACCCGACCATTGGGGTCATGTCCCGGGCCGCGGTGCTCAGTAACGGTGACGAGGAGCGCTGTTACTCAGACCCCTTGATCGCGGCATGGGATCTGAGTCAGAGCACGGGCGGGGATGTCGAGTCGGCAGTCGCGGAACTGAAGGACCGCACGATGCGGGAGATCTTGTGGTCCTGAAACGCCGTGCCGAACTGGATGCAACCTCACGTGCCGACGACCTGGCGCTGCGTGCCCTGGCAGAGATCGTCGAGATCACCGGCGACGAGAACGTCCGCATAGTCGGGGGGCAGATGGTCTCGCTGTTGCTGGCCGCCTTCCCGGTGGCCGGTATCGCAGCGCGCCGCACGCGCGACGCGGATGCGGCTATCACTACCGAGCTGGCCAGCTCCGGCGTCTTGCACGACCGGCTGGTTGCGCGCGGGTGGGCTGCCAGTGCGGGCAATCACTATGTCCGGCCTGTGCCTGAGCTCAGGATCTCGGGCCGGGTGGCACCGGAACTGTCTGTCGACCTGCTTGTGCCGTCGCTGCGCGACCAGGAAAGCTGACAGGCTGCCGACCTGCGTAGTCTCGGTTTCATTCACCTACGTCCGGCTGTCCGCGGCTGTCCCAGGGGTGACCTGCTGAGCATATGGCGGACGGTGGGAACCCTCGGTGGACGGTGCCTGGCCACCCCGCAGCGAAGCAACTCGCAGCCCCAGGGGCCTTTGACCGGGGCCAGCTACTTCAGTCCAGCTCCAGGACCCGGACGTGCAGCACGGACCTTTGCTGCAGCGCGGCCCGGAGTGCGCGGTGCAGGCCGTCTTCCAGGTATAGCTCCCCTCGCCAGCTGATGACATGCGGGAACAGGTCGCCATAGAAGGTGGAGTCGGTCGCCAGCACGGTGTGCAGGTCGAGCACGTTCTTGGTGGTGATGAGCTGGTCCAGCCGGACTGGCCGGGGGGGTATCTCGGCCCAGTCACGTCCGGTCCGAGCATGGTCGGGGTAAGGACGTCCGTTCCCGACCTGCTTGAAAACCACAGGCTGAGTTTAAAGGAGCACAGCGCGTGCTGCCCGCCCTCGGACAAGGCGGCCTGACCGGAGGTAGCTGGCGTGCGCACTGGCCGGCAGTCGATAAGCTGTCCGGCGGAGGATTCGCCTAGTGGCCTAGGGCGCACGCTTGGAAAGCGTGTTGGGGGCAACCCCTCGCGAGTTCGAATCTCGCATCCTCCGCCAAGTGCGCCGATTAGTGAACAGGCTGCGGCGCAGCTATCAGGCGCCGGTCGACTCGCACGTCGGGGCCTAGCCGGGCTAGGTGAGCGACCAGCTCGTCAGCGGCGGCGCCCAGAGCCTCGTCGGATATCGGGCCGAGCGCGTCGAAGATGAACAGAGCTGCGGCAGTGTCCTCGCGCAGCTGGGTGCGCCGTCCCTGGCGCCAGTTCCAGCGCCGACAGGTCACCCCGGCCTCGTCGCACCATGCCACCTCGCCGGCTTCGGGGTGCTCTACCACCGCGATGCCGTCGGCGACCGTGTCGAAAGGCTCGTCCCCTGTCGCTCGGATTAGCCGGGGGGAACCGAGGTAGCGGTTCAGATCCTCGCCGCCGAGCGGGATCTGGTGCAGCACCGACAGCGCGTTGTAAATGTCGGTAAGCCGGTTCACCCTGGGCAGCCCGGACACCGCACGGCGCAACAGCGCCTCAAGGCTGTTACGAGTTCGCTGCGGCTTGGCTCCGAACGCCCGGTAAGCATCCCGCCATGCCGCCACATGCGGCAGCTCCTCGGCCGGGACGTTACTGAGCATGGTGCGGGCCGCTGCCTCCGCCTTCAGGAGCAGGGCTTCGCTTGACTGGTCGCTAGCACCCGGCACGATTCCGTCGACGGCGATCAGCAGAACCCGGTAATCGGGACGCAGCGCGAATACCGCTGCCTCGACGCAGGCACCGGCCAGGGACTTCTGCAGCATGCCAACGTCAGGCATCAGGGCACCATACTGCACCTGAGACGCACTCAAAGTGGTGCCTGGCGCGCGCCGGTCAGCCGAGGAGGAATGACCGGCGCCACAGGTAGTTGCCAGGATGCCCGATCAAGCGCGCGTCATCGAGGAAACTAACGAGTTTCTCACCGCCGTACCTGAGCGTTTCGCGGTGGTACGGGTTGGCCAGCGCAACCCGCCTGGCACGGCGGGGATCGAGCCCGACCGCCCGGTAGACCTCAGAGTTGATCATGATTCTGGACAGGATAAACGCGGTCCGGGCCAGGGTGAGCCGGTGGAAAGGCAACTCGAACCGGGGCATCCGCGCCATGCTTGCGGTCAGTTCGGTCCGGGCGAAGCCGACGTGCCGTGCCTCTTCGGTGATGTGGATGCGGCAGATCATCCTGATCAGCGGCTGGATGGACTCGTCGTCGACGATCTCGCGCTGGAGCCGGTCGATGACCTCTTCGCCGATCAGGATCGCGCCCCAGAGCGACGGTCCGTGCGCGACCGCCGACAGGACTCGCGCAAGCCGCCGGATCGCCAGCGGGGGCAGGTAGCAGGGGGTTCCGAGCCGGTCGATCATCCTGGCGAACATGATCGTGTGTCGCGTCTCTTCGCCAAGCTCCGCGAGCGCGTACTGGACGTGGCCGCTCATCGGGTCGCCGCTGTATGTCACTCGGGTGAGCATCCGCATCAGCACGGCCTCGAGGAAGATGCCCGTCGATGCCACGCTTACCGCTTCATGCTTGCCAAGCTCAATCCGCTGCTCGGCGCTGAGCTCGTCATACAGGCTCGTTCCGTACAGGGAGCAACGGTGCGGCAGCAGGTATCCCTTCCCCGGAGCCAACGGTGCCGACCAGTCGATGTCAACGTCCGGGTCGTAGGCCCTCGCGGCCGTCGAGCGGAGCAGGCGCTCAGCGACGCGTTCGGTGTCAGTCGTCACGGTCGGCCTCCCCTAGGCCCTGGTCATTAACTATGACTGCTGGTAACAGTTACTTCTGGTAGCGTCACCCTCATGAGCGAATCTGTCAAGCGCGGGCAGGCCGGTGACGCGCGCAAGGAGCGGTGGACGTCACACCGCGACGAGCGCCGTCGGCAGTTCGTCGACGCGGCCCTGCGAGTGCTTGACGCTGACGGACCTGAGCTGCCGATGGCTACCGTCGCGGCGGCGGCCGGCGTGTCCAAGCCGGTGCTCTACCGGTACTTCAGCGATAAGGCCGCCCTGGTGGAGGCCCTGGCCGAGCGCGGTTCCGAGTTGCTGCGCGCCAGGTTGCTGCCGGCCATCAACTCGGACGGCCCGGTACTCGGGCGGATCTCCGGCGCGGTCGGCGGGTACTTCGCTGTGATCGACGAGCATCCGAACCTGTACTGGCTGATCGCGCGCCGTGGCCTGACTGAGCCAGGCAACAGCGCGCTCGCGGTGCATCCCGATAAGGAATCGATCGCGAACGCGCTGACCGCAGTTTTCGGCGACTACCTGAGACTGTGCGGCCTCGACTCGGGAGGCGCTGAGCCTTGGGCATACGGGATAACCGGACTCGTGCAGTCGACCGGTGAATGGTGGCTGCACCGGCGTTCGATGAGCCGCGCACATGTCGTCGGCTACGTCACGCAGCTGATCTGGGCGGCTGCCACCGGGATAGTGCGCGAGGCTGGCATCGAGCTCGATCCCGGCGAACGGCTGCCGGCAATCCGGCCGAGTCTGAGTTTGCACCGCGCGGACCCGGCATGATCGGCAACGACGATGGCTATAGCGGACCCGCGCGGCTAACCGTCGGCCAGGCGGTGTTCGACATCCAGGTCGAGCTGCGCGGTCACTTCGAGCCGATCGACGGCCGGTATCACTGGTACGGACGGGTCGCCCCGAACGAGCCGCTGGCTGCGGCGCTGGGCGGGCTGAAAGCCGACGCAGTCATCTTGACGCCCCAGGGGAGCGGTCCATGCGAGGTTGCCGAGCCCGACACCTGGGACCGGTACCGCATCACCGGCTACTCGACCCCGCCGTTCCCGCTGCCAGGCCGTGTGCCGGCAGACAAGGCGCCCGACCGTGCCGACCGGACCGGGACCAAGGAGTGATCCCGGCGGGCTTGCGGGTCTGGCGCCAGTTGATCTCCATCGCGCCTCCATCACACCTGCATCGCGCCTTCACCAGGTGGCCCTAGCAGTACCGCAAGGCCTGACAAGCGGGCCGCTAGGTTCCTCGAGGTGATCGAATGCTCGCTCGTCAACGCTTGCTGGCGGCCCTGGCGGCTGGTGCGGCCGCCGCAGCCGTCGCTGCATCGGCTGTCGCTACATCGGCCGCAGCATCGACTGGCACGGGATCTGCTGTCGCCGGATCGACTGTCACCGGATCGACTGTCACCGCATCAGTCACTGCAGTATCAGCCGCGGCTGGGCAGCTGCAACCGTGGCCGGTGCTCAAGCAGGGCCGCAACAGCCTGTGGCCACGCGTAACCGTCCGGTCGCTGCAGTACTTGCTGAGAGCGCACGGCGCGCGGCTGCAGGTCGACGGGCATTTCGGCGCCGCGACCAAGGCAGCCGTCGTGGCTTTCCAGCGCTCCCGCAAGCTCGCGGCCACCGGCGTCGTTAATGCCAGGACGTGGCGGCGACTGGTCGTGACGGTCAAGCGGGGCAGCCACGGCCCGGCAGTGCGGGCGGTGCAGGATCAGATCAACTTCCGGAATAACAAGAATGGTCACACGCTGGCTGTGGACGGCGTGTACGGCCGTCGGACCGAGGCTGCCGTTCGCGCATTCCAGAAGGCGATGTCGGCCGAGGTTCCGCACTTCCCGGTAGACGGCGTGGTAGGCACCCGGACGTGGCAGGCGCTGGTAACCGAGGCCCTGTCCGGCTAGCTCAGTCTCGGCTGGCCCTGTCCGGCTGGCTAGCGCCAGCCGGACAGGCCCCCGCAGGACAGCAGGGCTGCCCAGCGCGTCAGCCGTGCGGACGGTATGCGAGCTCGACGGTCCCGTTGCCGAACGGAGTGCTCGACACAAGCTCAAGCTGGCGCAGTTTCTCCGGCTCACCGAACAACCGCTGGCCCTTGCCGGCCAGGCAGGGAAACAGCGTCACGCGGTACTCATCGACGAGGTCGAGCCGCATGAGCGACTGCCACAACCTCATGCCGCCGTGGGCAACGATGTCGCCGTCGCCGCCTTGCCTGAGTTTCGCTATCTCCTCAGCCAGGTCTCCGCTGTTGACTGTCGTGTTGGCAAAGTCGGCGGCATGCAGAGTGCTGGTGAAAACGATTTTGGGCGCGGCATTCAGGACGTCGGCGTACGGGTGGTCAACGGCCGTCGGAAAGTACTGCGCCATGCCGTGATAGTGGACGCGGCCCATGATGTGCATGTCGGCGCGCTCGTAGAAACTGAGCGTGCTGGCCACCTGGTCGGGATCATCGGGGAGATCCCGGCAGTACTGGAAGAACTCGGTGCCCTCTTCGCTGATCAGGCCATCGAGGGAGTAGTCAAAAACGCGGACAACGACTTTCCGCATCGTGCATTCCTTCCATGTCGGGCTCTCGTCCCGGAACCTGACTAGCGTCACGTTCCGGGCTGCGATGCCAGGTACTTCTCGAGGCCGTCAAGCATCTCGGCAGTGCCCTCTGCGCGCAGTTGCGGAGCGATTGGCCCGTCAATGCCGTCCAGGTATACGCCTTGCTCGGTCCACGTGAGCACCGTGCCCGCGTCGGTCTTGGCGAACTCGATGGTGGCGACTGAGACTGAGATGCGGACGCCGTCGGCGTACATCTCATAGCTGTAGATGATTCGCTGATCAGGCACGATGTCGTAATAGCTGGCGTCGTACCGGTACGTGGTGCCCTGGTACTTGAAGCCGAAGCGCTCGCGCCCGCCGATCCGGAAGTCGAACTCGGTCGCGGCTGCCGCACCGTCGGCTGAGGCCAGGTCACCAGTGTCGCCCCAGGCGTTCTTAGCTTCCTCCGAAGCGAATGCGCCGAACACCCGGGACATCGTTGCCGGATAGGTGCGTTCGATCGCGAAGGTGTCGTGAATGACGGACGAATGGCTCATCAGCGTTCCTTTGCGCTACTGGGTTGGGTTAGCTTGCGGTGCCGGGGCGCTGGGTCCCTCGTCAGGCGAGCCCGCGGTCTCGGCCAGGTATTCTCCGAGCCGGTCAAGGCGCCGTTCGACGAGAGTGCGACGCTCGGAGATCCAGCGCTCGGCCGAACGCAACGTCACTGGATTGAGACGGCAAGTGCGGATCCGGCCCAGCTTCTGCGACCGGACCAGCCCGCTTTCCTCAAGAACCTGCACATGCTGAACCACTGCGGCGAGCGACATGGCGAGCGGCTTGCCGAGCTCGCTGACCGACGCCGGACCCCGGCTAAGCCGTTCAAGCATGAGCCTGCGTCCGGGGTCGGACAGCGCATGAAAGACGCGGTCTAGGTCAGCCACTTGGTTAAGCATGTGCTTGAGTATGCCCCCCCGCACCGTCAACAGTCAAGTAGACACTTCAGCATTGACGTCGGCTACGCTGCTTGCCAAGTGCCGCGTCTGTCCGCCCGGAGGTCCCCGGGCCAAGGCGATGCCTGGTGGCGCCGCCTCCCGGTCCAGGGCCTCCCGGCCAAGCAGGAGGAGGCGCCATGGCTGATTCTCATCCGATCCTGGTTACTGGGGTCGGCGGCGGTGTCGGGGGCATCGGCCGGAGGGTTGTCGAGCAATTGAGCGGCCGGCAGGTTCCGGTTCGTGCCCTCGTCCACCATGACGACGACCGTGCCGCACCGCTTCGCGCCATGGCCGGAGTCGAAGTGGTAGTCGGTGATCTCACCAAGGGCCGCGATGTCGTGAACGCTCTTAACGGCTGCCGACGGCTTTACTTCGGAATGAGCGTGTCTCCCGACTACCTGCAGGCCACGGCCACTGTGGCGGCCGCTGCGCTGGACACCGGCTTTGTGGAGCTGCTGGTGAATATGTCGCAGATGACGGTCTCGCAGATGACGCTGACCAGCACGACCGAGTCGGAGCAGCAGCGGCTGCACTGGCTGGCCGAGCACGTCCTCAACTGGTCTGGTCTGCCGGTGACGCACGTCCGGCCGACGGTGTTCATGGAGAACCCGCTCTTCGACAACCTCGCGGCCGCCTCGATCCGGCGTGACGGCACGATCAAACTTCCGTTCGGTCACGCACGAACCTCACCGGTCGCCGCGCGCGACGTGGCCGAACTGGTTGCCCGCGTGCTGACCGACGACCCCGCCCGGCACGTCGGCCATGTCTACGAGCTGACCGGCGCCGCATCCCGGGACATGACGGCGATCGCCGCGGAGTACTCCGCTGCGCTGCGGCGTCCCGTCAGCTACGAAGACGAGTCTTTCGATCAGTGGCAAGCCCAGGAGCTTAAGCCGCTGGGCCTCCCTCCGCACGTGCGCGATCACATTGCCACGATGGCCCGGCTGCACAAGCAGAACAGGTACGACAGGTCGACGAGCGACATCGCTGATCTCCTAGGCCGGCCGCCATCTGGTTTCGACTGCCTGATCGAGGAGACTCCCGCTCTGCAGGCGGCGGCCAGGTAGCTGCGCTGCCCAGCCGAGCGCCTGCCGGCTAAATCCGGTTGACCGCCGGCCGCCCCGCTAACCAGACTGCCCGCCATGCCGCCGGCCACGTCCCTCATCCCCCTTCTGTGGCTTTGCGGCCCAGCGGGTGTCGGCAAGTCAACCGTGTCCTGGCAGCTGTTCACCGAACTGACGCAGGACGGCGCGCACATCGCCTTTGCCGACACCGATCAGCTGTGCATGTGTTATCCGGCGCCGCCATCGGACCCGGGCCGTGAATACCTGAAAGCGCAGAACCTCGGCGCCATGATTCCCAACTACCGGGCTGCAGGAGCCCGGTGCGTGATCGTGAACGGTGTCGTCGATCCCGTCGCCGGCATATACCGCGATCTGATTCCGGACGCGGCGGTGACCGTCTGCCGGATGCGAGCCGACCGGGATGAACTCGCGCGCCGTTTCATCTCGCGACACCGGTCGTGGCGTCGGCCCGATGACGAGTTGGAGAACGTGCTGACCTTCACCCTCGCCGAGGCTGACGCGATGGATGCCAGTACGTTCGCGGACGTGGTTGTCGACACCAGCGGGGCGCCGCCACCAGAAGTCGCCGCGCGCGTCAGGGAAAGCTGCAGTGACTGGCCCGGCTTCAGCGCGGCGCAAGAAGGACCGGACGGCGCCGCGGACAGTCAGCGAACCGGTCTGAGCATGCCTGGCCACTACCGCAGCGGGGCAGAAGCTGACGGAAACATCGTGATGATCTGCGGGCCGGCCGGTGTCGGCAAGTCCACGATCGGTTTCCAGCTGTATATGCGGTACCTGAGCGCAGGGGTGATGGCCGGCTACATCGACCTCGGCCAGCTCGGCTTCCTGGCACCGGGTACGCCCGGCGATGAGTGCGAGCACCAGCTCAGGGCCGCGAACCTCGCCGGAATGTGGCAGAACTGTCACGCCGCCGGGGCCCGGCATCTCGTCGTGACCGGCCGCGTCAGCAGCGACGCGGAAGTCAAGCTCTACCGTGACGCGCTGCCAGCGGCGACGATCACGCTGTGCTATCTCACCGCGGGGCGAGCAGAACTCACCCGGCGGGTAATGTCGCGCCGCGACGGGGGAAGCTGGCCGGAGCCGGGCGATCAGCTGTGCGGGCAGCCGGCCGAGTTCCTGGCCGGCCTAGCCGACCGGACGCCGGGGACGACCGGTGCGCTCGAGGGGATAACGATCGACACCGACGGGCGCTCGGTCGCCGAGTCCGCGGACCTGATCGCGGCGGCGCTCGGATGCCCGGCCGGTTAGATCAGGCCAATCCGGTCCCGCCAGTCCGGGGCGCCGCTGGTTGCCGCAAGATCCTTCGTGTACAGCCAGAATGCCCTGCCGATGGTGGCACGCACGGTGCGCGCGAAATATGACAGCGGGCCCGCCCAGACCAGCTCAGCGGACACGACCCCGCGGCTGCGCTGCTCGGCCAGGCATCGCTTGATCAGCACTGCGCCGATCCCTAGCCTGCGCAGGTCCGGATGGGTGCCCACCGGGCCGGTTTCGTGGATTCGGTTCAGGCCGTAGCCGCAGAAGCCGACATAGCGGTCGCCCTGCACAGCGACATAAAGCCCCGCGTCACTGCTGCCCAAGATCGCGGCGATCTCGGCAACCCAGCTCGCCTGCCAGGTGGAGCTCAGCGACTCTTGCAGCGGCCCGTCGTCGGCGGCGCCTGCACGCCGCACCTGAATACCCTCGGCCGCGAGCCGGGTCTCGTCCGCATCGGTAACCAGCGGAGCCTGCAGCACGTCAACGTCCATGTTGACCTCGCATCCGTGCCGCTGGTAGCCGCTGTCCTCGGCGAAGCACACCGCCGCCGTGTAGTGGATATCGACTCCGGGCCAGGCATAGTACGGGCCGTTTCCTGCCAGCGTCACTTGCCCGCAGCCGCGCCCGGCTAGTGCCCGTTCCATCTCGGCTGTCAGCTGCCGGGCGATGCCCCGCCGCTGCTCAGCCCGGTCGACGACGAGAAGGTCAATAAATCCTCGTGCCGTTCCGTCGTCGCCCTCAGCCACGGATCCGATGCACGCGCCCGCCATCGCCGAGTCGCGAGCAGCCACCAGACCTAGATACGGCCGCCGTGTCACGATCCGCGGAATCGTGCCAGCCGACCGGTCGAGGGTAAGTTCCTGCTCGCACAGGCGGCTGAGATCGCCCAGGTCATGCGCCGACATCGGGCTGATCTTCATGCGCATCCTCCGGCTGACGGTCCCGGGCCCGGCCGCGGGCCGGTGATCAGTCGTGGGCGCGGACGTCTGCGGGCGGGGTTATGCCTGCGGCGACTACTTTAAGAAACGAGGCCGCGCAGCCAAATGTAGTTACCGCCGCTCGCCCGGCCAGGCGCGACTCGTAAGCCCTGTACCGGTCCATCTCCCAGGCCAGGCCGCGCGGTGATAGCGACTCGCAGGACGGCTCCGGCAGCCGCGTCCAGATCCAGTCCTGGGCACGCCCGCCGTCCGCCGGCAGGGCGGCTGGCTCGATGAAATGAGATCGGTCGATGTCAGTGCCCACCTGATTGCGCACAAAGCGGAGGCCACCCAGGGTCTCTTCGATAAGTGCCCGCTCACCTGCGCTGCGGTCGGCGAGCTCGCGGTCGTACACGTCAGGGTGGTAGCGCACCAGGTTGGCGTCGACGATAGTGACCCACCAGACAGCCTCGCTGATCACTGCGAAGGCCCTGGGCCGGTCCAGCCCGGCCGTCCGGGGCAGCCGCGCGACTGCCTCGGCCATCGCCGCTATCGCCCAGGCGAGCGCGCTCTCATCGGCCGCGTGGTGTGCCCGGTCGGCGCGGTTCCAGGCAACGCGGCAGCGTGCTGAGCAGAACCGGGCATGTTCCCTGCGAGGCTCGAACCGGGTACCGCACTGGTCGCAGTCCCGGACATCGCTCACAGTACGATGTTACGCGTAACCAGCCCTGGCCGGCTCTTCAGGCATCACGAACCCCGGCTCATGCGTCCCGCAGCGCCATCGTCAGGCCGCCGGCCAGCAACGCGACCGCGGCCCAGATCGCCAGTACGCCAAGACCAGCCCACGGCCCGACAGCAAGATCTTTCAGCCCGGTGGTGGCCTGGATGTTAAGCCCTGCCATCGGGCTGTAGCGCTCGAGGCGCCGGTGCCAGACCGGATTGGCGACGAACGCCGCGACGATCGGGAACAGGTACAGCGCCCCGAAAACGACCCCGATCGTGACGGCCGAATCCCTGATCAAAGCGGCAAGTCCGGTGCTGAACAAGGCGACTAGCCCGAGGTAGAGCACCGACCCGGCCGCTGCGCGCAGCGTGGAGTTGTCGGCAAGCGACAGTGCCCGGAAGCCGTCCGCTGCGTAAGCGCCCTGGCCAGGCAGGACAAGCCGGGCAGCGAGCAAGGATCCGAGTATCGCGACGCCGCCAGCGACGAGGGCGAGTCCGCCGATGATGGCCGCCTTAGCAGCCAGTACCGCGGGCCGCCGGGGAATCGCCGCGAGGGTCACTCGGATCATCCCGGTGCTGTACTCGTCGCACACTGGCAGCACCGCCAGAATCGCGACCACAGCCTGTCCGAACTGAGTACCGGTCAGGCTGAGCTTGGTGGTGTCTTCCAGGCAGCCTGTACCGGCAGGGCATTTGTTGGCGGCCATCACCGCCGCGCCGACACCGACGGTTAGTGCGACGACTCCGGCCATCAGCCATGGCGAACTCGAAACCGTGCGCAGCTTCAGCCATTCGGCACGCAGGGCATCCATGGTCGCGGTCATGCGTCCCTCCGGCGGAGCAGAACGGTCGCCAGGACCAGCGCTGCGGCGACCCACAGGCAGAGCACGCCGAAGCCGGCCCACGGCGACAGCGGGTACGTACCGCCGGCCGGCGACACGATGCTGGTGACCTGCGGGTAGTTCGGAATGCTCTGCTCGACGGCGAAACCGGCCGCCGGAGTGAGCCGGAGCACCCAGTTCGCGGCATTTGCGGGCAGCACCGCTACCGACAGCAAGAACGGCAGGACGATGACCACGATTGCTGTCGTCACGGCGGCAGCGCTGCGGCGCATGATCGCGCCGACGGCTACGGCCAGCACTGCTGTGACCGCGACCATGGCCGCTGTACCAACCAGTACGCGGACCTCGGTCAGCGTCGATACCGGCAAGACGAACTGGCCCTCCGCGTGCATTCTGGATACGCCGAGGGATACGGCGATCACCGATGCGACGAGTGCGGCGACGAAGGCGGCACTAGCAGCGACGACGGCCTTGGCGGCCAGCACACATGCCCGGTTCGGCGTTGCCGCCAGCGTGATGCGGATCAGGCCGCGCCGGTACTCAGCGGTGAAGAACATCGCGGCTACCACGACGACAGCGATCAGCCCGATGAAGATGGTCATCAGGGGCTGCTCGATGCTGGTGGTCGGGTAGAAGGATCCAGGCCCCGGCACTACCGGCGCGATGTCGCCAGAGCCGCTGATGGACATAGTGCCGCCGGACTGGCGGAAGTAGCCGACGCCCGTGCCGGGCGTGTTGCCGCGCCCGCCGATGTCGTCTCCCGTCCAGGATGCGGCTGGCCAGCGCCCGTTCCTCGTGATGTCGTCCATGACAGCCGTGGCCTGGCTCGGGCCGGACTGGATACTGGCGCCGCCGAAGAATGGCTGCACCTTGTTATAGATGGGTGAGGTAGCGAACGGGCCCGCCTGCACGGTCCCCGGCAGCCCCGCGAGTGACGCCGTGCCGACAAGGAGCCAGTGCTTGCCGTCGGCGGAGTCGTAGCCGGAGATCACGTTGCCGTTGCGGGTCAGCCGCAGCCAGCGCGGTGCCGCGGGGCTGACCCGACCAGGCAGGCCCGCTGTGTCATGGACGTAGTTGTACTGCATCCGGACGCCGTAGCTGGCGGTGACCATGATCGCGGCGTAGGCCGAGCCTTGCCTGGTGCTCGCCGCGATGATGATCCCGGCCTTGGCCCACGGCTCAACGCCCTTGCGCATGTTGGCAAGGGGGTTCCGCGGGCCCTGCCCGACGGGGCTAGCCTGGCCGCCACCAGCGGCGATCATGGTGGTCAGTGAGGTGACGCGGACCGTGAGGCTGCCGTTGCCCGACAGCGGCTGGCGGGCGAAGTAGAAGCTGTCGGTGACTGCCTCTCCGCCCGGCCCGATCGGGATCTTGGGCAGGCATGCGGCGCCACTCAGCGTCGGACCGCAGCCAATGCTGGCGTTTCCGGCCAGGAAAACGCCGAACAGCAAGATGAGCAGCGCCGCCACGATCATGCCGATCACCCAGCCGCGGACGCTCGCGAACTTGATCCACTCGGCCCGGACCACCTGGCGGAAGGCGGCGCCGGCGTTGCGCGCGGCGGGGTGGTTAGCGCCTGGCCGGTCCCTGGTGATGCTTCCGCTGGTCATGGCGTTACCCCCGGAAACTCGCTTGGCACCGCGGCCGGCTCAGCGCGGAACTCGATCGCGTCGCTGGTCAGCTCCAGGTACGCCTGCTCCAGCGTCACCCGCTGGGCGGACACTTCCGAGAACGGCACAGCGTTCCGGGTCAGCAGGGTGACCACTCTCTCTGCCGGCAGCCCGGAGATAGTCAGCACGTCCCGGCCCGAGGCGGCGACCGTGGCCCCCACGCGATCGAGCACGCTCGCCGCCTCCGGTACGGCCGTCGTCCGCAGCGTGACCCGGCCGCCTGCGGCCGCCGCCAGCAGTGCCGCGACGCTGGTGTCTGCGACGACTTTGCCGCGGCCGACCACCACCAGGTGATCCGCGGTGTCCTCCAGTTCGCTCATCAGGTGGCTGGACACCAGCAAGGCGCGGCCCTGGCGGGCCAGAGCCCGCAAGAACTCGCGCATCCACACGATGCCCTCCGGATCCAGCCCGTTGAACGGCTCGTCCAGCATCAGGATCATCGGGTCGCCGAGCATTGCCGCGGCGAGGCCGAGTCGCTGCCGCATTCCGAGGGAGAAGCCGCCTGCTTTCCGGCTGGCAACGTCTTTCAGGCCGGCCTGCTGGATCACTTCGGCGACCCGCTGTGCGGACAGGCCCTGCGAGGCTGCCAGCCAGCGCAGGTGATTGCGCGCCGACCTGCTGGGTTGCAGCGCCGACGCATCGAGCAGCGAGCCCAGGTACCGCATCGGATGGGGCAGGCTCGCGTAGGGTCGTCCGGCGACCAGTGCCCGTCCTTCGTCGGGCGCGTCGAGACCGAGAATCACCCGCATGGTGGTGGACTTGCCGGCCCCGTTGGGTCCGACAAACCCGGTCACCTGCCCGGGCTGGACGGTGAACGACATCCCGTCCAGTGCCACGGCTGACCCGTACCGCTTGCGCAGCCCTGCCACCTCGATTGTTGCTTCCACGTCCTGCCCTTCTCGCAGCAGTGCCAGTGACCTGGTTGTATGGCAGCGGCGCTAACACGGGCCGAACCGTCGTTGTTATTTCGCCGTTAGGTCCGGCACGCCATCCTGGAACCGGCGAACCACAGAGCCAGCTGGCCTGAGGCACGACTCTGGCGAGCCAGGAGGAGAGGGCAGCTCAGCATGCGACTCGCAGGCCGGACGGTGCGGCCGTTCGGCGTGCGCCGGACCGTGCGGTCCCGGATGACGCTGCTGTATGGCGGCCTGTTCCTGTTCTCCGGCGCGGTGCTGCTGGCCATCGCGAGCGGCGTGGCCAAGGTCGGATCGACTAGGAGCGCGGAGGCGGTGGGCCGGAGTGTGGGCGGCGCCCAGAACTCGTCGTCAGACCAGTCACGGCTCGCTCAGGCTGACAACCGCATCCGCCAGCTCCAAGGCCAGCTGGCTGCGGCGCAGCATAGCCAGCCATCGTCGCTCACGCATCAGCTCCTGATCGGGTCGCTGATTGCCCTTGCGATCATGGCCGCGGCCTCGGTGGTGCTGGGCAGGCTGATGGCGGGGCATGCGCTCCGTCCGTTGCGCACCATCACCGCGACGGCGCGCCGAATCTCCGAGGACAACCTGCATGAGCGCCTGGCTTTCGGCGGACCGAAGGATGAGCTGAAGGACCTCGCCGACACCTTCGACGGTCTGCTCGAGCGACTGGAGACGGCCTTTGCGGCGCAGCGCCGCTTTGTTGCGAACGCCTCGCATGAGCTGCGGACCCCGCTCACCACCATGCGTGCCGCACTAGATGTCGCCATGGCCAAACCCGATCCGCCGCCGGCCCAGACCGTCGCACTGGCCGGCCGGCTTAGCGGTGAGCTGGACCGGGTCGACGAGCTGCTCGAGGGCCTGCTCGTCCTTGCCCGTGCGCAGCACGGCGCACTTCCCGCTACGGAGGTCCTCGTACTCGACGAGGCCGTAGCGGCCGCCATAGCTGCCAGGGCCGCAGCTCTCGCCGAGGCCGGCCTGACCCTGCGACAGGCCGGAGCCTCTGGCGCAACGGTGGCGGGGAGCCAGGCGCTACTGCGGCGCATGGTGGACAACCTCGTCGACAACGCGATCGTGCACAACCAGCGGGCTGGCTGGATCACAGTCGGGACCTGGGCGGGCCGCGGCGCGGCGCGCATTGTCATCGAGAACGGCGGATCCGTTCTTGATCAAGCGCAGGTCGACAAGCTAGCGCAGCCATTCACGCGGCTTGGCGCGGACCGGACCGGGTCAGAGGGCGGATCAGGACTCGGACTTTCTATCGTGGCGGCCATCGTCGCCGCTCATGGCGGCGAGCTAGGCCTTGAGGCCAGGCCAGACGGCGGGCTGCGGGTCACGGTCGAGCTGCCGCGTGCCAGCGAACCGATCCGGGCTGACCTTGCCGGAGTACCAGGATGAGAGTCCTGGTGGTGGAGGATTCCCGGTCGCTTGCCGATGTGCTGGTCGAAGGCCTGCGCGATCAGGGCATGGCCGTGGACGCTGCTTATGACGGGCTAACGGCCGCGGCGAAGCTCGACCTGAACGCCTACGACGTGGTCGTCCTGGATCGTGACCTGCCCGGCATCCACGGCGACGCGCTGTGCCAGATGATCACCGAACAGGACGGCCGCGTCATGGTGCTGATGCTGACGGCGGCGGGAACGCCCGGTGACAGGGTCGCCGGGTTGACCCAGGGAGCAGACGACTACCTGGCAAAGCCGTTCCACTTCCCCGAACTCGTACTGCGGATCCGGGCCCTGGCCCGCCGCCAGCCAGCTGCCCGCGGCCGGGTGCTGCGCGCCCGGGGCGTCGAGCTTGATCCGGTGCGGCGCATTGCCAGCCGGGACGGGCGCCAGCTGGACCTGTCGGTGAAGGAGTTCGGCGTACTCGAGGCCCTGCTGCGGGCCAGTCCTGCCTACCTGCGCGCCGAGGACCTGCTGGAACAGGTGTGGGACGAGTACGCCGACCCGTTCACGAACACAGTGACTGTCACCATCGGCCGCCTGCGCCGCAAGCTCGGGGACCCGCCTGTGGTCACCACGACGCCGGGGGTCGGCTACCGCATCGCAGGCGACGCCGACTGAGGCCGCTCGCTCTGAGGCCGCTCGCTCTGAGGCCGCTCGCTCTTCATGGGTTTGGCGACCACATAATCGACATAACGGACGCCAAACCTGCATGAACCCATGAAGGGTCGCCGCAGACCGGCGGCCCTGGATCCGTCAGCACCGGTGTCTGGTCCGCTTGCGGCCGGCCGGTGACTAAACTAGCCTCCAGACCCCCCGCACGGCGTTCATCCCGCCAACCCCCCCAGGGCCGGAAGGCAGCAAGGGTACGCGGGCTCTGTCGGGTGTGCGGGGGGTCCTCTTTTACCGTCGCGGTGACGGAATCCCGGCAAGAATGAGGTCATGACAGGCGACGCCCAACGGCCCGGCGCTGGCGCAACGGGCCGGCCGGGCAGTTCGCAACCGGCCAGTTCGCAGACGGCCAATCCGCAAAGCAGCTCCGAGGCCGCCCTGCCGGCGGCGCCACTGGCGCTGTACCGCAGGTACCGGCCGGCCACGTTTGCCGAGGTAAAGGGCCAGGACCACGTTACCGAGCCGCTTCGCCAGGCGTTGCGCAGCGGCCGGGTTCACCATGCCTACCTCTTCAGCGGTCCGCGCGGCTGCGGCAAGACGTCCAGCGCCCGGATCCTCGCCCGCTCCCTCAACTGCGAGCAGGGACCTACTCCCGACCCGTGCGGAGTCTGCGCTTCGTGCGTCGCCCTGGCGCCGTCGGGTCCGGGCAGCATCGACGTGATCGAGATTGACGCCGCATCACACGGCGGCGTCGATGATGCGCGAGACCTGCGGGAACGCGCCTTTTATGCGCCAGTTTCCGGCCGCTTCAAGATCTACATCATCGACGAAGCGCACATGGTGACGAGGGAAGGCTTCAATGCGCTGCTCAAACTGGTCGAGGAGCCGCCGCCGCACCTGAAGTTCGTCTTCGCTACCACCGAGCCGGAGAAGGTGATCGCCACCATCCGGTCGCGGACGCACCACTACCCGTTCCGGCTGGTCCCGCCCGCCGTGCTCCGCGAGCATCTGGAGCAGATCCTGGCCGCGGAAGAGGTGCCATACGAGCCGTCGGTGCTGCCGATCGTCGTGAGGGCCGGGGCTGGCTCGGTTCGCGACGCATTGTCCGTGCTTGATCAGCTGATAGCCGGCTCTGATGCTGGCGGCCTTCGGTACGACCGGGCAATCGCCCTGCTTGGCTATACCGACGACCGGCTGCTAGATGAAGTCGTCGGCGCCTTCTCTGCCGGTGACGGCGCGGCTGTCTTCCACGCCATCGATCAGGTGGTCGAGGCCGGTCACGATACCCGCCGGTTCGCTGCCGACTTGCTTGACCGGCTGCGTGACCTGATCGTGCTGTCCGCAGTGCCTGATGCGTCGACCACCGGCCTGATCGACGCGCCGGCTGACAGGCTGGAACAGATGAGCGCCCAGGCGGCCGCGTTCGGCCAGGCGGGGCTCACCAAAGCCGCCGAGGTCATCAGCGCGGGACTGCTAGAGATGCGGGGCGCAACCTCGCCCCGGCTGCTCCTGGAGCTCATGTGCGCCCAAGTGCTGCTACCAGCCGGCAGCGCTGAGAACGCCGCGCTAGCGGAACGGATCGACCGGCTCGAGCGCATGCTCAGCTCGTCGCACCAGTCCGTGCTTGACGGGCCCGCGCGAGATAGACCCGGGCCCGGGCGCGCGGCTACCGGCCCCGCGGCGTCGGCCTCCGCTGCTGCCAGGGCGCCGGCTGCTGCCAGGGCGCCAGCCGACACTGCGCCAACCCCTCGCCAGCCGGCCCAGCCAGAGACCGGAGACGCGCGCCAGTCTGGGTTGCGGGTGGATGCGGAAGCGATCCGGGCGCGCTGGCCGGACATCCTGGCGGCGGTCCAGAGCAAGCGGAAGGTGGCCTGGATCCAGCTGAGCAACGCCAGCGTGGAGTCGTATGCCGACGGTGTGCTAACACTCGCGTTTGCCCAGGCCGGATTTGCCCACGGTTTCCAGACCGGAGGCTACGACCAGGACCTGAGCCAGGTGCTGGCTGCCATGTTCGGGAAGTCCCCGCAGATCAAGACGACAGTGCTGGCAGGCGGGGGGGTAGCAGGCGGGGGGCTGGCCAGCGAGAGGCTTGCTGGCGGAGGACCGGCTGGCGGGGCGTCGGCTGGCGGAGGGCCAGTTAGCAGGAGCGGGTCAAGTTCCAGCGGGTCGGCTCGCGGTTCCCGCCCGGACGTAACTCCAGGCGCATCGTCGTCATATCAAAGCGAGAGCCGCGGCAACCAGCCCGGCGCCAACGGTGCGACCCAGTCCCGTGCGGGGAGCCGCCCGCGACAGGCGCCTGTCGGCGACACCCGAGAGCATCCGCGAGGCGAGCGGTTCGCAGGCGCAGAGAGCGAACCGGAGCCCTCTGACCTCCCCGCACCGGACATGCTTACCGGTACCGACCTTATCGAGCGTGAGCTCGGCGGCCGGGTAATCCAGGAGCTAGACGGATCCTGATCGGCAGGCCGGCCGGAACGTGCCGCGCCGAGGCGGAAGCCGTAGGCTCGGGGTGTCTAGCCGATCGGACTTGGGAGGTCGCGTGGAGCCGGGTGGCCAGCTCGATATGCAGCAACTCCTAGCAGCGGCCGCGGCCATGCAGAGCCAGCTCATGAACGCGCAGCAAGAGCTCGCCGACGCCGAGATTGAGGGCACCGCTGGCGGTGGCCTGGTCCGAGCGACCGTCAACGGCCAGGGCGAGCTGGTAGATGTCTCGATTGATCCGGCGGCCATCGACGCTGCCGACCCGCAAGAAACGGCGCAAACCATCTCTGACCTGGTGCTGGCGGCGTATCGGGATGCCTGCCGGGCGGTCGATGACTTGCAGCAGGAGACGATGGCGCCGTTCGCGGCCGGGTTCGGCGGGGCTATCCAGGGTGGGGCCAGCCAGGACGGATTGCCAGACCTGACGGGACTACCCGGCTTCCTCGGCACCACTGGATCCGGGCAGTCGGGCCAAGAGTCACCCGGCACTGAGCCGTCGGCCGAAGACCCGCCTGCCAGCGAGAGCTAGGCAGGCGCGAAGTGTACGAAGGCGTTGTCCAGGACCTGATCGAGGAGCTCGGCCAGCTACCGGGTGTCGGCCCGAAGGGCGCGCAGCGAATTGCCTTCTACCTGCTGTCCGCCGACCCGGTGGATGTCAAACGGCTCGCGGCCGTGCTGGTGGAAGTCACCGAGCGGGTCAAGTTCTGCCGCGTGTGCTTCAACGTGGCCGAGGATGACGAGTGCCGCATCTGCAAGGACGGGCGCCGGGATCCGTCGGTGATCTGCGTTGTCGAAGAGCCGAAGGACGTAGCCGCGATCGAGAAAATCCGGGAGTTCCGCGGCCGCTATCACGTGCTGGGCGGCGCGATCAGCCCGATCGACGGCGTCGGGCCAGACGACCTGCGGATCCGGGAGCTGATGACAAGACTCGCTGACGGTGGCGTCACCGAGATCATCCTGGCGACGGACCCGAACCTGGAAGGCGAGGCGACCGCTACCTACCTGGCGCGGATGATCAAGCCGCTCGGGCTGCGTGTCACCAGGCCTGCTAGTGGCCTGCCGGTCGGCGGCGAACTTGAATATGCCGACGAGGTAACTCTGGGCCGGGCGTTCGAGGGACGGAGGCTGCTAGATGTCTGATTCGCCGCGGTGGCCAGCCAGCAAGTCCGCCGTATCTGTAGACGGTGCGGCTGAGGCTGCCGATCTCGCGCCGGACCAGCCTGCTGCGGACTGGCGGCCGCTGGCCGACCGGATCGCCGGGAACGCGCGCGACTTCCTCGATGGCCTCGCCGCAGTGGCGCGCGGAGAGGGCGCGGAAGAGACCGTGCCGCTGCTCTTGCTCGAGGTTGCGCAGGTAATGCTGGCCGGTGCCCAGCTCGGCGCCAGCAAGGACGTCATCCTGCCGAGTAACTGGGAGCCGGACGTCGGCGCGGATCCGGACGTTGACCTGGACACGCTGCGTACGGGCCTGGCAGCAAGGCTAGTCGGGTTTGACGATTATGCCGAGATTTTTGATCCTTTCGCCGATACCCAGGCTACCCCGTTCCGGCTCTCTGATGATCTTGCGGCGGTGGCGGCGGACCTCGTCCACGGGCTGAAGCATTACGAGACAGGACGAGTAGCCGAAGCGCTCTGGTGGTGGCAGTTCTCTTACGTGAACCACTGGGGCACGCATGGTGGCGCGGCACTGCGGGCGCTGCACTCAGTGGTCGCGCACGCCAGGCTGGACGTCGCGGAGGAACCGGCCGCGCGGTAGCAGGCCGTTGTCTCGGTAGACTCGGGGTTCCGGCCAGGAACGCGCCGGCCCGCGGTGGGTCCGGCCGGACTGGCAGTCAGCTAGCGGTACGCCGATACGGAGGAGCGCGCGCAGCCGTGGCCTTGGTCGTGCAGAAATACGGCGGTTCGTCGGTCGCTGATGCGGACGGTATCAAGCGGGTCGCGCAGCGTATCGTTGCCACCCGGAAGGCCGGGAACGGCGTAGTAGTCGTGGTGTCGGCCATGGGTGACACCACTGACGAGCTCAGGGACCTGGCGAATCAGGTGAGCCCGGCGCCGCCGGGCCGCGAGCTGGACATGCTGCTGACGGCCGGCGAGCGGATCTCGATGGCGCTGCTGGCGATGGCCATCGCGAACCTGGGCCTGGAGGGCCGGTCTTTCACCGGGTCGCAGGCTGGCGTCATTACCGACTCGACGCACGGCAAGGCCAGGATCATCGACATCACGCCGGGCCGGATCCAGGCAGCGCTTGATGATGGCGCGATCCCGATCGTGGCCGGTTTCCAGGGTGTCTCGCAGACCACGAAGGACATCACGACGCTTGGCCGCGGCGCTTCTGACACCACGGCGGTCGCGCTGGCTGCTGCACTCGGTGCTGATTACTGCGAGATCTTCACTGACGTGGACGGCATCTTCACCGCCGACCCGAGGATCGTCCGGACGGCCCAGCGGATTCCGCGCATCTCCTATGAGGAGATGCTGGAAATGGCGGCGTGCGGTGCGAAAGTCCTGATGCTGCGGTGCGTCGAATACGCCCGCAGGTACCAGATCCCCATTCACGTGCGCTCCTCATTCAGTAACAGGGAAGGCACCTGGGTCGCTGACGCAGGCGCGACCAGGGAAGGCGAGGCGATGGAGCAGGCGATCATCTCCGGCGTGGCGCAGGACCGCGGCGAGGCGAAGATCACGGTTGTCGGCGTGCCGGACAAGGTCGGGGAAGCAGCACGGATCTTCCGGGCAATCGCCGAGGCCGGCATCAACATCGACATGATCGTCCAGAACATCTCAGCCGCGGCGACCGGCCGCACGGATATCTCTTTCACGCTGCCGCGAGACGACGGGCACGCGGCTATGACCAAGCTCGGTCAGCTGCAGGCTGAGGTCGGCTTCGACTCGCTGCTATACGACGACCGGATCGGCAAGGTCTCGGTCATCGGCGCAGGCATGCGGTCACACCCCGGCGTCAGCGCGACTTTCTTCGGCGCGCTGGCCGAGGCGGGCGTGAACATCGAGATGATCTCGACGTCGGAGATCAGGATCTCGGTTGTCGTGGACCAGAACGATGTGGACATGGCGGTGACGGCCGCGCACGAGGCATTCGATCTCGGCGACGGCGGCGAGCATGCCGTTGTCTACGGCGGGACCGGCCGGTGACCGCGTCGGGCGCTCGTCCGGTGCTGGCGATCGTTGGTGCGACCGGTGCGGTCGGCACCGTCATGCGCGCGATCGTGTCCGAGCGCGCTGACATCTGGGGTGAGGTCCGGCTCGTTGCCTCGGCCCGGTCAGCAGGACGCAGGCTGCCGGTGCGCGGCGAGGATGTCGAGGTGCTCGCGCTCTCGCCCGAGGTCTTCGACGGGGTCGATCTGGCTATGTTCGACGTCCCGGATGAGGTGTCGGCGCAGTGGGCGCCGGTGGCTGCTGACCGCGGTGTCGTGGTGATCGACAAGTCAGGCGCGTTCCGGATGGATCCTGAGGTGCCGCTCGTGGTGCCGGAGGTCAATCCGGATGCCGCGTTCGACCGGCCTCGCGGCATCATCTCCGTGCCCAACTGCACGACGCTCTCGCTTATCGTTGCGGTCGCTGCCCTGCATCGCGCCTTCGGCCTGCGCGAACTGATCGCCGCGTCGTACCAGGCGGCCTCGGGGGCGGGCCAGGCGGGCACTGACGCACTGTATGACCAGCTGGCCCAGGTTGGCGGCAACCGCACGCTCGGGCAGCGCGCAGGAGACGTGCGGGCGGCGATTCCAGACGGCGGACCGTTCGGCGCACCGCTAGCCCTCAACGTCGTGCCCTGGGCCGGTTCGCTCCGCGACGAGGGCTGGTCGTCGGAGGAACTGAAGATCCGCAACGAGACTCGCAAGATTCTCGGTATGCCGCAGCTCAAGGTCAGCGCGACCTGTGTCCGCGTGCCGGTGATCACCGGGCACTCACTGGCGCTGCACGTGATCTTTGACCGCGAGGTAAGCCGGGAGGAGGCTCAGCAGGTGCTGCGCGAGTCACCTGGCGTGGTGCTCGTCGACGACCCGGCCTGCGGAGAGTACCCGACGCCGGCCGATGCCGCTGGGCTGGATCCGACGCTTGTCGGGCGGGTCCGGCAGAGCATGGACAATCCGCAGGCCCTGGATCTGTTCGTGGTCGGTGACAACCTGCGCAAGGGCGCGGCGCTGAATGCTGCCCAGATCGCCGAGTTGCTAGCGCCGACGCTGGTGGCAAGCACTGCTTCGTAGGCCCGATTCACCTGCCGCCGTACCCGGGGCTGCTGCAGAATCCGTTTGCGGCTGCCGTCGTCGGCCACGATGATCCTGCCGTGACTGTCAGGGCTGCGGGCGTCGAGGACGCGAGGCGGATCGCCGAGGTTCACGTCCTGGGCTGGCAGGACGGTTACCGCGGCCTGATGCCTCAGGACTACCTGGACGGCCTCGACCCGGCGGACCGAGTTGCTCGCTGGACCCAGTCACTGCGGGCGGCTGACTGCACGCGTGGTGGCTGTTTTGTCGTGGCCGACGATAAGGGCGTCCTTGCCGGATTCGCGAATGCGTGCCAGTCGCGTGATGAAGACGCGGAGTCCGGCGACGTCGGCGAGGTCAGCGCGATCTATCTGGCGCCTGAGGCCTGGGGCAAGGGCCTCGGGCGGGAGCTGATGACTGCGGTGCTGGCCCACCTGGCCGTACTCGGTTATCTCCAGGTCACGCTGTGGGTGCTCGACACAAATGCGCGGGCCCGCCGGTTCTATGAGGCCGCGGGGTTCCGGCCGGATGGCGCGGCCAAGATCGATGACAGCCGCGGGTTCCCGCTCCGTGAGCTCCGGTACCGAAGAACGCTCCAGTAGCCGCTGGCGCCCCGGCAGCTGAGGTGCGGGGCCTGCCAGCGCGCACCCGACGGTGGCTTAAAGCTGGCAGTGACGTCATGCAGCTCCCTGATGAGGCGGCCGACGCGATGCAGCCCGACCGCGTCCAGGGGCGGAAGGTCTGCGGCAAGCTGCCCTGGCAGGTACTCCAGGACATGCCGGCCGCGCGCGTCTCGGCCGAGGTCCGCGGTGCACCATCAAAGTCGGCCGACTCGAGGTGCCGGAGCAATGACTCGACCGCAGGCGTCCACGGCCCGGCGAGCTTCCTCACCGTGCCGCCAACCCGCATTACCGGGCCTGACGTGTTGCCGCCGGCGAGCAGCTCTTCATCCGCGGCATCCACCGCGCCATTGTGCCGCCGGGCCCGTGCGCCCGGCACCATCATTTGCACCCGCCCGGCAGGCGGCAGGCCGGCTACTCAGGTCCGCCGCGATCGCCCGGCTGACTGGTGAGCTGTCTTGCGCGGATCTGTCGCATGACCCGACGTCGCTCGGCGTCTCCCAGGCCATCGATGAAGAGCTCACCGTGCAGGTGGTCGGTTTCGTGCTCGAGCGCCCTGGCGAGTTCTCCGGTGCCGGTCACGATGACCTGCTCCTGCTGGAGATCGACCGCGGTGACCGTCACTGACGCTGAGCGGAGCCGCAAGGCGCTGATGCCGGGAATCGACAGGCAGCCCTCCGGCCCGTAGTCATCTCCGCTGCGCTCGACTATCCGCGGATTGATCAGATAGCCGAGCTGACCGTCCACGTTGTAGGCGAAGGCTGCCAGGCCGGAGCCGATCTGGTTGGCTGCGAGCCCGGCCCGGCCCGGCTCCTGAACGCTGTCGAGCAAGTCGTCGATCAGTACCGCCAGGGCATCGTCGAACCGCACGACCGGGTCGCTCGGCGTCCGCAGCACAGGGTCACCCAGGTAGCGAAGCGGCCGGACGCTCATGTCCCGGATCCGCGCTGCTCGCTGTCGGCGGTCAGCTTTCCGAGCCTGTCCAGCACCTGCTGGTGCCAGCTGATCTCGGCATGCACCCGGAGCCGGGCATGCTCGACCACCAGGTCATCCGCGACCGTCTGGTCTGGCCAAGTCCGCTCACGCTGATGTTCCAGCCGGCTGGCGTGCGCTGAAAGCACCTGTAGCCGGTCTTCGATGTACCCCCGGAGGACGTCTTCGCTGAGGTCACCGCTCATCGCCAGGGCAAGATCTACGGGGTCAGGTTGAAGCCTGATCGCCTCCAGTGCCTCAGTGCGTAGCATCCGCAGCTCGCGTTGACCTTCGGCGGTAATCCCGTACACGGTGCGTGCAGGGAACTGACCGTCTTGCTCCGTCCGCAGCGTCTCGATCAGGCCTTCGGCTGCTAGCCGGTGCAAAGCGCTGTACAGCGAACCGGGCTGAACCTCTGACCACATTTCAGTCCGGTCGATGCGGGCGTCTCGCCGCAACTGGTGGCCGTACATCGGGCCGCGCTTGGCCAGCGCGCCGAGGATGAACAAGCGTGTCGGATTCACAGCAGTAGTAAAACACGACTAGTCAAATTTGACGCACGTTCCCTACTGGCCGCGACAGTCTCGTGAGCGCCTCGCGAGGGCTATTGCGCCCGCTGTAACTCCGCGCCCGGCGCAGCGTCGGCCTGACCAGGACGGGTCAGTGCGCGCAGATCCTCGCGTGCTTTCACGAGCTCGGCTTCGCATCTGCTGATAGCGACTTCAGTGCGGTCCGGAGTGTCTTCCAGGCTCTGATCCCAGTCGGCCCAGGTGCGGCTGCCGTTCCTGAGGCCCTCAAGCATCACTTCGAGCCATGCGACAGCCGAGGCGGCGATTGCCACCTTTTCGGTCGCGCTCAGATCCGGGCCCTGCGAAGGCTCGGCGGGCAGGCTCGGGTCGACTAGGTCATCTCCGTCCACAGAGGTTGATTCGCGAATCAGGCGTAAGGCGTTACTGGCATCGTTCTAGCGCGCAGCCGGCTGCATCTCAGCCCGGTATCCACTCCAGGTAGAAGATGCCCAGTCCGAGCGCGACGAACAGAGCGGCAACTAGCCAGAACCTGATGACGATCGTGGATTCTGTCCAGCCAAGCAACTCGAAGTGATGCTGCAGCGGGGCCATCCGGAAGACGCGTCGGCCTGTCATTTTGAAGGATCCGACCTGGATGACGACAGAAAGCGTGATGATCACGAACAAGCCACCCAGTATTGGCAGCAACAGCTGGGTTTCGGTGCAGACCGCAAGGCCGGCTAGCACGCCGCCCAGCGCGAGCGACCCGGTGTCGCCCATGAATATCCGCGCAGGCGGCGCATTCCACCACAGGAAGCCAATGCAGGCGCCGAGCGCCGCCGCGGCTACGACCGCGAGATCCAGCGGGTCGCGGATGGGGTAACACCGGGCCGTTACCGGCACGCCTGCGCATGGGTTCCGCAGCTGCCAGTTCGCGATCAAGACGTAGGCAGCGAGCACCAGGATCTCCGCCCCGGTAGCCAGCCCGTCCAGGCCGTCGGTCAGGTTCACTGCGTTCGACCAGGCCTGGATAAGAATCACGATCCACACCGCGAACGGAACTACGCCGATTGCCGGACCGACATCACGGAGGAAGGAGATAGACGCGCTTGCCGGAGTCAGGTCATAGGAGTTCGGGTGATGCAGCACCTCGAGGGCGAACAACACGCCGATCACGGCCTGGCCGGCGAGCTTGGCACGGCTGCGCAGGCCGAGACTCGTCTGCCGGTAAATCTTGAGGAAGTCGTCGATGAAGCCCACGCAGCCGAGACCAGTCATTAGCCCCAGGACGAGCAGGCCGGAGGCAGAGATCGGGAACTCGGTGGCCGAGTGGCCGGCGAAATAGGCAACGACGGTCGCGATAACAATGACCGCGCCGCCCATCGTCGGCGTGCCCCGTTTCGTTGCGTGTGCTGCCGGGCCATCCTCCCTGATCAGCTGGCCATAGCCGCGCCGGGTGAAGATCTTGATGGCTAGCGGAGTGCCGAACAGCGCAAGGAGCAGCGACAGGCTGGCCGAGACCAGAATCGTCCGCATCCGCGCCGCCTCCCGTCCGGTCGGCTTGGCCGAAGGCTATAGCACAGACTCCTCCGTCAACATCGAGCTCATGAGGCTCGCGGCGCCCCTGTTTCGGCGTCAGTTACGAACGGCTTCACGAACTTGCATGGAGTGCCATCAGCTGCTCAGCCGCGGACTGGCGGACCTCGTCGCCGAGCGACTGGTCGCTGGCGATGGCTGAGAACGCGCGTCAGCGGCAACGTCCGGGTTGGGCTCGGCGAGTTCCTGCGTTGCATTCATGCGGCTCTCGCAAGGCGACTCGAGAATTGTGCCGAGTCACGTCACCGCCCGGGCGCGGCTGTTTGTCAGTGCCTGCGGCTACCGTTACACCCGATCGGGGATTTGATAGTGGCGGGCTGCGAGAGGGCGGTCCGGAAGAGCTTCGTCGGCGAGAGAGGTTGAGCAATGCCCGAGGTGACAAGTTACGAACACGGCGTTCCGTCCTGGGTGGACATCGGGACGCACGACCCGAACGCTGGCGTGCGCTTTTATTCCGAGCTGTTCGGCTGGGAAGGCCAGGACATGGGCGAGGAAGCCGGCCACTACACGATCGTCTCGAAGAATGGCAAGCAGGTAGCGGCGATCTCGCCCGCGCAGGACCCAGGTCCGCCGCGGTGGACGACGTATATCAACGTGGATGACGTGGACGATGTCGCCAGGAAAGCTGAAGCGGCTGGCGGCCAGGTCCTTGTCGCCCCGATGGACGTTATGACCGAGGGCCGGATGGCGATCTTCGCGGATACCACCGGCGCGTTCGTCGCAGCCTGGCAGCCGGGTGATCATCTGGGTGCGCAGTTGGTCAACGAGCCGGGTGCGTTCATCTGGAGCGAGCTGACCAGCTCCGACGTCGCCAAGTCGAAGGCGTTCTACTCCGCGGTATTCGGCTGGGGCTGGGGAGGCGGCGACGACTACCCCGAGGCTCAAGTGAGCGGACGTACGATCGGCGGGATTATGCCCAGGCGACCCGACATGCCCGCCGAGGTGCCCGACAACTGGCTCGTCTATTTCGGCGCGGCGGACGTCGACGCCGATGTGAAAAGGGCGGCTGACCTAGGTGCCACTGTCGTGGCCGGTCCGGCCGACATCCCGGACACTGGCCGCTTCGCTGTGCTCGTCGACCCGCAGGGAGCGGCGTTCGCTTTGTTCCAGAGCTAGAAGGGAGTACGCGGCGACCGAACGCATAGCTCCGCCTCCGGTTGGGCGAGTTAGTTGCCCGCTACCGCGCTATAGGAGATCGCTGGGAACCAGCGAGGCGACCGGGTACGGCACGAATGCGAACTTCCTAGCCAACTACGACCTGCACGCCCAGGGCGCGCAGGCGCGGAGCGGCGCTCGCACCCCCCGCCGCGCCGTTCTGGCACCGTCGTGACGCACGAAGCGAAAGCCCGCCCCTCGTCGCGAGGAGCGGGCCTTCGATGTGGTCGGGGTGGCCGGATTTGAACCGGCGGCCTCTTCGTCCCGAACGAAGCGCGCTGCCAAGCTGCGCTACACCCCGCTGACCGCCCGAGAAGTCTAGCTGATCCCGGCTACCAGCGTGAGCAGCGTAGCCTCTGGACGGCAGGAGAAGCGAACCGGGGAACTCGGGGCAGTGCCGAGACCGGCCGAGACGTGCAGCCACGGCGTCGCCGCAGTGCGGGCGGCAGGGTAGCGGTGCAGGCCACTGACCATGTCAGTGCTGATGCCGCAGTTGGTGACGAGCGCCCCGTAGCCGGGCACGCAGACCTGGCCGCCGTGCGTGTGACCGGCCATCAGCAGGTCGAAGCCGTCGGCCGCGAACCGGTCGAGGCGGGATGGCTCCGGCGAGTGCATGACCCCGAGGCGCAGGTCAGCTGCCGGGTCGGCAGCCCCAGCGACGTCGTCGTAGCGGTCCAGCCGGATATGGGAATCATGAATCCCGGACACTTCAATATCGTGGTCGCCGACCTTGATCCGTCCGCGCCTGTTGTTCGCATCGAACCAGCCGGCGCTCTCCATGCTCTCGCCGAGCTCACGCCAGGGAAGGTCGGGCGCCTCCCGGTCGTGATCACCGAAGCTAGGCCCGTGAAGGTACCGCAGCGGGTTCTTCATTCTGGGCGAGTACAGGTCGTTCGAGCCGAAGACGAACACGCCGGGCCGGTCAAGGAGCGGGCCGAGCGCGGTCAGGAATGGCTGGACGGCCTGCTGGTGCGCGATCGAGTCGCCGGTGTTGACCACCAGGTCAGGCTCGAGCGCGTCGAGGGACCTCAGCCAGGAGAGCAAGCGGTGGCGGCCCGGGGTGAGATGAACGTCGGAAATGTGCAGAATGCGAAGAGGCGCCGAGCCGGTCGGCAGCACCGGCACGTCGCAGCGGCGCAGGGCGAACCAGTTCCGCTCGATCACGGACGCGTAGCCGAAGCCCGCGGCGCCGACGATGAGACCAGCCTTGAGGAGGGTTCGCGCTCGCATGCACACATGGTGCCATGCCCGCCGGAGTGCGCCGGCCGCGCACCGCGGGCACGGCAGGATAGTTCCATGCCTACTCTGAAGGACCAGCTGAGATCCGACCTCACCGCCGCGATGAAGGCCAGGGACGAAACCCGGACCCGAACCATCCGGATGGCCTTGACGGCCATCAGCAACGAGGAAGTCTCTGGCGCAGCAGCCCATGACCTCACCGACGACGAGATAACCAAGATCCTCACCAGGGAGGCCAAGCGCCGCCGCGAGGCCGCCACCGCGTTTGCCGACGCTGGCCGCGACGATAAGGCCGCCGACGAGCGGGCCGAGGAAGAGGTGCTGGCTAGTTACCTGCCCGCGCAGCTCAGCGATGATGATCTAGCCGCCCTGGTGGCAGCCGCAATCGCCGAGACCGGCGCGTCAGGCCCGAGCGCGATGGGCCAGGTGATGAAGGTCGTAACGCCGCAGGTGGCCGGACGGGCAGACGGGAGCCGGGTGGCAGCCATGGTCAGGAGCAGCCTGGCCGGCTAAGTTCCCGTGGCGCAGTGGGCCGCCTTGTGCGGCGGTCCGCTGCGGCTGGCTAGGTCCCGGCGGAGTGAGTCGGCGCGGGCGTGTGCGGCGGTCCGCCGCCGCCGCCCGGCCCGCCGCCGTTGCCGGGGCCGCCGCCCTTTCCGCCGCCTTTGCCCGGCTTCTTGGCGCCGATCGTCCTCGGAGCCCCCCAGCCGTTGCCCTCGCTGAAGTAGGAGCTAGGCGGGTAGACGAAGCTGACATCCGGACCGAGTGCGGCGCGCAGGAAGGTGTACTCCCACGTAGCGCCCGGTGCGTTGTCACCGTACATCTGACCGGGGCAGCTCAGGCCGCTCAGGTCGTTGTAGCACGAGTCCTCACCGACCATCGGGTGAGTGATCGGGCCCTTCGGGTTGAACACCGATACATAAGCGGCGAGCCTCGGGGTATAGCCCGCGAACGCAGCGAAGTAACCGCTGTTGGCGGTGCCGGTCTTGGCAGCCGCAGTGTGGCCGGGAATGCTGCGCCCGGCGGCTGTCGCGCCCGACTGGGTCAAGGTGCCCTGCAGGATGTAGTTAGCGGCGTCCGCGACACCCTTAGACATGTCCCGATGGCAGCTGTCGGGGTGGACCGCCAGCTGCTGGTGAGTAGCGACAAGCTCGATCTTCGTAATCGCCTGCGGGGCGCAGTACATGCCGCGCGCCGCCACCGAAGCGTATGCGGCGGCCATGCTCATCGGCGCGACTCCGACCGAGCCAAGCGTGAAGCTCGAGTAGTCGAAAGCCGGCAGGCCGTTCTTACCGAGCTGGTGGTCGTACTTCATCAGCGAGCTGCCATCAGCCCTCGTCATGCCCATGTCGACCGCAGTCTTGACCACGTTGCACAGGCCGACTTGCTGCTCAAGGTTGACGAAGTACAAGTTGATCGATAGGGCCGTAGCCTCGGCCAGCTGCCAGACCTCTGTGCCGCTCGTCGGGCCCTCGGCGTCCTGGTACTGCGCCGCCGGAGCGGTCTGCCCGTAGCAGGTCGGGAACGGCCCCACGGTCGATGGTGCCTTGACCTTGATCGTGTGGCCGAACGGCAGGCCTTGCTTCAAGGCGGTGATCAGCGTGAAGAGTTTCGATGACGAACCTGTCTGCACGCCGTCCTGATCACCGCCGTACGGCGCGGTCACCGCGTAGTCGATGTCGTCCTCGCCGTGGGCGACACCGAAAGTCCGGTTGACCGCGATCGCTCGCACGTCGCCGGTGCCCGGCTGGATCAGGACCTCGGTATCGGCGTTGTGGCCGGGGTTGTCCGTCGAGTTGTTCGGCGGCTCGACATAGTTGACGGCGCGGTCGGCGGCGAGCTGGTCCTTCATGTTCAGCGTCGTATAGATCGCCAGGCCGCCGGAGTCCTGGATGTCGGACCACACCGCTGGGTAGTTGAGCTGCAGCACATGCTGGACGTAGTCGCAGAAGAACGCGGACTTGGCCACGGACGGGCTGTCGCAGCCAACGCTCAGTGGTTCGGAAGATGGTTTCAGCCCGAGCGGTGCTTTCTCTGCAGCCAGTGCCGCTGCCTTCGTGACGTAGTGGAGTTGCCACATCCGCGTGAGCACTTCGGACCGGCGCTGCAGGGCCGCGGCCGGGTACGCGAACGGGTCGTACGCCGTCGGGGACTGCACGATGCCAGCCAGCATGGCGGCCTCGGGCAAGGTCAGCTGCGACGCGTTCACGCTGTAGTAGGTCTGCGCCGCGACCTGGATGCCGTAGGAGTGGTTATCGAAGTAGGCGACGTTCAGGTACGACGTCAGCAACGCATCCGGGCTCAGTTCGTGCTCCACAGCCGCGGCGAGCCGCAGTTGCTGGATCTTGCGCTGCAGGTCGGGAGCGCGTGCCTGGTCTGCCGCCAGCAGGTTGTTGCCGGCCTGCAGGACTTTGACGTTCTTCACATACTGCTGGGCAATGGTTGACGCGCCCTGCAGTCCGCTACTGCCGCCGTCATGGATGAGTGCCCGCAATGTGCCCCGCGGGTCGAGCGCGCCCTGCGTGTAAAAGGTGTCATCCTCGATCGCCACGATCGCCTTGATCATCACTGGCGCGATCTGGCTGAAGCTGACCGGCACCCGGTACACGTCGTACGGGTAGAAGTACGCGAGGGGCTGGCCTTCGGCGTCATAAAGGATGGACCTGGTCGGCGCTGCGCCGAGCTTGCCGACTTGCAGCGTGTCGAAGGTGTTGGCGGCATCGCGGACTGCGATGCCAGTGATCCCGACGACCGGAAGGGCGGCAGCAGCAAGTAGCAGCGCAGCCACAAGCGTCATCAGCACGAGGCGGGGGATCGTTCCGCCTACCAACTCGCCGGCGCGGCGCAACGCGGTTTGCACCCGCCCAGGCTACGCTCCATTGGCAACCGCCAGCCACAAGACGAGCCGACGGCACCCGGTTCCCCGGCAGCCCTCAGCTCCCGGAAAGCTCAGACCTAGCCCACTCGACTGCAGATGCGGGCCCACCTGCAACCACAGTCTCTCCAGTCAGTACAGCCTCGTCGGACCACGCTGGTCACGGCCTGAACTGCACCCCCAACGACATCGCGAGCCTCAGCCCGCTCGGGCGCCATAGACTCCTCGTGACCAGCAGGTCGCAGCTAGTAGCTGCGCCCCTAAAATTCATAGCGATTCCGCGGAGTAGCGCAGTGTAGCTAGAAGCTGCACTGTCCTCCATAGTCCAACCGGACTATTCATTTATGGACCGGCTGGGGGCTAGCGCTGCGCGCCGGACTTCCGTAAGTTACTCTTCCGCGACCATCACTCGCCGGAGCCCGACGCCCCGAGTCGGCTCCGGACCGCAACTGAACGCCACCCGGGCGTGATCACCCCCCGCGGGCGTGACGATCAGAGGAGCTGGACCACATGTGGATCACGGACTGGACTGCGCGTGCCGCGTGCAAGGGAACTGACCCGGACGAGCTGTTCGTCCAGGGCGCGGCGCAGAACCGGGCCAAGCTGATCTGCCGCGGCTGCCCGGTCAGGACAGAGTGCCTGGCCGATGCCCTTGACAACCGGATTGAGTTCGGCGTCTGGGGCGGAATGACCGAACGTGAGCGCCGCGCACTGCTGCGTCGCCGGCCGGACGTCACGTCCTGGCGCGACCTGCTGGAGAACGCCCGCAACCACTACGAACGCACCGGGGACGAGCTCGTCGCAAGCTAGAGTCGCTTGCTGTCGGAAAACCGTCGGCGGCGACTGAAATGCTTCGTGTCATGGGTTAGCTATTCAGTCTGCGGCGAATGACTCGCCGATGCGGCGCAAGCCCTCGAGGTCGTGGACATCCTCGGGCTGTGCCGGTATCTGGGCCATCGGAACTAGCGGGTGGGCGGCGGCGAAGCCGCTGGCCATCCGCCGCTCGGATGCTGCCTGGGTCATCCGGTCTGCATGCAACTGCAGCGCGGCAATCGTCAGTTGCCGGGCCGTCCCATGCTCGCCATGCTCGCCCGACCCATCGTGTGCCGCCCCTTCGTCCGCCGCAGCCCCGTGACCGGATGCTGTGTTGCCAGCGGCGCCCGCCAGGGCCTCAACGGCGGCGAGGCTCCTGGCCGCCGACAGGTGCACGGCGGGCACCCGCTGGACGCGATTGAGAACCAGGCCGGCCAGCGGCATGCGCTCGGTATCCAGCCGCTCGACGAAGTACGAGGCCTCGCGCAGCGCGTCGTCCTCGGGGGCGGCCACTACGAGGAAGGCCGTGCCGGGGGCGCGGAGCAATTGGTAGGTGTAATCCGCTCGTTCCCTGAAGCCGCCGAACATCGTGTCCAGCGCGCTGACGAAAGTTTGAACGTCCCGGAGCACCTGGGTGCCGAGGATCTTGGTGAGCACTCCGGTCACCATGCCGAATCCGACGTTGAGCGCGCGAAGATAAGCCCGGCCGCCGACCTTGGCTGGCGCGATCAGCAGCCGCAGCAGCCGTCCGTCGAGGAACCGGGCGAGCCGCTGCGGGGCGTCCAGGAAATCCAGCGCCGACCGGCTCGGCGGCGTGTCCACCACGATCAGGTCCCATTCATCGGCGCGCCGCAGCTGGCCGAGCTTCTCCATCGCCATGTACTCCTGCGTACCGGCGAAGCTGGAGGACAGCGACAGGTAGAACGGGTTCGCGAGGATCTGGGCGGCGCGGTCAGGATCGGCATGAGCCTCGACGATCTCGTCGAAGGTTCGCTTCATATCCAGCATCATGGCGTGCAGGCTGCCTGCCGATTCGGCCTCGTTCCCGGCCGGATGGTCCTCCGTCTTGATACCGCGTACCGGCCGCGGAGTGTTGTCCAGCGAGGTCAGCCCCATGGACTGGGCGAGCCGGCGGGCCGGATCCACCGTGAGAACCACCACATGCCTGCCGCGCTCGGCGGCCCGCAGCCCGATGGCGGCCGCGATGGTCGTCTTTCCTACCCCGCCCGAGCCGCAGCAGACAATGATGCGGGTCCGGCGGTCGTCGATCAGCCGGTCGAGGTCCAGCGGCGGCGGTTTCCCGGTCATCAGGCCGCCTTCTGCTCGCGCAACGCAGTCGCCAGCCGGTACAACCCGGCCAGGTCGATGCCGCCGGTGATCCAGGGCAGCCGGTAGCAGGGCTGGCCCGCCGTGTCCAGCCGCTGTTGCTGTTCCTCCTGGCCGAGCGTGGTCCTGGCCTGTTCGGCCAGCTCGGCGGCCAGGGCTGTAGCCAGGCTGTGGCTGTCGTCCAGGCCGGCTGACTTCAGGCCGGTGGCCAACTGGGCCAGGTCGAGCTTGCCGGCCGCCGCCTTCTTGAGCTGGCCAGGCGGCAGCGCGAGCGGCCTGGTCATGTTGACGATGATGCCGCCTGGCCTGATGCCGCCAAGTTCGCGCAGTTCGGCGATACCGTCGAGGGTTTCCTGCACCGGCATCTCCTCGAGCACTGTGACGAAGTGCACGACGGTTTCCGGCGAGCGGATCACCTGCTGCACGGTATCGGCGTGACCCCGGATCGGGCCGACCCGCGCCAGGTCTGAGACCTCGGCGCTGACATTGAGGAAGCGGCCAATCCGGCCGGTGGGCGGGGCGTCCATCACGACCGCGTCGTAGCTGCGCCCGCGGTTGCCGTCCTTGCGCCGGACCGCCTCGGCGGCCTTACCGGTGAGCAGCACGTCCCGCAGCCCTGGCGCGATCGTGGTGGCGAAGTCCATCACGCCGAGCTTGGCCAGCGCGCTGCCGGCATGCCGGAGGCTGTAGAACATCTGCAGGTATTCGATCAGGGCCGACTCCGGGTCGGCTACCAGCGCGAACACGTCGCCGCCCGGGTGTGATCCGGTTCCCGGCCCGACGGCGATCCGCCGTTCCTCGTACGGCAGCGGCGGCACGTCGAACAGCTGGGCGATACCCTGCCGGCCCTCGACCTCCATCAGCAGCACCCGGCGGCCGTCGGCGGCGAGCGCGAGCGCGAGCGCGCCAGCCACAGTCGTCTTGCCCGTGCCGCCCTTGCCCGTGACAACGTGCAGTCGCACGCCATCCCAGTCGGTGTCCCGCGTAGCCACGATTGGAGGTTATCCGTGCGAGCTGAGCGCGTGGCCCACGCGCCGGCCAGAAGCCCGCTTCAGTTGCGGAGCGTTGTAAGCCCGGTATGTCCATTCCCTTTGCTGCGGCGGGAAAGTTACTAGGCTGGGGCGTGAGCGTCCGCTGCACGCGGGCACAGGGGAAGAAGGTGTTCGGCCGATGGAAGCTCTGCTCGCCATCATCGTCGTTCTCGTCGTGGTCGGAGCCATTACCGCGGGCAGGTCGATCAAGACAGTCCAGCAGTACGAGGACGGGATCATCTTCCGATTCGGGAAGGTTCTTCCGGGGGTGCGAGGACCCGGCTTGACCTGGATACGTCCGATCGGCGACAAGCTGGTCAAGGTCAACAAGCAGATCATCGCAATGGGAGTGCCAGCACAGGAGGGCATCACCCGGGACAACGTGAGCGTCCGCGTCGACGCGGTCGTGTACTTCAGGGTGGTCGACCCGATCAAGGCCTCGATCAACGTCTTCAACTACCAGAACGCGATCTCGCAGCGGGCGCAGACGTCCCTCCGCTCGATCATTGGCCAGTCGGAGATGGACGAGCTGCTAGCGGAGCGGGACACCGTCAACCGGCGGCTGGCCGCGATCATCGACGAAGGGACTGAGATCCCCTGGGGCGTCAAGGTGGAGAGCGTCGAGATCAAGGACGTGTCACTACCAGAAGGCATGAAGCGCTCGATGTCGCGGCAGGCTGAAGCCGAGCGGGAACGGCGGGCGCGGATCATCACGGCCGACGGTGAGTTCCAGGCCTCGAAGCGGCTGGCCGCCGCGGCGAACGTGATGGCCCGCGATCCCGCTGCGCTGCAACTCCGGCTGCTGCAGACCGTCGTGGAAGTGGCGGGTGAGCGCAACAGCACGCTGGTCATGCCGATCCCGGTCGAGCTACTCCGGTTCTTCGACAAGTTCACTCCGTCAAGCGGCAGCCCGGCCGCACCGGGCGGCAGCGAGTCGATGGCTGACTTCGGCGACACTGCCATCGCCGCTGGCACGCTGGGCGAGGCCATCGAGAAGGCGGCCGGCCCCGCCGCCATCGCCAACCCGCCGGACGTGCCGCTCGACATCCCCGAGGTGCCCGCCATCCCGGAGCTGTCGCCGGAGGAGAAAGGTGAGATCGGCACCGTGCACCACGCGGCCAGTCGCGAGGTCCAGCAGGACAGCGGCCCTTCTGCCGCCAGTCCTGCGCCAAGTAGCGCATCGGACGCGGGCGAGGACGAGGCCTAGCACGCGAGGCCCGGCCCAGGCTGGCGACCGACGTAGACAGGGCTGGCTTGCTGCCCTGTAAGGTTCCGCTATGGCCAAGTGGGAGTACGCGACTGTGCCGCTGCTGGTGCATGCAACGAAGCAGATCCTGGATGGCTGGGGCGACGACGGCTGGGAACTCGTCGCGGTCGTGCCGGGCCCGAATCCGGATCAGCTCGTGGCTTACCTCAAGCGGGTCAAGGAATGACCGAGCCTGACTCAATCGACTTCCGCGCAGCTGCCGTGCCGGGGCCGCAGCAGCGGCTGGAGGCTCTCGGGCTGACGCTGCCGCCGGTCGTCGCGCCGCTGGCGGCGTACGTGCCAGCCGTCCGATCCGGCGCGATGGTCTACACCTCCGGGCAGCTGCCCATGGTCGACGGTCAGCTCGTCTCGGCCGGCAAGGTGGGCGCTGAAGTAGGCGCCGCGGAAGCCGCGGCGCTTGCCCGGACGTGCGCGCTCAACGCCCTCGCCGCGGCCGCGTCAGTGGCCGGCGGCCTGTCGTCGATCAAGCGCATCGTCAAGCTGACCGGCTTCGTTGCCAGCGCGCCGGACTTTACCGGCCAGCCTCAGGTGGTGAACGGCGCAAGCGAGCTGTTGCTCGAGGTCTTCGGCGACGCGGGCAGGCATGCCCGGAGCGCGGTAGGAATGGCTGCGCTGCCGCTCGATGCCCCGGTGGAGATCGAGCTCATCGTCGAGGTCGAGGACTAGGCCCGCCGGGCAGGAGGCAGACGTTGGCAGAAGATTCAGTGGAGGCTGCCTCCATCCGGCTCCCCGGCGAGCTTGCCAGTGCGGCGCGCGACATCCTGGCCGGCAATCAGGTGCCCGCCGTCCCGCGCGACGCGGCAACGGTGATGCTGCTCCGGCAGCGGCCGGCCGGGCTCGAGGTCTATCTGCTCAGGCGCAAGCCGACCATGGCTTTCGCGCCGGGAGCCTACGTGTTTCCGGGCGGGTCGGTCGATCCGCGCGACGCCGACGAACAAGTCGCCTGGATAGGACCGGATGCCGCCGAGTGGGGCCGCGTCTTCGACGCGCCGCCGTCGCTCGCCAGGGCGCTGGTCTGCGCCGCGGTGCGGGAGACCTTCGAGGAGTCCGGCGTCCTGCTGGCAGGCGAGTCAGCCGACTCGGTCGTGGCCGACACCACCAGCGACGAGTGGGAGGCGGACCGGCAGGCCCTGCTCGATCACTCGGTCTCGCTAGCCGAAACGCTCGCTCGCCGTGGCCTCATGCTCCGCGCCGACCTGCTGCGCCCGTGGTCGCGGTGGATTACCCCGGTCATCGAACCGCGCAGGTTCGACACGCGTTTCTTCGCCGCCGCACTGCCCGCCGGACAGCGCACCAGGGATGTCGGCGGTGAGGCTTCCGAGGTGGCGTGGGTAGCACCGGGCGACGCCCTTCAAGCCGGGAAACGGGGTGAGATCAGGTTGTTCCCGCCTACCGCGGTGACGCTGTCGGAGCTAGCCGACTGCGGTGATCTCGAGACGGTTCTGACCGGGCCACGCCAGGTTGTGCCGATAATCCCGGAGGTCCAGGAGCGCGAGGGCGCTGTCTGGCTGACCGTGCCCGGCCTCAGCGAATACTCGATCGGACAGGGGCCAGCGTGACGGAAGCAGTAAGCCGGGCCGGGTCCGGAATCGACGGCTCGGGTACCACGCGCGTCCAGTGCCTGCTAGCGCCGAACCCGTCGCTGATGACTCTCGACGGCACGAACACCTGGCTGGTGGCAGAGCCGGGCGCGGCCACCGTGATCGTGATCGACCCGGGCCCGGACGACGAGAATCACCTGCAGCGGATTCGCTCGGTCGTCGCTGACCGGGGCCAGCGAGTCACCGATATCGTGCTCACCCACCGGCATCCCGATCACACGGCGGGCGCGCCGAGGCTGGCTCTGCTGACTGGCGCGCCGGTGCGGGCAGTCGATCCGGTACACCGGCTGCGCAGCGACGGCCTCACCGCCGGAGACGTGCTCGACAGCAGTGGTTGCGAGCTACGGGTAATCGCGACTCCGGGACATACCGATGACTCGGTGTGCCTGCAAGTACCTGCCGACAATGTCGTCCTCACCGGCGATACGGTGCTCGGCCGGGGCACGGCAGTGATCTCTGATGACGGCAGCCTTGGCGACTACCTGGACTCGTTGCGGCGGCTCCGAGCGCTGACCGAGGAGACTGGCCTCTCGGCGCTACTGCCAGGGCACGGACCTTTGCTCGCCAACCCGGCCGAAGTGCTGGACTTTTACCTGACTCACCGGGCTGAGCGACTGGACGAGGTCCGCGCCGCGGTCGCGGCCGGCGATCGCACGCCGCCTGAAATCGTCGCGCGGGTCTATGCCGAAGTGGACCGCCGACTGTGGCGCTTCGCTGAGTCTTCGGTTCGGGCCCAGCTGCGGTACTTGCGCGCCGCGGGCGAGTTGCCGGCCGACGTGAGCTGGTGAGGCGTCCTCGTTTCGTCCCTAGGACGTTTTTTTGGCCCGTTTGCGCGCTACTACCTGGCTCGCTTGCGCAGGCGGTCGGTGTCGGTGATCAGCACGGACTTGGCGGCAAGCTGAATCCAGCCGCGAGCGGTGAAATCGGCAAGCGCCTTATTGACCGTCTCCCTGGACGCGCCAACGAGCTGTGCCAGCTCCTCCTGGGTGAGATCGTGGTTGACCTGCACGCCCTCGGGTGTTTGAACGCCGAACCGCTCTGCCAGGTCAAGCAGGGCCTTGGCCACCCTGCCGGGCACGTCGGTAAAGACCAGGTCAGCTTTGACGTCGTTGATGCGACGCAGGCGCTGGGCCAGCGCCTGCAGCAGGTGCATGGCAACCTCGGGCCGGGAGCATAGCCAAGTCCGCAGGTCGTCATGAGCCAGGCCGGCCAGCCGCGCGTTGGTCAGCGCCGTGGCACTGGACGTCCGCGGTATCGGGTCGAAGAGCGAGAGCTCGCCGAACATCTCGCCGGGGCCGTGCACGCTGAGTAGATTTTCCCGGCCATCCGGCGCTGCCTTCGTGAGCTTGATCTTGCCGGTCAGGATGATGTACAGCTTGTCGCCGGAGTCGCCCTCGGAGAACAAGCGCTCACCTCGGTCAAGCTGGACGTCGGTGATATCCGCACGCAGCGCCGTGGCGTCTTCCGCGCTGAGCGCCTCGAACAGCGGCGTCTCACTGAGTACGTCATCAGTGTGAGCCATGACCTCTCCTTAGGGCCGACAACTGTGTGGTGCCCGTTCGCGGTTCGCGTCATCCGGGCGTAGCCGGGTGATGCTGGTCTGGGCTGCTGGCCAGCCGGTGCCGGCAGGCAACGATCTCAGCCTCGGCCGCCTCGACGCCTACCCAGGTGGCAGCTTCGACTTCCTTGCCTGGTTCTAGCGCCTTGTACACCTCGAAGAAGTGCTGGATCTCAAGCTGATCGAAGTCCGCGACGTCGGTAATGTCCCGCAGGTGGGCCATCCTCGGGTCCGTCGCCGGAACGCAGAGCACCTTGTCATCCGCGCCTTTCTCATCGCGCATCCGGAACATGCCGATGGCGCGGCAGAGGATCTGGCAGCCAGGGAAGGTCGGTTCTTCCAGGAGCACGAGTGCGTCGAGTGGGTCGCCGTCGTCGGCAAGCGTGTCCTCAATGAAGCCGTAATCTGCTGGATAGCGAGTTGAAGTGAACAACATCCGGTCTAGCCTGATACGACCTGTCTTGTGATCCATCTCGTACTTGTTACGCTGCCCCTTGGGGATCTCGATGATTACTTCAAACTCCACGCTCGCACCCCCGGCACCTTGATAGGAACTCGGATTGCCTGGCTGATGTCTACCCGGTAGCACTTCGCCAGTCCCTACCGGGGGTAGCACATCACGCACCGGGAACCAAACGCGGGGACAGCGCACGCGCGAAAGGGACCGATTGTTGCGTCGGTTGTTCGGCCGCCCGAGGAGCACTGCCGCAGTAGCGATCGCGGTGTTGTGCGCCTTCACCATTGTCGCCGGCGTGGTTGTCAGCAGGCTGCTGCCGGACCGCCTTGCGCTCTGGCAGCAACCGCGAATCGCGGCTCGCCGTCTGGCTGCACCGGACCTGGTACTAGGTGCCGCGACCGGCGTGGCCGGGCCGCGCGCGAGCGCGACGTCGGCGGGCGTGGCGCGGGTCATCGGTCCGATGGTCAGCTCACCGGTATTCGGCCCGCAGCTTGGAGTGCTGGTCACCGATCTGGCGACCGGCCGGGTGCTGTACGCGCGCAACCCGGCGGCCGGGTTCGCGCCGGCGTCGACGAACAAGCTAGCCACCGCCGTAGCGGCGCTCCAGGTGCTCGGAGCATCGGCCAGGTTCACCACCACCGTAGTGGCGCGATCGGGTGCCTCGTCGATCGTGCTGGTGGGCGGCGGCGACCCGACACTTGCGGCAGGCCCGCCGCCGGCGTCGGACTATCCGCAGCCGGCCACGCTGGCCGGCCTGGCCAGGCAGACCGCGACCGCATTGCGCGCCCGCGGGGTGCACAGTGTCCGGCTCGGCTATGACGTCTCGCTGTACTCCGGCCCCGGACTGGCCACGGGCTGGCCGCAGAGCTACGTGACTACTGGCAACGTGTCTGTCATTACGCCGCTCGAGGTCGACCAGGGGCGGGTCACCCGGGCCGGGAAACCAGCCGACAATGAGGCATCCGGCGGGCCTCGGGCGGCGGATCCGGCCGCACTCGCAGCCGCCTCCTTCGCCGGTTTCCTGACCGCCGACGGGATCACGGTGCGTGGTGCCGTGCGGCGCGTCGCCGCTCCTGCTGATGCCAGCACTCTCGCGAGCGTCGAGTCGCCGCCGCTGGCTGCGATCGTGCAGTGGATGCTCGAAGAGAGCAACAACGTCATCGCCGAGAACCTGGCCCGTCACGTCGCGCTGGCCACCGGCAGGCCGGCCTCGTTCAGCGGTGCTGCCAGCGCCGTGACTGCCGTGCTGCGCAGGCTTGGCGTCACCGGCGAACTCAGCCTCGTCGACGGCAGCGGGCTATCGCCGGACGACAGCGTCGCCCCGGCAGTGCTGGTCCACCTGATCAGCCTCGCGGCCAGTCACCCGGCGCTGCGGCCGGTCCTTACCGGGCTGCCGGTGGAGGGCTTCTCCGGCACGCTGACGCCAGGCAGCAGTGTGTTCGGCCTCGGCGGGCCGGCCGGCCTCGGTGTCGTACGGGCCAAGACCGGGAACCTGAGCACGGTCGCCGCGCTCGCCGGCACGGCATACGCCCGGAACGGTCAGCTGATTGCGTTCGCGGTAATGGCCGACAAGATTCCTGCGGCCAACCTGGTGACAGCGGCGACGTCGATGGTTGAAGTCGCGAGCGCGCTGGCCGGCTGCGGTTGCCGGTAGCTGACTGTCTCTACCAAAGGCGACGAACGGTGCCGACTAAACGGGCCGGTCGGGCGGAATGCGCCCGGCGCCACGTACGGTGGAGGGGTGAGCAGCACTCAGATGATCGACTGGCAGATCGCTACCTCCACCGGGGTCCGCTGGGTCCGGCCGGGTCCGCAGGTCAGCATTGCCGAGGCCAGGAAAGTTGTGGCCGAACTCCGGCAGCTTGCTGATGCCGTCGCCGATCCGGTCCGGGAGCTGACCGGGCTGCCAGGTGCCGCCGATGACGGCAAGGTGGCTGTCGTCGACCGGCCAGGCTGGATCCGGGGCAACGTGGACGGCTTCCGCGTCGTGCTCGACCCGCTCGTCCAGCGGATGGCGGAGAGCGGCGCGGCGCCGCAGGCCGGCTCGGTGATCACCGCCGTGGGCTCACGGGTGACCGGCATGCAGGCCGGCCTGATCCTGGCCTACCTGGCCAGCCGGGTGCTCGGCCAGTATGAGCTGTTCCTTCCGCCTGACCCGGATGCGCCCGGCGGCGAGGCGCCGGCCGGGCGCCTGACGCTGGTCGCTCCCAACATCGTGATGGTCGAGCGAGAACTTGACGTCAACCCGCATGATTTCCGGCGGTGGGTGTGCCTCCACGAGGAGACGCACCGTACCCAGTTCACGTCGGTGCCCTGGCTGCGGCCTTATGTGCAGGAGCAGATGTCCGAGTTCCTGCTGGCCTCCGATCTCGACCCGGCGTCGATCCTGGAGCGGATCCGTGCAGCGGCTGATGCAGTCGCCGGAGCGGTGCGCGGCGGCAGCGATGGAGAGAGCCTCATCGAGGCCATCCAGAGCCCGCGCCAGCGGGCGATCCTGGACCGGATGACCAGCGTGATGACGCTGGTGGAGGGTCACGGCGACTACGTCATGGACGCCGTAGGACCGGCGGTAGTTCCGTCAGTGGCCGAGATCAGGGCTAAGTTCAGCGCACGCCGCGGGTCGGCCGGGCGGATCGAACAGGCGATCCGGCGAGTGCTCGGGATCGACCTGAAGATGAAGCAGTACGAACAGGGCTCGCGGTTCGTCAAGACGGTGGTCGACGAGGCCGGGATGGCGAGCTTCAACAAGGTATGGACCTCGCCCGATACCCTGCCGACCAAGGAAGAGCTGCAGAATCCGCGGTCTTGGCTGGCTCGCGTCGACGGCGCTAGCCCTGCAGTATCAGGCCCGGCAGTTTCAGGCACAGCAGAATCAACCGCTGCAGGCTCGGGCCCGGCAGACTCGGGTCCGGCAGACTCAGCCGCTGCAGATTCAACCACTGGCGACTGAGGAGCCCGGTGGGCCCGCACCCGGCCGTAGCTGCGGTCCGGCACGCGGTCCGGGCCAGCCTCGCTGAACTTGAGCCAGGGGCAGCCGTCCTGGTGGCATGTTCGGGGGGCGCGGATTCTCTGGCGCTTGCCGCCGCGCTGGCATTCGAGGCACCGAAGGCGGGGTTGCTGGCTGGCGGCATCACCGTTGATCACGGCCTGCAGCCATGCTCGGCCGAGCAAGCCGAACGCGTTACCGCCATTCTCGGCGGCCTCGGCCTCAGCCCGGTGCTTTCGGTTGCAGTAACGGTGGCCCGGCCCGAGGATCCCGCGTACCCGGGCCCGGAAGCGGCCGCGCGATCGGCCCGGTACGCCGCTCTCGACCTGGCGGCCGAACGCAATGATTCGTGGCTTTTGCTGGGGCATACGCTCGATGACCAGGCCGAGACGGTACTGCTGGGCCTCAGCCGCGGCTCAGGCGCGCGGTCGCTTGCCGGGATGGCTCCGGTCACAGGCCGCTACCGGAGGCCGTTGCTAGGCCTTCGGCGTTCGCAGACCATTTCAGCCTGCGCGGCCCAGGGCCTGCAGGCCTGGGATGACCCGCAGAACGCCGATCCGGCATTCACCCGGACGCGGGTGAGACGGCTGATGCCTGCCCTCGAGGAAGCTCTCGGGCCTGGCGTGGCAGCGGCACTGGCGAGAACCGCCACCCTGCTGCGGGCCGACGCCGATTACCTGGATGCGATCGCCGCGGCCGAAGCCGGCCAGCTCGGCGGCCTGGCGGAGGCGCAGGTCAGCGGCTGGCAGGCGGACGCTCTCGCCGGCCTGCCGACGGCGATCCGGCAGCGGTTGCTCCGCAGCGCGGCACTGGCGGCCGGATGTCCAGCGGGCGCGCTGTCCCAGCGTCATCTGACCAGCTTGGATGAGCTAGTCACCGGATGGCACGGACAGCGCTGGGCCGACCTGCCTGGCGGGGTCAGGTGCCAGCGCCGGTATGGGAAGCTGCTCTTCACCGGGTGGGCGGGATCGGAGGACGCAGGTGGACGCGAATGACATGGGGCCGGACCTCAAAGAGGTCCTGATCAGCCAGGAGCAACTGGGGCAGCGCATCGGTGAGCTCGCTGCTCAGATCGACGCCGATTATGCTGACCGCGAACTTCTCCTCGTCGGGGTGCTTAAGGGTGCCGTGATGGTGATGGCCGACCTGGCGCGCGCCATGCACCTGCCAGCCCAGATGGACTGGATGGCGATCTCTTCCTACGGATCGGGCACGAAGTCTTCCGGCGTGGTGCGGATCCTGAAGGACCTGGATGCTGACATCAGCGGCCGTCACGTGCTGGTCGTAGAGGACATCATCGATTCCGGGCTCACGCTGTCCTGGCTGATCGGCAATCTTCGCTCGCGCGAGCCGGCCTCGGTCGCCGTCTGCGTGCTGCTCCGCAAGCCGGCAGCAGCGCGGATGAACGTGGATGTGGCCTACACCGGATTCGACATCGACGACGCGTTCGTCGTGGGTTACGGACTCGATTATGCCGAGAAGTACCGAAATCTGCCGTTCATTGGAACGCTAGCGGAGCACGTCTACCGGCCGTCGGCAGGCTGAACCGCGACGCCACCTGCTCGCGGGAACCGACCTGGCGATGAATTTCGTTAACCCGGGTAAGAGGCGTAACACGGCCGCCATTGCCCCTGTGCGGCCTGCCGCGTTTCGGCCATGGCTGGCGCGGTGTACCGTCGAGTATTCCTGTGCCAAGCTCGGGAAGAAACAGCCGCGTATTCGCGCTGGATAGCAAGGTAGTCTCGCCGGGCCGGCGAGACACGAGGCTCGTCAGGAGGGACCGGCCGGACCTGTGGGCCGTTCATCGATGGATCTGAAGCGCATTTTCCGCGGCTGGGTGCTCGCCATCCTCTTTGTCGCCATCATCCTTGTGATCCTGTACAAGCTGGTCAACACCGGACCGCAGTACACGCTGGTCCCCACCTCGAGGGCAGTCCAGGCGATCGACACCGGCAATGTTAAGTCGGTCACGCTGACTGATGTCGACCAGACCATCCAGCTGACTACCAAGACTGGCCAGAACTGGGAGTCCTCCTGGGTCGGCAGCCAGGGCGTACAGCTCGCGAGCACGCTGCAAAAGCAGGTCGAATCGGGCAAGCTGTCGGCCAGCGCCTACACCGTCAAGGTCCCCAAGAGCAGCTCATTCTGGACGCTGATCTTCAGCTACCTGCCGTTCCTGATCATCTTCCTGTTGTTCATGGTGTTCCTGAACCAGATGCAGGGCGGCGGCTCGCGGGTCATGAACTTCGGCAAGTCCAAGGCCAAGCTCATCACGAAGGACACGCCTAAGACCACGTTCGCAGACGTGGCCGGTGCCGACGAGGCGATCGAGGAACTCCAGGAGATCAAGGAGTTCCTGCAGAGCCCCGGCAAGTTCCAGGCCATCGGTGCCAAGATCCCCAAGGGCGTACTGCTCTACGGGCCGCCCGGAACAGGCAAGACGCTGCTCGCGCGAGCTGTGGCCGGCGAGGCAGGCGTGCCGTTCTACTCCATCTCCGGCTCGGACTTCGTCGAGATGTTCGTCGGCGTCGGTGCCTCCCGGGTTCGTGACTTGTTCGAGCAGGCCAAAGCCAACGCGCCGGCCATCGTGTTCGTGGACGAGATCGACGCGGTCGGACGGCACCGCGGAGCCGGCTTCGGCGGCGGGCACGACGAGCGTGAGCAGACCCTGAACCAGCTGCTAGTCGAGCTGGACGGCTTCGACACCAAGGGCGGCGTCATCGTGATCGCCGCGACGAACCGGCCAGACATCCTCGACCCGGCGCTGCTGCGGCCGGGCCGGTTCGACCGGCAGATCGTGGTCGCGCAGCCTGACCTGGCCGGCCGGAAGGGCATCCTGCGCGTGCATGCGCGCGGCAAGCCGTTCGCGCCGGACGTCGACCTGGACGTCATCGCTCGCCGCACTCCTGGCTTTACCGGCGCGGATCTTGCGAACGTGATCAACGAGGGCGCACTGCTGACGGCCCGGGCAAATCAGACTCAGATCCAGATGGCCTCGCTTGAGGAGGCCATCGACCGGGTGACGGCCGGGCCGAAGCGGAAGAGCGTGCTGCTGTCGGAGAAGGAACGGAAGATCATCGCTTACCACGAGGGCGGCCACGCCCTGGTGGGACACGCGCTCCCGAATGCGGACCCGGTTCACAAGATCACGATCATCCCGCGGGGGCGTGCACTCGGCTACACCGCGGCTGCGCCCGCGGAGGACAAGTTCCTGGTCAGCCGCGCCGAGATGATGGATCAGCTGGCCATGTTGCTCGGTGGCCGGACTGCAGAGGAGCTCGTCTTCCACGAGCCGACGACAGGTGCGGCCAACGACATTGAGAAGGCCTCGTCGATCGCCCGCGCCATGATCGTGGAGTACGGCATGAGCGAGCGCCTCGGCGCGCGCAAGTTCGGGACTGGGGACGGCGAGCCGTTCCTCGGCCGGGAGATGTCGCATTCGCGGGATTACTCCGAGGAGATCGCCTCCGCGATCGACGACGAGGTGCGCCGACTCATCGAGTCCGCGCACGACGAGGCCTGGGAGATCCTGGTCCAGTACCGCGATGTGCTGGACCACCTGGTGCTTCAGCTACTTGAGCACGAGACGTTGTCGCGCGACCAGGTTCTGGAGATCTTCTCGCCGGTGCACAAGCGGCCAACTCGCGGCTCCTACACCGGGTACGGCAAGCGGCTGCCATCGGAGAAGCCTCCGGTGCTGACGCCTAAGGAGCTAGCGCTCACAGCCGCCTCAGACGGGGCCATGACCCAGTCGCTTGGTAATGGCCAGGCGTCGGCCGCCGGGCTGCCCGCGACTCCGCCGCCGCCAGCCGCGACGTTCGGGTCGCCGCTGGGTGGTGCCAGTCCGCTGGGTGGTGCCAGTCCGCTGGGCGGCGGTAGTCCGCTGGGTGGTGCCAGTCCGCTGGGTGGCGGCAATCCGCTGGGTGGCGGCCAGTCCGGATCTGACCGGTCGTCGGAGAACGGTGCACCAGACGGCGAGGGCCATTGAGCGACGGCTTCGATCTTGAGCGGATCGAGCGCGCTGTCACCGAGATACTCCTGGCGGTTGGCGAGGATCCTGCTCGAGACGGCCTCCTGGATACCCCGGCGCGGGTAGCGCGCGCGCTTAGTGAGCAATTCTCTGGTTTGCGTATGCAGCCAGAGGAGGTACTGACAACTGTCTTCGATGCCGATCACGAAGAGATGGTTCTCGTGCGCGACATCGAGTTGTACTCGACCTGTGAGCACCATCTGGTGCCGTTCTTCGGCCGTGCACACGTTGGCTACATACCGAACGAGAAGGGCCAGATAACCGGTCTGTCCAAGCTCGCGCGGCTGGTGGACTTGTACGCCAAGCGACCGCAAGTACAAGAGCGGATGACTAGTCAGATAGCCGACGCGCTGATGGCTATTCTCGAGCCGCGCGGAGTTATCGTCATTATTGAGGCTGAGCACTTGTGCATGTCTATGCGCGGCGTGCGTAAGCCAGGCGCTAAGACAGTGACCTCCGCGGTACGCGGAAGTTTCCTCAACTCGGAAAGCACGCGGGCTGAGGCAATGAGCCTGCTAGCGGACCGCCGCTGACCGGGTCTAAGGCCAATGCCGGGGTTTGCCCCCGGCTTTAGGCGGCGAAGACTACGCTGATGCCCCGTGAGCCGGGGCCTGACCTTCATGTCCGAGATGACAGAGCACAGCGGGCCACGGCCGGCAGAGCCCGAAGCCGGCGGCGAACGGGCGGAGCCATCGGTCATCCGCGGCGCCGACCTGCGCCAGCAGCTTCGCTGGGTGCCGCTGGCCGCGGGGCTGATCACTCTCGTCATCGGTGTCGGCTACATCATCGAGGGGCTGCTGCCGAGCTTTTACGACCGGCGCCTTCGCGGGCTCTCTGACCTGGCCCCTGGCACTCTGGTCAGCCTGACCCGGACGTCAGACGTCATCATCGGGCTGCTGCTGCTGATGCTGTCGCACGGCCTGCGCCGCCGCAAGCGCCGGGCCTGGGCCGCGGTCATGGCGCTGCTAGCCGTCGGCCTGGTCATCCATGCCGGGATCGGCATCGTCATCCACACGATCCGGCCGCAGGTGCCGTTGCCGCAGTTGCACCCGCTGCCCGCGGCATTCTCGGCAGCATTGCTCGTGGCGCTGTTCTGCTACCGGCGCCAGTTCTACGCCATCGGCGACCGGCGCTCTCGGTGGCGCGCGCTGTGGGTGCTGTGTGGCCTGGTGGTGGCCGACATCGTCATCGGACTGCTGTTCATCACGGTGCAGGGCGGCATCACGGCCGGATTTACGATGCGGGACCGGGTCTACTCCGTCGTAATGAACATGACCGGACTTTCCGGTCCGGTGCAGTTCAGCAGCGAACTCCGGCAAGACCACTTTGGCTTTCTGACTGGCGGCCTCGGGCTGTTCACACTGCTTGTCGCGTTGTTCCTGTTCCTCAGGCCAGCTGAGCCACCGAGCCGGCTGCGGGCTGCTGACGCGCTGCACATCAGGGAACTACTCGCCCGCTACGGCGACCAGGACTCGCTGGGCTACTTCGCGCTGCGCGATGACAAGAGCATCATCTGGTCTCCGACTGGCAAGTCCTGTATCGGTTACCGCGTCTTGTCCGGAGTCATGCTCGCCAGCGGTGATCCGATCGGTGATCCGGAAGCTTGGCCCGGAGCCATGCACACGTTCCTTGACGAGGCGGCTAGGCATGCCTGGGTCCCTGCGGTTATTGGCTGCAGTGAGCTCGGTGCCGAGATCTGGTGCCGCGAAGGCAACCTGACAGCGCTGGAGCTCGGCGACGAGGCCGTGGTCAGCGTCGCCGACTTCACCCTGCAGGGCCGCGCCATGCGCAACGTCCGGCAGATGGTAACGAGGGTCTGCAAGCAGGGCTACGTTGCAGAGATCCGCCGGGTCGAGGACATCCCGCCCGATGAGATCACCAGGATGAACCGGCAGGCAGATAGCTGGCGCGGCAGCCCGACCGAACGCGGCTTCTCAATGGCACTTGGCCGGGTCGGCGCTCACGACGATGGCCGCTGCGTCATCGCGACCGCCAAGCAGGACGGCGTGCTCAGGGCCCTCCTGCATTTCGTCCCGTGGGGCAGCGATGGCTTGTCGCTCGACCTGATGCGCCGCGACAGGTCGGCGGCCCCTGGCCTGAACGACTTCCTTATCGTGGAGGCGATCAGGGCCGCTGCGGATCTCGGGGTGAAGCGGATCTCGCTGAACTTCGCGGTGTTCCGCGCCGCGCTGGAACGGGGCGAGCGCATCGGTGCCGGGCCGGTCACCCGGGCATGGCGGGGATTCCTGCTGTTCTTGTCACGATGGTTCCAGATCGAGTCGCTTTATAAGTTCAACGCCAAGTTCAGCCCTGAGTGGGTGCCGCGATTCCTGGTGTTCCCGAGCACCAGGGATGCGCCGCGGATCGGGTTCGCCGCGCTCGAAGCTGAGGCGTTCCTTGTCTGGCCGACAATCGAGATCCGCAGGATCGGCCGGAAGCTCGGCCTGGTCCGGCTCAAGCGGCGACTGCAGGAAGCATTCCGGCGGAGTTCAGCCACGCGCTAAAGGTCACTCGTAGCACCGCACGGTCTGTCGTATCGGCCTATTTTGGCAATCGGTCCGGAATACTCTCGCCCGCGCGCCACGACCGAATCCGGTTTGCGCGGGCTTGATCGATGCGGGATTCCGGCGGACTCGCATCTTGGAGGTACACGTAGATTGGCAGCTATGACAGCGCAGGCGCACAACCCGGATGAGTCGCGGGCGGCAGACCCGGTGACAGCCTCGCCGCGCTCTGCCCTGCCCGTCTCGTCTGCCGGGCAAGGCTGCCTCGTCATGGGCGTCGTCAATGTCACGCCTGACTCGTTCTCCGATGGCGGCAGCTGGCTGGACCCGGATAAGGCGATCGCCCACGGTCTTGAACTTGCCAGCCAGGGCGCCGACATTATCGACGTTGGCGGCGAATCCACCCGGCCTGGCGCGCAGCGGGTGCCTGTGCAGGATGAACTCGGCCGGGTACTCCCGGTTGTCTCGGCGCTGGCAGACGCGGGCAGTTACGTAAGTATCGACACCATGCGTGCCGAGGTGGCGAGCAGGGCGCTGGCCGCCGGCGCGCGGATGGTCAACGACGTCAGCGGCGGACGGGCGGATCCGGACATGCCGGCCGTCGTGGCCGCGGCAGGCGTCCCGTACGTCGTCGTGCACTGGCGGGGCCATAGCGCGGATATGTACGGGCCTGCGGTGTACACCGATGTCGTCGCCGAGGTGCGCGAGGAGCTCGGGCACCGGCTGGCCGCCATCTGCGCTGCGGGCGTGAGCCCGGAGAAGATCATTCTCGATCCCGGACTTGGCTTCGCTAAGCTGCCCGAGCACAACTGGAAGCTGCTCGCCGGCCTGGACATGATCGCCAGGCAACCCGGCTACGCTGAACCGTTCCCGGTGCTTGTTGCCGCGTCCCGCAAGGGGTTCCTCGGCAAGCTGCTGGCTGACCCGGACGGGCCTCCGCGGCCGTTCATGCGCAGCGATGACGCCACGGTCGCGCTGACGGCGCTGGCGGTCGCGGCCGGCGCCTGGTGCGTCCGGGTGCACGCTGTGCCCGCCAACGTCGACGCCGTGCGTGTGGGGATGCGCTGGCGGCAGGAGACCGCACTGGCCGGAAGTTAGGGCCGCGGGAGAGATTGGAGCAGGCGCGCACTGATGCTGGACCGGATCTCTATCACTGGCCTTCGGGTTCGCGGTTATCACGGAGTCTTGGCGCATGAGCGGGCAGCCGGGCAGGACTTCATCGTCGACGCCGTCCTGTGGCTCGACGCCGCGCCTGCGGCCGCTACCGACGACCTCAGCCTGACCGCTGATTATGGCGCCCTGGCTGACCGGCTGGCCGCGGTGGTGGCAGGGGAACCCGTGGATTTGATCGAGACACTGGCCGACCGGCTAGCTGCCGAGTGCCTGGCTGCGAGCCCGGTGCAAGCCGCGGAGGTCACCGTGCACAAGCCGCAGGCGCCGGTCGGGCAGGAAGTCACCGATATCGCGGTCACGGTCCGCCGGGAGCTAACGTGACCCGGCACGATGCCGCCGGCCGCAAGCACGGCGTCGTGCTGTCGCTGGGCAGCAACATGGGCGACCGGCTGGCCAACCTGCAACTTGGCCTGGACGTCCTGGCCGGCGATGGCCTGGATCTCCTGGCGGTTTCCAGTGTTTACCAGACTGCCCCGGTCGGCGGCGTTGATCAGGCGGATTACTTCAATGCCGTGCTGCTGGCCGCCAGCTCGCTTGCGCCGAGCGAAGTCCTCGCCCGGTGTGCGGCCGCAGAGGCTGCCGCTGGCCGGGTCAGGACGCAGCGGTGGGGCCCGCGGACCCTGGACGTGGATATCGTCGCCTACTGCCAGCAGGTCAGCGCGGATCCGGCACTTACCCTTCCGCATCCGCGAGCGCACGAGCGCGCGTTTGTGCTAGTTCCGTGGCTTGAGCTGGACGGGCAGGCGGTGCTACCCGGCTTCGGCCCGGTCGCCGGACTGCTGGCGGCCATGCCCGCGGGCGGCGTACGGCGGCGCCCGGATTTGCGGCTCGAGCTCCCGGACCTGCCCGTGCCTGACCAGCCTGGGACCAGCACTCCGATCCCCGAGGCAGGCGCCCCATGCAGCTGACGCGCCCTGGCACTCTGGCCGGAGTCTTCGCTGTCTGCGCGATCGTCGCGTGGCTGGCAGTTCGCGCGACTTTCGAGAACCTGCCACTTCTGCCTGTCACGGCAATTCCGGCACTAGCGGCGCTGGCGATCGCCGAGACCGTGGTCGGTAGGTACATCCGCAACAGACTGACCGGGCGCCGGGAAACGTCGAAGCCGATAGCCCCGATCGCTGTGGCAAGACTCGTCGCGCTGGCGAAAGCGAGCTCGGTCGCTGCCTCAGCGATCGGCGGACTGGCTGGCGGCTATCTCATCTTTGTGCTCGGTTCGCTAGACAAGTCGATTCCGGCGCGCGACGCAAGAGTTGCCGGCGCGACCGTCGCGGCGGCAATCGCGCTGATCGCCGCGGCGCTGTACCTGGAACGGTGCTGTCGGGCGCCTGAACCGCCGGATGACTCGGACGACGACGACTCGAGGCGCAGGGACACCTGGCAATGGCACTCCTGACGGTGCCGGCCCCGGCTGCCGCTGGCCGGACCAGATCCGAGAGGATGCTCGGTCAGGGGCACCCAACCAGGGCGGTGACGAGCCCGTGATGAGCAGCGTCGGGCCGGTGCGGCCCAGCCAGTGGACGAGCTATGAGTTCTGATCCAGCCGCAGCTACGCGAGGCGGCCCGGCCGGGCACGAGCACCCGGCACGACTCAATGTCGGTGTGATCGGAGCTGGCCGGGTCGGAAGCGCGCTGGCCGTCGCACTCCGCCGGGCCGGGCACCAGATAGTCGCTGCGTCTGCGGTATCCGCGGCGTCCAGGGACCGGGTCGACCGCTACCTGCCGGGGACGCCGGTGCTCCAGCCGGCCGACGTCATCGCGGCGGCGGACCTGGTGCTGCTCACGGTGCCCGACGACGCCCTGGGCGGGCTGGTCCGGGGCCTGGCTGCGACCGGCGCGCCGCTGGCCGGGCGCATGCTGGCGCATACCAGTGGCCGGCATGGCCTGGCTGTACTCCAGCCGGCCGCCGACCTTGGCGCCCTGCCGCTTGCGTTGCATCCGGTGATGACGTTCACCGGACGGGCAGACGATGCCGACAAGCTGGTCGGCATCTGCTTCGGTGTCACCGCGCCTACGGTCCTGCGGCCGGCCGCGGAGGTTCTGGTGATGGAGATGGGCGCCGAGCCGGTCTTCATCGCCGAGGCGGACCGTGGCTTGTATCACGCGGCCCTGGCCGGCGCCGCCAACCACCTGGTGACCCAGGTGGTCCAAGCCGAAGATCTGCTGACCAAGGCTGGGGTCGCACAGCCTGCCCGGATGCTCGGGCCGCTGCTGTCCGCGGCATTGGACAACGCGCTGCGGTTCGGCGACGCTGGCCTGACCGGGCCGGTGGCACGCGGCGACGCCGAGACCGTCGCAGGTCACGTGGAGGCTCTGCGCTCCGACGCGCCAGAGGCGCTGCCGGCCTACCTCGCTCTGGCCAGGCTGACCGCGTCCAGGGCGCTGGCCAGCGGCATGCTCAGCGCACCGGACGCGCGACGGCTGCTCGACGTGCTGGCTGAGGCACGCACATGACCGCCGTGCAGTCGGCCGTGGCGCCGCGCAATACTCCGCCGCCAGTGCCGATGCTGATCAGGACACGTAAGGGCCTGGCTGCCGCCCGGGCCGCGCTGCCCGAGCCGGTCGTGCTGGTGCCCACCATGGGAGCGCTGCACGACGGCCACCGCTCGCCGCTGCGGCGGGCGCGCGAGCTGGCCGGACCGGACGGCAGCGTGCTGGTGTCCATCTTCGTGAACCCGCTCCAGTTCGGGCCCGGCGAGGATTTCGAGCGGTATCCGCGCTCACTCGACCATGACCTCGCGCTGTGCGCCGAGGAAGGCGTCAGCGCTGTCTTCAGCCCCGACCGGGCGCAGATGTATCCGGCGGAGCCGATGGTCACCGTGAATCCGGGTGCGCTGGGCCGGGTGCTCGAAGGCAAGTCGCGGCCTGGCTTCTTCGACGGCGTGCTGACCGTTGTGCTCAAGCTCTTCCAGCTGACGCGCCCGCAGACGGCCGTCTTCGGTGCCAAGGATGCGCAGCAGCTGGCGCTGATCCGGCAGATGGTGGCAGACCTGGATCTATGCGTGCAGATCGAGCCCGCTCCGCTGTTCCGGGACCCGGACGGCCTGGCGGCATCCAGCCGCAACAACTATCTGTCGGCGGCAGAGCGGACCTCTGCGCTGGCGCTGTCGGAAGCACTCGCGGCCGCCTGCGCACTGGCGGCGCACGGTGCCGCCGCCGCACTGGCTGCCGCGCGCTCGGTGCTCAACGCCGCGGCATCCGCCACGCCGCCGGTCGACCTTGACTATCTCGTCCTCGTCGACTCCCGGTCGTTCGCCGAGGTCGGGCCTGGCTATCACGGGCCCGCTACGCTGCTGGTCGCGGCCAAGGTTGGTACGACCAGGCTGATCGACAACATCAGTATCGAAATCGGCAGCGGCCCGGCATGATCAGCCGCCGCCTGCTCGCGCCACCACCAGGCTGGCGCAAGGACACCGACGTAGTTGTCGTAGGTTCCGGCGTGGCCGGAGTAACGACGGTCCTGGCCATCCGTCACGCGATGCCGGACGCGCGCATCCTGCTGGCTACCAAATCGGTGCTGGACGACGGCTCGACCCGGTGGGCTCAGGGCGGCGTTGCGGCGGCGCTCGGTCCCGGCGACTCACCTGAGCAGCACCTGGCGGACACCCTTGCTGCTGGCGCAGGCATTTGCGACGTGCGGGCTGTCCGAGCCCTGGTGACCGACGGCCCGGATGCGGTCCGCCGGCTGATCGCCCTGGGTGCTGAGTTTGACCGCGAGCCGTCCGGGCCGCTCTCGCTCACCCGGGAAGGCGGCCACCTGCGCCGCAGGATCGCGCATGCCGGCGGCGACGCCACCGGGGCCGAGATCTCGCGTGCGCTGCTTGCGGCACTCGCCGAGGCTGGCAAAAGCGCTGAGCTGGAGGTCATCGAGCATGCGCTGGCCATCGATCTGCTGCGCACCAGCGACGGCCGGGCGGCCGGCATCACCCTGCACGTGCTCGGCGAGGGCCAGACCGACGGCGTCGGGGCCGTGCATGCTCCCGCAGTGGTGCTCGCCACCGGCGGCTTCGGGCAGGTTTACCTGGCCACGACCAATCCGCCGGTGTCCACTGGCGACGGGGTCGCGCTGGCGCTGCGCGCCGGCGCGAGCGTTGCCGACCTCGAGTTCGTGCAGTTCCACCCGACGGTGCTCTGGCTCGGGCCCGACTCCCGCGGCCGTCAGCCGCTGATCTCCGAGGCCGTTCGCGGCGAGGGCGCCTACCTGGTCAACGAGGCGGGGCAGCGGTTCATGACCGGCCAGCACCCGCTGGCTGACCTCGCGCCACGCGATGTCGTCGCCAAGGCGATCATGCGCGAGATGATGGCATCGGACACCGACCACGTGTACCTGGACGGCCGCGACCTGGGTGAGGCCGCCTGGCAACAGCGGTTCCCGACCATTCTCGCCAGCTGCCTGGCGATCGGCATCGACCCGGTGACCGAACTGATCCCGGTCGTGCCCGCGGCGCATTACGCAAGCGGCGGAGTCAGGACCGACCTGCATGGCCGGACCTCCGTGCCCGGACTGTATGCGTGCGGCGAAACTGCCTGCACCGGAGTTCATGGCGCGAACCGGCTGGCCTCCAACTCGCTGCTGGAAGGCCTGGTCTTCGCCGAGCGCATCGCGGCGGCACTCGCCCGCGGATTGCCGGCGTCAGGCGAGCCGGGCCCCGACGACCGGCCTGCGGGACTCGTCGACGAGTCCGTCGTCCGACCGCTTCAGCACCTGATGTCCGCGAGCGCCGGTGTTCTCAGGTCGGGAACGGGCTTGTCCGGGGCAGCCCGCGGCCTGTCCGATCTCGGCGGTCAGGAGTGCGACAAGCCTGACGCTGCCGCCTGGCAGGCGACCAACCTGCATCTGGTCGCGACTGCCCTGGTGCGGGCGGCACTGGCCAGGCAGGAAACGCGCGGCAGTCACTGGCGGGAAGACTTCCCGCTGGCGCGCGAGGCCTGGCGGGGCCATCTGGTCTGCTCACTGGGGTCAGCCGGGCTGAGCGAGGAGTTTGAGCCGGTGCTCGATGACTGACTTGGATGGCGCGTCTGGCCCGGCAGTGCCCGTTTCCGGCCTGAACATCCAGCTGGCGCAGAGGCTGCGTAACGTCGGGCTCGACCCGGCGGCGGTTGCTGACTTTATCGCCGCCGCGCTCGCGGAAGATCTGGCGGGCGGCGCCGACGTGACGACTGCTGCGACCGTCGCGGCGGGCGCGACCGGACGTGGCGACCTGGTGGCCAGGTCCTCGGGGGTGGTGGCCGGGCTGCCGGTCGCTGCCGCGGTGTTCGCCCTGGTGCCGGTCGGTGCCGCCGGGGCGGAGCTTGCCGTCACTGCGCTGGCGGCAGATGGTGACCGGGTGGCGGCAGGCCAGCCGGTGCTGTGTGTCACCGGGCTCGTCGGGCCGATCCTGACCGCTGAGCGGACCGCGCTGAACCTGCTGTGTCACCTGTCCGGGATAGCGACGCTGACGCGGCAGTGGGCCGACGCGATCGCGGGAACCCGGGCCCGTGTGCGCGATACTCGCAAGACGACGCCCGGACTGCGCGCGCTGGAGAAGTACGCGGTGCGCTGCGGGGGCGGGCTGAACCACCGGATGTCGCTGTCGGACGCAGCGCTGATCAAAGACAACCACGTGGCGGCCGCGGGATCGGTGGCCGCGGCATTCGCGGCAGTCCGCAGTCAGCTGCCGGGGCTGCCGGTCGAGGTGGAATGCGACACGCTGGATCAGGTGGCCGAGGCGCTCGCTGTCGGAGCAGACGAGATTCTGCTGGATAATTTCACCGTGCCCGAGATGGCGGAAGCAGTGGCCCTGACCGGTGGCCGCGCACGGCTCGAAGCGAGCGGCGGCCTCACGCTGGCCAGCGCGCGCCCGGCCGCGGAGACGGGCGTGGACTACCTTGCCGTCGGGGCGCTCACCCACTCGGCTCCTGCCCTGGACATCGGTCTCGACCTGGTTCAGGCTCACGCGACATCCGGGACGCCAGATGCTACTGACGATTGACGTCGGCAACACCAACACCGTGCTGGGCCTGTTCGACGGCGCGGACGTGGTGGAGCACTGGCGTATCTCTACCGACCCGGTACGCACCGCAGACGAGCTGGCGGTCCTGCTGCAAGGATTGCTGCGGCAAAGCACCTTGTTCACCGAGCCGGACGTGAGCGGGATCGCGCTGTGCTCGACGGTTCCGTCGGTTCTGCATGAACTGCGGGAGATGTGCCGCCGCTATTTCGGCGACGTGCCCGCCGTCATCGTGGAGCCGGGCGTGAAGACCGGTGTGCCGCTGCGGTACGACAACCCCAAGGAAGTCGGCAGCGACCGGATCATGAACGCGGTTGCCGCCGTGCACCTGTACGGCGGCCCGGCGATCGTGGTTGATTTCGGCACATCGACAAACTTCGACGCGGTGAGTGACCGCGGCGAGTTCGTCGGCGGTGCCCTGGCGCCGGGAATCGAGATCTCCGTCGATGCCCTGTCGCGGCGGGCAGCTCAGCTGCTGAAGGTCGAGCTTGCGAGGCCAAGCCGGGTGATCGGCAAGAGTACGGTCGAGGCGCTGCAGTCGGGGATCATCTTCGGCTTCGCCGGCCAGATCGAGGGCATCGTCACGCGGATGGCGGCAGAGCTGGCGCCGGCTGACCCGGATTCCGTCACGATCATCGCTACCGGCGGGCTCGCTCCGCTCGTCATCGACGAGGTGGCGGTGATCGACGCGTACGAGCCGTGGCTGACGCTGATCGGCCTGCGGCTCACCTACGAACGGAACACCATCGACCGGGCTAGCGGCACTGACCGCCCGGGCGTCGCGGGCACGACGGTAACCTCAGGCAGATGACAGCCGAAGCCCAGACCCCCGGCGAACTACCCGAGCAAATGCAGGTGCGGCTGCAGAAGGCCGACCGGCTCCGGGCGGCTGGCGTAGACCCGTACCCGGTCAGCTACCCGCGCACGCATACGATCGGGCAGGTTCGCGCCGAGTTCGGCGAGCTGCCTGCTGATTCCGCGACCGGCAAGGTAGTCGGCGTCGCCGGGCGGGTCATGCTGTCACGCATCGGCGGCAAGCTCTGCTTCGCGACCATCCGCGACGGTACCGGGGACATCCAGGTGATGGTCTCGCTGGACCGGGTGGGCGAGCAAGCTCTCGCCGCCTGGAAGTCCGATGTCGACCTTGGGGACCACGTCGGCGTTACCGGCGAGGTGATCTCGTCACGCCGGGGTGAGCTGTCGATCCTGGCCGATTCGTATGCCATTACCGCGAAGGCGCTCCGGCCGCTGCCGGACAAGCACAAGGGTCTTACCGACGCCGAGTCCAGGGTTCGCCAGCGCTACCTGGACCTGCTGACCAACCCGGCAGCTCGCCAGATGGCCGAGACGAGGGCGGCAGTCGTCCGGTCGGTCCGGGAGGAACTCCACGCGCGCGGTTATCTCGAGGCCGAGACGCCGGTGCTGCAGACGCTGCACGGCGGGGCGAATGCCCGGCCGTTTACGACTCACATCAACGCGTTCGACCTGGACCTGTACCTGCGCATCGCGCTGGAGCTGTACCTGAAGCGGCTGGTGGTCGGCGGCATCGAGCGGGTCTACGAGATCGGCCGGATCTTCCGCAACGAGGGGGCCGACGCCTCGCACAACCCTGAGTTCACGATGCTCGAGGCCTACGAGGCGTACGGCGACTACAACACTATGCAGACGCTGACCACACGGCTGCTGCAGGCGGCCGCGGAGGCAGCGCATGGCCGGCAGATTGCCCGCCGGCCGGACGGCTCCGAGGTCGACATCAGCGGGACCTGGCGCCAGGCCACCGTGCACGGTTCCCTGTCGGAAGCTGTCGGCGAGGAGATCACGCCGGACACGCCTGAGAAGGCGCTGCGCGACCTGGCCGACGAGCGCCAGATCGAATTGCAGCCGAACTGGACCCGCGCGCAGGTCCTGCTGGAGCTGTACGAGCACCTGGTGGAAGCCAGGACCGTCGAACCGACCTTCTACCGCGACTTTCCTGTCGAGGTCGCGCCGTTGACCAGGCAGCACCGGGATGACCCGAGGCTGGCCGAAAAATGGGACCTGGTGGCATTCGGGACCGAGATCGCTACCGCGTATTCGGAGCTTGTCGATCCGGTGGAAGAGCGCGCGCGGTTGACCGCCCAATCGCTGCTTGCGGCAGGCGGTGACCCGGAGGCGATGCAACTGGACGAGGACTTCCTGCGCGCGCTCGAGTACGGGATGCCGCCAAGCGGCGGCATGGGGATGGGCATCGATCGGATGCTCATCATGCTGACCGGAGCGTCGATCCGCGAGACTGTGCTGTTCCCGCTCGTCAGGCCGGCCGACTGACGGGCTGACCACCAGCCCCTACTGCCCCGTTTCGGTCATGAGACCTGGTCGGTCCTGGAACTGAAGCTGCCCGGCCGGAGGGGGGATCCGGCCGGGCAGCGGCTAGGGGTCAGCGGCAAGCGCACTCACGGTGGGTATCCGCCGCCGTCGTAGGATCCCCACGGCACCTCCTGAATCGATACGTCCTGGCCGAACGTTGGCGCATCGACGAACAGGTTATTTCCAAGGTAAAGGCCGACATGGTCGAGGTTGTAGAAAAACATCAGGTAGCCGGGCTTCAGTTCGCTGCGGGGAACGTGGACGATCTCGTTCCACTGATCACCGGTGAAGTGCAGGAGACTGATTCCGACGTGCGCGTAGGCCCACATCACCAGGCCTGAGCAGTCGAACGCGCAGGGTCCGGCGGCAGCCCAGACGTACGGGCACTTGTTCACCACCGACAGGGCCCATTTCAGTGCCTGGACCTCGTATGAATCGCCGAGTACCTGGGACGCCGAGATGGGGTAGTTGCCGGTCCGCTGGAAGATCGCCTGAGCCTTCTTGAAAGCCTCGCCGTTGAAGAAGTTCGCCTTCTTCTGGATGACCGCCTGCTTTGCCGCCATCGCCGCCGCCAGGGTCCTGGCCTGCTGCTGCTCCTGCGCGGCGGCCTCCTGGGCACGCTGCGCAGCGGCCACCGCGTTCGCCACCCGGCTGACCTTGATGCCGTTTTCCTGCTGAATCTGGGTCATGATCGAGGCCCGGTTCAGCAAGCCCTGCGGGGAGGCAGTGGTCAGCAGCTGCAGAGTCGGGTTGATGCCGCCAGTCATGTAGTTCTCGACGGCGATTGCCCCGATGGAAGTCTGATCCTGGCCGAGGATCTGCTCGTCGCGAGCGGCGTCCTCACGAGCGATCGCTGCCGCCGCCTTCGCCTGGCCAAGCTGGATCCGGAGGGCGTCGTACTGCTCGCTCAGCGCGTCAATCTGCTCGGACAGCGCGTTCGCCTCGGCCAGTATTGCTTTCAGGCTCGGGCCGCCGCTGGAGTCCGTGGCCGGTGCCGCGCTGGCCGAGCCGCCCGCGAGGAACCCGCCGCAGATCGCTATCGCGCCGGCGAGCACGACTGCGCGACGAACGAAGCTGGCGCGGGAGGCAGACCGGGACTCAATAAACGTCCCGGAGCGGGGGGAAATCGGTTCGGAATGCCGTGGTACATGCCTGCTGAGCGGCATGCGCTTCACGTTCCGTCTCCTCTCCTAGACCGCCTACCGGGTTAGCTGACGGGTTCGGGCTGGAGGAGCCCTACGACAGGCCTGCCAGACCAAACGCGCATCGCAGGCCCGCCGATTCACCCCGGGGATCTCTGGGTCCCCGGCTCCCCGATCGCCCTGCGGGGCAATCAGGAACTCGGCGGGTTGCAGCGCCTCCGGGGCTCCGGGGGCTGCAACGGGGTATCAGCGATGGAGATTACCGAGCGGGCCGTTACCGCGGGCCGAAACAAGGAAGATTTTCACTCGGTGCCCGACTCCGGCACATCGGTCTTTTTGCCTGCGGCAACCGCCCTGCTCATTCGTACATCGTGCTGCCCGGCACGGGCTGAATCTTGCTTGCTCGATATCGCCGCAGGTCGGACGGCGTGTCTGAGGCGGCTAACGGCCGCGTTTGGCGCATCACTTGCGGCCAGAGACGAGCGCAATGGGCGTCCTATTGGCAGTCGTCAGCGTCTTTGGGATCCTTACCTCCTGGGCGACGGATGTCCCCTAAGGGGGCTCAGGGCACGCGCGGAGGCGGCAACCGGATGGACTATGCAGTCAGGCGCGCCAGGACTTCGGACGTGCGGGCGATCCGCGCGCTAGTGGACGCGAATGCTAGTTCAGGGCGTTTGCTGGATAAGGCAACTGTGGCGCTGTTCGAGGGCGTTCAGGAGTTCTGGGTCGCTAGCTCTGCGGGGGGCGAAATCGTCGGCTGCGGCGCGCTCCACGTGATGTGGGAGGACCTGGCCGAGATCCGCACGGTCGCGGTGGCCGACGGCCATCAAAGCCGTGGCATCGGGAACCAGCTAGTCCTCGCACTCCTGGACACTGCTCGCGAACTGGGCGTCAGCCGCGTATTCGTGCTTACTTTCGCGGTCGACTTCTTCCGGCGCCACGGCTTTGCCGAGATCGACGGTCAGGCCACGACTCCTGAGGTCTATGCGGAGTTGCTTCGCTCCTACGACGAGGGCGTTGCGGAGTTCCTCGACCTGGACCGGGTGAAACCGAACACGCTCGGCAACACGCGCATGCTGCTGAGAATGTAAGAGTCGGCGCCCACGAGCCAGGCGAGTGTGCCCGGCGAGCCCAGCATTGTGCGTGGTCACAATTACCCGGCCGACCGGGCGAGCCCGGATCTTCGGCCCGGCCCGATAGGGCTCGGGTAATCGCAGGTGGCAGCGACTATGATTACCCCGAAGTGGGCAGGCGCCGCGCGTGCCTAGCGGCCCTGGGCGCCGGGTGGTCGTCCTAATACGGCAAAATTAATGGGTACAGCCTGCACATGCCGGACTGGCTGCCGGCCGGCCAAACGACCTCGGCGTCGAGGTCGTTGCGCCTGACTCAAGCCAGATCTGCGCAGGCCAGCCTCCTGCGGATCGGCTGACCAGCAGGGCCGGCGGAGGGAGTATCAGCCTGATGGCGGACCTGAGCGCACTTACGCCGCCGTTCCTCGTCGCAGCTGTGGTGATCATCGGGATTGCCGCCTTCTTGCGGCACGAGATGGGCCGCGGGCGCTCTGACCGCGCCGATCCGGAGGATATTTCCGCGCCCGACCCGGACCACAAGCAAGATAGTTAAGCCGGAAGGCGATCGCTGCGGCTGCGGCCCCTGTCGGTGAGCGCTTAGGTGTGCGCGGTGCTGATTACACTGCGTTACATCGGACGGCGCGCAATGCGATACCGCGCCGCCGCCTAAACGGCTTCTCGAATTGTCAGCGCGTCAGGTGTGGTATATCTTAAGTTGCCTAAAAGGACTTCAGTGAAAGGCAGCCTGATGGTTCAGAAGACCGTGGTGACGGTGGTATGTGATCTACCTCACGATGGTGAGATCGAAGGCAACGAGACAGTTTCGTTCTCGGTTGACAGCAGTGCCTACGAGATCGATGTCTGCTCTGCGCACGCTAAGGAACTCCACGACATCTTTAACGGCTACATCGAGCACGCCAGGCGCGTCAGCGTCGGCGCACGGCGGCGTAAGGCGCGCACCGGTCCAGGCCGTGAGCGCAGTTCAGAAATAAGGCAGTGGGCCCGCGAGCGTGGCGAGAAGGTCAGCGAGCGTGGTCGCATTCCGGCGTCGATCATTCAGGAATACGAGGCCACTCACTAACAGCGTCGGTGCCCATTTCCGGAGTCGCTCACCGTCGTTTGACTGACTGGCATGACTACCAAGTCCGTTGATTCGGCATTAGTCGCTGGAGACTTCCGGAAAGAGCAACTCGCGCGGTGCACCTTGCAAGTCTTGGTAGCGCTGTGACCGGCAGTACATCCCCGTTCCTGTGAAGGCCCCCGCATGACACCTCATGCGGGGGCCTTCATGGTTTCGGGGCCGATTCTGCCGCCGTGGCGCTCGATTTGGGTGCACCACGGCGCGTAACGAGGCGGGGCCCCGCTGGGCAAGGGTTGCCGCGACTGTTACCGGCGTCCGCGGCCCGCATGCGCGCGCAACGGGCGTGAGTTGTCAGCCGTGGCCCCATGAGGGCATCGATCGGCAACCCGCGCCCTTCGCTGTCATGACTGCGTGCCTTGACCCCCGCAGAGTCTCCGAGACAAGCCGGCGCTCCGCCAGCTCGGGGGCTGGCCGGCCTATCCCGCCTATTCGCACTTGTCCGGCTCATCCGGGCCGGATCTGCGCTCGCTGGATTAGCGCCTGGCCCAGGGCCATGTGTGCCTTGGCCGGGTCCGCGCGCTGGGGACCGTCTTGCCGGGTCCGCGCGCCTGGCTGTCTTGCTCGGTCCCCGCCGGGCCGTCTTGCCGGGTCCGCGCGCCGGGTGCCGGCCGCGGTGAGCCCGGACCGGCCGCGGTGTCCGATCGACGTTTCATGGGTTCGACGGCCACGTTTCATGGGTTAGGCCCCATCCGCCGCCCGTAATATGCCGGTTTGTGGTCAACGAAGCCATGAAACGTGGGGGTCGCGAGCCGCATCTTCGGCCGCGGGGGTAGCTACCTTCGTGGCCGCCGGGGCCGGGCGGCCCCGTCGCGACAGGTTATGGCGCTCAGAGTGGCCGCGTTCGCTGCTGGCGTAGCGGCGAACAATTGCTTTCGCTGCGGGCGTAGCTGGGAACACTGCATCTTCAGCCCAGGTTGAATGGGATGAACGCCCTACTGGCGGGGAACGTTTTGAGTAGTGCGGCATGTCGCACGTCATGGCGTCGCCCGGAGCACGGGCTAACATGCGGAAGGGACGGGGCAGATCGGGTGCCTCACCGACCGCTCTGTGAGGAGCGACGAGATGTTCGAGAGGTTTACCGACCGGGCGCGGCGGGTTGTTGTCCTGGCACAGGAAGAGGCCAGGATGCTCAACCACAACTACATCGGCACTGAGCACATCCTGCTTGGCCTTATCCACGAGGGCGAAGGAGTAGCCGCTAAGGCTCTCGAATCGCTCGGGATAAGCCTTGAAGCCGTTCGGCAGCAGGTTGAAGAGATCATTGGCCAGGGCCAGCAGGCACCCTCCGGGCATATCCCGTTCACGCCGCGGGCCAAGAAGGTCCTCGAGCTTTCCTTGCGCGAGGCTCTGCAGCTTGGCCACAACTACATCGGCACTGAGCACATCTTGCTGGGACTGATCCGGGAGGGCGAGGGCGTTGCGGCCCAGGTCCTGGTGCGGCTAGGCGCAGATCTCAACCGCGTCCGCCAGCAGGTGATCCAGCTGCTCCACGGCTACCAGGGCAAGGAGCCCGCAGCCGCCGGTGCGCCATCCGAGAGCGCGCCGTCGACCTCGCTCGTCCTTGACCAGTTCGGTCGCAATCTGACCGCTGCCGCCCGCGAAGGCAAACTTGACCCGGTTATCGGCCGGGACAAGGAGATCGAGCGGGTCATGCAGGTACTCTCCCGCCGGACCAAGAACAACCCCGTCCTGGTCGGCGAGCCCGGCGTCGGGAAGACGGCCGTCGTCGAGGGCCTGGCACAGAAGATCGTCAAGGGTGAGGTCCCGGAGACGCTGAAGGAGAAGCAGCTCTACACGCTGGACCTCGGCGCGCTCGTTGCTGGTTCTCGCTACCGCGGTGATTTCGAGGAGCGGCTGAAGAAGGTCCTCAAGGAGATCCGCACCCGCGGCGACATCATCCTGTTCATCGACGAGATCCACACCCTGGTGGGGGCAGGTGCTGCCGAGGGTGCCATCGACGCGGCCTCGATCCTGAAGCCGATGCTGGCTCGCGGCGAACTGCAGACCATCGGGGCGAGCACCCTGGATGAGTACCGGAAGCACCTGGAGAAGGACGCTGCACTTGAGCGGCGGTTCCAGCCGATCCAGGTGGCCGAGCCGACGATCTCGCACACCATCGAGATCCTCAAGGGCTTGCGCGACCGGTACGAGGCGCACCACCGGGTGACCATCACCGATGACGCCCTGGTGGCGGCGGCTCAGCTCGCCGACCGGTACATCAGCGACAGGTTCCTGCCAGACAAGGCCATCGACCTGATCGACGAGGCCGGCTCGCGGATGCGCATCCGCCGGATGACAGCCCCGCCGGACCTGCGTGACTTCGATGAGCGCATCGCCGATGTCAGGCGTGAGAAGGAGTCGGCGATCGACTCCCAGGATTTCGAAAAGGCCGCCTCGCTGCGTGACACCGAGAAGCAGCTGATCGACAAGAAGGACGCGCGGGAGAAGGAGTGGAAGGCCGGTGACATGGACACCCCGGCCGAGGTGAATGAGGAGCTCATCGCTGAGGTTCTCGCGACCGCCACCGGGATCCCGGTGTTCAAGCTCACCGAGGAAGAGTCGCAGCGGCTGCTGCGGATGGAGGGCGAGCTGCACCGCCGGGTCATCGGCCAGAACGACGCGATCAAGGCACTGTCGCAGGCCATCAGGCGGACCAGGGCCGGCCTGAAAGACCCGAAGCGGCCAGGTGGCTCGTTCATCTTCGCCGGACCGTCGGGCGTCGGGAAGACCGAGCTCTCCAGGACGCTGGCGGAATTCCTGTTCGGCGACGAGGACGCGCTCATTCAGCTGGATATGAGCGAGTACATGGAGAAGCACACCGTCTCGCGGCTGTTCGGCTCCCCGCCCGGTTACGTCGGCTACGAAGAGGGCGGCCAGCTGACCGAGAAAGTCCGGCGCAAGCCGTTCTCGGTGGTGCTGTTCGACGAGATCGAGAAAGCGCACGGCGACATCTTCAACTCGCTGCTCCAGATTCTGGAAGACGGTCGGCTGACCGACGCCCAGGGTCGCGTGGTCGATTTCAAGAACACCGTCATCATCATGACGACCAACCTCGGCACCCGGGACATCTCGAAGGGCGTCACGGTGGGCTTCGGCGCGGCAAGCGAGTCGAAGGGCTCGTATGACCGGATGAAGAGCAAGGTCGGTGAGGAGCTCAAGCAGCACTTCCGGCCCGAGTTCCTGAACCGCGTCGACGACATCATCGTGTTCCATCAGTTGAGCCAGGAGGAGATCTTCGAGATCGTCGATCTCATGGTCAGCAAGGTGGACGAGCGCCTGCGCGACCGCGACATGGGTATCGAGATCCGGCCCGCGGCCAAGAAGCTGCTGTCGGAGAAGGGTTACGACCCGGTTCTCGGCGCCCGGCCGCTCCGGCGCACGATCCAGCGTGAGATCGAGGATCACCTGTCAGAAAAGATTCTCTTCGGCGAGCTGAAGCCCGGACAGATCGTCATCGTCGACGCGGAAGGTACCGGCGAGGACGCCAAGTTCCTCTTCAATGGCATCAACAAGCCGGCCGAGGTGCCTGACGCGCCCCCGGTCGAGGTGGAGACCAAGGCCGGTGCGAGCGGCGCGAGCGGCGCCACCGCGACGGCGTCCGACTAGCCGCCCGGACTTCGGTTCACGGCTGACGCGTCGTCGCCTGGCAGGGCAAGCGAGCCGTCGCCGCACCGGACGATGAGGCCGTCGTTGACCAGCGCAGCGAGTGCACGCGCTCGCTGCGCTGTGTCATGCCAGGCGGGTGTCAGCATGCTCGCCGGGATAGGCCCGGCAGCCGCGCGGAGAACTGCCAGCAGCTGGCCGCGGCACTGCCGGTCGCTCCCTTGATAAGCGGCCTGCCCGCGGCGCTGCGGCGCTGCCGGGCGGCCGAGTCGCAGCCAGGCGCATTCGCTGGCCAGCGGGCAGTCGGTGCACCGTGGCCGGGTCGAGGTGCAGACCAGCGCGCCCAGTTCCATCACGCCAACCGACCAGCGGGCAGCCTGCCTGCCGTCAAGCGGCAGGAGCGATTCGGCAAGTCGAACCTCGGCAACCGTGGGGGTCACTGGCGGCAAACCCTGACCGCTGATGATCCTGGCCAGAACCCGCCGCACGTTGGTATCCAGCACTGCGTGCCGCCGGCCGAAGGCGAAGCTGGCTATCGCCGCCGCGGTATAGGAACCCACGCCAGGCAACGCGCGCAGGTCCGCTACGTCAGATGGCACTACGCCGCCGTGCCGGCTGACGATGAGCTGCGCTGAGGCATGCAGGCGGACTGCTCTGCGCGGGTACCCGAGCCGGTCCCACTGGCGGACTGCATCCGCCACGCTGGCGCCCGCCAGAGCGAGCGGCTCAGGCCACCGGGCTAGCCAGGCCGCATGGGCCGGGAGCACGCGGCTCACCGGGGTCTGCTGGAGCATGAACTCGCTGACCATCACCGACCATGGGGTCGCGTCGGCTTGCCGCCATGGCAGATCCCTGGCGTGGCCGGCGTACCAGTCAAGAACGGCGGCTGCGTAGCGTGAGGTCATCGATGCCCGATCCTGGCACGGGCCGCCAACGCCTGCGCCAGGGCTTGCTCACGAGTAACGCTCAAGCAGTGCCGACTCGGCGATCCTGGACAAACCTTCGCGCAGGCTCCTGGCCAGTGCGGTGTCGACAGCCGGCACCCGGCGCAAGTCTTGCGCGCTCGCCGACAGCAGCTTCTGCAGGCTGCCGAATTCGGAGATTAGTTCCTCGGCTGCGGCCTGCGGCACCTGCGGTATCTGGCCGAGCACGCGGTAACCCACCGCGCTGACGTGCTGGTCCAGCCCATTGCCCGCGGTGAGCCCGATGGCTGACGCCACCGCAGGCAGGTCGATGAGTTCGTCCGCGCTCAGCCTGGCCAGCGCCCGGTCACCAGCGTGGGCCGAGTCAACCGGTGCCGGGTGCTCTACTCGACCGTAGTCACGCAGCAGCAACTCCCGCTGACGCCGCATGCCAGCGGTCAGCTCCTCAAGCTGGAGCCCGAGCAAGCCCGCGTCAGTTCCGAGTTCGACCAGGTATCCGGCTATCTCCTCGGTAACGCGGTTAGCCATCTCGAGCCGCTGGGCGACCCGAGCGATGTCGCCGATGGTGGCCCGGTCCTCGATTTCCAGCGCTGTCAGTGCGACGGCAGCATCATCAAGGCGATGCTTGTATCGCTCAAGCGTGGCAAGTGCCTGATGGGCGCGCGTAAGCAGGGCGGCCGAGTCCTCGAGCACGTAGCGCTCGCCATCGGTGAAGACCGCGACCGTCCGCATCGACTTGCTGACGGCGATGACCGGGAATCCAGTCTGCCTCGCTACTCGCTCGGCCGTCCGGTGCCGCGTGCCGGATTCCTCGGTTGGCAAGCGGGGATCCGGGACGAGCTGGACGGCTGCCCGCAGGATCCGGGTACATGCCTGATCGAGCACGATGGCGCCGTCCATCTTGGCCAGCTCGCGCAGCCGGGTGGCCGAGAAGCTCGCAGTCAGCTCGAAGCCCCCGGAGCAGATCCCCTCGACGATCGGGTCGAAGCCCAGCACGATAAGCGCACCAGTACTGCCGTGCACGATTCGCTCCAGGCCATCGCGCAGCGGCGTCCCCGGCGCTACTACGGCGAGCGCAGCGCGGCGGCGCTCGTCTCGACCGTTGCTCACGGCAAGCACCTGCCTCACAACCTCGTTGTCACGGGCAGTCTAGCGATGGCTCAAAGCCTCGGCCGCCCGTCGACCTGCCGCCAGCGTCCGCCGGCGGCACTGCGCCGATTTAGCGAAGGCCAATAGCCGCAGTGATCGCGGCCCGGATGTCGGTCACCTCGCTAACCGCCAGCTGTCCGGTGCCGGAATCCTTTCCGGTGCCAGAACCGTCGACGACGCGAAGGTGGGGAGCAGGCGGCTCGCCGGACGAGAGCACATCCGAGCCCGCCGGGACTATCGCCCGCCGGAACCCCATCCGCTCCGCCTCGGCGAGGCGCCGCCGGATGCCGGTTACCCGCCGGATCTCACCAGCCAGCCCGATTTCGCCGATGGCGACCAGGTCAGCCGGCACGCTGACGTCCACGAGCGCGCTCGCAGCCGCAAGACCGACCGCCAGGTCCACCGATGGCTCCGTCAGCCGAACGCCGCCCACCGTCGCGGCGTAGACGTCCCGGCGGCCGATCGCCAGCCGCGCGCGCCGCTGCAAGACCGCCAGCATCATGCCCACCCGGGCCGAGTCCAGGCCGGACACCACGCGTCGCGGCGGCAGGTCGTCGAGCGCTGGGCCCACGAGTGTCTGCACCTCGGCCAGCAGCGGCCGTCGGCCCTCGAGCGTCACTGTGACGCAGGTGCCCGGCACCGGGTCGTGCCGCTGGGACAGGAACAGCCCGCTGGGATCAGGCAACCCGACCAGTCCGGTTTCGCCCAGCTCGAAGCAGCCGAATTCGTCGGTCGGGCCGAACCTGTTCTTCAGCGCCCGCACCATCCGCAACTGGCCGCGTGAGTCGCCGTCGAAATGCAAGACGACGTCAACCAGGTGCTCCAGGGCGCGCGGGCCGGCCACCGAGCCGTCCTTAGTAACGTGCCCGACGAGCACGGTAGTCAGGGTGCGCTGCTTGGCAAGTGCGGTGAGCGCGGCGGTGATCTCCCGCACCTGAGTAACGCCGCCAGGCACCCCGTCCACTCCAGCCGCGCTGATCGTCTGCACGGAGTCGACGATGAGCAGCGCCGGATCAATTGCCTGCACATGCCCGAGCAGTGCGGCGAAGTCGGTCTCGGCTGCCAGGTACAGCGAGTCGGAGACAGCGCCGATCCGGTCCGCGCGCAGGCGGACCTGTGCTGCCGATTCCTCGCCGGTCACGTACAGCACGCGGCCCGCCGCCGCGGCTAGCGCTCCGGCTTCGAGCAGCAGCGTCGACTTCCCGACCCCTGGCTCGCCGGCCAGCAGGACGACCGCACCCGGCACCAGGCCACCGCCGAGTACCCGGTCCAGCTCGCTCATGCCGGTCGGCCGGGCCCTGGCCGCGGCGGCGTCGACGCGGCCAATCGGGACCGCTGCGGTGGACGGCTGGATCGCACGCAACTGGGCACGCGAGGCGGGCCGGCCGAGCTCCTCGCTGCGTCCCTCGATGACTGAGCCCCACTCGCCGCACTCGCCGCACCGACCGGCCCACTTGGCGCTTCGCCAGCCGCAGACTGAGCACTCGAACAGCGCGGTTGCTGATCTTGCCATGCCGGCAAAGCTATCGGGTGCCGCTGACAATCGGCGTTGGGCGCGCCCGCCCGCCTGGCCACCCCCCGCAGGGCCATGCACGGCCGCGCCGCGACCGGGCTGCGCGGCGGCCGGCATAAGCTGGATGAGGGGCTAGCGTCGTGGTGGGACGGCGCCGTGAGCCGGGCAGGACGCCGGCCTGCGGCGGCAGGGCTTGGCGCCGAAGATGCCGCTCCATGCACTCGCAGGCGGAGTGCACTCTCAGGCGGGCAGAGGAGAAGCAAGTGCGCAGGTCACGACTGTGACAGCGATCAAGGTCGCGCTGTCGACTGCCTCTGTTTTCCCGGAGCGGACGCCGGATGCGTTCGAGACCGCTGCCCGGCTCGGCTACGACGGCATCGAGGTCATGGTGACCGCCGATCCGGTCAGCCAGGACGCCGCCGTGCTGCGCAAGCTGTCGGACTACCACGCGATCCCGGTAGTGGCCGTGCACGCCCCCAACCTGCTGGTGACGCAGCGGGTCTGGGGCCGTGACCCGTGGACCAAGCTGGAGAGATCGCGTGACCTCGCGGCCGCGCTCGGCGCCCGGGTAGTCGTCGTGCATCCGCCGTTCCGCTGGCAGCGCGAGTACGCCAAGGACTTCCAGTCCGGCATCGCCGCGATGTCCGCGGACGGTGACGTGGCCTTCGCGGTGGAGAACCTTTATCCGTTGCTCCGTGGTGAGACAGAGATTGCGGCCTACGCTCCGCACTGGAACCCGGTGGAAATGGACTCGGCAGCTGTCACGCTTGACGTCTCGCATGCCTCGGTGTCAGATTCCGACGTGCTCGCGATGGCTGAGCAGCTAGCCGAGCGGCTCGCGCATGTGCACCTTGGTGACGGCAGCAAGCCGGGGCTCCCGGACGAGCACCTAGTCCCCGGCCGGGGCAACCAGCCATGCGCGGAACTGCTGAGCTGGCTCAGCCGGACTGGGTACGCCGGTTATGTGGTGCTCGAAGTCAGCACGCACCGAGTGCCGACGGTCGCCGACCGGCAGGCCGATCTGGCCGAATCGCTCGAGTTCACCCGCAAGCACCTCAAGGGAGCCTAAGCCTCGAGTATCAGCGTGACCGGGCCGTCATTGACGAGCTCGACCTGCATCTGCGCACCGAATACGCCGGTTTCGACATTGGCCCCCATGCCGCGCAGTGCCTCGGCGAACGCGATGACCAGCGGCTCCGCCACCGGGCCCGGCGCTGCTGCATTCCAGCTCGGCCGCCGCCCCTTGGCAGTGTCGGCGTAGAGGGTGAATTGGCTGATCACTAGCAGCGGCGCAGCCAGATCGGCGCACGACTTCTCGCCGGCCAGTATCCGCAGGTAGTAGACCTTGCCGGCGAGTGCCGTAGCTGTCGCCGCAGTGTCACTATGCGTGATGCCCAGCAGTACCACCAGGCCCGGTGCCGTCAACCGCCCGACTAGCTCGCCGCCGACAGTAACGCTCGCCTGGCTGGCCCGCTGAACGACGGCTCGCACGAGTGGAGATTGTGTCATGACCTAGCCGGCCGGCCGGCGCCTGTCGCTTCCGGAGGCCGTCGCGACCACTTATCTGGCCGGGAACGGGGCCGATTAGACTGCGGTAGCCCGCATCCAACGGCGTAGAAGGGCTGGTGGCACCACATATGGCAGTCAGCGGCAAGCCTGCTTCCGGTGGCCAGGCCACCCTGATTACCGTCGCCCCGACGGGCGCTGAGTCGGAGAAGTCCGCTGTTCCCGCGCTGCCTGTCACGCTCGAGGAACTGGTGACCACCGCCAAGCAGTGCCAGGCGGCAGGTGCTGCCGTTATCCATGTGCACATCAGGGACGCCGATGCAAAGCCGACGCTGGACATCGGGCGGCTGACCGAGACCGTCCGCGCGCTGCGCGAGTCCACCGACCTGATTGTTCAGCTGTCGACCGGCGGGGCCGTCACTGACAGTTTCGAGCGGCGGCTGGCAGTGCTGGATGCGGCGCCAGATGCCTGCTCATTGACCTGCGGCACGGTCAACTTCGGCGATGAAGTGTTCATGAACCCGTGGGGGTTCATGACAGAGCTTTACGCCAAGACCCAGTCGCTTGGCGTGGTGCCGGAGTTCGAGCTCTTCGACTTCGGCCACATCGCCGCGATGCACAGGCTGCTCGCCGAGCTTGGTCCGCCAGCAGGCGGCCACGTGCACTGCGACCTGGTAATGGGCGTTCCCGGCGGGATGCCGGGGGATGCCCCGACTCTGGTGCACGCCGTGGCGGCGCTGCCGCCCGATGCCACCTGGTCGGCGACCGGGATCGGGCGCACTTCGCTGCCGGTTCTGTTCGCGGCGCTAGCAGCGGGCGGTCACTTGCGCGTGGGCATGGAGGACACGGTCACGTTCGCGCGCGGCCGCGCGGTTGCGAGCAATGCCGAACTGGTCGAGCGAGCGGCCGCGGCGGCCGCGCTAGTGCAGCGCCCGGCCATGACGCCTGCGGCCGCACGCGCGATGCTGGGGGTGCCCGATCACCGCTGATAACCCGGTGCTAGCCGAAGTCATCCGGTCGGGCATCGTCGAATCACGCCACCGCGGAGCGATCGCGGCGCTCGCCGCCGACGGCTCGATCCTGCTGGCTGACGGCACCGCGGACGCACCGATGTTTCCGCGCTCATCGAACAAGCCGTTCCAGGCCGCGGCGATGCTGCGCTGCGGCCTCAAGCTCGATGGCGAATTGCTGGCGCTGGCCGCGGCAAGCCACTCGGGTGAAGACTTTCACGTGGCCGGCGTCCGGGCGATCCTCGCGTCAGCCGGCCTGACCGAAGACGCCTTGCAGTGCCCGCCCGACTACCCGCTGGACGAGCAGGCGAACCGGGCGATGATCGCGGCCGGGGCAGAGCCCGACCGCATCCACATGAACTGCAGCGGCAAGCACGCCGCGATGCTGGCGACCTGCGTCGCGGCCGGCTGGCCGACCGGGACCTACCGCGACCCTGCGCACCCGCTGCAGCAGGAGATCAGGGCCGCTATCGGCAGGCTGGCTGGCGAGCCGGTCACGGCGGTCGGCGTGGACGGCTGCGGCGCGCCGCTGATGGCGATCTCGGTGACCGGCCTGGCGCGAGCGTTCCGCTCGATGGTTCTGGCCGAGCCCGGAACTGCGGAACTGCAGGTCGCCGACGCGATGCGCGCCTATCCGGAGTGGACGTCCGGAACGACCAGGCCGGAGCGTGCGCTGATGAAAGCGGTACCCGGCTTGCTGCTCAAGTCGGGCGCGGAAGGCGTGGAAGGGTTCTCGCTAGCGGATGGCAGAGCCGGCGCGTTCAAGACTGAGGACGGCGCCGCGCGTGGCCGCGTGCCGGTCACCGTGGCACTGCTCCGGCAACTGGGCGCGGACGCGGAGCCCGGCGCGGACGTCGGTGCGCTGGCGGCTCTTGCGACCAGCCCGGTGTACGGCGGCGGCCAGGTCGTCGGCGAAATCAGGGCTGTTCGGCTCGCGGCGCGCCAGCTGAGGGCGACACTTTAGCGGCCGGCCTGGCTGGCGGTGCGCCACTGGCTGTCGTGGCGCTCGGCGACGGGCTAGGCGGGGGTGAAGTAACCGAGCTGGGCAGGCTGACCAGGCAGCTCGGACTCTTGCCGCCAAGCGGGAACGACTCAGCAAGCCCGTCGGCGATGTACTGCGCCCGCTTCGCGTAGCCGGCCGAGGTGTAGTGGATGCCGTCGTTGATGAACCAGCTCCGCTCCGGCAGCGCAGCCCAGTTGAAGACGCGCATATTCGGGTAGCGAGAGCAAGCCTGCATCAGCGCTGAATTCCACTTCTGCATGTTGGTTTCCGAATACGGGCCGTTATGCAGAAGCGAGATCACATTGACCCACATGACCGGCTCGCCCCTGGTGACCCGCATCATCTCGCTGATCCGCTCGGCCAGCCCGACATTAGATCCGACTGCCACATCCGCGGTGTCGTTGGTGCCGAGTGCCAGCACCCAGCAGCCGTCGAAGCCCTGCTTAATGAGGCTAGTGGCAGCCTGCTGCCCGTTGGTGGTCCCTGGCAGCACCTCGACAACCGAGCGCGCGCCGGTGATGTTCGTGTAGACGCTCTGGACCCCGACATCCTCGTACTGGGCTGCAAGCCGCATCCGTCGCTCCGGCAGGTAATCAGCTGAGATCATGCCTTCGGAGGTGGAATCGCCGATGTGCGCGACTGAGGTGCAGGACGTGCGCAACGGCCCGGTCTGCCCGCTCGGTTCGCCACTGGCGCTGGCAGACGGATGTGCTGCCGTCCCGCTCACATGACTGACAGAACTTGTCGAATCGGTGCCCAGGGCCGCTGCGGTAGACACGGCAGGGACAGCAACGAGGCCCGCGAGCCCTGCGCATGCCACCAGCATCACGCCAGTCGCCCCGGTGGCTGCCGCGAGCTTCGGCACGCCGAGCCCGGCGAGATCGCGGCTGCGAAGCCGCCGCCAGGCCTGCTCGATAGCGCCGTGGCGGACTGGTTCCTCGACGAACTTCCAGGACAGTGCAGCAATAGCGATGCTGGCGGCGATCTGCCACACCGCCCTGGGCAGGTCCTCGGTGCCATTCGCGGGCGTCGTCAGCACGATGACCGGATAGTGCCACAGGTAGATGCCATAGGACCGGACACCGATCCAGCGCAGCGGGCGCCAGCCCAGTGCGGCGCCGACCAGGCTGCCCGGACATGCTGAGGCGGCCAGCACGGCCGCGGTGGCGAAGCCGAGCAGGACCAGTCCGCCGTGGTAGAGGAACGTTGAGTACTGGCCGACCCGCCAGATCATGACCGCGATGACGGCCAGACCGAGCATGGCAGGCACGTCCAGCACCCGGGCCACGGTCCGGCTGGCCCGCCCGGCGGTGCCGCTGGACCAGACCATCGCGAGCGCGGCGCCGATCAGCAGGCCGCAAGCCCTGGTGTCGGTGCCCTCGTACACCCTGGTGGGGTCGACTGCCGGGTGATACAGGACCCACATGAGCACTGCAGATCCGGCCGCCAGAACGAGTGTGGGAATTGCGAGCCAGCGGATCGCACTGGCGCTGCGGCGCCGCCGGACGAAGTACAGGCCGGCCAGCAGGAGCCAGGGCCAGATCAGGTAGAACTGCTCCTCGACGGCCAGTGACCAGAGGTGGTCAAGCGGCTGTGGCGGGGCGAACCTGGAGAAATATGACTGCCCCTGCACTATCAAGTACCAGTTGCTGGAGTAGGTGGCAGCAGCGGCGACCGCGCCGCGCAGGTCCGCCAGCCGCGCCCGGTCCAGCAGAGTTACCCACGCCGTGACGATCGCTAGCATGACGAACAGCGCGGGCAACAGCCGCCGAGCCCGCCGGGCCCAGAAGTTGGCCAGGTGCGCGCGTCCGGTGGCAAGCCACCGGCTCAGCAGCAGGTCGGTAATGAGATAGCCGCTGAGTGTGAAGAACAGCGCGACGCCGAGAAGCCCGCCTGGTGCCCAGCTGAACTGCTCGTGAAAGGCGATCACAGCCAGCACTGCGATGGCGCGAAGCCCATCGAGGCCGGGCATGTATCGCTGGTCCGAGCCAACTGGCTTCGGCATGTTCCCCCCTGGCGTTGCGAATCCAGCGCCGGGAAACTACCCCGAGTAACCTATTGACTACGTATTGCTATTGACAAAAGATGTACCGTGAACTCGCGTGTTTACCGGGCGATCTAGCTCACTACACAGCTGTTGTGGTGTGGGTTCGCCGGGAATGCGCTGGCAAGGGCGCGGGCAATGGCGTGTGCGCGAATGGCGTAACCCGCCGCGGTGTAATGGATGCCGTCATCGAGGTGCCAGCCCGGCCGAACCATCGCTGCCCAGTTGAGGATCCGCATGTTGGGATAGGCGGCGCAGGCCGCCACGAGCGCGTTGTTCCACAGCTTCATGTTGGCCTGCGACCACGGGCCGCTGCTGAGGTCGGTCTGGACGTTGACCCACATGACCGGCTCGCCATGAGCGGCCCACATCATTTCCTGGATCCGGGCTGCTATCCCCACCGGTGAACCGACGGACACGTTAGCGGTGTCATTGGTACCGAGCGCGAAGACCCAGCAGCCGCGATAGCCCGCCTGGTACCAGTCGGTCGCGAGGCGGTACCCGTTCAGCTGGCCGGGGAGTTGCTCGACGATCGACCGACCGCCGGATGCATTGATCAACACATGCTGAACTCCGGCGTCGTGGTACTGCGCGGCAAGGCGTTGCGCCGCGTCGGGTAGCACCTGCGGCGAGACCATGCCGACCGAGGTGGAGTCGCCAATGTGCGCTACTGACGCGCACGATGTCCGGCCCGCGGCGGCTGTCCTGCCGTCCGGCCTGTGCGTGCCAGATCGGGCGCTGTTGTTACGGGCGCTGTTGTTACGGGCGCTGTCGGATCGGGCGCTGTCGGATCGGGCGTTGTCGGATCGGGCGCTGTCTTTGCGGGCTCTGGCCGGCGACTGCCCGCGCTCTACGCTGCTCGCGGCAGCCGTGCCCCGTCCGGTGAACACCCCCGCCGACGCGGCGCCTGCCACACACGCAAGCAGTGCTACAGAGACCCCGGCGATGACGACCAGCCTGCGCTTGCCGCCCAGCCCGCGGGGCTGGATCGCCTCGCCGGGTCGGGCCGCAGCGCGGCGGCTGGCGGGCCAGCGCATGGCGGTCTCCTCCGGGTTGTCGTTGCTGCGCGGTCGCGACTCATCGCGTCGGCTGACGCAGTGCCTGTTATGTAACGCTTGCCATGATCCGGGCGATTCCTGCCAACGGCGATCATCAGATGTCGCTACCCAGAAAAAGGCTGATTACGACGAACGGAGGCCAGGATCGGGCAGCGCTAGCCGCGTCGTTTGCAATTGCAAGCACCACGGTGCGAAACTGAAGTCATGAGCCCGGTGAACGTAAGCGCGATTGGTGCATACATCAGGGAGCAGCGTGAGCAGGCCAAGATCTCGCTCCGTCAGCTAGCGCAGTCGGCCGGCATCTCCAACCCGTACCTCAGCCAGATAGAGCGCGGCCTGCGGCGGCCGAGTGCCGACATCCTCCAGCAGATTGCCAAGGGCCTTCGGATCTCAGCTGAGGCGTTGTATGTCCAGGCCGGCTTTCTCGAGGACAAAGGCCCGGGCTCGGTCGTCCGCGACGCCGTGCTGACCGACCCTGAGCTGACCGAGCGGCAGAAGCAAATGCTGATCGAGGTCTACGAGTCCTTCCGCAAGGAGACCGCGATGGCTCGCGCGGAGGCGGCGGAACTCGACGATGACCAGACTGGCCTCGCTCCCGACGAGGCCGCGCTGACCTGGCCGGAGAACCTGAGCCCGGCGGCACTCGCGGGCCTGCCACGCCGGCTGGCGATCGCGGCCTTCCCCGAGGCCGACGACAGCGACGTTCAGGACGAGGACGAGGATTACCTGGGCGATCCGGCTCAGCAGGTCGATGAAGCGCCCAGCGCGGGCACGATCCACCAGTTCCCGCCCCCGGCCGGGACCAGGTAGCGTATCGCCATGCCCTTGAACCCGACGGCGTTGTCGATCGTCAACTTGTTTTTCTGGGTACTGCTGCTAGGCGCGTTCGTGATCGAGGCCTGGGCGTTCGGAGACGCGCTGCGGCGACCCAAGGCGGCTTTCCCGGCGGCCGGGAAGCAGACCAAGCCGATCTGGCTGATAATTCTCGGCGTCGCCCTCGTAATCGGCATCGCCGGCGCAGTCGGTTATCTGACGCTGATCAGCATCTTCCCGATCATTGCCTTCGTGGCGGCGGCGATCTACCTCGTCGACGTCCGGCCGAAGATCAAATCACTGAAGTCGGGTGTGCGTCAGGGTCCGTACGGCCCCTGGTGATCGGAGCGCACGATGGCGGAATCAGACTGGCGCACGCACCGGCTCGAGCTCACTGATCAGACGCTGCGCGAGTGGGATGCCGTCGTGCTGCAGGCCGGCGACGAGGGTATCGTCCTGGACCGGTCGGCGTTCTATCCAGGCGGCGGAGGGCAGCCGCCGGACGAAGGCGTGCTGCTCTGGGGCGGCGTGCAGACCCGGATCGAGGGCGCCAGGAAGGGCGACGACCTCTATCTGATCCCTGCTGAGGGTGACCCGGTGCCTCCGCCAGGGACAACGGTGCGCGGTGCGGTAGCGGACGAGCGGCGGACCGCGCTGATGCGCACGCATTCCGGCCTGCACGTGCTCTGCGGCGTGGTGTTCCGCGATTACGGGGCGCTGGTGACTGGCGGCAACATGGAGCCACTCACCGCCAGGATGGACTTCGACCTGCCTGAGCTTCCGGACGGCTTCCGCGATGCGGTCGAGGCCGCCTGTAACGCGGAGGTCGGCGCGGACCGGCGGATCGATGTGCGGGTGCTGCCGCGCGCCGAGGCGTTCGAACTGCCTGACATCATCAGGACTGCCACGAATCTGGTTCCGGAGGACGTCGCGGACGTTCGCATCGTCGACATCGTCGGGCTAGACCAGCAGGCCGACGGCGGCACGCACGTCGCCAGCACAAAGCACATCGGCAGGATCGAAGTCGCCAAGATCGAGAACAAGGGCCGCGGGTTCCGGCGGCTGCGGATCCGGATCGCTGACTGACCCGAGCGCCGGCTGACCCGAGCGCCGGCTGACCCGAGCGCCGGCTGACCCGAGCGCCGGCTGACCCGAGCGCCGGCTGACCCGAGCGCCGGCTGATTTGCGCCGCTGCTAGGCGTCGAGGCCGAAGCTGATCACCCGGTCCGGATAGATGCGGATGATCTCCGCCGAGAATCCCTGTGGCTGTCCGGCCTGCTCCCGTAGCGCCTCGGCATGCCCGCGAATCTCCGCGCAGCGCACTCGCCAGGGTTGCACCGAGGCGATGTCGTCGACCACGAACGCCACCCTGGGATTGCCGGCCAGGTTCGCGAACTTGCGGCTGGCGCCCATGTTGCGGCCGCCGATGTCGATGGTGCCCAGCTCGGCGTTGTAGCGGAACCCCACCGGATTGTTCTGCGGAGCGCCGCGGCTGTCGACGGTGGCGAGTCGGCCAAGCCGCTGAGACTGCAGATAGGCAAGGACCTCAGGACTCAGCGACGGGCTGACATCGGGCATGATCTGCCTCCTCGTGCTGGGCTGCGCTGAGGATGGCAGCGACCGGACCCCGGACTGGGACCCGGCCGCTTGCCGAGTCAGCGTAGCGGAAGGACTAGCAGTGCGGCCGGCACCGCCACGATCGCGGCCGAAACCGTGATGATTATTGCGAGTGCCACATTGCCCAAGCCGGGAGCCGGCCGGAGCAGCCGGATCACCCTGGCGGCGACTTCACACTCCTCCGCCCGGTGCGCGACCCCCAGGGCGCCTGACGGCACCGCGCCGCCGCCGGCGGCGCCGACCCGTAGCAGAGCGGTCGCGAGCTCCCTGGCGGGGCGCTGCCGCAGTGCGCGGTCGTCCGCGTGCATTTCGATAAGCAGCCCGACCGCCCGGTACGCCTGCCGCGCGACCTCAGCCCAGCGGAAGGCGCGAAGCAGGGCGAGGAACGGCAGCAGAACGAGGTCGTGCCGTTCCCGCAGATGCGCCCGTTCGTGGGCGAGCACCGCCGCCAGCTCGTCCGCGTCGAGGAGGTCAAGCGTCCCGGCACTGATGACGATGGCTGACCGCAGGCCGGGCAGGCAGTATGCAGTCGCGGCCGGGTGGTCGACGACCAGGGCGCCGGGAACTTTGGGGTCGCCGTGCGCGAGCAGGCTGAGCAGCTCTCGCTGGCGCTGCCGGGCGCGCACAACCGAAGCTGACGCTGCCAGCAAGATCCAGCACAGAACGCCCAGCAACACGACGCCGGCGACCAGGCACAACATGCGGACCGCGTCAGGCAGGCCGGCTACCGGGGGCGGACTGCCGGTCCTGGCGATGCTGGCCAGCTGCTGCAGAGCGCCGGTGGCTACCGCGCCCTGGCGGGTGACCCCGAAGCCGATGAGGGCGCCGATGGCGGCCAGGCCCCAGCCCAGGCCGAGCGCCTGCCAGAGCAGGATCGCGGCTGCCGGAGACCGCCGCGGCCACGACGCGGCAGCGAGACAGCTTGCTGCCGGAACACAGCCGATCGCGACGGTGGCAAGAATAACAACGGTGGCCGACACTGCGTCACCCTCGGGCAGCCCCGCCGAGCGCTCCCAGGGCCCGCAGCAGCGTCTGGGCCTCGGTGCCGGACACGCTGCGGGCGAATCTCGCCAGCGCAGCCTGCCGGTCGCCGGTCTGGTCCAGCGCACTCAACATGAGCTCGGTCACGTATGCTTCCCGGCTTTCTGCGGCCCGGTAGTGCCATGCACGGCCGTTACGCTCCCGGCGGGCGAAACCTTTCTTCGCAAGCCGGTCGAGCACCGTCATCACGGTCGTGTGAGCTAGGTCGCGATCGGTGAGCAGACCGCTCACCTCGCGAACGCTCAGCGGGTCGGCGGTCTCCCAGAGTACGTCCATTATGGCGCGCTCAAGCTCCCCAAGTCGGTTCACCCGGTAATTCTAACTTGGACGAATCAGGCTCACCAGCGCCGGCCGAGGGCACCGGGGCCGGCATGTCGGCTCAACGAGCCGATCGCCCGCAGCCAGCTTTCCGGCCGTCGCGGCGCTACCGTGCCACTGTGACCGTGCCAAGAATCGGCGTCAGCGTCGACCTCGTCATCTTGACGGTGCGGGGCGGCCAGCTCGCCACGCTGGCCTGGCGCCGGGATTCTGAGCCTTATGCCGGCCTGCAAGCCTTGCCGGGCGGGTTCATCCGGCTGGACGAGGACCTGCCGGCCGCGGCGGCCAGAGTGCTCGGCGAGCGCGCCGGGCTGCCAGGCGATGCTGTGCATCTCGAGCAGTTGCAAACCTATGGTTACCCGGACCGCGACCCGACCAGACGGGCGGTATCGGTGGCCTACCTTGGCCTGGCGCCAGATCTGCCCGCGCCGGATACGCCGCAGATGAGCTGGCAGCCGGTCGGAGCGCTGACCCAGATGGCCTTCGACCACGAGCGCATACTGTCCGACGGAGTGGAGCGCGCCCGCTCCAAGCTGGAGTACACGGCTCTGGCGGCGGCGTTCTGCCGGGACCAATTCACTGTCGGGGAGCTCCGGCGGGTTTATGAGATCGTCTGGGGTGTGCGCCTGGACCCGCGCAACTTCCACCGAAAGGTCACCGGCGCCCGGAACTTCCTGGTCGAGACCGGCGCTGTGACCTCCTCCGGCGGGGGCCGGCCAGCTCAGGTGTACCGGCGCGGCAGCGCCGAGCTGCTGTACCCGCCGATGCTCCGCACGCCGGCGCAGCGGCCGCGGCGCGCCGCCGGCGATCGCCCGTTACCCTGATTCCGTCAGCGCTGAGCAGCTCAGGAGGACAACGGTGTCCGAGCAGTCACCACGGTTCCGGCGGGTACTAGACCAGTTCGCGGGGTACAAGCCGGGCAAAGCGCCCGCGGCTTCCGGTGGCAAGACGTTCAAGCTGTCATCGAACGAGTCGCCCTATGATCCGCTGCCGTCAGTCGCAGCGGTTATCGCTGACGCTGCCCGGCACATCAATCGCTACCCGGACAACACCGCTGCCGCGCTGACCGAGGCGATCGCCGCGCGGTTCGGCGTGCCGGCCGAGCACGTCGCAGTCGGGTGCGGCTCCGTCGGCATCGCGCAGCAACTGCTGGAGGCGGTCGGCGAGCCAGGCGCCGAGGTCATCTTTGCCTGGCGATCATTCGAGGCATACCCGTACCTGTCCGATCTGGCTAACGCGACTTCGGTTCCGGTCCCGCTCGTCGATTTCGGCCACGACCTCCCGGCGATGGCTGCAGCCATCACTGACCAGACCCGCCTGATCTTCGTCTGCACGCCCAACAATCCGACCGGAACGGCAGTGAAGCGGGGCGAGCTGACTACCTTCCTGGATCAGGTGCCTGCTGACTGCCTGGTCGTCCTCGACGAGGCGTACGTCCAGTACGTCAGGGACCCGGACGTTCCGGACGGGCTCAGCCTGTACGCCAGCCGGCCGAATGTCGCGGTGCTGCGGACGTTCTCTAAGGCGTACGGGCTGGCCGGCCTGCGCGTTGGTTACCTCGTCGGTCATGAGCCGGTTGCGCAGGCGGTGCGCAAGACGATGCTCCCGTTCACGGTCAACTCGCTGGCCCAGGCCGCCGCCATCGCCTCGCTGGCCGCGGAGCCGGAATTGCTGGAACGCGTTGAGCAGGTAGTTAAGGAACGCGACCGGGTCCGCGACGAGTTGCAAGGCCAGGGCTGGACTGTCCCGCCGACCGAGGCCAATTTCGTCTGGCTGCCCGTTGGCGAGCAGTCCGTGCAGTTCAGCGACGCGTGCGACGCAGCCGGGGTCAGCGTCCGCCCGTACCCGCCCGACGGCGTGCGGGTAACGATCGCTGATCCGGAGGCCAACGACGCATTCCTGGCCGTTGCGGCCAGCTATCCGCACCGGGCCTGACCGGGTAGCCCTGGGCCGACGGCCAGCATGCCGGCCTGATACCCCAAAATGGGAGGTATGGACACGCTGGCGCAGATTGACCTTGGCCGGGGCCAGGTGACTTTGCGTCCGGCCCGGCGAGAAGACGTCCAGGCGCTGGTCGATCTCATTGCGGCGGACCAGCTTGGGGCTACCCGCGACGGGGTGCGGGATGCTGCCGACCTGGCCGCCTATACCGCAGCCTTCGAGGCGATCGCTGCCGATCCGGCACACATCCTGGTAGTCGCCGAGATGGCTGGCGAGATCGTCGGCACCATGCAGTTGTCGTTCCTGCCGGGGCTTGCCAGGCGCGGGGCGCTGCGTGCGCAGATCGAGGCGGTCCGGGTTGCGGAGAGCAGCCAGGGCAGCGGCCTCGGCACCGCGATGATGGGCTGGGCCATCGACGAGGCGCGGCGGCACGGCTGCGCGCTCGTGCAGCTGACGACCGACAAGTCCCGGCTCGACGCGCATCGCTTCTACCAGCGGCTTGGTTTCGTCGCCTCGCACGAAGGGATGAAGCTGGCGCTGTGAAGAAGACCCCCTGTGAAGAAGACGCCCCATGACCGAGAGGGCACCGTGAGCAAGCTCTACGTCATTCACGAGAACCCGGACTGGTACGCACCGCTGGCGGCTGCCTTCGACCGGGCCGGCCTGCCACATGAGCAATGGCTCCTCGGCGAGGCCGTGGTGGAACTGGATGCCGAGCCGCCCGCTGGCGTCTTCTGGTCCAGGATGAGCGCGTCCTCGCACACCAGGAACCACCCGTTCGCCAAGGACCAGACCAGGGGAGTCCTCGCCTGGCTGGAGGCGAGCGGCCGTCGCGTAGTCAACGGCCGCCGTGTGCTGGACATGGAAATGAGCAAGGTCGAGCAACTCGCAGCGCTGCGGGCCGCCGGTTTCGATGTGCCGCGGACAGTTGCCGTGGCCGGCCAGGCGGAACTGGCGGCGGCTGCCCGGAAATTGCCCGTTCCCTTCATAGTTAAGCCCAACCAGGGCGGGAAGGGACTCGGCGTCCGGGCGTTCGCCAGCCACGCCGACTTCGATTCGTACCTCGCCGCACCCGAGTACGAGCCGCCAGCGGACGGGATCACCCTGCTGCAGGAATACCTCGTGGCCGCGCAGCCACGGATTGCCAGGGTAGAGATCGTCGGCTCCGAGTTCATTTACGCGATCACTGCGGACACCGCTCGCGGGGGGTTCCAGCTCTGCCCGGCGGATGCGTGCGCCGTCAGCCCGGCCGGACTGCCGGAGGCCGAGCCGAGCCTGTTCGCGCTGCTGCCCGGCTTCGACCACCCGGTAGTCGGCCGCTACCTGGAGTTCGCGGCCGCGCACGGGATCGGCATTGCGGGCTTTGAGTTCATCGAGACTGCCGACGGGCGGCTCGTTACCTACGACATCAACACCACGACGAACAACAACGCCGAGATCGAGGCGCTCGCCCCCCGCCCGGCGCTGCAGGCCGTGGCCAGCTATCTCGGCCAGTTGCTGGCCGAGGCAAGCTAACGGGTGTTCCTGGCTGATGAGTGTCCGATGGGAGTGACGGAGGCCTGATGCGATTCGGGTACTGGATGCCGATCTTCGGCGGCTGGCTGCGCAACGTGGCGGACGAGGGCATGCCGCTGTCCTGGCCATATATCCGGGAGCTGGCCGCGGAAAGCGAGCAGCTTGGCTTCGACCTGTCGCTGATCGCCGAGCTGAACCTCAACGACATCAAGGGCCACGGCGCGCCGTCGCTGGACTGCTGGAGTCTTGCCCCTGCGGTCGCGGCTGTGACCAGCAGCCTCGAACTCATGCTGGCGGTGCGGCCGAATTACCACTCCCCGGCGCTGACGGCCAAGGCGCTGTCCACACTCGACGTGATCGCGCCCGGCCGGATCTCGCTGAACGTCGTATCGTCCTGGTGGAAGGACGAGGCGGCTCAGTACGGCGCGCCGTTTGACGTGCACGACGCGCGGTACGCGCGGACGGCGGAGTGGCTTGAGGTCGTCGGCCGGCTGCTGCGCGAGGACTGCGTGACTCATTCCGGCCCGTTGTACCAGCTGGCCGGGACCGTACTGGAACCTAAGCCGTCCCGGCTCCCTCCGGTCTACATGGGCGGCGAGTCGCCGAAGGCGAAGGACGTCATCGCGGCACAGGCAGACGCCTACGTGATGCACGGCGATGCGCCCGGCGTGATAGCGGCCAAGGTTGCCGACCTTAGCGCCCGGCGGGCTGCGGCAGGCGGCCCGCCTCTGGAGTTCGGTGTATCGGGCTACGTGATCTGCCGTGACACCGAAGCCGAGGCACAGGCGGAGCTTGACCGGGTGCTGGATGTCCGTTCGTCGCCGGCGGCGTATGCGTCGTACCGGGATTTCCTTGAGGGGTCTCAGCTGGAGTCGCAGGTCTCGCTGGAGGAGTACAGCGTCTCCAACCGCGGCTTGCGCAGCGGGTTGATCGGGACGCCCGACCAGATCGAGCAGCGGCTGCGCGCCTACGAACGGGCTGGCGTCGGTCTCATGCTGCTGCAGTTCTCGCCGCAGCGGGAGGAGATGGCCCGCTTCGGCCGGGACGTGATCAGCAAGTGGTCAGGCTAGCGGTTCGGTGCGGCGAGCGATCAGGGCCTGTTAGCGGGCTGTGCTGGCTGGCGGCATGGGCTCCCGGCTCAGCTCCTCCACAACCAGCCGGTAGGCCTGCCGTGGCCTGCCGGCGTGGCGGTTGCGCCGCGGGGGCAGCGGCAGGGCGAGTCCCTGGTCGGCCATCGCGCGCAACTGGCGGCGTGCCGTCCTCGGGGTAACCGACAGCAGCCGGCCGGTGAGCTCAGCGTCCACGACCGGCGCGTCGTCGGCTGCCAGCTTCTGCGCCAGCTTCGTCAGCGTCTCCAGGCTGCGCAGCCAGCTGAGGCTGTCTGACGCCGGGCCGGCCCGCGCCGTGCTGGCCCGCGCCGTGGCCGGCCTGCCGGAAGCGCGCCTCGTCTGTGTCATGGGCAGCCCGGTGGTCGACGCCACCGTGGTTGCCAGCCCCGTGGTTGGGAGCCCCGTGGTTGGAGGCACGGCCGTCAGTCCAGCGGCAGGCGCTGGCATTGCGCGCCGCGCCTCAGCAGGCGCGAGTTCGGCAAGCTCGAGTTCGGCAGTGGCTAGCCCGGCAGGCATCGAATCGGCGGGCGCTAGCTCGTTCTCAGGATCAGCGGCAGTGGCGAGGAGCGCCGGTGCCAGCATGCGCGGCCGACCCCCGCTGGCCGGTGGTCCGGGCGTCAACCGCTTCCGCGCGGCCTCCTCGGCCTCGCTTTCGGTACGTCCGATGCCGATGCCGACATCGAGGCTGACACCGAGCGTCTGCGCCGCGGTCGCCTGGAACTGCAGCTCGCCGTCCGCGGCGATAGCGGGCGCCAGGGAGCCTCGGGTGGCAATCATCAGGAACCCATGCTCGCTTACCGGGCTGACGGTCGCCTGGATCTGCCGGGCTTCGTGCACCAGGAAGCCGTGCACGGCCAGCCTGAGCTCCTCCCTGGCCTGCCTTGATGCGCGGCGGCCAGCCCGGTCACGCAATTCCGGCACCTCAACCATCGCGACCGTGAGCTGCGCCGCGGTGAGCGCATGCCGCTCGGCCAGCAAGATCGCTGTCCGGAGTGCGGAAGCGATCGCGTGATCGGTGGGCTGTACCTCGATCGCGGGTACCTGGCTAGCTGTCAGCCGGCGCGCGACCTCGTCCAGGCAGGTGACTGCGACCGAGGTCTGGCCGAGCTGCCAGAGCCGGCAGTGGTAGGACGCCGTGGCCGCCGGTGTCGCGATCTCCTCGCGAACATGCAGCCGGCGTGCGGGCATGCCCAGCTCAGCCAGCGCATGCATTGCCTCAAGCCGGCTGAAGGTGTCGAAGCTCGCGCGGCCGGCGTCGTAGCCGGCCTGAGCCGCTCGTGCCAGCGCCGCGATCAGCGGTCCGTCCGCGAGGTGGATGTGGACCGCTGGCTTGTGCAGGACACCTGCCCGCCGCGCGTATTCCAGCGGCGCCGGACTCGCGAACAGGCAGGCGTCGGCGGTACCGAGCCTGCGCACTTTGTCTGGCGCCTCTTGCTCGTCGGCATAGGCGGCTGCCAGCAGGCGGCACTGCAAGCTGTCGTCGTCGGCGCCGTCCGCGGTCACGCGCAGGCTGCCGCTTGCGCGGCCCGGACTGCTGGGCAATCCGGCTGCCAGCACGATCCGCTCCAGCAGGGCGTGCGGGCCGACAAGGCCGACAGTAACCTCCTGGCGCGAGGGCAGGCCCTCGCCCGGTGCGCCCCGCTTCACGCCTCCAGCCACCCTGGCAACCCCGTCCCGGCCCGGCACTAGCGCAGAAGTGCTCCCTACCTATTACTAACTCACGGTTGCGCTAGCGGGAAGACGGCAAACCGGGCACCGCAGGCAAGGTCAGGCTCATAGCGCGGCCTGGCGTCTGCTTGCCGGGCCGGCTGAAGAAGCTCAGGGTCAGCTGAAAAGGCGTCGGCCAGCGCTAGCCGACGAGCTCGGAGGTGATGTCCGCGCCCAGCGTCGCCAGCCTGGCGGCCATCGAGGCGTGCCCGCGGTCGATAAGGTAGCCAGGCGCGACGACAGTCTCGCCATCGGCAGCGAGCCCGGCCAGGATCAGCGCAACGCCCGACCGCAGGTCGTGCGCGATGACCTCACAGCCGTGCAGCGGCGTCGGCCCGTGCACCAGGACGGCGTTCCCCGCGACCTCAACCTTGGCGCCCATCTTGTTGAGTTCCTCGGCCAGCATGTAGCGGCCGTCGAAGATGGTCTCCCGGATGTAGCTGGTGCCGTCCGCCAGGCAGCTGAGCGCCATGATCGGCGACTGCAGGTCGGTGGCGAAGCCCGGATACGTGTCCGTAATCACGTTGATCGGCCGTAGCTGGCGATCTCGCTTCACCTGCACGATCGCGCCGTGAGTGGCGAACTCCACGCCCATCTGCTCGAGCTTCCAGCGCGCGACGCCGAAGTGCTCGAGCGATGCGCCGACCAGGCTGACCTCGCCGCCAGTAATAGCTGCGGCCATCGCGAACACGCCTGCGTCGATCCGGTCGGCCATGACCGTGTGCTCTACCGCGGTCAGCTCGTCGACGCCCTCGACGGTGACGAAGCCGGTGCCGCCTCCGCTGATGCGCGCGCCCATCTTGGTCAGGAACGCGATGACGTCGAGTACTTCGGGCTCAAGCGCGGTGTTGTCGATGATCGTCGTACCGGGCGCCATCGACGCCGCCATGATCAGGTTCTCGGTGCCCGTATGCGACGGCGTGTCCAGGTACAGGTGGGCGCCGCGCAGCCGGTCAGCCTTGATGTGGATGACGGTCTCGTCTTCTTCCACGATGGCGCCAAGGCGGGCGAACCCGCGGTAATGGAAGTCCAGGCTCCGCCTGCCGAGGTTGCAGCCGCCGACCTCGCCCTCGATGGTGGCCTCGCCGAGCCGATGCAGCAGGGCGGGCACGAACAGCACCGAAGCACGGAACTTGCCCGCGATCTCCGCGGGCAGCACCGAGCTTGTCAGCTCGGAAGCGTCGACGACGAGAGTCCGCTCGGCCTCATGAAACTTCACTACCGCCCCGACGGCCTGAGCCAGTTCCACGGCCCGCCGGATGTCCTCGATCACCGGGACATTCCGCAGTACCGTGCGGCCCTTCTCGGCCAGCAGGGACGCGGCGATCATCTTCAGCGCGGCGTTCTTAGCGCCCTGGACGAAGACCGTGCCCTGAAGCGGGTTACCGCCCCGGACGATATAGCGGGTTTCTGGGCCGCTCGTCATCGTGATGGAACTCCCGTCAGTTAGCCGCATCCTGCCGATAGCCGGCACCACGCCCGGCTCCTGCACCCATGCAGACTGCGGCCAACCCTGAGCGAGGCCGCCCGCTTGTCGTGACGTCAAGTATTCCACCGCAATCGAGCCCCCTAGACCATGATGGCAGTGTTACGTAACGTACCCGAGCGACTTCATAAGGCTATGACAAGGGGATACTGCTCTTAGTGCCACCGCATACCAGTGATACGCTCGAACGCCGCCTGATACATCTGCCGGGTTTGCTCGACGATCTGATCCGGCAATGGCGGTGGCGGTTCCTGGCCATGTCTGTCCCATCCGGACGCCGGCGAAGTGAGCCAGTCGCGGACGAACTGCTTGTCAAATGAAACCTGGCTGCGGCCCGGCTGCCACGCCTCCGCAGGCCAGAATCTTGACGAGTCCGGCGTCAGCACCTCGTCGGCTAGGCGCAGGGTCCCGGCCTGGTCGAAGCCGACTTCGATCTTGGTGTCGGCCACGATGATGCCACGTTCCCCGGCCAGGTCGGCGCCCCGCCGGTAGACCGCCAGGGTGATCCGTTCCAGCTCGGCAGCCACATCCGCGCCGACGAGCAGGCCGAGTTCGGCTTTGGTCAAATTCTCGTCATGCTGCCCCTGCGGCGCTTTGGTGTCCGGGTCAAAGATTGGCTCGGGTAGCCTCGATCCGTCACGTAGGCCCGGAGGCAGGCGCACCCCCGCGACCGCGCCGTCCTGCCGGTAATCGGCCAGCCCGGTGCCGCTCAGATAGCCCCTGGCGACGCATTCGACGGGCACCATCGCCAGTGGCATGCAGGCCAATGCCCGCCCGGCAAACTCCGCCGGGATCGGCGCGGTAACCAGATGATTCGGCACGATGTCGGCCAGCCGCTCGAACCACCAGGCGGAAAGCTGGGTAAGAATTTTGCCCTTGTCAGGGATGGGCGTAGTCAGCACGTAGTCGAAAGCAGAGATTCGGTCGGTGGCCACCAGCAGCAGCACGCCGTCGTCGGTCTGGTAGAGCTCCCTGACCTTTCCGGAGTAGACGTGCCGCAGGCCCGGCGCCGCTCCGCCGGCCGGGCTGTCCGCGGTCACGCGAGCCGTTCCAGCCGGTCGAAGACCCCGCCGAGGCGGCGCACGTAGTGCTCAGGGCTGGACACCTCGTCCAGTCGTGCTTCGTCGAGTTCCTGGCCGCGGGCCGCGCCGTGCTTGCGCAGCGTTTCCCTGAAGGGGGCCCCGGACTGCCAGGTCTCCATCGCGGCGGCCTGCACCAGCGCGTAGGCGTCCTCCCGTGACATTCCGTCCGCCACTAGCTCCAGCAGCACGGCTGAGGTGTAGATGAGGCCATGGCTTGACTCGAGGTTTGCCAGCATCCGCGCGGCGTCGACGACCAGGCCTTCCATCACGCTCGTGGTCTGCTCGAGCAAGTAGTCCGTGGCAATCGCGGCGTCCGGCAACGCGATCCGCTCGGTGGAGGAGTGTGAGATATCCCGCTCGTGCCACAGCGGGATGCCCTCCATCACCGGGACGACCTGAGCCCTGACAATCCGCGCCAGGCCGCTGATCCGCTCCGCCTTGACCGGATTCCGCTTATGCGGCATCGACGAGGAGCCCTTCTGGCCCGTGCCGAAGGGCTCGGCCAGCTCGGCCACCTCGGTACGCTGGCCGTGCCGGATCTCTAGCGCTATCGCGTCGCAGACCGAGGCGATCAGGGCGAGCACGCTCACCCACTCAGCGATGCCGTCTCTGATCACCACCTGGGTGGCCACGTCCGCTGGGCGCAGGCCCAGCTCACCCAGCACTTCGGCCTCGATCGCCGGGTCGATGTTGGAGTAGGTGCCGACGGGACCGGACAGCTTACCGACCGCCACTGACTGGCGCGCCCGGATCAGCCGGTCCCGGCACCGCTGGATGGCGAACGCAAAGTCGGCTACCCGGTGGCCCCAGACGTCCGGCTCCGCGTGAATACCGTGCGTCCGGCCCACACGCAGTGTCGTGCGGTGCGCGAGGGCATGCTCGCGCAGCACGTGCAGCAGCCTGTCGCATCGCGCGGTCAGCAGGTCCGTCGACTCCGCCAGCTGGATGGCCAGGGCGGTGTCGAGCAGGTCCGAAGACGTCATGCCGTAGTGCACGTACGCGGCCGCCTCGCGCGGCGTGGTGTTGTTGGCCCAGGCGGACAGGAAGGCGATGACGTCGTGGCCCGTCACTGCCTCCAGCGCGGCTACCGCCTCCGGCGTGGGCGGCGGTGCGGCGGCCACCGGGGCGACCACGTCCTCGGGCACGGTTCCGGCGCGGGCATGCGCTGCCAGCACCAGCGTCTCGATCTGGCACCACAGCTCGTACTTGTGGGCCTCGCTCCAGACGTAACCCATCTCCGGCAGCGTGTAACGCTCTATCACCCTCCTATCCTGCCGCATGACCTTCGGCGGGCTCGTCGCCGCCTTCGCGGCCCTCGGCGGTGAGTGAGGCCGTCAGCACCACTGCCACCAGCAGAAGCTGGACCCTGAGGCCGGCAGCTACCCCGGCCACGATGGTCGCCAGGGCGGCGACAGCGGCCGCGGCCCGCAAGATCTCGAGGGTGGTGACCCGGAGCGGGAGTTCGTCCGTGACCGCGGCGACAGTGTCCGCCGTCGCCCCGTCCTGCGCGCCGGTCGAACCCGCGCTCATGTCCCGGCGCTGGTGGCCGGCGCCGGCCCGGCCGCGATATCGCTGCGGTACCAGCCGCCGCGCATCCGGATCCGGGCGGCCGCCTGGTACGCGCTCGCCCTCGCGGCGGCCTGGTCGGCCCCGGCCCCCACGACATTGAGAACCCTGCCACCAGTCGCGACGAGCCGTCCCGAGCTGTCGCGCGCTGTGCCCGCCTGAAGGACATAACTTCCGGGAACGAGGGCTGCGTCGTCAATGCCCTCGATCACATCGCCGCTGACCGGGGCACCCGGATACCCTTCCGCGGCTATCACGACCGTCACAGCCGCGCCGCCGAGCCAGGTCAGCTCCCCGGCGCCGGGCAGGTCGCCGGTCGCTGCGGCCGCCAGCAGGCCGCCGAGCGGAGTACCGAGCCGGTCGAGCACGACCTGAGTCTCGGGGTCGCCGAAGCGGGCGTTGAACTCGACTACCCGGATCCCGCGCGGGGTCAGGCAAAGGCCCGCGTACAGCAGGCCGCTGTAGGGAGTGCCGCGGCGAGACAGTTCGGCTAGCGTCGGCTGCACGATCCTGGTGAGGGTCTCCGCTGCCAGGTCCGCAGGCGCCCAGGGCAACGGCGCGTAGGCGCCCATGCCGCCGGTGTTCGGACCGCCGTTTCCGTCGTAGGCCCGCTTGTAGTCCTGGGCCGGCAGCAGCGTGACGGCGGTGGCACCGTCGGCGATCGCGAAGACCGACACTTCCGGGCCGTCCAGGAACTCCTCGATCACCACTGTCCCGCAGGCAGCGGCGTGCTCAAGGGCTGCGGCGCGGTCGGCGGTGACAACGACGCCCTTGCCTGCGGCCAGGCCGTCAGCCTTGACGACATAGGGCGGTCCGAATTCGTCCAAGGCGGCCTGTGCCGCTGCCATCGTGGTGCATGTCCTGGCGGCGGCAGTCGGTACCCCGGCCGCTGTCATGATCTGCTTGGCGAATGACTTCGAGCCCTCAATCATGGCCGCGGCCTGATCCGGGCCGAAGCAGCTGTAGCCGGCCGCGCGCAGGGCTTCGGCTACGCCGGCCACCAGCGGCGCTTCCGGGCCGATGACGACCAGGTCAGGTGCGGTCTGCTTGGCCAGCGCGACGACCCGCGCCGGGTCGGCCGGAGCGACGCTGTGGAGCTCTGCCAGCTGGCCAATGCCGGGGTTCCCCGGTGCGGCGTGCAGCTGGGTGACCGCTGGGTCCCTGGACAGCGACCGGGCGAGCGCGTGCTCGCGGCCGCCCGAGCCGATGACGAGTACCCGCACGGCGCTGAGCCTACCGGCCGGCGTCGCTACAGGATCTCGCGCAGCTGGACGGTCTGGTCGCGCCGCGGGCCAACACCGACGGCGCTGACCGGCGCGCCGATCAGGGCCTCGACTGCGCGGACGTAAGCCCGGGCGTTCTTGGGCAGGTCGGCGAACTCCCGCGCGTCGCAAATGTCCTCCCACCAGCCGTCCAGGTACTCGTAAATCGGCTGCGCGTGGTGGAAGTCGGTCTGCGTCATCGGTATCTCGTCGTGCCGCTTGCCGTGCACGTCATAAGCGACGCAGACAGGAACTTTCTCGAGCCCGGAGAGGACGTCGAGCTTGGTGATGAAGTAGTCGGTCAGGCCGTTCACCCGGGTGGCATACCGGGCGATGACCGTGTCGATCCAGCCGGTCCGGCGTGGCCGGCCCGTGGTCGTGCCGTACTCGCCGCCGGCCTTGCGCAGCCATTCGCCCTGGGCATCGGTCAGCTCGGTGGGGAATGGCCCGGAGCCGACCCTGGTGGTGTAGGCCTTCAGGATGCCGAGCACCTTGCCGATGCGCGTTGGCCCGATGCCCGATCCGGCGCACGCGCCGCCCGCCGTCGGCGACGAGGAGGTCACGAACGGATAGGTGCCGTGGTCGACATCAAGCAGCGTCGCCTGGGCGCCTTCCAGCAGGACGACGCGGCCTTCGTCGAGCGCGCTGTTGAGCACCAGGCCGGTGTCGGCCACGTAGCGGCCGAGCCGCTCGGCGTAGCGGAGGTACTCCTGCGTAACGGCTTCGGCGTCGATACCCCGGCGGTTGTAGACCTTTGTGAGCACCTGGTTCTTTTCCCGGAGCGCCAGGTCTAGCTTCTGCCGAAGGATGCCGGGGTCGAACAGGTCCTGGACCCGGATCCCGACCCTGGCGGCCTTGTCGGCATAGGCCGGCCCGATGCCGCGTCCGGTGGTGCCGATCCGCGCGTCGCCGAGGTAGCGCTCGGTGACCTTATCGAGCGCCACATGGTGCGGCATGATCAAGTGCGCGTCCGCCGAGATCAGCAGGCGGTCCTGCCAGACACCACGATCCACCAAGCCGTCGATCTCGCCGATGAGCACTTCCGGATTGACCACGACGCCATTGCCGATAACCGACGTCGCGTGCTCGGACAGCGCTCCGGACGGCAGCAAATGCAGCGCGTAGCGCTCGTCGCCGATCACAACGGTGTGCCCTGCGTTATTGCCGCCCTGGTAGCGGACGACGTAGTCCACCCGGTCGCCGAGCAGGTCGGTGGCCTTGCCCTTGCCTTCATCGCCCCATTGCGCACCGACGATCACGATGGCGGGCATGTCACAGGTCCTTCCCGGAACAGAACGAAAGCCCCAGCCGACGTCATTGCAGACAGAATGCAAGCGCGGAAGGGGCTCTTGCATTCAGATGTTACCGGACCAGTTTCCGCTCGACGTGAGCCACGCACCGCAGCAGCCGGGATTCCGGTGCCTGCGGAAGCAGTCAGGATTCCAGCGCTGCTGCGGCGGCCGGGCTCGCGTCGGCCAGGAACTCCTTGCAGCGAGTCGCCTCGTCGTCCTCACCGATGGCGGCCGCGGCTACGCCCAGCATGTGCAGTGCGCGCAGGAAGCCCTGGTTCGGCTCATGCTGCCACGGGATGGGTCCGTGCCCGTGCCAGCCGGCGCGCCGCAGTTGGTCGAGGCCGCGGTGATAACCGGTCCGGGCAAACGCGTAGGCGGTGACCGGATCACCGGCTGCCATCGCGCGCTCGGCCAGCGCTGCCCAGGCCGCGCAGTAGCTCGGGAAGCGGCCCGCGACCTCGGCCGGGTCGCTGGCGGCCGCCAGCGCCGCGTCAGCCTCCGGGCTCGCTGGCAGCAAGGTCTCGGGCGGGCCGCCCAGCAGGTTCTCTCGCATCATCCGATGATCCCGGTCAGGTCATCCGCTTGCCCGCGGACATCAGGTCCTCGCAGGCGTGCACGACCCTGTCGGCCATACCTGCCTCTCCGGCCTTGCCCCAGGTCCGCGGGTCGTAGTCCCTCTTCCGGCCGACCTCGTCATCGACCTTGAGCACGCCGTCGTAATTGGTGAACATGTGCCCGGCGACTGGCCTGGTGAACGCGTACTGGGTGTCAGTATCGACGTTCATCTTCACGACGCCGTAGCCGATGGCTTCCCGGATGTCGGCCAGGTCCGACCCTGAGCCGCCGTGGAACACCAGGTAGAAAGGCTTGTCCTTGCCGTACTTTGCGCCGACAGCCTCCTGGATCTCGTTCAGGATGGCTGGCCGTAGCTTGACGTGGCCGGGCTTGTACACGCCGTGCACGTTGCCGAAGGTCGCGGCAAGGATGTAGCGGCCGCGCTCGCCAAGACCGAGCGCTTCCGCGGTCGCAATCGCATCCTCAGGCGTGCTGTAGAGCTTCTCATTGATCTCGCCGACGACGCCGTCCTCCTCGCCGCCGACGACGCCGATCTCCATTTCCATGATCACGTGCGCAGCCGCGCACTTCTCCAGCAGTTCCGCGGCGATCTGCAGGTTCTCTGGCAGCGGCACGGCCGAGCCATCCCACATGTGCGACTGGAATAGCGGCTCCTGGCCGCGGGCGACCCGCTCGGCCGAGATCTGCAGCAGCGGGCGCATATAGCCGTCCAGCTTGTCCTTCGGACAGTGGTCGGTATGCAGGGCAATGTGGACCGGGTATTTCGCCGCGACGGTCTCAGCGAAGTGCGCTAGCGCGGCCGCCCCGGTGACCATGTCCTTGACGCCGGCACCGGACAGGTACTCGGCGCCGCCGGTGGAGACCTGGACGATACCGTCGCTCTCCGCTTCGGCGAAGCCGCGGAGTGCGGCGTTGAGCGTCTGGCTAGAGGTCACGTTGATGGCCGGGTAGGCGAAGCCTTGCTCCTTGGCCCGGTCGAGCATCTGGACGTAGACCTCGGGCGTGGCGATAGGCATGGCACGGAATCCTCTCGCGGCGAGGCGGGCTCAATCACTGACATAGACCACTGGCTTCAGTATTGCGGAGGCCGCCGGCCGGCTTAAGTCCGCCGGCCCAGTTGTGCAGCATTACCAGGCAAGCGGCCCTGCCGGGTCTACTCTGCAGACATGGGACACCATGATGCGGACCCTGCCGACCGCCGCCACTACGCTGGCTTCGTCGCACTGTCGGTCGCGGTTTTAGCGCTTCTCGTCGTCGGAGCAATTGCGCTGCACGCGTTCTCGCAGCACTAGACCGGCAGCACACCACGGCCCGTACACCAAGGCCAGCACAGTACTAACCAGCGCAGTACTAACAGGTCAGCACTAGCAGGTCAGGCCAGGCCGAGATCGGCAAGCTCGTAGGCAGGCAGATAAGGCAGCCCGCGCTCGGCGATCTTCTGTCGTGCGCCGCGCTCTACCACGACTGCAACTCCGACGACCTCGGCGCCGGCCTCCTGAAGTACGTCCACCGCCGTCAGCACGGAAGCACCGGTGGTTGAGGTGTCCTCGACCGCGAGGACACGCCTGCCTGCGACGTCTGGACCTTCGATCCTGCGCTGCAGGCCGTGCGCTTTCTCGGTCTTCCGCACCACGAACGCGTCGAGCTTGCGGCCGCGTGCTGCGGCCGCATGCAGCATGGCGGTCGCGACCGGGTCGGCGCCGAGGGTCAGGCCGCCGACAGCGTCGTAAGACAGCCCCGCAGTCGTGTCCAGCATCACGCGGCCCGCGACCGGTGCGGCCATCCCGTCGAGGAGGACCCGCCGCAGGTCGATATACCAGTCCGCGCGCTGTCCAGAGGACAAGATCACTTCGCCGCGTAGCACCGCGAGCTGCCTGATCATGGCGAGCAAATCGTCTCGATCGGTCACGGCTGCCGAGCCTACCGGGCAAGACCGGGCAGAGCACTGGCTGCCGCCTGGTAGCTTCTGCGGGCGGCGGCCCGATCGAGTCCGGGCGCCGCTTGCCGGAATAGGTACATTGGCTGAACTGACCGCAGCGCCCGGCCTGGCGGATACATCCCTGATCTGCGCTATCTGTCACGGCCGCTGGCCTGCGCTGGTAACGTCACGCGCAAGGGAAGGGCGGTGTCGCGTTGGATCGCTGCGCGCTGTTCGTGGACGCGAGCTATGCGCTAGGTGACGGCGCACTCGCGGTTCACGGCACTCGCAATCGTGACTCTGTGTCCTGGGACTACGCAGGCCTTCTCAAGCTGCTTGGCGGCATGTCCAGGGACCGGACTGGCCTTCCGCTGCTGCGCTGCTACTGGTACGACACCTCGGCCGACGGAAATCGCTCTCGCGAGCACGACACGCTTGCCGATATCCCTGGCGTCAAGCTGCGCCTGGTGAAGATCCGGCCTAACCGCAAGGAAGGCGTCGAGGCCGAGATTCGCAAGGATCTCACCGCCCTTGCCCGGAACCACGCGATCAGCGACGTGATCATCGTCAGCGCGGAGGAAGATCTGGCGCCGGTCATCGCCGAGGTACAGGACCTCGGGATCCGCGCCATCCTGCTGACCATTGCCACCGACGGGGACTGGGCCGCGTCGCGCGCTCTCAGCCAGGAGTGCGACGACCTCATCGAGGTGTCGCCCGGCCACTTGCGGCCCTACGTCGACCTCATCTCGGGAGCAGAGCCACAGCTAGCCGCCAGCGGATACCGCGAACTGGCCGCAGACCAAAGCGGCGCTGGGGAACGGCCCGCGGCCATCGAGGCCCCGGCCCAGCGGCTGTACCCCTCGCCGCTGCCGACCCTCTACGAGGGGGCGGCGCAGCCCCAGTTCGCGAGCCTCAGCGGGCACCGGGAGCAGCAGCACAGCCAGGACCATCCGGTCCAGCAGCCGTCATCCGGGCAGCAGTATCAGCAAGCGGAGGGCGGCCGCGAGCTACTCACCGCTGGCAGCGACCAGGGTTTCCGGACGGGCGGCTATCCGACTGCGGAGGCTTCGCGTCAGGCCAGCCAGGCGACTGGCGGGTTCGGTCAGCACAGCCTCGCCGACGACGGCCGGGCCGTCTCACTGCCTGGCAGCGTTCCGATGGGCGTCCCCAGTTCGGCACAGCCGGGCGCGCCGGGGCAGAACGGCCTGGGCGGTGCCGGACCGGCTACCGGTTCCGCTGCGCCGCCTCGGAGCAGTATCCCCGCCGGACAACCGGACAACGGACTGGCTGCGGCGATGCCGCCGGGAGCACTGGGTGGCCTGCCTGCGGTCAATGGCCAGGGCACTGGGCAGCCCGGCTTGCAGTCGAACGGCTTGCCAGCGGGCAGCCTGCCCGGACCTGGCGGTCAGAGTTCGCAGTACGGCACCCAGACCGGAAGCCGCCTGGGCGGCGGGCCGGACGCAAACCCGCTGACCTCAGGGTATAGCGGCGGCTCGCAGCCGCAGGCTGGTGCACAGCAGAACGGGATGCCGCAAAACGGCATGCCGCAGCAGGCGATGGGCCAGTTCGGCGGAGCGCAGCCGCAGGGCTCATCCATGCCGCAAGCCCACCAATCAATGCAGGCTCAATCGATGCCAGCCCAGCAGATGCCAGCCCAGCCCATGCAAGTCCAGCAGATGCCGGGCCAGCCAGGGCAGGCCCAGCCGGGACGATCAGCGGGTCCTGGAGCCGGTCAGGGCGGAGTCCAGCCGGCGCCGCAATCGCCAGGGCCTGGCGGCCAGCAACTGGCGGGGCAGGGCTTGCCCGCGTCTGCGCCGCCGCGACACGTCAGCAACTCTGCTGTGTCGCATGCAGCGGTGCAGTCGAACGGAATGGCGCCAGTAGAGTCTTCGCGCCCGCTTGCGCCTGAGCGCCAGCCCCCGGCTGGCAACGGAGTGCACTACTCTCCAGACGGGTCGGCTCCGTACGGCGGCGGCCCGCTGCAGCCGTCCCAGTTCGCCGGGCCGCCAAGTGCTGCATACGGTCGCGGTTCATACGGCGGTCCGCCCGCGGTGCCGTCGACGGGGCTGTCCGTCGGCGATGCCGTTCAGTCCGCGCATGCCGAGGGCTTCGGTTTCGGCGAGGCAGTGGCGAGAGACGCGCCTGCACTGTGGCTGGAGGCCGTGCTAGCCCGTAAGCCGCGGATGCCTTCGGACCTGGAGGCGCGCCTGCTTCAGGGGTCCGCGCTGCCGATCGACTCTCTGCTGCACGACGAGGTCAGGCACGCGCTGCGGCGCGGTTTCTGGGACGCTCTCGAGCGCTCCCGGCACTGACGTCGGCGAATGCCGGAGAAATTGTCACAAAGCCATTACTGCGCACGGTAGTGGCGGCCAGATTGGCCGTTTCCCGGATACCTTGTTTTACGTGGCAGTGCTGAGTCGTGAGCAGTTCGACTCAATCGAATTCGACGCTGCCGCAAGCGGTGATCACGTAGCTGCCGCTCGCGAGATGACCATGCTGGCGATGACCGGTACCGAGACGGCGGGGATGCCTCGAGCCGAGGCGTTTCTGCGTGCCGGAGAGCAGTGGCTGCTGGCCGATCAGCCGGCCGAGGCGGCAGCTGGATTCCGCCGGGCAATGGCCGATGGCGGCCCGGTTTTCGCCGATCCCCGGATACCGCTGGCCAGGGCCTTGTTTCAGCTCGGCCGGCACTTGGAGGCGCAGGCGCTGATTAGCCAGGTGAAGGCAGAGGGACGTGCCGACCCGCGCACCTGCGACCTGGTGGCCGAGTTGCTCGTCGAGCGCGAGGACCTTGCCGGTGCGCTGGACTGGGCCACGGCCGGCGTTGAGCTATGTCTCAGCGGCGATCGCGACCAGCAGGGCGAGAGCGATGAATCTGAACTTCGTCTGCTGCTCAGGCTTCGTTATCGCATCCGCAACGACCTCGGGCTACCCGAGGACGACTACGACGCGATGCTGGACGACGCCTAGCCAGATCCGTCCGGTTTACCTGGCAGCTTCCGTCATCCGGGCCGAGCTGACACTCAGGGCGTCGGCGCTCTCGTCGAGGTCCACGACAACCCGGTCCCCATCGCTGATCTCGCCTGAGATCAGGCCGCGGGCTAGCTTGTCGCCGATTGCGGACTGAATCAGGCGCCGGAGCGGGCGCGCGCCGTAAACCGGATCGAATCCAGTCAGTGCCAGCCATTCCTTGGCAGCCGGAGTTACGTCGAGTGTCAGACGCCGCCCGGACAGGCGGCGGGCCAGCCGCTCGACCTGCAACTCGACAATTTCGGTCAGTTCTTCGGTGGACAGGGCGTCGAACACGATCACGTCGTCCAGGCGGTTGAGAAACTCCGGCTTGAACGTGGCACGCACGACCGTCATGACCTTGTCCCTGGTCGCGGCCTCGTCCAGGCTCGGGTCGGCGATGTACTGAGATCCGAGGTTGGAAGTGAGGATGAGGATCGTGTTGCGGAAATCGACGGTCCGGCCCTGGCCATCAGTGAGCCGGCCGTCATCAAGGACCTGCAGCAGGATGTCGAATACTTCCGGATGCGCCTTCTCTACTTCGTCCAGCAGCACAACGCAGTAGGGCCGGCGCCGGACAGCCTCGGTGAGCTGGCCGCCCTCTTCATAGCCGACGTAACCGGGCGGCGCTCCGACCAGCCTGGCGACCGAGTGGCGCTCGGAGTACTCGCTCATGTCGATCCGGATGATCGCTCGCTCGTCGTCAAACAGGAATTCGGCGAGTGCCTTGGCGAGTTCGGTCTTGCCGACGCCGGTCGGGCCGAGGAACAGGAACGAGCCGGACGGCCGGTCCGGATCGGAGATGCCTGCCCTGGACCGGCGGACCGCGTCGGACACTGCCTGCACGGCAGTCCGCTGGCCAACCAGCCGCCGACCGAGCTCGTCTTCCATGCGCAGCAGCTTGCCGGTCTCGCCCTCCATGAGCCGGCCCGCTGGAATGCCAGTCCAGGATGAAACCACGTCCGCGACGTCATCCGGGCCGACTTCTTCCTTCACCATCGGCGGACCGTCATCGCCAAGCCCGGCCTGAGCGTCCTCCTCGCCTGCCGTCGCGGATGCCTCGGCGATCTGCCGTTCCAGCTGAGGGATCTCGCCGTACATGAGCCGGGAGGCAGTCCCGAAGTCGGCATCACGCTGGGCCCGCTCGGCCTGGCCCTTGAGCTCGTCGAGCTGCTTCTTCAGCTCGCCGACCTTGTTGAGGCTCGACTTCTCCCGCTCCCAGCGGGCGACCAGCGCGGTCAGCTGCTCCTGCCGGTCGGCAAGGTCAGCGCGAAGCCGCTCCAGCCGTTCCCGGCTAGCCGGGTCGTTTTCCTTGGCGAGCGCCATCTCTTCCATCTTCATCCGGTCCACACTGCGCTGCAGTTCGTCGATCTCGACCGGACGGGAGTCGATCTCCATGCGCAGCCGCGATGCGGCCTCGTCGATCAGGTCGATGGCCTTGTCAGGCAGGAAGCGCGCGGTGATGTACCGGTCGGACAGCGTCGCCGCGGCTACCAGTGCCGCGTCCGAGATCTGAACCTGGTGGTGTGCCTCGTACCGGCCCTTGAGCCCGCGCAGGATCGCGATAGTGTCCTCGGCCGACGGCTCGCCGATCAGGACCTGCTGGAACCGTCGTTCCAGCGCCGGGTCCTTCTCGATGCGCTGCCGGTACTCGTCCAGCGTCGTCGCACCGACCATCCGCAGCTCACCGCGGGCGAGCATGGGCTTGAGCATGTTGCCGGCATCCATCGCGCCTTCGGCGGCGCCTGCGCCGACGACCGTGTGCAGCTCGTCGATGAAGGTGATGATCTGGCCGTCGCTTTGCTTGATCTCGTTCAGGACTGCCTTCAGGCGCTCCTCGAACTCGCCGCGGTACTTGGCGCCCGCGACCATCGCGCCGAGGTCGAGCGCGACGACGCGCTTGCCGCGCAGCGACTCAGGCACGTCACCAGCGACGACGCGCTGAGCGAGGCCCTCGACGACGGCAGTCTTGCCGACGCCAGGCTCGCCGATCAGGACCGGGTTGTTCTTCGTGCGCCGCGACAGGACCTGGATCACGCGCCGGATCTCCGCATCCCGGCCGATGACCGGGTCGAGCTTCCCTTCGCGGGCGCTCTGGGTCAGGTCGATGCCGTACTTATCCAGCGCCTGGTAGGTCCCTTCCGGGTCCTGCGACGTCACGCGCGCGTGTCCGCGAACTTGCTCGAACGCGTCAGTGAGCTGCTTGGGACCGGCTCCGGCGTCACGCAGGATCGCCGCCGCCTGGCCGCCGTCGGTCGCCAGGCCCACGAGCAGGTGCTCGGTCGAAACGTACTCGTCCGACATATCCCGCGCCAGTTTCCCGGCAGTAGCCAGGGCCGCCAGCAGCTGTCGCGAGGTCTCCGGTGCGGCGACCGTCGCGCCGGCCGCGCGGGGCAGGCGGCCGATCTGTTCGCGCGCCTTCTTCAGCACGGCGGCAGGATCAGCGCCGACAGCACGTAGCAGCGGCGAGGCGGTGCCCCCGTCCTGCTGGACCAGGGCGGCGAGCACGTGCAAACCATCCACGGCCGGGTTGCCGGCCGATGCTGCCATCTGCACTGCCTCGGACAGAGCCTCCTGGCTCTTCCTGGTCAGCTTCTCATCCACAGTTGTCGTCTCCTCATGCTTGTAGCGTGCCGCTGTTTCCGGTGGCGGCGCGGCATCCGCCTGAGCGCCTTATCAGGCGCGGTCCGTCGTACTCCGGGTAGCCGCAGGGGTTATCTCGGCAGCCGCGGCCTGGGCGCGGCCAGTGTCAGTGCCAATACCGTGAGCCGTCGTCGGGTGCGCTGCGCCGGTGTGATGCACCGGGACGAGCGCAGCCCCGTCAGGCTTGCTCCGGACGAGCGTCGCGAGCCTGGCCGCGACCGCGCGGGTGGACTCGAGCTCGGCCCGGAGCTGGCCCAGCTCGGCATGCATCTCCGCGAGCAGCTGCCTGCTCCGCCGCTCGGCCAGCTCGAGCTCCAGGATCCGCTTGATCCCGGACAGGTTGATGCCTTCCTCCTGGGACAGCCGCTGCACCTCGCGAAGGATCAGGATGTCGCGCAGCGAGTAACGACGGCCCCGCCCGGCGCTCCGGCCCGGCGACACCAGGCCCAGCCGGTCGTAAGCCCGCAGCGTCTGCGGGTGCAGGCCGGATAGCTGAGCAGCGACCGAGATGACGTAGACAGGCGTGTCGTCGGAAAGCTCGAACTCGCTCGTCATGTCATCTCCTTCCGGCGCGCGGCGTGGTTAGCCATTTGCGTTCTTCAGCAGCTCGGCCCGCGGATCGGGGCCGGCGGTTGCGTCGCGGAACGTCTCGAGCGCGTCCCGCGCCTTGTCGTTCAGGTCCTGGGGCACCTGAACGTTGACGGTGACCAGCATGTCGCCGGCCGTGCCGTCCTTGCGCCGGACGCCCTTGCCCCGGACCCGGAAGGTCCGGGCGTTCGGCGTGCCGGCAGGGATCCGCAGGCTGACCGGCATGCCGCCATGCGACGGCACCTTGATCTCGGCACCGAGCGTTGCTTCCGCGAACGTCACAGGCACCGTGATGGTCAGGTTGGAGCCCGACCGGCCGAACGTCCCGTGCGGGTGCGGCTGGACGTGCACGCGAACGTAGAGGTCACCGGGCGGCCCGCCGCGCTCGCCCGGCGCACCCTTGCCGGCGAGCTTTATCCGCTGGCCGTCCGCAACGCCCGCGGGGATCCTGGCCTGGATCGTGCGGGTGCTCATGGCCCGTCCGCTGCCGGAGCATTCCTGGCACGGGTCATCCACCACGAGGCCGCGGCCACGGCAGGTCTTGCACGGCTCGGAGAACGCGAAGCTGCCGAGGTTGCGGCTGCCCTGGCCGGTACCTTCACAGGTCGGGCAGACCCTGGGCACGGTCCCTGCCTTGGCGCCGGTTCCCTTGCAGACCTTGCATGGCCCTTCGCCGGTGAGCCGCAGCGATACGGTCGTCCCGTTGATGGCGTCGCTGAACGACAACGACGTCTCAGTCTCCACGTCCGCGCCGCGCCGTGGCCTGGTCTGCGACGTAGGGGGGGCGCCGGTCCGGCTGCCGAACACGCCGCCGAGCAGGTCGCCAAGCCGGCCGCCGGCATTGCCGGCCGCATTGCCGAACAAGTCGCCCAGGTCGAAGTTATAGTTACCGCCCGCAGATCCGGATCCTGGCATCCGGACCCCGCTGCCGTAGAGCGAGCGAGCCTCGTCGTACTCCTGGCGCCGCTTGTCATCCGACAAGACGTTGTAAGCCTCGGAAATCTCCTTGAAGCGCGCCTCGGCCTTCGGGTCGCCCTCGTTGGCATCCGGATGGTACTTGCGGGCAAGCTTCCGGTACGACTTCTTGATCTCGTCAGCAGTAGCGCCCTTGGCCACCCCAAGGGTCTTGTAATAGTCCTTCTCCAGGTAATCCTTGGTGCTCAACGGGCCTCTCTCGGGATCTATCTAGATGTCGGAGCCGGGCGGCCGGCTCGCGCAGGCCGCCCGGCCCGATCTCACCGTTCGCCGGTCCCATCACCCGCGCTGGTGTCGCCACCGTCGCTTGTCTCGTCGCCCTCGGCGGCACCGGGTCCGATCTCGTCGGCCCCGGCTTCCTCGGGCGCGTCGCCGCCAGGCTCAGCTACGGCCACTCGCGCCGGGCGGATGATCCGTTCGCCGACCTTGTAGCCGGGCTGCAGGATCTGTACCGCCGTCGGCTCGGTGACCTCGGCCGAATAGGAGTGGAGCAGTGCCTCGTGCAGCGTCGGGTCGAACGGATCACCGCTCTCTCCGAAGGGCGTCAGCCCGAGCTTGAACACGATGCCTTCCAGCGACTCGCCGACCGACTTAAACGCCCCAGTCAGCTCGCCGTGCTCTCTCGCCCGGCCGATATCGTCAAGCACCGGCAGAAGCTCGTTGAGCACGTTCGCCAGCGCTTGCTCCCGCACGGCCAGCCGGTCGCGCTCTACCCGCTTGCGGTAGTTGGCGTACTCCGCCTGCAGCCGCTGCAAGTCAGCCGTGCGCTCAGCCAGCATTGCCATCGCCTTCGCGGCGGCGTCCGCGGCTTCTGGTGCCGCGGCGCTGCCGTAGTCGGTGCCGGGAGGCTCCTCCGGTGCCGGGCCGGAACCCGCAGCGTCAGCGCCGGAAGCCGGAGCCTGCTGGCTCGCTCCCGGGTCGGCTGTCATGCCGCTCGGCCTGGATACCGAATGCCTCCCTGGCTTCGGCTGCCCCCCGGCCGGAGCCGGCCCGCGTCGCGGGCCGGGCTCGCCGGGATCTCGTACTTGGCCAGTGGCCGGATCGATTCGCCTGCGATCGCGGATGATCGGGCCCTGGCTCTCGTCCTCGGGCCTCATCAGGCGGCGCCGCCCTCCTCATTGGCCGGCTTGTCGTCGTCGACGATCTCGGCCTCGACGACATCATCGTCCTGGCCGCCGGCCTCGCCACCCGTCTCGCCGTCCTGCGCGCTGGCAGCCTGCGACTGGGCGTAGATGGCCGTCCCCATCTTCTGGCTCACCTGAGCAGCGTGCTCGCTGGCCGTCTTGATGGCCTCGGTGTCGGTGCCTTCAAGCGCCTTCTTCAGGTCGGCGATCGCGGACTCGACCTCAGACTTGACGTCGCCCGGGACCTTGTCGGCGTTCTCGGAGAGGAACTTCTCCGTGGTATAAGCCAGAGACTCCGCGCGGTTGCGGACCTCCGCCTCCTCACGCCGCTGCCTGTCCTCCTCGGCGTACTTCTCCGCGTCGGCCATCATCCGCTCGATGTCATCCTTGGCCAGCGCCGAGCCGCCCGAGATGGTCACGGACTGCTGCTTGCCAGTACCAAGGTCCTTGGCTGACACGTTCACGATGCCGTTGGCGTCGATGTCGAAGGTGACCTCGATCTGCGGGATGCCGCGCGGCGCCGGAGCGAGTCCGGCCAGCTCGAACATGCCGAGCTTCTTGTTGTATGCGGCAATCTCGCGCTCGCCCTGGAAGACCTGGATCTGCACCGATGGCTGGTTGTCGTCAGCCGTAGTGAAGATCTCCGAGCGCTTGGTCGGAATGGTGGTGTTCCGCTCGATGAGCTTGGTGAAGATGCCGCCCTTGGTCTCGATGCCGAGCGACAGCGGCGTCACGTCCAGCAGCAGGACGTCCTTGACCTCGCCCTTGAGCACGCCAGCCTGCAGGCACGCGCCGACGGCCACGACCTCGTCAGGGTTGACGCCCTTGTTCGGCTCCTTGCCGCCGGTCAGATCCTTAACCAGGTCGACGACGGCCGGCATCCGGGTGGAGCCGCCGACGAGCACGACATGGTCGATCTGGCTGAGCTTGATCCCCGCGTCCTTGATCACCTGCTGGAACGGAGCCTTGCACCGGTCGAGCAGATCCGAGGTCATCTTCTGGAACTCGGCCCTGGTCAGCTTGGTGTCCAGGTGCAGCGGGCCCTGCTCGGAGTGAGTGATGTAGGGCAGGTTGATCTGCGACTCAGTG
>DATJNX010000014.1:0-44877 GCA_035507615.1 Streptosporangiaceae bacterium
CCCCCCAAAACTCACAACGATCAAGGAAGAAGCGGTCTGCTGAGAACGATCACGGGGCTGGCTCGTTCAGGGGTGCTGAGCAGCGAGCCAGTCCGCGAACGTGATCGTGCCGAGCGCGTCGGCGTGGTCGGTGGTGAGCGCGCCGTCCCGAAGCGCCCGGCCTATCTTGCCCGGCACCGGCAGCGGCACCAGGACCGCCGAGCGCCCGGTTACCGCGCGCCAGCTGCGCGCCAGTTCGCGAGCCGTGCTGACCTGCGGCCCGGCGACCTGGACCCGGCCGCGGGGGTCGCCTTCGCTGACGTCCGCTACCACGCCGGCGACCTCTGCGGCCGCGACGGTCTGCAGCCGCATTGACGGCACTGGCAGCACCCGGTACCTGCCCGCGGCGGTAAGCGCCGCATTGGCGAGTTCATGGAACTGAGTCGCACGCACGATGCTGTACGGCACCGCGCCGTGCTCGACTGCCTGCTCTTGCTCGGTCTTAACCCGGTAGTAGCCCATCGGCACGCGGTCACAGCCGACGATCGAGATGCAGACATGGTGGCCGACGCCAGCTAGCTGTTCAGCGGTCAGCAGCCGGCCGGTCCCCGCCACGAGCACCTGCGCTGCCCGCTTCGGCGATGATGCGTTGCTGGCGTCCACGACGGCAGTACAGCCGGCCAGGGCCGCGTCAAGGCCCTGGCCCGAGACCAGATCTACCGGGAAGTCAGGACTGCCGCGGCTGAGGACCCGGACCTCGTGGCCGCGCTGCGCGAGCGTGGCGACGATGTGCTTGCCGAGCGTGCCGGTCCCGCCGACGACTGCGATTCTCATGACCGTTAAGACGCCGTAGTCGCCTGCGTTGTGACATCGGGCCCAGTGGTGTCGGCCGCAGCGCTGGCGCCTGGCATAAGTTGCAGCACCACGCGATCGGCGACCGGCCGGTAGCCGAGCCGCTGGTACAGCGCGTTGCTTGTCTGGTTGGCCCGATCAGTGAACAGCACGACCGCCGCAGCTCCGGCGTCCAGCGCCGCCCGGCTGGCGACCGCGGTCACGGCGCCGCCGTAGCCGCGCCCGCGCTCCGCGGGCACGGTGTAGACGCCAGCGATCCGCACCACGCCGGCTACCTCCCTGGTGCTGCCGGCCATCGCCACCGGCTGGCCGTCGGCCTCCCACAATGTCAGCCCTGCGTGGCTGATCCGGTCGTCCACAGTGCGCTCCGCGACGTCCGCACCGGTGCCGGTCTCGGCACCGAATGCCACGTGCCAGTCGATGAGCAACTCACGGTCGGCCGGGCCGGCCACCCGCGCCGAGCCAGGCGGAACGGGATCCGGCGGTGCCAGCCGCTCCAGCCGGAACAGCCGCGACCGCAGCGTGGCGGCGACGCTGCCCGCCGTTGCACTGGCCCAGGCTGCCGCGAAGTCAGCTTCGTCCGCGCTCGACAGATTGATTGCGGCGGGTAGCCCGGCTTCCGAGCTGAGCCGCGCTATCAGGTCCGCAGCCGACCCGGCGGGCAGCGCGGCGACCAGGACCGGGTGCGGCGGGGTCTGGAGGAACGCCCCGTCGATCTGGGCGTCGGCCGATTCATGCCAGCCGTACACCGGCGCTTCGTCGCCGAACGCCGACGGACCGCGCTGGCGCAGGCTCTCGAGCACGGTCAACGGCACGGTATGGGCAACCGGGTCGGCTCGCAGTTCACCGCCCGCCGCTGCCAGGAACTCATCGATGCTGCGGGTTACTGTCCAGGCCATGACCCATGCTTGCCGGCTGAGCCGCCGGGAGGCCAGCGGTTTTCGCCATGGCCCTGTGCTGGCTGCGCGGGCGGCGCGGGTGCGGGCCGGAGGATGCGCAACGCGGCCGGGTCCCGGAGAATAACTGACGAGGCCAGGACGACAGGAGGCACAGATGCGGGTCATCGTGGTGCGGCATCACGCCATTGACGAGGCCGGGTTCATTGCGGACGCGTTCCGCGCACGCGGAGCTGAGCTCACCGTGCACCAGTTCCCCAAAGGCGGCCCGTTGCCGGCGCTGGATGACGTCGACCACATCGTGCTGCTAGGCGCGGCCTGGTCGGTCTACGAGGAGCGGATCAGCGGCTGGATCGGTGAGGAGCTCGACTGGTTGCGTGCGGCGGACGCGGCCGGAATCCCGGTCCTCGGCATCTGCTTCGGCGCGCAGGCGCTGACCGCGGCACTCGGCGGCGAGGTGGAGGCGGCGCCGCGCAGTGAGGTTGGCTGGACGATGGTGGAGACGCTCGATCCGGATCTGATCGAGCCGGGTCCGTGGCTGGAGTTCCACCACGACCGGTGCCTGCTGCCGCCCGGAGCACGGCTGCTCGCCCGCAACGAGCTGTGCGTGCAGGCGTTCACCATCGGGCCGCACCTGGCCGTCCAGTTCCACCCGGAGGTCGATGCGGCTCAGGTAAGCCTCTGGCTGGCCGACGGCGGCAAGGCCGAGGCCGAGCGGGCTGGTCAGGACCCGGACAAGCTCATCGCCGAGTCCAAGGCTGAGGAGCCGCGGGCGGCGCTGCGGGCCGATCGGCTCGTTGCTGCCGCGCTTGAGCTCGCCAGGGTCGGCGCCCGCGCGTAGCTGAGCGGCCGGCGCGCACGCGGGCGGAGCAGAGGCGGTCCCGGCCTAGCGCGACGGCAAATCCCGGCGCCTAGATGATGACAACCGAGCGCGATTCGGTACAGGGTGTACCTGGAGAACTTCGGGGCGCTGCAGGCTGCTGCCCCCGTGAAGACTGTGCGACGAAAGCAGGTGCGATGCCAGACATCCTGACGGCCTATGCCGAGAGCCAGCCGGACAAGCTTGCCGTGATCGACGACAAGGGCGAGGCGGGCATTGTCCAGTGGACGTATGCCGAGCTGGAGGCCGCGGCGAACAGGCTGGGGAACGCACTGCTCGAACTGGGCGCCAAGCCTGGCGGGAAGGTGATCTGGTGCGGTCCTAACTCGGTGCCGGTAGTCGCGGTAGTCAACGCCACCAGGAAGATCGGCGTGGTAGCGGTCCCGCTGAACTACCGGCTCACCGCCGAGGAAGCCAGGTACGTGATCGACAACTCCGATGCCGAGATCGCCTACGTCGACGCGGAGTACGCGCACCTGTTCCAGGGCCTGGCGGGCGAGCTGGCGAACCTGCGTCATGTCATCGTGTTCGGCGGGCCGGCTGCTGACGGCATGCTGAGCAGCGAGGAGCTGACCGGAGCCGCGTCCGATCAGCCCCCGGACGTCGGCGATGCCAGCGGCACCGGCGGCACCATGATCTACACGTCCGGCACGACAGGCAAGCCGAAGGGCGCGGTCCGCCACGCGACCGACCAGGAGACCGGCCTGGCCCTGGTGACGCTGCTCGGGTACCGGCCGGACGACATCTACATCACCTCCGGGCCGCTCTACCACAGCGGTCCGGGCGCGTTCATGAGCATCGGCCTGCTCTTCGGCCAGACCATCGTGGTTCAGCGGAGGTTCGACGCCGAGGACTGGCTACGGCTGGTGGAGAAGTACAAGGTCACCTCCACCTTCTCGGCTCCGGCGCTGATCCGCATGGTGTGCGCGCTGCCACCGGAGGTGAAGGCCAAGTACGACCGGTCGTCCATGCGAGTGATGATTGCCAATGCCGCTCCGTGGAGCTTCGCGCTGAAGCAGCAGTACGTCGCGGACTTCCCGCCGGAATCGCTCTGGGAGGTCTACGGCTCGACCGAGCTTGGTGTCGACTGCGTGCTCAAGCCGGAGGACCAGATGCGCAAGCCCGGCTCCTGCGGGCAGCCGGCACCGCTCATCGAGATCGTGCTGTTCGACGCCGAGGGGAATGTCGTCACGGGCACCGGGCCGGAGAATCCGGGCGAGCTCTATGTCCGCTCCAAGGGCGTGTTCGACGAGTACTACAAGCAGAAGGCAAGTTACGACGCGAACAGTCGCGGCGACTTCCACACCGTCGGCGACATCGCCTACCGCGACGACGAGGGCTTCCTCTACATCTGCGACCGCAAGAGCGACATGATCATCTCCGGCGGCATGAACATCTACCCGGCCGAGATCGAGGCCGCTCTCGAGCAGCACCCGGCGATCTATGACGTCGCGGTCTTCGGTATCCCGTCCGAGGAGTGGGGCGAGCTCGTGCACGCGACCGTGGTCACGGCGCCGGGTACTTCGCTGACCCCGGATGAGATCACCGCGTTCGGCAAAGAGCACCTGGCCAGTTACAAGGTTCCTCGGTCGGTGGACTTCATCGATGAGCTGCCGCGGACCGGCTCGGGCAAGATCCTCAAGCGGCAGCTGCGGGCGCCCTACTGGGAGGGCCGGACCGCGCAGGTCGGCTGAACAGCTAGGTAGCTCCGCCGTCCGGCTCAGTGGTCAGCAGTTGCTGCGTGGCGTGGACGATGACGCCGTCCCGGATAATGAAGTACATCTGGTAGACCTGGGACTTGCCGCTGGCCTCGTAGGCGCGGACCCGCACGACGGCGTGGTCGCCGCTGACCCTGATACCCCGGACGACGTCGCGGTCGGTCTCGGAGTAGCCGTCGATCATTGCCCGGTACGACGAGTTCGCGTTCTCCCCGCCAAGCCGCCAGACCCGCGGCCAGTCGCGCTGGTTAATGGCCGCGAAGTAGGAATCGACGACAGCTCGCGGCCCCGGCGGCGTTACCTGCGCCCCGCCTGCTGCCTGGCTGTGCTGGCTGACCGAGCTGGGCTGAGCGTGGTTGTCGCTGCTGATCTGCGCGCGCCGCGGGGAGCCATCAGCACCAGGGTTGCCGCGATCGTGATGAGAGGCCACGACGTAGGCCACAGCTCCGGCGGCGCCGGCGGCAAGTACAGCCGCCACCGCCGCCCCGATCAGGGCACTGGACGGGCTGTGCCGGGCAGGCCGGGGCGCTACGGCCGGGTCGACAAGCGTGGCCGGCATGCCGAGATCCGGGTCGCCGGCAACCGGTTTTCCGCTGGCCAGACGACCGCGGCCGGACGGGCTGGAGGTGGCGAGTACTGCCCCGTTTCCGGTGCGATGGTTATGATCGCTGGCCTCCCAGCCGGCCGCAGGGTCGAGCTGGGTCGCCGGCAGTTCGTCGGCTGGCCGCGCGGCCGGGGCGGACCAGGACAGCCAGTCCGCGCTCGGCTCTGCGTAGCCGAGCTCAGCGAGCAGCTCGTCACTGGTCGGACGGTCCGCAGGGTCTTTGGCCAGGCAGCGTTCTACCAGATGGCGGAGCGGTGCCGGCACGTGACCGGTCGCGGCGGAGCCGTACACGACTCGGTACAACAGCGCCGAGGCAGACCCGGCGCCGAACGGCGGTTCGCCCGTCGCCGCATACGCGAGGACGCCGCCGAGGCTGAAGATGTCGGTCGCCGGGCCGACATGCTGGCCTTCGGCCTGCTCAGGAGACATGAAGCCGGGTGAGCCGACCACCACTCCGCCGGCGTTCGTGAGCCAGGCTGAGTCGGTAGCCCGGGAAATGCCGAAGTCGATGATCCTCGGCCCGTCGCTGGCTAGCAGAACGTTCGACGGCTTGAGGTCGCGGTGCACCACTCCGGCGGCGTGCACTGCGCCGAGTCCTTCAGCCAGCCCGGCCGCCAGCGTCAGCACCGACTCGACTGGCATCGGGCCCCTGGCTTCCACCGCGTCGGTCAGTGATGGTCCGGGTACGAAAGCCGTTACCAGCCAGGGCTGCGGCCCGTCCGGGTCCGCGTCGACGACCGGGGCGGTGAAGATGCCGCTGACCCGGCGCGCCGCGCTGACTTCCTGGGCGAACCTGTGCCGGAAACCGGGGTCGTCGGCAAGCTCAGGCCTGATCAGCTTGACGGCGACGAGCCGGCCGCCGGGGGACTGGCCAAGGTAGACGCGGCCCATGCCGCCGGTACCCAGCCGCTTCAGAAGGCGGTACCTGCCGACCCGCTGCGGATCACCGGGCTGTAGCGCGTCCACGACAACCCCCGTGATCGATACCAGGACGACTACGTTGCAAACGCAATGTATCGCGTTTGAGCGGGGCAACGCGAGTGTTAGCGCGCGTTCTGCCGCTGGCCGGTGACATGCGCGCTGACTGGCCGTGGCAGCACCACAGATCGCCTATTCTTCGCAATGTGATCATCGAAGACCCGCGCCTCCAGCTGACCGAGCCGGTCCCGTCCCCGGAAACGTCAGTGGTGGCAGTCGCTCCGCCCGGTTCTGAGCCGGGTACCTGGGCGGGAGCGCCCAGCGCGGTTGCCGACGACGGCGGGATCGTGCTCGCCTACCGCCTCCGCAAGCCGGTAAGCCAGGGCCGGGGCTACGCGGTGGCGATCGCCAGGTCGGCCGACGGCGTCCGCTTCGAGACGATCAGCATGATCACCAGAGAGCAGATGGACGCCGAGTCGCTGGAGCGCCCGGCGCTCGCGCGAACTGCGGACGGGCGCTGGCGGCTGTACCTGAGCTGCGCGACCTGGGGTACTAAGCACTGGCGCGTCGAGCTGCTGGAGGCCGCGACGCTGGACGGGTTCAAGCCGGACCAGCGCGTCGTGGTGCTGCCTGGAGATAGCGGCTCGGCGGTCAAGGACCCGGTTATCCGCTATCACGATGAAACGTGGCATTTGTGGGCATCGGTGCACCCGCTCTCTGATCCTCTGGCCACTGACCGGATGACCACGGACTATGCGACGAGTCCGGACGGCATCTCCTGGACCTGGCACGGTCACGCCCTCACTCCGCGGCCCGGCGAGTGGGACGCTCGCGGTGTGCGGGTCTCGGCCGTGCAGTTCACGGCTGATGGCGTGGTCGCGTATTACGACGGCAGGGCTAGCGCCGAGGAGAACTACGAGGAGCGGACCGGGCTTGCGGCTGGCGCCTCGCCTGGCCGCCTGACGGCCGTCGGGTCGGCGCCGGCCGCGCAGGCGCCCGGTGGTGGCGGCCTGCGCTACCTGGACATTGTGGATCTCCCGGCTGGCGGTCAGCGGCTGTACTACGAGCTGACCAGACCGGACGGCCGCCACGAGCTGCGGACTGAGCTGCGCTGACTTGCTGAACCACAGCAATCGCACGATCGCAGTGGCTCTAGACACAGCAGTCGTACGAAAGCTGTGGTTCCCGGTTTGCCGTCGGTCCCGGCCCCGGCGGCTAGAAGTCTCGCGGGCGGCCGTTGCGTGCCTGCCGCTGCCCCGCTGGCCGAGCGCCTACGAGGCCACCGGAGTTATCCCGCGGCAGTACCCAGTCGGTGAAGTCCTCGCCAGTGAGTTCGCTCAGCAGCCGGATATCTGACTCGAAGTAAGGGATCAGCGCCTGCCGCTGGTCCCAGGTCAGCGGCCGCCTGGGCGCTGCGCCATCCTGCAGGCTTTCCTCCAGCCGGTCGATCAGTGCTTTGCCGGCGTGGCCGGGCAGCCGGGAGGTGACGGCCGAGCCGGTGCGCAGGATCTTGGACATGGTCAGATGCCGCCTGGTCTGCTCAGGATGAGCGGTGACGTTCTCGGCGGGCACTCGCGCGATGACCCCTTGCGCGACGCCGAGGAACGCGCAGATCCGGTTCAGGGTCCCGGCCGGATCCTCGACAAGCTCGCGGTACCTGAAGACGAGCACTTGCTCAGGCGGGAACACCGAGTACAGGTGCTGCAGCTGTTGCCCGTACAGGCCGAGCCGCTTGTAGTGCCAGAAGTCCGCCCAGCCTGCGGAGATGCGTCGTTCCTCGGCGGCGCATGCCTGGACGAAATCACCGAACGGGTCGAGGCCGGCCGACCACAGGTGCGTCCAGTTCGAGTGAGCCCGTTCTATCGGGTCGCGCACCACAATGATCAGCCTGGCGGCCGGGATGAGTGCCTTAATCCGGCGTTGCGCGTCGCGGCTGTACAGGTAAAACGGGGTGGACTCGCCGCGCAGTGCGCCCCTGGGCGCACCGTCGAACAGCGCCTCGTAGTCGGATCGCCGCCAGACGTGCTCACGGTAAGTCTTGGCGTCGCCGGGCCCTCCCTGGGTTGGCGGCGGGCCGTCGGTGAGGAAGAACTTAGGTTCCTTGACACCTGACAGGTACAGGGCCGGATGCTGCGCGAGCGCTGCGTGCAGGGCTGTCGTGCCCGATTTCGGCGCGCCCGCCACGAAAAAGTCTGGCAGGGCCACTGAGTCCTCCAGAGCGGTGTTCTTCAGAACACGACGAAAGCTGGTCCGGATGAGCAGGTAAACCTACTTATTCTATCCTATTACTAGGGTGCCAAGGTGTCACCCGGCGTCACCCCGGACGGCACGGCGTTAAGGCTCCGGCAGGCGCCGAAGCCATCAGCGGCCGTCGGCACTTCATGGAGTTGTGCTGCTAATGCGCCGGTTATGCCCGATCCGCGATGACCAAACCCGTGAAGCGTGCTGGTGCAGCCTCGGTAGCGCGACCGGCGCACGCGGCCGCTAACCGGCGGATCTGCTCTGACGTCGGCGCCGGCGTCGGCCGACCGTACTGTCGTACCCCGCCGATAGCGTGCTGTTGCGTACGTCAGATCCAGGTAGCCGAGCAGCCCAGCGGAGGCCGGACGATGAGCACTACAAGCCACACCCTGACGGGGGAGCGAGCCGACCTGGCGGAGACGCTCGCCAAGCACCGGTCCTTCCTCCGGTACACGGCCCGCGACCTCAGTGACGAGCAGGCGGCAAGCCGGACGACCGTCAGCGAGTTGTGCATCGGCGGCATCATCAAGCACGTCACGGCGGTAGAACGGGGATGGGCGAGGTTCATCGTCGAGGGGCCATCGTCAAGGGGCAGATGGGACGACGAAAGCCGCATACAGGAGCACTTGAACGGTTTCCTGATGTTGCCCGGCGACACATTGGCGGCCCTGCTTGTTGACTATGCGGCGGCCGCCAGCCAGACGGACGAGTTGCTCGCCTCGCTGCCTGATCTTGACGCGGCTCAGCCGCTCCCGGTGGCGCCGTGGTACGAGCCAGGTGCCAGCTGGTCGGCGCGACGGGTGCTGCTGCACATCATCGCGGAGACTGCCCAGCACGCCGGGCACGCTGACATCATCAGGGAAGCCATCGACGGGTCCAAGACGATGGGTTAACAGGTTGGCGCGCAGGGCGTGGGTTCCTGCTAACACGCCGCCCTGCCTAACAGACCGCGCTGCTAACACACCGCCCTGCGGGTAGATGATCGGGTTGTGGCAGACCAGGAGGGCCGCGAGCCGCCGCCAGGGCTGCGGCCGATGTTGGCTACTGCGGGGGCCTTGCCGGCGGATGACTCCGGCTGGGCATATGAGATGAAGTGGGATGGCCTGCGGGCGCTGGCCTTCATTTCCGGCGGCACGGTCAGGCTCACCTCGCGCACGAGTCGCGACATCACGCACGTTTACCCGGAGCTGGCCGGTCTTGCTACCGCGACCGGGGCACAGCAGGCCGTTCTGGACGGCGAGATCGTCGCTTTTGGCGGCGGCGAGTGGCCAGACTTCGAGGCGCTGCAGCAGCGGATGAACATCGCGTCGGCCGCGCAGGCACGGCAGCTCGCCGCCGAAGTGCCGGTCAGCTACCTGGCTTTCGACCTGCTGTGGCTCGACGGCCGTTCCCTTCTCGACCTGCCGTATTCACGGCGCCGTGCGCTGCTCGAAGGCCTCGGCCTGAGTGCGGCCAGCTGGCAAGTGCCGCCGTCTTTCACCGGCGAGTCTGGCGCTGACGTCCAGGCGGTCTCCCGGGAACACAACCTCGAAGGCGTGATGGCCAAGCGGGTTCAGTCACGTTATGAACCCGGCCGGCGGTCCACCGCCTGGCGGAAAATCAAGAATGTCAGCCGCCAGGAGGTCGTCATCGGCGGCTGGAAGCCGGGCGAGGGCGGTCGAGCAGGCTGGATCGGCTCGCTGCTGGTCGGGGTTTACGAGGGCGATCAGCTCGTCTACGCAGGCCACGTTGGGACCGGATTCAGCCAGCAAGTGCTGCGGATGCTTGGTGAGCGGCTTGAGCCGCTGCATCGTGCTGCCTCACCGTTCGGCACGACCGTTCCTCCGGAGGATGCGCGGTTCGCGCGCTGGGTGGAGCCAGTACTCGTAGCCGAGGTGGCGTTTGCGGGCTGGACCAAGTCTGGCCGGCTGCGTGCGCCGGCTTACAAGGGTTTGCGCAATGACAAGGATGCGGCCGAGGTGATCCGTGAGCCCTGACGCGCAGAAAGTTCAGGTGGAGGTCGACGGCCGGATGCTGACGCTGTCGAACCTGAACAAGGTGCTGTACCCGCAGACGGGCTTCACCAAGGCACAGGTGATCGACTACTACCACCAGATTGCGCCGGTGCTGCTGCCGTATATCTCGTCTCGGCCGGTGACGATCAAGCGCTATCCCGAGGGAGTCGACGGCGAGTTCTTCTTCCAGAAGAATGCGCCGGCGCACCGGCCCGACTGGGTGAAGACCGCGCGCATCGCCTCGCCTGGCTCGACCAAGTCTCGCGAGACCATCGAGTACATCCTTGGCGGCGACTTGCCGACGCTGATCTGGGCTGCCAACCTGGCCGCACTCGAGCTGCACACGCCGATGTGGCGGTATCCGCGAATCGGCGAGCCTGACCTGCTGGTATTCGACCTGGATCCAGGACCGCCTGCCACCGTCGCAGAGTGCTGCCAGGTTGCGCTGATGCTGCGGCCCCTCCTCGCCGAGCTTCAGTTGCGCCCGGCCGCGAAGACTTCTGGCGGAAAGGGCCTGCAGCTGTATGCCGCGGTTTCGGGCATGTCCTCGCAAGAGACGAGCGACCTGGCAAAGAACCTCGCAGAGCAGCTTGCCGCTGAGCAGCCGGAGCTGGTGGTATCCCGGATGACGAAGGCGCTGCGTCCGGGCAAGGTCCTGATCGACTGGAGCCAGAACAACGCCGCGAAGACGACCGTGTCGCCCTACTCGCTTCGTGCCAGGTCCAAGCCAACGGTTTCGACGCCGGTTAGCTGGGATGAGGTCAGTGCCTGCAAGCGCGCTGCGGACCTCGTCTTCACCGCCGACGATGTCATCGAACGGGTCCGCGACTCGGGCGACCTTTTCGCGGTAACGCTGAGCCCGTGAGCGTGGTCAGAATTACCTCGGGATAGCCCAGGTGTTACTGGTCCCTTTGTGATCTCCGCCCGCTGCAGACTTCGTCAGTCATGAAGCGCTGGATCCGGATATTTTTTGTCGCTCTCGTCCCAGGGAGCCGACATGCGTTTCAGCGTTCTCGGGCCGCTACTGGCCGAAGCTGATGATGGCACGCCGCTGGTGCTGCAGCGGCCATCGCAGCGCAGCACTCTGGCGGTTCTGCTGCTGCACGCAGACCGCCCGCCGACCAGGAGCCTGTTGATCGATGCCCTGTGGGGTGACAACCCGCCTGCTGATGCCGAGACGGCGCTCCGGGTCCGGATGCGCGACGTGCGCCGCGCGCTAGGCGGCCATGACCGGCTGATCACGCACAGCTTGGGCTATCAGATGATCGTCACGCCCGGCGAGCTTGATGTCGCCAGCTTCCGGAACCTCGCCGTACGTGGCCGCGCCGCTCTTGACCACGGTGATGCGCAGGACGCTGAACGCTTGCTGGAGGAGGCATGCACCCTGTGGCGCGATCCGCCGCTGGCTGACGTGCCGGATACCCCGACAATGCAAAACATCGCGAACGCGTTCCTCGAACAGCGCCGCGACGTTCGCGAATGGCTGATCGACGCCCGGCTGGCACTTGGTCAGCACCACGCGGTCCTCGCCCAGGCGCGCGAATGCATCGCGGCCGACCCGCTGCCCGAGCATCCGCATGTGCAGCTCATGCTCGCGCTGTACCGATGCGGCCAGAAATCGGCCGCGCTGGCTGCCTACACGAGGCTGCGCGACCTGACGGCTCGCGAGTTCGGTCAGGATCCAGGCCCGGAGGCGCGTGCCCTCCTCGGCCTGATCCTGGCTGACAGCCCGGACCTGACGTTCCGGCCGAAGACGCTCAGGTAGCCGAGTCAGCCGGCGTGCCGCCAGCGCGCTCACGCCGCGCTAACCAGTCGCTTACGCGGCGGTCCTAGCGTGCACAACGCTGGCCGCCACCCGGCGGCCGATGCCCTCACCACTGCGCTGCCGGCAAAGTCGGCGGGCAGGGTTCTGGAGTCCGCGATGACGTCATCCCGCACTTGGCAGACGGTGCTCAGGCAGCTGCGCGTTTCCGCCGTCGCAGCCGTCAGCGCGATGCCGCTCCTGGTGGCCTGTTCCGGCGTGGCCTCTCGGGTCGCATTGCCTGCGAAGTCCGCGGCCAGGATTCCCGCGCCGCTCAGCGGGCCGGTCTCTGGGACCCCGCGGCAGCAGGTGGCTGCCGCGCTCGCCGGGTATACCGACGCCTTGAGCCGCGCTGAGCAATCGCGGAGCGACGTGCTGGCCCGCGCACTGCTGCGGCCATATCTAGCAGCAAGCCGGATCCGCGGCATGGTCGACGCGATCCGTGCCATCTGGTCCAGAGGTGACGGCTTCTATGGAACCGATGTCCTCCACATCCTCACAGTGCGCATCGATGGCCGGCGAGCGTTCGTGCATGAGTGCGACAACACGAGCGGGATGGGCCTGACAAGCGAGTCATCCGGTCAGGTAGTACCCGGATCGGCCGGCGTCGAGCATGCCAATCTCATCACGCGTCTTGACCTGGTGGCGAGGCACTGGGTGGTCGAGTCCCAGTTGCCGGAGGACGTGCCATGCGCGTCCTAGCCGGGGCCGCTGCCGCGCTGGTCGTCGTCAGCGGACTCGTGCTCGCGCCAGCCTGGCCGGCTGTGGCGAGCAGCGGTGGCGGTAGCTGCGATCCGTACGTCGACGGCACGGTCATCCCGGTCCCGTGCTCGTCGGGCGGCAGTGCTGGCGGCGCGGGAAGTCCCGGCGCAGGCACAGTGAGCAGCACGTGCACGGTCACCACGCTGGACGAGGCACAAGTCGAGAACCTGGGCCTGTCCTGGCCGCCGCCGCGGGGCAACCACTGGGCACTGATGGTCTGCGGAGGCTCGGGGGACACCGGTCCTCAGGTCTTCCTGGTGCGCAACGGGACGGGTGCGCCGCCGGTCACGCCAGCGCAGTTGCTCGTCGTCGCGCTCGGCGAACTTCGGTTGCCCTATCTCCAGCCTGCGACCGCGCCGCCGCGCGGGACCGACGGGCTCGTCGGTTTGCCCGAGTGGTTCTGGGTTCCGGCTGGCAAGTGGTACGCGCGGAGCGTCACGGTTACCGCCGGGCCGGTCTGGGCGACGGTGACCGCAGCACCCGTCGGCTTGACCATCCAGCCGGGCGCCGGGCTTAGCCCCGTCTCATGCGCCGGACCGGGATCGGCCTACAACCGCCGCAGGTCGGCCGCGGAGCAGCACACCGACTGTTCCTATACCTACCTGCGGCCGTCCGCGGGCCTGTCAGCCAATGCTTACCAGGCCTCGGTGACAGTGATCTGGCGTGTCAGCTGGACTGGTTCTGGCGGCGCCGGGGGCGTGCTCGACGGATCGCTCGCGGTGCGGGTCGGCTTGACGATCTCTGTCGCGCAGGCAGAGGCCCTGGTGACCGGCCAGTGAGCACTGAGCCGCCCGCGGTCGGCACCGCGTACTTCCCCGAGCCCGACATAGCCGCGAACGGCGCCGGTCCGGCCAGCGCCCTGGGCCTGGCGCCCGCTCGGCTTCGCGGTCTGCCGCGCCGTCGCCGGCCAGCCATTCTCGCCTTAGCTGTGGCGATGGTCGGCGCAGGCGTGCTGGTCAGCGCGGCTGTATACCAGCGAGCCGATCACCAGGTCCCGGTCGTGACAGTGACCCAGCCGGTGCAAGCGGGCGCGGCGATCACTGCTGCTGACCTGGGCACCACAGGTGTCACGGTCAGCAGCGGCATCGGAGTCATCCCGGCATCGCAGCTGGGTCAGGTCGCCGGCGAGATCGCTGCCGTCGGGCTGCAGCCAGGCACGCTGCTGGCACCTGCAGAACTGACCACGGCGCAGCCGCCCGCGCCCGGGCAGGACCTCGTTCCGGCCTCGCTGAAGCCTTCAGAACTCCCGGCGAGTGGCCTGTTCCCGGGCGACCGCGTTCTCATCGTCCCAACTCCAGGTGATCAGGGTCAGGCCGGCTTGCCTGGCGCTCCGGCACCGCTTAGCGCTCCCGTGCCCGGCCTGGTCGCGGCGGTAGACGACGTGCCCGACTCAGCTGGGCTTGACGTAGTCGACCTGCTGGTCAGCGGCGCCAGCGGAGTTGAGGTCGCGGACCAGGTGTCGACTGGCCAGTTCGCGCTGATCGTGACGAGACGAGGTTCCTAAGTGGCAGAGCTGTATGCGCTGGTGTCGGCCGGCGGCTCGCCCGGTGTCACAACCGCAGCGATCGCGCTTGCGCTGACCTGGCCGCGGTCAGTCATCCTGGCCGAATGCGACCCGAGTGGTGGTGACATCCTCGCCGGGCTCCTCGGCGGCTGCATCCCTGACGGGCGGGGCCTGATGGAGCATGCGATCGAGGCAGGTCGCAGCGGAGATGCGGCTGCGGCGGGCTTGAGCGCCCAGCTGATACCACTCGACGATGACCGGACCAGGCTGCTGCTGCCCGGCCTGACCGATCCGCGCCAGTCGGTCGGCCTCGCATCGGCCTGGCCGGCCGTGGCTAGCACGCTGGCAGCTCAGGCGAGTGACGTCATCGCGGACTGCGGACGGTTCGACGCCTGGCCAGAGCAGCCTCTCGCAATTGTGTCTGCGGCCCGAACTGTTGCCATCGTGCTGCGACCGACGTTGCGGCAGGTTCGGCTGGCCCGTGCGCGCGTCGAGATCATCAGGCACCTGCTTGGCGGAAGTTCGCGGCTCGCGCTGCTGGTGACCGGGCCCGGCACGTATACGGCGCGCGAGGCGGCGCAAGTGCTAGGCGTGCCCCTTGCCGCCGTGCTGCCCGCCGACTCGCCGGCCGCCAGCTTGCTCTCGGACGGACTTGGCGGCCAGCGCCAGCTCTGGAGCGGACCGCTGATGCGTTCGGCAAGGGCGGCCGGCCAGGCTTTGCGCAGCTACGGCTCGACAGAGGGCAGGGAGCCAGCGCAGGCGGCGGTGTTCCCATGACAATGCACTGGCCGCCAGCGCTGCCGGACGAACTGACCGGCAGGCTCCCGGAGGTCCAACTGCCGGATTTCGAACTTCCGGCGATCCAGCCTCCGGATGCCCAGCCGACTGGACCTGCCCTGCCCGGTACCGGCCTGACTGATCCAAGGCTCATCGCCGGAGTTGCCGAGATCACCGCGTTGATCGCCGGACAGCTTGTCGACGAGGCGAGTACCGCAGAGGTGATGCCCGTCATCCGGGAAACCGCCCGGCGTTGGCTTGAACGCCAGGTTCGAGCTGGGCTGCTGCCTGCGGACGTCGGCAGCGCTCTCGATGACCTCGCGAGGGCCGTCCACGACCAGCGATACGAACTCGGCCCGGTGACGGGCTACCTGAGGGATCCCCAGGTCGAGAACATCGACATCAACGGCTTCGACCACGTCTGGATCACCTACGCCACCGGCGAGCGGGTAGCGGGTCCGCCCGTCGCAGCCAGCGACGACGCACTGATCTCGATGGTCAGGACATGGGCGACACGCGGCGGACAGACCGCCCGTGAGTTCTCCGCCGCGGTTCCGCTGGTGAACGTCGCGCTCACCGGCAGCGCACGGCTGACGGCGACGATGTCGGTGACGCCGCGGCCGAGCGTTTCACTGCGGCGCCACGGTCAGATCGACGTGACGCTGGGGCGCCTGATCCAGCTCGGAACCGTCGACGCGACGCTGGCGGCGTTCCTCGCCGCGGCGGTGAAGAGCCGGTGCAACATCATCGTCACCGGCGGCGTCAACGCGGGCAAGACAACGTTGCTCCGCGCGCTCGCCAGTGAGATACCGCCGGGCGAGCGCGTTGCCACGCTCGAGTCGGAGTACGAGCTCTACCTCCATGAGCTCGGACAGCACCCGGACGTGATCGCCTTTGAGGCGCGAGAACCGAACTCTGAAGGCGCCGGCGAGATCAGCTTGCACGACTTGATCGCGCATGCGTTGCGCCACAACCCGCGGCGGATCATCGTCGGCGAGGTCAGGCGGGGCGAGATCATGCCAATGCTCGAGGCGATGAACTCGGGCCAGGACGGGTCGATGTGCACGCTGCATGCCAATTCGCCGATGGAGGCTTTTGACCGGATCCTGATCCTCGGCCTGCGCGGCGGGCTAGCCCTGGCCGAGCGGGCAATCCACATCCTCGTCGGCATGGCAGTCGACCTGATCGTCCATGTCCGATGCGGCTACGACGGCACGCGCACCGTCAGGTACGTCGCGGAGATTCTGGAGGTCATGCCGCCGGGCGACACGGAGCGGCCAGCAGTTAACCGGCTGTTCCTGCCCGACCCCCGGAACGGCAGGGCCACAGCTGCGCATACACCGTCGGCCGGCCTGCTTGGCAGGATCTGCGCTGCCGGCTTCGATCAGAGACTGCTCGAACAGCACCGAGTCCAGCATCCGGGGTGGCCACGGTGACTGCGCTAGCCGGCGTCGCCGGCGGACTTGTGATCGCGGGCCTGGCATTGCTGCTGCTCGAACTGATAGGGCGCGATCCCGGGCCGGGAGTGCCGCGGATGAGAAAAAGGATCAAGATCGGCCGTGGATTGCGCAACCGGCTGCTGGTTGCGGCATGCTGCGGCCTGGCCACCCTCCTGCTGACGCGCTGGCCGGTAGCCATGATCGCGGCCATCCTGGCAGTGCTGCTTTTGCCGCAGGTGACCTCTGCCGGGCCGGTGCGTCAGCGTGCAGCGATGCTGGAAGGCCTGGAGCAGTGGACGCGCCGTCTCTCCGACATGCTCACGGCGAGCCGCGGGCTTGAGGAGGCGCTGGAAGCTTCGGCGCGTCACGCGCCCGCGGCCGTCGGGCCTGCAGTCGGCGCGCTCAGCCGCAGGCTGGCAGCTCGGGCGGACGCCGAGGCGGCGCTGCGGGCATTCGCCCACGACCTCGACGACCCGGCCGGCGACCGCATCGCAGCGGCGCTCATCATCGCAACCGGCCGCCGCGGCGGTGCCGCCCGGGATGTGCTCAACGCGCTCGCAGTCATGCTCGCCCGGGATGTTGCGATCCGCCGTGAGATCGAAGCCGACCGGGTACAACACCGCACGACGGTCAAGTGGCTGACCTCTTTCGTTGTCGGGTTCACTGTGTTCGCGGCGCTGAACCGGTCATACGCCGCGCCGTACGGAACAGTTCCCGGCCAGGTTGTGATGGCGATCGTCGTCGCGCTGTACGCATGCGGTCTGCTCTGGCTGCACCACCTCGGCTCGGTCCCCGTGCCGGGCCGTTTCCTGGCCCCGGAGAAACCTCTCGCCCGGAGCACGTCATGACCGTCCTGTGGCTTACCGCGGCCGGCGCGCTCATCGGCTTCGGCTGGTGGCTCGTGGTCAGCGAACTGATGCCCGCGGTGCCGAGCCTGAAAGCCGCTATCCACCGCCTTGATTCGGGCGGCAGTGTCGACGACGACAAAGCCCGGCTGCGAGTGCGACTCGGTCGGCAACTCGCTGTGGCCGCACCGTGGCTGCCCGTCCCGGTGCAAGATCTCAGACTGCTCGGCCAGGACCCGGCGGACTGGCTGGCCGGCAAACTCATCGTCGGTCTAGGTGCACTCGCAGTCGTCCCGGTGTTGTCAGGACTGCTCGCCCTGAGCGGCCAGATGCTGCCTCTGACAATCCCCGCCGCCGCGATGATCGCGGTCGGCGCTGCCGCCTTCTTTGTCCCTGACGCAATCGCTCGGGCAAGTGCGAGGGCAAAGCGCGCGGATTTTCGGCACGCGCTGACCAGCTACTTCGATCTGGTCGCGCTGGAACGCGGGGCGGGCGCAGCCCCAACCGAAGCGCTGGAAGCTGCTGCTGAGGTCGGTCATGGCTGGGCCTTCGAGCGAATCCGGGCCACCTTAAGGCGGTCCCGCAGGACGGGTGAACCGCCGTGGGACGGACTGGCCATTCTTGCTGACGAGATCGGGATCAGCGAACTGGCCGACCTGGCGGACATCGCAGGCGTGGCTGGCCAGGAAGGGGCGCGGATCCTGGACACGCTTGCCGCGCGGGCCGAGTCGATGCGTGCTGAGGCCCTGGCGGCCACGAAGGCGCAAGCTGGCGCACGCAGCACGACCATGGTGCTGCCGATTGCGTTGCTAGCCGGCGGCTTCCTGGTGCTGCTTATCTTCCCCGATTTCTACCGCCTCTTCGGTTAGCGGCCGAAAGCGCGAGAAAGGCAGAGCCGATGCAAGCCGACCCCAGAGTCGCAGCGCTCTACTACCTGATGGGCCAGCTGCGGTCGCGCATTGGCAGAGTGCGGTCGGGCGATCTTGAGCTTGGCGCGCTGAGTCTTGAGTGGGTCGCCATCGCCATCGTGCTGGTGACGGCGGCGCTGGCGCTCGCCGCTTTTCTGACTGGCAAGCTCAGTGATCTCGAGAAGCTGATCCCGGACTGAGCTGGGCGGGCCGACAGTGAGCCGGGACCAGACAGTGCGCCGGGACCAGACAGTGCGCCGGGACCAGACAATGCGCCGGGACCAGACAGACCGCCGTGGCCAGGCAGTGCGCCCCGGGATGCGGTGTGGCGATCGCGGTGCCCTCACGCTGAGCTATGTCGCCGTGCTGCCGTTCGTTTTCCTGTTCATCATGGCGGCGATCCAGACCTCGTTCTGGTTCCTGGCCAGGGATGCGGCACTCGCGGCCGCCCGCCAGGGTGCGGACGCGGCGCGGGCCCTGAACGCGCCGCGTGCCGCCGGCCCGGCAGCCGCGCTGGCATTTGCCCGGCAAGCGGGTCAGGGCTACCTGGACGACCCTGTGGCAGCCATCACCGGAAGCAGCGACTCCACGATGTCGGTCACGGTGAGCGGCCACGTCCCCAGCTTCGTGCCAGGCCTGGTCGTGGAGATCTCGGAGACCGTGCAGGCTCCGATCGAGGAGTTCAGGCCGTGAGCCGGGAACTTCACGCCGCGACCCCTGACGCCGAAAGCTGCCATGGCGCCGAAGCGGGTAGTGCCGCCCTCGAACTCGTCATCCTCGCGCCGGTGCTGCTCGCGCTGCTCGCTCTCGTCATCGCGGCCGGGCGCATGTCCATCGCTCAGAGCAGCGTGGATGCCGCGGCCCGCGACGCCGCCCGGCAGGCCTCGATCTCCTTGACGCCAGCCGCGGCCCAGGCAGCCGGCCAGGCCAGCGCGCGCGCTGCGCTCCGGCTGGACGGACTGGACTGCATACCGCTCGTGCTGATCAACGTCAGCCAGTTCGTCACGACCCCGCCAGGCGAACCGGCCTCGGTTACCGCCACGGTGCACTGCTCGGTCCCGCTGTCCGACCTCGCGCTGCCAGGCCTGCCCGGTAGCGCGAAACTGCAGGCCGAGTTCACCAGTCCGCTCGATATCTACCGGTCGCGGTGAGCTCGCATGCGCATGCTGGCCGGCCAGGATCCCGAGCGCGGTGCCCTGTCGCTGATGATCGTGATCTTGTTCGTGGCGCTGGCTGCGCTCGCCGGGATCGTGGCCGACGGAGGGGCCAAACTCGAGGCAGACCAGAACGCCGCCGCGCTCGCTCAGGAAGCCGCGCGAGCGGGTGCGACAACCGTCGACGAGTCAAGCGCGTACTCGTCGGGCACCTTCGTCGTCGACCAGCAACAGGCGATCGATGCCGCACGGAGTTACCTCATCGATGCCGGGTACGACCAGTACAGGGTCACCGCGCTTGGCGACCGCGCGATTCAGGTCAGCGTGACCATCACCGAGCCGACCACGTTTCTGTCCCTGATCGGCGTCGATTCGTTTACCTGCACAGGAACAGCCACGGCAGCACTTCTAACCGGCGTCACAAGAGGCACTTGATGGCTCGCGCGCGGACCTTGGTCACCGGGCTGGCAGCACTCGCAGCACTTGCGTCCGCCGTCATCGGACTGCCGGTAGTGCTGTACCAGTTCGCCGGTTCGCCCCTGCCGCGCCACATCGCGAGCTGGCGCCAGGTCGCGAGCGTTCTGGCCCGGCAGAACGACGGGACGACCCTGCTGCTGGCAGTCGTCCGGGACTGTTCGTGGCTCGCCTGGCTGCTGTTCACCAGCTGCGTGCTCGCGGAGGCGCAAGCCGCGATCTTCCACCGGCGCGCCCCGCACCTGCATACCGCCGGGATACAGGGCGTAGCCGCTCGCCTAGTCGCGCTCGCGATGGTCACGTTCACCGCGCCGCCCGCGATCACGTTGTCGGCGGCGGTGACTGCGGTGACCACAGTGAGCAGGCAGCCTGCCGCGCGCCCTGCGTCGGAGTTGCTGGCCGCCGCCGACTCTGTTGACAAGGCTGTCCGCACCGTCACCGTCCGCAGCGGCGATTGCCTCTGGTCAATGGCGCAGCGCTACCTTGGCGCCGGTGACCGGTACCCGGAGATCACCAGGCTGAACTACGGCCATGACATGGGCGACGGCCAGGTCTTCATGAATCCCGCGCTGATCGAGCCGGGCTGGCAGCTGCTCGTGCCCGCTAACGCCAGGGCCAGCCAGCCAGCGGCCAGCCAGCAGGCAGCCACCCGCGCATCAGGCAGCCAGCATGCCGGCCACGCCACGAACGACCCGTACTATCGCCGGCGGCACCCGAGTGCCAGGAACCCTGTCGCCCGGCAGCACGCGGCTGTGGACCACGCCGATTCTTCTCGTAACCGAAACGGGGTTATTGGCCGAAACCGCAGCTCCCCCGCTCGCGCGATTGCCGGCCGCTCACCGGACGCAGATACGCGACCCGCTGGCGACGAGGTTCGGGATCAGCCGACACCGATCGCAGACCCGGCATCCTCTCAGCTCCCGCAGGCGGCCGTATTCGTCGCCGGCGCGCTGGCCGGAGCGGTGCTGACCAGCCTGACGCTGCTGCGCTGGCGGCAACGGCAGGATCGCCGCCGCGGTCGCCGGATACCGCTGCCACCCGAACGCAGCGTGCTGGCGGCGGAACAGCGGATTCGCGCGGCCGGGCCAGCCGAAAACGCCCGGCTGGAGACTCTGCGCGATGCGCTGGCCAGCCTTGAGGCCGGATTAGTCAGCGCGGGCCAGATGCTGCCGGAGATCGTCGGTCTGCACGTGACGCCTGACGTCCTGGAAGTGCTGCTCGCTGCTCCCGCGCCCGACGCACCGCCCGCGCCGTACTGCATCAGCCCAGGCCGGCAAGGAATGTGCTGGGAGCTTGAGTTACCGGCGACGGCGGCGTTGTCCCGTGATCCGGGCGCCGTGCCGGTCCGGCGAGCGGCCGGCCAGGCCTGTCATCTGCTTCCCGGCCTAGTCACGGTAGGCGCAACGGGCGCCGGGTACTTGCTGCTCGACCTTGAGGAATTGCAGGTAACCGGATGTGACGGCGCGCCTGGCCTCGTCGACCGGGTCGTCTCGACGACAGCCACCGAGCTCGCCACCGGCCAGTGGAGTGGCTGGTACGAGCTGGTCCTCGTCGGCTTCGACGAACTTGACGTTCTCGGTCGCGCCAGTCACTGCGGCTCACTGGACGAGGCGCTATCGCTCATCGAGGCGCGTTGTGCTGTGACCGGACCACGAATCGACGCGCGTGCCCCGGCGGACGTCCGCGAGCTGCGACTGGCCGAACCGGACAACGAGGACTGGAACCTGACGGTCCTGATCAGCCGCATCGAACCCACGCCGGTGCAGTTGCTCCGCCTGCTCAAGCTGGCCGAGGACGGTCCCGGCGGGATCGCCGCCCTGGTGGCGGGCGATCCGGAAGCGCCCGACGGGCGGATGGCGCCCGCAGTCCTTCAGCTGGCACCTGACCCGCAGGCGCCCGACGGGATCGTCGCGAACGTGGCGCCACTGCAGATAACAGTGCGGCCCCGCGCGCTGTCAGCAGCCGACTACGACGCGATCGCGACGCTGTTCGCGGTTGCTGCGGAGCAGCGGGATGTGGGTGCCGTGGACGAGCCATATGCGGCGTACGCAGCGCCGCCGTGGCTCCAGCAGTTTCCTCATCAGCAAACTGCTGAGGACCCGCTGGCACAGACTGCGGCTGCGGTGTCGATGGCTGCGGACCCGGCGTTGCAGGATGCCGGCAAGCCGTTCGCCAGGAATGACGCGGCCGAACTAGCTGCCTTGCCGGACTCCCGGCAAGAGCCGCAGCCCTGCTCCAGCCCCGACGAATCGTTGCGGGTCAGAGTCCTCGGCCCGTTCGTGATCACAGGTGCGGCTGGGCAGCTCCAGCCCAAGCAAGCCGAGCTGGTGCTGGCGCTCGCGCTTGCGGCGCCGGCCGGCTTGTCCAATTCGGCGCTGTGCAGCATCCTCGGCGCAGACCCGGATCACCCGAAGCCAACTGATGCCGTCCGGCAGATCATCGCCAGGACCAGGCGACGCCTCGGACCAGCCCCCGACGGGCAGGAGTACATCATCCACGCGGGCAATGGCCATTACCTGCTGCATCCTCACGTGTTGCTCGACTGGACTGAGTTCCGCGAGCTTGCGGAGTCGGGCAAGGTAGCCGGATTGCGCGAAGCCGTCTCGCTGATCGCCGGGCAGCCGTTCACTGGCAGCTATTTCTGGTGGATCGACATGCCGCTTATCGAGACCGTGCGCGCCGACGTTGTGGACGCGGCCGAGAAGCTCGCCGAGCTAGAGCTAGCGGGCGGCGCGCCGCGCGCGGCGGCAAAGGCCGCCAGGACAGGCCTGCTGGCCGAGCCGGCAGCTGAGCAGTTGTGGCGCGTTCTGATGCGGGCCGAGCACGCCGCGGGAAATATGGCCGGGGTAGCCGAGGTCTGGCGCCGCTGTCTTGACGCGATCGAAGACATAGCGCCCGCTGGCGAGCCACACCCTGATACTGCCGTGCTGTACCGGCAGCTTGCCGGCCAGGCACGGCACTACGTCCCGGCCCGGTAGCGGACCCGCTCCCAGATAAAGGCTCTCGACCGAGACGAGTTACCCGAGTTACTCTGATTGCAGACGTAATCAGAGCAGGAGCGGCACATGGAGCAAGCGGCCCTCGATCAAGTGCGGCAACTGATTGAAGACGAAGTCAAGGGACGGTTCCCGGGCGGCGCGATCGAACGGGTTGCGCTGCTGCAATACGGCGATGAAGCGGTCGTCGAGCCCGGAGAACTCATCGTGCGGGTGTTCGTGGCGGCTCCCGGCAACCGGGAAGAGCGCGAGCAAGTCGCTCAGGACTTCAGCCGGGCCTATGGCAAAGAGATCGAGAAATTCCGCGACGAACTCTCACTCAGGCTGCCCGAGGCCCGCCGGCTCGAGATCCACTTCGGCGACCGCGACGGCGACCGCGACGGGGTTGCCATCGTCCTCAGCCGGCCAGCCCGGTCGCTCGAAGCACGGGCCCTGGCGGGCGGCGACCTGACCCCGGTCATGGCCAGGCTCGGACCAACGGATCTCGAGACGCTCGACGCGCTCATAACGGCTGGAATCGCCAGTAATCGGGCGGACGCTGTGCGGTGGGCTCTGGCCCGCATCCGGGAGCGGCCCGCCTACGAGCAGCTGCGCGCTCGAGCCCGCGAGATCGAGGAGCTGAAGGCGCAGTTCTAGGAGCATGCCCAGATCCGGTCTGACGGTTGGCCGCAAGCGGGCGGCAATCCAGCTAGCCGACCACCGAGATCTCGCCGATGCCGGCCGGGGCATCGACGTCGTACTTGTTTGCTGCTTCTGCCCAGCCAGGCGAGGACAGTACGGTTCCCCGGCTAAGGCTCAGGTGCGCCTGGCCGGCCAAGGTCGCAGCCGAAGCGCCGGCGTCCAGCCGCAGCCGGATCGGAACTCCGCCCGGAACCGTCAGGCTCACCTGGCTGGCGCCGCCGCCGAGGGTGATCATGACAGCGCCGGACGGGCGCGGTAGCGCGATCTGGATCAGGCCCGAGCCCGCCTCGAAATCGAGGCCGGCGACCTGGCCGTTGGTCAGGTTCAGCACTGTCTGGCTGGTTCCGCCGTTGAACTCAAGCTGCCAGGTAACGGCAGTGCTCAGCTGGACAGACACCGCGCTCGGGCCGCGCTGGCCGGTGCTGAGCAGGGAGAGCTGCACCTGGTTGGGCGAGGAGACCAGCTGCGGGCGGAGGCTGGAGTTCCCGGGCGCGGAGGTGCGCAGCAGGCTGCCCGGAATGGCAGCAGCGGTCACCGTGAGTGTGGTGGCGCCGCTGTCTATCGCCAGCGTGGCCCGATGCTCCCCGCTTGAGGCCACCTGCGCGCTGTAGTACCCGGCGGCGGTAGTCGTGCCGACCGGGCTTGGATACGGAACGGGAGCAGGCGCTCTGCCGCAGCCCGCGATGACCGCCGCGCCACTGATCAGGAGAGCGGCCTTGCCGGCCGGTCGCTTTCCCATGCTCGTTAGCTGCCCCCCGCGTACCCCGTTGGTCAGGGCTCCAGCCCGCTATCACCTGCAGCCCGGCGAACGTTCCCCGAGCGGCCGGGCGGTCTGATCCCGGTTCTCCTTAGGCTTGCCCGGTCCGGCGGGTAAGTACCGCAGATGACCGAGATCAGTCCGGCGGGCCGCGAGAGTGCCCGTAATCATGAAGCCGCCGTCAAAGTCGGCCTGCACGTGCTCGGCATCGGCAACGGGAGTAAGCCGGAAGTCCTGGCGGCCGTCGCAGAGCGGGCAGACCAGCTTGGCTTCGCTACCCTCTGGTGCGGCGAGCACGTCATCATGGTCGACGAGCCGCAGTCCCGCTACCCGTACGCCGACAGCGGCAAGATCGCCGTGCCGCCGGACGCGGACTGGCTCGATCCGCTGCTCGCACTGAGCTTCGTCGCGGCGTGCACCCGAAGAATCAGGCTGGCGACTGGCATCTTGCTGCTGCCTGAGCACAACCCGCTGCTGGTGGCCAAGCAGTCGGCGACTCTCGACGTGCTGTCGGGCGGCAGGTTCTCGCTCGGTATCGGCATCGGCTGGTCGGCTGACGAGTTCGCCGCCCTCGGCGTGCCGTTCGCCCGCCGGGGCGCGCGCACTGCCGAATACGTGTCCGCTATCAGGCAAGTCTGGGCGGAAGACGTGGCGAGCTTCCACGGCGAGTTCGTGAGCTTCGAGGCAGTGCGAGTCAATCCGAGGCCGGTGCATGACCGGAGGCTCCCGGTGATCGTCGGCGGAACCACCGACGCGGCACTTGACCGGGTAGCCGCCTTCGGCGACGGCTGGTACGGATTCAACCTGACTGCCGCCGAGGTGCCGGACCGGCTGCAGGTTCTGGCCGGCCAGTGCAGCCAGCACGGCAGGCAGCTGAACGAACTCAGTATCGCCGTGGCTGTGCCCGGCTCTGGCCCGGAGGTGCTGCCCGCACTCGCCGAAGCTGGCGTCACCGAATTCGTCGTGGTCGCGGAGCCGCCCGCGGAACGCGACGCAGCCACCGACTGGGTCAGCGAACTCGCCGCAACTTGGCTGCCAGCCCCGAGCGGCGACCCGCCGAGGCCGTACCAGCCGGCCGGAAGCGGCCGCTCCGGCGCGCCGATAGATTGAGCACCCAGGACCAACCGAAGGGACGGCGTCAAATGCCGCAGACGGACGGCGCGGCCGGCAATTCGGCCATGTGGAATCCATTCGCCAACATGGCCGCCCTGGCCGGGCACGCCGTCCAGATAGTCCGCGGCGACGGCGCGACCGTATACGACTCCGACGGCCGGCCCTATCTCGATGCCCTTGCGAGCCTGTGGTACTGCAACGTCGGTCATGGCCGCGTCGAGCTCGGTGACGCGGCTGCCATCCAGATGCACCAGCTGGCGTGCTATCAGACGTACGAGGTCTTCTCGAACCCGCCGGCTGAGGCGCTGGCGGAACGTGTCGCGGGACTCGTCCCGATCGCCGGCGCCAAGGTGTTCCTCACTCCTGGCGGTGGCTCGGATGCGGTCGACACGGCGGCCAAGCTGAGCCGAGCGTACTGGCGCGCGGTCGGGCAGCCTGCCAAGCAGGTCATCATAGGCCGATCGCATGCCTATCACGGCGTCAACGCGTATGGCACCTCGCTGGGCGGTATCTCGGTGAACACCGAGCCGTTCGGGCCGCTGGTCACGCTCGTTGAGCACGTGCCGTGGGACGACGCGGCCGCCCTCGCCAAGATGATCGACCAGCTCGGTCCAGACCGGGTCGGGGCGTTCATCTGCGAGCCGGTCGTCGGTGCCGGCGGCGTGTACTTCCCGCCGGAGGGCTATCTGGCCGACGTCAGGCAGATATGCCGGGACGCCGATGTCCTGTTCATCGCGGACGAAGTGATCACGGGCTTCGGCCGGACCGGGTCCTGGTTCGGCAGCCAGCGGTACGGCATCGAGCCGGACATGATGACTGTGGCGAAGGGGCTGACGTCGGGCTACCTGCCGCTTGGCGCCGTCATCGCTAGCCCGCGGGTGGCCGAGCCGTTCTGGCAGTCCGGATCCGCGGAGATCTTCCGGCACGGTTATACCTACTCGGGTCACCCGGCCGCCTGCGCGGTCGGCTTGGCCAACCTGGACATCATCGAGCGCGAGCAACTCGTTCGCCGGGTGGCGGAGCTTGAGCCAGTGCTCGCAGCGGCGCTCGCGCCGCTAGCGGCGCACGAGCTGGTGAGTGAGGTGCGCACCGGTGCTGGGCTGCTTGCCGGGATCGAATTCGCCCCGGCGGCCAGGGAAGCTGATCCGGGGCTCGGCGCCAGGGTAGTGGCCGCGGCGCGGGAGCGCGGCGTCATTACCAGGCTGCTACGCGGCGTCGCCCTGCAGGTGTCACCGCCGTTTGTCATCTCCGCTGAGGAGCTGCGCCAGGTCGCCGAAGTGCTGACCGCCGCGCTAGACGCTTCGGCGAGGTAGCCACCGGTGGCCTAGTGCAGGCAGGGACGCCGGTGATTGCTGCGTTACCAGGGGAAATCTCCCCTTGCGCGAAGCTTGTCACGCCAAGCAGAATCGCCTTCGACATGACGGCGACTGGAAGCGGCGATGCGGCCGAAGGCTTCGGCGCGAGCAGCCCGGCCTGACCTACCGCATATTCAAGCCCGGCCTGGATCTCAGGCTGCCCGGTCCGCCGCGTACCGAGAAGGGGACAGCGTGAAGCGCGGCGTTCTGGTTGTTGTCGTCACACTGATCGGCGTGGCGGTACTGAGCATCTGGTCCGGCGCCGGCCCCTCGTACGCGTCCGCGACACCGGGACCGAGCAAGCTGGCCTTGATCAAGCAGAACGATCTCGCCGCGATCGGCAAGAAATACGCGCCCGACTTCCACTGGATCGCCTGCGGCCTTGGCACCGCGCCGCCGTACGCGTCCAAGACAGGCGCGTGCAGGAAGGGTCAGGTGCCGATTTACGCCAGCTACTGGACGTTCCAGAAGGCCATCGGCTCGGGCAAGGTAACGCCCGGCATGACCATCCTGTTCGATCAGGAGATCTGGAAGTGGACGCCCGCGCGCGAGCAAGCCCACCCGGAGTACTACATCAAAGCTGCCGCGCAGCTCGCGCATGCCAACGGCGTCTTCATCATCGAGTCGGTTTACGAGCCGACCTTGGCCAGTGAGATAGCGGTTGAGGTGGCGGCCGCGCCCTATGCCGACGTGGTCTCGATCCAGTCGCAGAGAACCGACCAGCATCCCGGCGAGTTCTTCGACTACGTCTCGCAGTCGGTGACGGCCATCCGCGCGGTGAGCTCGACTGTGCCGATCATGGCAGGGCTAGCGACCGATGCCGACGGGCATCCGGTAACCGCCAGCAAGATGGCCCGCGAATACGATCAGACCTACAATCTGGTCACTTACTTCTGGCTCAACGCCAATCAATGGGCGCCCCCAATCGGACAAGGTTGCGCGCCACGGGGTTGTGGCGGTGTCGCCGCTCGCTTCCTGGCTGACATCGGAGTCAAGCCCTGAGTTTCTCGCGACTGCCGGCAGTCAACCTTGCCGGACGAGGCATCGTCAGTCCTGGGTGAGAGCCGGAGTTCGCCGGACTGATGGCCCGAGGAGACTGCGTGCGATCGGAAGGAAGCTTCGAGGGGCTGAGCGCACTCGTCGCTGATCGTGGCGCCGCTCTGCTCGCGACCGCCACGTTGCTGGCCGGATCCCGCGCGGCGGGGGAGGACCTGCTGCAGGCAGCCCTGGAACGGGTCATGCGGCACTGGCACCGGGTTAGCGACGACCCCGAGATCTACCTCAGGCGCACCATCTATCACCTGGCCGTCGACCAGTGGCGTGCCCGGCGACGACAGCCGGAGGTACTGGGCAGGACCGGGACCCAGCTTGAGACGGATGCGCTGCACGCAGGCCAGTCCGATGGTACCGACGCGGTCCACCTTCGCATGGCTCTCATCCAGGGGCTATCCCAGTTGCCGCCCAGGCAGCGCGCCGTGCTGGTGCTGCGGTACTGGGAGCAGCTCAGCGAATCCGAGGCAGCCGACGTCCTGGGCTGCTCGGTCGGCACCGTGAAGTCCAGCGCATCTCGTGGCCTTGCCCGGCTCCGGGAGGTCGCCGCCGTCTGGGCCGCCGACGACAGCAAGACGCTTGTGAACGGAGTCTGGTCATGAATTCCGCGTTTGAGGATGTCCTTACCGCGTCGATGCGCGACGAAGTTGCTGGCCTCGAGCCCGCTCCTGACCTTGTCGCTCGCGCCGCCAGGCGACACCGGCAGCGCAGCGTACGGCTGGTGGCTACGGCCACGGGCACTGCGGGGGTGGCGGCGGCCGTAGCGATCGGCATGACCGTGGCCTCGGTTGGCGCTGGCGCGAACAGGACCAGCGCGGGTGCCGAAAAGACGGGGCCCGGTGCTGAGCGGGCGGGTGCGAGCGCGGCTAGGACCGGCGGGCATGCGGCAAGCTCGCCGCGTGCCAGGCTAGTTGCCGCAATGATCACTTCCACGCGGCTCAGCTACCGGCTCCACCTGGTTAACACCTCGACCTTGGCGGGTCACCGGATGACACCGACCTCGGGGAGACGTGACCTGATCAACTGGTACGCCGACTACACCGGCGTTTACAGCCCGAGTACTGGAACCGGCACGGGCGTCGACGTTGTGCGGCTCCAATCGGGAACGCTGGCCCCTCGGAGTTCGTACGGCACGGTGGAGGGCTATATCCAGGTGCGGATCGTCGGCGACCGGTACTACACCAGCTCCGCAGGCAACGACCAGCACTGGCGTTCCGGGCGCGGCACCCTGGTTCAGGCGCTGGTTCTGAACGGCGGCCGGGCGTGGGCGCCGACGAGCGGCGCGTCGGCCGATCCGTCGGTCCTCCTCGCCGCCCTGCGCAGGCTGGGCAGTGTCAAGTTCGTCGGCCAGACTGGCACCGGGGCGAACGCGCTGGACACCTACGACTTCAGGTACCACATCGCCGGAGACGGTTCGGTCAAGGCACACGAGCTGACTGGCACGATAGTGCTGCACGCACAGTCAGACCTGATCTCCAAGATCACTATGCGGACGACCGTGACCGGAGCGCAGCCGCAGATCGCTGATGGCGGACGGACGACGTTTACGACGGTGATGACCTTCTCCGATTACGGCGTCCCGGTCAGCGTCGAGACGCCGACGGGCGTCGTGCAGTCGCTGAAGCCGCTACCCGGAAGCTGAGAACGCCCTGCCGCTGGCAGTCGCAGAAGTCGTTCAGGACCGGGTGTCGCTGCGACTCAGGATGATCGTCGGCTACGGACCGCTGAACCCTTCGCGCGGCCCGATCTCCAGCGTGTCGTCTTCCTCGTGATCGAGCACCACGAACCTCGCACCGGAACCGCGCCAGCACCTCAGGGTCGCGGCAACCGAGCACGAGCTCACTGACACGACATTCCATGTACGAAACCTGCTCCAGTCTGGAAGTTGCGAGAAGCCACCCTAGCTATCCTGCTGGGCAGCCAGTTCCTCTGGGCGCAGCGCCCTGAGAACGCAGAACTCGTTGCCGTCCGGATCGGCAAGCACTACCCAGGTGGAATCGGCGCCCTGGCCGATGTGGACCCGGCGAGCACCGAGAGCTTCCAGCCGGGCAACCTCGGCGGCCTGGTCCTTCGGCCGCAGGTCCAGGTGCAGCCGGTTCTTGACCGCTTTGCCCTCCGGCACCTTCAGGAACAGGATGTCCGGCGCGACGCCGCCCTCCGGGCTGCCCTTCGGCGGCTCGATGACTACTTCGTCGTCCTCGTCGAAGGTCCGGCGCCAGCCGAGTGCTGCCTCCCAGAATGAAGCGATCTTCTTCGGCTCGGCAGCGTCCACGCACAGGCACTGAATGCGAATGTCCATGCCGGAGACTCTGACCGTCGTGCGGCCGCCTGTCCACCGAGATTCAGCTGGGCATGCCCTGCGGGACGCAGAGGAGGCCGCCACCAGCACGCTGACCGCCGCGCCTCCCGGCTTCGGGTGGCTATGTGTTCCAGGCTGCGCCGTTCCAGTGCTCGATGATGGTGCTGCCCCAGTCGATCGTGCCCACGGCCCAGGCATCCGATGGTGAGATAGCCACCACCCCGAGCAGAGCGTCGAGGGAGCCGGCGGGCGGATTAGGGGCGGTTACCGCGCTCCAGCGCTTACCGTTCCAGTGGAACGCCGCAGTGCCGCACGGGCAGCTTAGGTTGGTGTAGCCGACTGCCCAGGCGTTGGAGCGCGAGCTTGCCGACACGGCCCACAGGTTGGTCGAGCCGGTCGGGTTCGGGCTGCGCACCCGGCTCCACCTGGTGCCGTTAAAGTGCAGGATGAGGCTCACCGCTCTCGGGCCGGTGTTGTTGTACCCGACCGCCCAGACGTTGTTCCACTTAGTCGCTGTCACGCCCTGCAGGAATCCGAGACCGGGCGGAGTAGTCACCCGCCGCCACCGGTAGCCGTTCCAGTGTTCGATCAGCGCGCTGTTAGGCGCGCTGCTGCCAGTCCCGCCGACCGCCCAGGCATTCCTCCGGGAGATCGCAGCCACGCCGAGGAACTGCGCGGTGTGGGTCGGCAACCGGAAGAACTGCTGCGTCCAGACCTTGCCGTTCCAGTGCTCGATCAGCGGAGTGGCGTAGCCAAGGGCACCGGGACCGCCGCACATGCAGCCCACCGCCCAGGCGTTCGTGCGTGAGGTCGCGGCCACCGCGTTGAACCAGGCGGAGCCGCCTGGTGTCGGCGTCGGCACCTGGGTCCAGGCCTGACCGTTCCACCGGCGGGCAAGGGTCTGGGTCGGGTAGAACCAGGAGGTTCCGCCGACCGCCCACACGTCCGTGGGCGACTGCGCCGTGACGGCCTGGTAGCCGTCGCTGAAATCGGTGTCACTCCACGAACTGCCGTCCCAGTGCGCGATCTGGCCGCCCGCGGCACTGAGGCCGACCGCCCACACGTCACTGGCCGATGTCGCGGAGACGCTGTAGAAGCGGCCCGCCCAGCTGGGATAAGTCGCCGGGGATAGCGTTCTCCTTCTCGTAGCCGGTGTCCGCATCGCCGCCGTGCCGCTGTGCGCCACCTGCGGCAGTTTCTTGCTCGCCGGCGGAGTTTTCGCCGCGGAAGCAACGCCAGCCTGGCCCAGCGTGACAAGCACGAGGCCCGCGGACGCGGTGAGGACGATGAACTTGAGCCCGAGACTGGCGTGCATGGCCCCTCCGATCGCGGCCGTCTGGCATCGAACAGACGTCCCGCGCGAGAATGGTGCGCCTGCGGGCGCGGCACCACAAGGGAGCACCTCCCCAAGCACCGACCGGGCCCGGCTAGATCGAAGCAGCACCGCACCAGGCAGTCCACTAAGTTGGGCTAATGGCCGTTTCCCCGGCGCAGCCAGTTACTGATAACCAGGCGGGCAGCAGCAGTCCGCTGATGGCGGGAACGCCGCCGTTTCCCCCTGAATCGCTGGTCACGCTCGGGAACTGGCAGGAACCGCCGTTCAACCGGTGGGCGTTCCAGCACATTCGCGAGCTCATCCCGACTGTGAAGATCAGCTGCGGTGGCGGCCGTCCGCGGCCGCTGCCGCGGGCTGAGCGCGATCTGTCCGGGCTTGCGTTCCGCTCGGGAGATCGCGAGCTGACGGTCGGCGAGATGCTGGCCGAGACGTACACCGATGGTTTCCTGGTGCTGCACCGCGGCCGCGTCGTCGCTGAGCAGTACTTCAATGGCATGGAAGCGGATACGCCGCACTTGCTGATGTCGGTGTCGAAGTCCGTGGTTTCCTCGGTCACCGGGGTGCTGGCGGCCGCCGGCCAGCTCGATGTGTCCGCGCCGGTCGAGAAGATAGTGCCGGAGTTGACGGGCACATCGTTTCAGGGCGCGACCGTGCAGCACCTGCTGGACATGCGGACGGGCACTCACTTCGACGAGACCTACGACAACCCGGATTCCGACGTCCGGACCTACGAGCGGGTGTACCTGTGGCGACCAGACGGCCCGGAGGCACGGCCTGCCGACGCGCTGCAGTATTACGCCACGCTTCACAACAACGGTGAGCACGGCGGCCCGTTCCGGTACCGCTCGATCCTCACAGACGTGCTGGGCTGGGTCGCGGAGAAAGCCGGCGGCGCACGCTTGCACGAGCTCATCGCCCGGCTGATCTGGCAGCCGATGGGAGCGGAGTTCGACGCCGAGATAACTGTCGACGCGCACGGCAACGCGATGGCAGACGGCGGAATCTGCGCGACGCTGCGCGACCTCGGCCGGTTCGGCCTCCTGTTCGCCGCGGGCGGTCGCGCAGTGCGCCGCCATCAGGTCGTGCCGCCAGCCTGGATCAGCGACACGATCGCCGGCGCACCCGACGGTGCCGTCGCGTTCGCGGCAGTCAGCGGTGGCGTGCCCGGGTTTCCGGCGGACGGGCACTACCGCAACTGCTGGTGGGTGCGCGAGCCGTCAGTGCCGTTCTTCTACGCTTCGGGCATCAATGGCCAGAACGTATTCGTGCACGTCCCCAGCCAGACTGTGGTGGCGAAACTGTCCACCTGGCCGACGGCGCTCAGCTCGAATCTCCGCGTGACTACCGACGCTGCGCTGGCGATCGCGGACGCCCTGACGCGGTAGGCCCTCGGCTGCGCAGGCCGCCATCAGCGCCTTTTCGTGGGTTCGGAGCGGACTCTCATGGTTCGGAGCGGCGTTTCATGGTTTCGAAGCAACGTCTCATGGGTTTGTTACGTTTTCGCGCCCTCTATGCCCTGGTTTGTGGTCGCCGAATCCATGAAACGTGCCACCGAAGCGCGTCTGCTACGTGCGAGTGGCACCGGGACGAGGGTGCTGCGGAGCGGCACCGGGACGAGGGTGCTGCGGGGTTGCTCTCGGCCGGGTGCTACGGGGCGATCGCCACCGCAACCGGGTAGCCGCCCACGTTGATGCTCTTAACGGCGCGCCGTGAACTGGTGTTGACCAGGGTCACTTGCCCGCCGTAGGAGTCCACCACCACGGCGGTCGATCCGGTCGGGGCCAGCACAATCGCCGTCGGGTAGGAGTAAATGCCGACCGACACGGGCTTTCCGGTCTGTCCGGACGCCAGCGAAATCGGCGTCAGTGTTCCGGAAATCGTGTTGACCACGAACGCCGTCTGCCCGGACGCGGTGATCGCCACGGCCGTCGGCGAGTAACCAACCGGGATGGCCGGCCCGGCGACCCGCGACGGACCGCCAGCACCGCCAGCACCGCCAGCACCGTCTGGCTGGGCCGCGCTGACCGGCGTCACCGTGTCTGAGTCCCCGTTGACGGCGAGGACTGTCCTGCCGTCCGGGCTCACGGCCAGCGCGTTCGGGGCCTGGCCGACCCGGACCGGCCGCCAGGCCGCCAGCGAGCCAGCGCTGATCCGAGTCACGGTGTCCGAGCCGTAACTGGCGACATAGACCGCGCCGCCGTCCGGTGCGACCGTGATCGCGAACGGATAGCCGCCGACCCGGATTTGCCTGCCCGCCTGACCCGACACAATGCTGATCGGCGTCACCGACGCACCGCCCCAGTCGAGCACGAACGCGGTGCGCCCGTCCGGCGTGATCGCGATACCCCGCGGCTCGCTGCCTACCGGAATCGGCGTTCCGGCGACCCCGGTGACCAGGTCGATCGGCGTTACCGAATCGGAGCCCTCGTTCGTCACGTAGGCAGTCCGCCCGTCCGGCGTGATCGCGATCTGCTGCGGGTCGCTGCCCACCGGGATCGCCGCGCCCGCCCGCCGGGTGCCAGTAGCAATCGGAGTTACTGTGTCCGAACCAGAGTTGACCACGTACGCCATGCGACCGTTCGGCGTCAGCGCGACCGCCTGCGGATCCGCCCCCACCCGGATCGGCTTGTCGGCGCGCCGGGTGACCAGATTGACCGGGGTCACCGAGTCCGATGCCGAGTTCACCACGAAAGCGGTCTGCTGCTTCGGCGCGGCTGCGGCCGAACCGGCGCCCAGGCGCTGCGTAACCGCCGGGGTGGCCCCTCTCGTTGGTGAGCTCACCGCAGCCGCACTCGTGCCGGCATCACCCGGCCTGGCGGCGAGCGACCCGCTGTCAGCCGGCTCCGCATTGCCCGGCAGGAACACGTCGTTGACTGGCTGCGCGTAGCGGTCATTCGCGGTCAGCGCGCCGGTGCCGAGTGCGGCCTCGATCGTGCGGAGCAAGCTGTAATGGGTGTACCGGACGCGGGACACATAGCCCTGCCGCACTCCCGCGGACCCGATCATGATGGTCGCAACCCGCTGGGCCGGCCGCTGGTAGTCGTAGCCGTCCTCGTCAAACGTGATGATCGCCAGCGACCGCTGAGTGCGCCAGGCCGGCGACCGCATGATCTCGCCGAGCTCTGCCCGCAGGAACGCGTCCCCGGCGGCGATTCCGCAGCCTTCCATGTCGCTGCAGTCATCGGGGCTGACCCAGGCAAAGTTCGGCGTGGTAGCGGCGCTGGCCAGGTCAGCCTGCATGGCCTGCAACGGCACCAGATGCGACGCGCAATACGCCGGCCGGTCTCGGACGTCGGCGAAGTACGTCATCGGCATGTCGTCGTCCCAGTAATAGCCGTGCACTGTGTCGTCGCACGGCCCGTCCGCGCTCTGCAGATACGCCTTCCAGCTTTCGTGCGCGGCATCGAACAGGTCGCCGATATCCGGAGCGTTGATCGTGTACTGGGAGTTCTCCTCAAGCGGATCAGTCAGCGGGACGCCGAATGTGCTCCCGCCAGCGAGCGCGAGGTAGTTGCCGTCGCTCGGATGTTCCTCAGCGAAGAAGTCGCTGAGCAGGCTGGCGTGCGGCAGCAGGCTATTCAGGAACGGTGCCTGCCTGGTGTTGCCGATGACCGAGCCGAAATCCTCGTTCTCGAAATAAAACAGAAAAACATGCTGGAAACGGGGCACCCTAGCCACCGGTGGCCTCAACGCCGCGCGGCGTACCGGGGCGGACACGCTGAACCGGATGTTGTCTGCCGCGCCGCGGTCGTATCCGGCGTAAGGCGCGTATGGTCCGTCGATGTGCCGCAGCGTCGTCGCGAGGGTCAGCACGACGTCGGCGTGCACGGCCCCGGCCGGGACCGCTCCCGACCGCCGGCGCAGTGATATGCGGGCGGCCGCCACGCCGTGCCCGCCGACCGGCCCGATGCTGGCCTTGCCGAGTACCCGGCCGGCTGCGGACAGGAAAGTGACCGAGACCGCAGCCGAACTGCTGCCGCTGCCGCCAAGGAAGGCTGACAGGCGGAAGTCGGTGCGGGCAGGCAACCCCGTTTCCCCGGCCGGACGCAGCGTGACGACCTGCCGCAACCTGGCCGTGCCGCCTGCACCGCCGGCGAACAGCTGGCCGCCGCGGACGGCCGGCTGGCGGCCGGTCGCCGCCGGGAAACGCGAGGTGCCATAGCGCACCACGGTGGGCAGGCCGCTGAGCACGGCCCAGCCGGGGATCGTGACGGCGTCCCAGCCGCGGGCTGAGAAGGCGCCAGCCTGCGCGCCAGCATTGAGCAGCAGGTTGCTGCCCGGCGCAGCGTCCGCGGCTTCGTCATGCGGGGCCGCGGTGCTGGCTTGCGCTTCGGTGCTGGCTTGCGCTCCGGTGCTCGACCAGGTCGCCGCGATCGGCAGGCAACATGCCAGTGCGGTGAGCAGGGCGCCCACTGCTCGCAAGCCTCGCGGCCGATCAGTTGCGGTCATGCACGGGCTCTTCCGGCTCGGGCGGGCTCGCGCCCCGCTACAGTGGCCGCTCAGCTGAGTGACCGCTCAGTTAATTGTGGAGTGGATCACCGTCGGGGTGGTGACCGTCCCGTCAACTTCATCGAAAATGCCCGGCAAGTTCACATAGCCGCCGCTCGGATTGTGGTGCAGCGTCGAGTACTCGATCGTCAGCTTGCCTGAGCCAGAGTCGACCACGAAGAAGACGGCGCCGCCTTCCCCGCCGCCAGCGGTGTTAAAGCGGATGAGCGAGCCGTTGATCGTGACGTTGTAGTTGTCGCCGTCGGTGTAGATAGCGCCGCCGCTGCCGCCGCCGGGAGTGCCGTGGGCCGCCGGGTTCTCGCCGCGGCCGGTGGTCTTGTTCCTCGTCATCACGGTGTTGAGCACGTCCCAGCTAGCGTCGATGCTGCTGAGAGCGCCGCCGTTGGAGCACCGACCGCCGCGGAAGGTGTCGTCGGTGATGTACACCGGCCGGTGTGCGTACATGCCGAGCGCCCGGATCGCCGCGCCGCCGAGGTCGGGCCCGGAGCGGTAGCAGCGGTTACTGAAGAATCCGGAGTTGACGACCTTGAGCTGGCCGCCTTCGGCGAAGATGGCGCCGCCGCCGTAATCGGAGGTCTTGGTCTCCCGGACGCCGGAGTAGGCACCGGTGAACGTCAGGTTCTGCACGACTAGCTGCGGCCATTTCTGCTGCCAGCAGTCACTGGTGGTGTAGATCTGCTTGGGGTCGCAGGTGTTCATGTAGAGGATGCGGACCTTGCCGCCGCCGCTGAGCGTGACCTTGCCGCCGCCGTCGATCACCGTCCTGCGGTGGGTGTTCACGACCTTGGCGGTCGCCGTCATGGTGATGGTGACCGGGTTAGGGCCGCAATTGAAGGTGATCACGCCGCCCTTGGCGACCGCACGCACGACTTTTTTCGAGGTGCAGCCCGCCGGGGTGCCGCTTCCGATGACCGTCGCCGGCTTGGCGGTACTCACCGCGCGTGCGGCTGGGGGGACCGTCGCGTGGCCGGCCGGGTTCCCGTAGCGAGGGAGCTGCCTGGCTTCGGCCTGGGCGCCGGCCGTCGCGTGCGACGTCGCCTGGGTTATCGCACCGGTCGCGGTGCCCGCCAGGCTGGCGCCCGCTGCGCATGTCGCCAGCGTCAGGCCAGCTGAGAGAATGACCAGCAATCGTGGGAAACTACCCGTAAGCCGCATGGCTCAGCATGCTAGACCCGGTGCCCATGATCAGACTGTCAGGCCGGAAATCTGGCCGGCCTGATCCGCTGGCCGCTGCCGACCGGTATGGCGGTGACTACGTGTCGACCTGGAACACGCTCGAGGAGTTCGGCCGGGACGGCCGCGCGGTCGATCGGCGTCTCGAACTTCCAGCCGCGGACCCGCCCCGACCCGGACAAGTTCGACATGATGTGAGCCCGCGAAGGCGGCCTGTATCAGGCGTCGCCGTGGGGGCCTCGGATAGTGACACTGTGCTGACGCGCTGGCAGTTCTACATAATTGTAGTTTTCAGGAAATTACCGAAGTTACGGAAACGTAGCCTTACCGCTGCCACTATTGGTCCTGCTAATCAACTGGGCGGGACCTGAGTGGGGCGGGATCGATGGGCGCAGTGGCTGGCCAGCCGTTGCCGCGTGGCCGCGCGAAAGCTGTTCGTGCTGCGGCCGCAGTTATCAGCGCAGGACTACTGAGCACGGCCGCCATCGGCGGCAGCGTGGCGGCAGGCAGCGGCGTCGCGTCGGCGGCCGCTGCGGGGACTGGTCGGCCGGCCTCGCGGACCGTGACGACGGGTCACGAATCCTCGCGGGCGAAGCTACTGCCGGCCGGCGTCGCGGCGACCCTGCCGCCAACCGACTGGCCGGCCTACCTCAACGGCCCGCTGCACACGTCCTATAACGCCTCGCAGACGCTCATCACGCCGGCCAGCGCACCGACGCTCGCCGAGCAGTGGAGCTTCACGACCGGCGCGCCTTACCTGGCGAGCCCTACGGTGACCAGCACCGCCGTCTACATAGGCTCGGCTTCTGGCGCCTTCTACAAGCTGAGCGTGCACACTGGCGCGATCCTGAGCCAGCGCAACATCGGCGCGCAGCCTGCCCTGACGTGTCCGGCAACCGGCGTTGCCTCTACCGCAGCAGTTGGTTTCTCGCCGCACGGACACATCCCGACTGTCTACGTTGCCGGCGGTGACGGCTATCTGTACGCGCTGAAGGCGTCCAACCTCAGTGTGGAGTGGCGGGCAGTCGTCGGGATCCCCTCGAAGAAGATCAACAACTACTTCAACTGGTCCTCGCCGACGATCTCGCACGGCAAGATTTACCTCGGCATTTCGTCGAACTGCGATGTCCCGCTGATCCGCGGCGGCGTCGCCGTCTACAGCCAGGCCACCGGACGCCGGCTCGCCGTGTACTACACCGTGCCGCGGGGCGTCGACAACACCGGCGGTTCGGTCTGGTCGAGCATCGGCGTCGCACCGAACGGCGACGTTTACGCCACCACCGGTAACGGGCCGGCCAGAAATCCCCGGCTGCAGAACTCCGAGTCGATCATCAAGCTCGATCCGAACACGCTCAAATTGCTTGGCTCCTACAAGATTCCGGTGCGGCAGGTCACCGGTGATGGCGACTTCGGCGGGTCGCCGGTGTTCTTCGGCAAGTACGTGGGCGCCTGCAACAAGAACGGCTATTTCTACGTGCTGAACCAGGCCACGATGAAGCTTGTCTGGCGCTGGCGGATCGGCGTCTCGTCTGGCGGACCGAAGCGCGGGGAATGCATCGCGTCGCCGGCCTACAACGGCAAGGAGCTGTTCTTCGGCGGCAACGAGACGACGTTCGACAAGGCCACCTATCCCGGCTCGGTGAGCGCGCGATCGGCGACCACTGGCGCGTTGCTGTGGCAGACCGGCCTGCCCGGCGCGGTCATGGGCAGTCCCACCCTGGACGGTGGCGGTCTGCTAGCGGTGGGCGCGTACTCCAAGGCGCCTAACGGCGTGTATCTGATCGCCGCCAGTACCGGCGCGATCGTCGTCGACCCGCTCAGTGCCGGTGCCACGTTCGCCCAGTCGGTGTTTGCCGATAGCTGGCTGTTCACCGCGACTAGCAACGGGGTCACGGCCTGGGGTCTTCCAGTGGTGCCCTCGTCCTGACCCAGCAGCGAGGACTTGCGAAAAACAACCGATGCCGGACAGGAGCAGGGCGACTCAGATGACAGCGGGCCAGACAATTCGTCATGACCAGAACAGGGCTAGCCGAGCGAGGCGCGTCCTAGCGCGACCTGCGAGTGCCGGGCTCATCGGCCTGGTCGCGATGTGCAGCACGGTGGCGGCCTTCGCGGCACCGGCGTCCGCCACGGTCGCCGCCAAGACGAGCGGAGTACCGGCGGCAAGCCAGCCTCCGACCGCTGCCGACTGGCCCGCCTACCTGGACGGGGCGCAGCACGCCTCGTACAACGCTTCGCAGACTGTGATCACCCCGGCCACGGCACCGTCGCTGACCCGGCAGTGGTCATTCACTGATGGCGCTACCTTCAATGCGAGCCCGACGGAGGCCGCCGGGGCCGTCTTCATCGGATCCGAGAGCGGCTGGTTCTACAAGCTGAGCGTGCACACCGGCAAGGTGCTCGAGAAGGTTTTCCTCGGTCACCAGCCGCAGCTGACCTGTCCGGCTAACGGCATCACGTCGACTGCTACCGTCGCGGTCAACCCCGCTAACAAGCTGCTGACCGTCTACGTGGCCGGCGGTGACGGCTATCTGTACGCGCTGAGTGCGACCACCCTGCGGCGTGAATGGCGCGCGGTGATCGGCGTCCCGTCCAAGAAGGTGAATGACTACTACGACTGGTCATCGCCGACGGTCTCGCACAGCCGGGTGTACGTGGGTATCTCTTCGAGCTGCGACAAGCCGCTGGTCCATGCTGGGGTGCTGGCCTTCGACGAAGGCACGGGCAAGAAGCTCGGGCAGTTCTTCAGCGTTCCCGCGGGTGCGAAGAACGCGGGCGGCTCGGTCTGGTCGAGCATCGCGGTGGCGCCGAACGGTGACGTGTACGCGACCACCGGTAACGGCCCGGCCGACGCGCCGCGGCTGCAGAACTCCGAGTCGATCCTCAAGCTCTCCGCGGTCCGGCTGAAGCTACTGGGTTCGTTCAAGGTGCCGCAGCGCCAGGTCACCTACGATGGCGACTTCGGCGCTTCGCCGGTCTTCTTCGGCAGCTACGTCGGGGCCTGCGACAAGAACGGCGTGTTCTACGCGCTGAGCCAGGCCACCATGAAGCTCGTCTGGTGGAAGCGCATTGCCAACGCGGCTGGCGGCTCGGGCGAGTGCCTCGCCGCTCCGGCTTATAACGGCACTGACCTCTTCTTTGGCGGAGCTAAGACCACGATCAGCGGGACCGCCTACGCAGGTTCGGTCCAGGAGCGCCTGGCGAGCACCGGCGTGGTGGTCTGGGCCACGGGGATGCCAGGCAGCGTCATTGGCAGCCCGACGCTCGACGGCGGCGGAGTCCTCGCCGTCGGCATTTTCGGTGGCGCCACGCCAGGAGTGTCACTGATCAACTCGGCTACCGGTGCGGTCATCACGCAGCAGCTCACCACTGGCATGGATTTCGGTCAGTCGGTATTCGCCCGGGCCTGGCTGTTCACCGCGACCAGCAGCGGCGTCGCCGCCTGGGGGCTGCCGGTGACCCCGACAACCTGATGCGGTAGCGCGAGCACGCTTCGCAGACTGTGATCACGTCGGCGACGGTGAAGACGCTGACCCGGGCCGCGGCTGACCTGTCCGGCGCGCGGCATCACTGCTACTGCCACCGTCGCTGTCAACCCTGCTAATGGGGTTCTGACCGTCTACGTGGCCGGCGGCGATGGGTATCTCTACGCTCTCAGGGCATCTGACTTGCACCGTGAGTGGCGCTCGGTGATCGGCATCCCGTCCAGGAAGTCAATAACTACTATGACTGGTCGTCGCCGACGGTTGCGCGCGGCCGGGTCTACATCGGCATCGCATCAGGTTGCGACGCGCCGCGGCTGCATAACTCTGAATCCATCCTCAAACTCTCGCCCGTCCGGCTGAGGCTGCTCGGGTCGTTTAAGGTGCCGCGGCGCGAGGTGACTACGGACGGCGACTTCGGTGGCTCGCCGGTCTTCTTCGGCCGTTACGTCGGCGCGTGTAACAAGAACGGCGTGTTCTACGCGCTGAGCCAGGCGACCATGAGGCTCGTCTGGTGGAAGCGCATCGCCAGTGCATCCGGCGGTACGGGTGAGTGCAACCCCGCTGGGCGGCAACGTCTACGGCAGCCTCACGCTGGACGCTGGCGGCGTCCTTGCCGCAGGCGTCTTCGCCGGCTCCGCACCCGGCGTCTATCTCATTGACGCCTCGACCGGCGATGTTATCGAGCAGCTGCAGGCCGGACCGACCTTTGGCCAGTCGGTTTTCGCCCGTGACTGGCTGTTCACCGCGAACAGCAACGGCGTCGCCGCCTTGGGCCTGCCGGTTAGCTGACCAGCTCCGAGGTCGGCTCGGCAGCCCGTGGTCAAGTTTGGAGCACGACGCGGGGGGAAGCTGCTACGCCCGTCGCGCGTGACCCCATACTGGTTACCGGATCTTCAAATAGGGCAAAGGGCGAGCGATGCGGTTTAGGTCGGGCGTGGCGATCGACCTTGGCACGGTCAACACGCTTATCTACGTCGCCGGCCGGGGGATCGTGGTCGAGGAACCGTCGGCAATCGCGATCAGCCACGCGACTGGCGGTGTCGTGGCGGTTGGCGCTGCCGCCGATGGTCTCAGCGGCAAGGAGCCGCAAGATGTCGAGGTCATCCATCCGCTCCGCGACGGGGTGATCGCCGACCTGGACGCCACCGTTGCGATGCTGCAAGCGTTCCTTCGGCAGGCACGAGTGCACCGCCGTCTTGGCAAGACGACGGCAGTCATTTGCCTTCCGGTCGAGGCAACCTACGTCGAGCGCAGGTCAGTCGCGGCCGCTGCTGAAGCGCTCAGACCTCGGTGCACCGTCCAGCTGGTGGATGAGCCGGTCGCGGCGGCAGCCGGAGCCGGCTTTGACCTGCTGACGGGTTCCGGTGCGTTCGTCCTTGACATCGGCGGCGGTACCACAGAGGTAGCTGTGCTGGCCGGCGGGCACGTAGTCCGCGCGCGTTCGCTGCGGCTTGGCGGCAATGCCATGGACGAGGCCATTATCCGTGCCGTCAGGGTGGAGCACGGGCTGCTCATCGGCCGTAACGCGGCTCGCAACCTGAAGATGACGCTCGGTCTCGCCGACGGGTCCATCGCGGCAGCCGAGACGGTCGGCGTGGATGCGGGCCGCCGGGTGCCGCGGGTCCAGGATGTCTCGGCCAAGCTCGTCGCCGCCGCAATCGAGCCAACCGTGACGGCGATTACCAGCGCGGTGGAAGAGTTGCTGTCCGACATCCCGCCGAACCTGGCCGAGGAAGTGGTTCGCGGCAAGATCCGGCTGGCTGGCGGCGGTGCCCTGCTGCCTGGCCTGGCCTACCGGATCGAGACTGCAGCCGACATCGCCGTGATGGTGGTCGATGACCCGCTGCGCTGTGTCATCCGCGGCGCTGCACGCATTCTTGAACTCCGGAAGAAACCCGCGCGTAGCCCGGCCGCCTGAGCGCGGTTACCCGAACTCTCCCGCCTTCACGCCGGCCATGAACGCGTCCCACTCTTCCCGGCTGAAGAAAAGCACGCGATCCGGAGACTTGCCGTCGCGCAGGGCCGTGCCCCCGTCCGGCAGGCTCGCAATCTCAACGCACGATCCGTGACTGCCGCATAGCGAACTGCGCCGCCAGTTCAGCTCGTCGGTACCGAAGGCGGGCTGTGCTTCACTGCCAGGACCGAAAGTGTTGCTAATCTCCGCTGGCACAACCACTCCTCTGCACCCGTCCGCCCGAGCTTGACTGGGCGGTAACTTCCAGTGTGCCTCATGAATCGGGGAGTGGCATCACGCCGGCGCGCTGCCCCAGCGCTCGGCGGCGATCGTAGCGATCAGCTGACGCGACGCTTCCTCGTCGAGTGCCTCGCGGCCAATGCGATCGAAAGCAAGCCGGTATTCGAACGCGGCGTCTTCATCCTCGATGAAGTCGTTCCTGGTCAGCTGCTCGGTGTAGACGACATCACCGATCGCGATTCCGTGCATCGGCGCAAATTCCAGCAGGGCGAACGCACCCGGGCTCACGACCGGGTGAAGACCCGTAAAGGCGAGGATGCGGATCGAGACATTAGGAAGCTGCGATATCTCGTTGATGTGCAGCAGCTGGCGGCGCATCAGCTCACGCTCGCCGTACCGGTGCATCAGGGCGGCTTCATCAAGCATGAAGCTGAAGTGCTTGGGTTCGGGGCCTTTGAGGAGCGCCTGACGTCGCATTCTGACCTCGACGCGACGCCGTATCGTGCTCGGAGGAGCGTGCGCGACGGCTGGAGAGTCGATCTCCATGATCGCGGTTGCGTAATCCTCGGTTTGCAGCAGACCGTGAATGAGCTCCGGCGACCAGCACCTGAGCGCAGTGGCGCTTGCCTCCAAGCTGATGTACGTCGCGTACTCAGTCGTGATCGAATCTCCGTACCCGCTCCACCACCCGCGCGGCTCGGGTTCGGCCGCAAGCGCGACCAGCTGAGCACGCCGCGTGTCATCGACGACATACAGGTCAAGCAACCGGTTGAGGTCCGCGGGCTTGATCCCGATGCGGTTCGTCTCGATGCGGCTCACCTTGGAAGCGGACCAGCGCAGCGTGCTAGCTACCTCGTCGCCGGACATGCCCGCCAGCTCCCGTAGCCGGCGTAGTTCTGTGGCTAGGGCGCGGTTAGCTGCCGAGCTCCTGAGATCGGGCACCTGCTACTTCCTGTCAGGCCAGTCGCAGCTGACGCAGCAAACTCACAGGAATCGTAGCGCCGGGACAGTGACTAGATGAAGAACCTGAGAAAAATTCGTGACTTCTTGCACTGCACCTTGCAGCGAATGAAGCACTAACTCACAATTCAAATCAGAGGGCTCAGCCTCGCGGGGGCGGGAGGTCGCTGATGATCGCTAGGTCAAACGGCCAGCAGGTTCTCTCATGTCGGCCTCCCACCGGGTCCGCTCTCTCGTGGCCTCGCGGCAGCCATGACGCCAACTGGCACTTGGAACGATGGGCCGCGGCGCGAGATCCCCCGCTACGGCAGTACTCCAGCCGACAGGCGTCTCGTCGCCGACATGACACTGGGCGGGCACGCCGGCCCGCCCAGTTCATAACCAAGATCCATCCGACCTCAGTCAGGAACGGAATAGCTCATGGCAACTAACCACACTACCTCCGCTTTCAATATCCGCAAGAGGCTAGATTCCCAGGTCACAGGGCTAGTCTCAGGTCGCACCAGCCGAGTGCGTCAAGGCGCCGGCAATGGTGGTTGACATTATCGGCTGGTCCGTGACAGCTGCCGCAGTCTCGTGGGGACTGACGCTGTCGTGGGCGAGTGCGGCAATGGCCCGCAGCCAAGACGCAATGCAAGAGGACATCGATCGCTGGCAGGCTGAAGCGTTCCGCGCCCGGCAGATGGTGATCCAGCTCAAGCACGAGGCGGCGATGTGGTCGCGGGGCCGTCAGGATGGCCGCGAAGATCTCATCGCGATGATGCCGCTGCTCGTCGCAGCTCAGCAAGGACTAGCCGATGCATCAGTCAGTGATCGGGCCAGCGCCGACGACTGACAGATGATCGACAATGGCGCTCCCAGTCGGCAGCGAACCCGGCTGGGAGCGCACTGCCCGCGGAGCGCGCCCCGCGGGCGCTCGGCTTACCGAGCAACCTGCCGGCGCGGGATCGGTTCTGTTGCTGCCAGAAGTTCTCGGCCAGCCACGCCGCGACGGCGACTCCGCCGAAGTGCGCATTCTGGCAGGGCTGCTTGCTCGTCTTGAACTGCGTCCAATCGACCGGGCGACCGCGGACCTCGCGACCGCCCTCGCGAGCAAGTACGGGCTGCGGGCCGCCGACGCAACGCACCTTGCCACTGCCGTCGGGCTGGGAGCCGAACGCTTCATCACCAACAACAAGCGCGACTTCCCCCAAGCCATCACCGAAGTCAAAGTGACATATCCC
>DATJNX010000015.1:0-20127 GCA_035507615.1 Streptosporangiaceae bacterium
CCGGAAAGGCAGGACGCGCGCCACTCGCACTCTTGGCTGCGCCCTGATCAGATCTTGGTCCAGGCCTCCGTGAGGACAGCGCGGAGAATCTGCTCCATCTCGTCGAAGTGCTCCTGGGTGCAGGTCAGCGGCGGGGACAGCTGGATAACCGGATCACCCCGGTCGTCGGCCCGGCAGATTAGCCCGGCGTCGAAGAGCGCGTGCGACAGGAAGCCGCGCAGCAGCCGCTCGGACTCGTCGTCATCGAAGGTCTCCCTGGTGGCCTTGTCCTTGACGAGCTCGATGCCGTAGAAGTAGCCGTCTCCGCGGACGTCACCGACGATCGGCAGGTCGTGGAGCTTCTCCAGGGTGGCCCGGAACGCGGCCTCGTGCGCCCGGACGTTGCCGAGCAGGTCCTCCTTCTCGAAGACGTCCAGGTTCGCCATGGCGACCGCGCAGGAAACCGGGTGCCCGGCGAACGTGATGCCGTGCAGGAAGGAAGCCTGGCCCTCGTTGAAAGGTTCCATGAGCGCGTCCCGGACGAGCATGCCGCCGAGCGGTGCGTAACCGGATGTGACGCCCTTGGCGAAAGTGATGATGTCAGGCTGGTAGCCGTAGCGCTCCGACCCGAAGTTGTAGCCGAGCCGGCCGAAGGCGCAGATCACTTCGTCGGAGACCAGCAGCACGCCGTACCTGTCGCAGATCTCCCTGACCCGCTGGAAATAGCCGGGCGGCGGCGGGAAGCACCCGCCGGAGTTCTGCAGCGGCTCGAGGACGACCGCCGCCACGGTGTCCTCGCCCTCGCGCTGGATAGCCCTCTCGATCTCGTCTGCTGCCCAGATCCCGAACGCGGTCACGTCGTCGGCCACGAACTGCGGGGCACGGTAGAAGTTGGTGTTCGGCACCCGGACCCCGCCGGCCGGCAACGGCTCGAACGGCTCCTTGATGACCGGCAGGCCGGTGATCGCGAGCGCGCCCATCGAAGTGCCGTGGTAGGCGATGGACCGGCTCAGGACCTTGTACCTGCTGGGCTGGCCGATAGCCCTGAAGTACTGCTTGGCAAGCTTCCAGGCCGACTCGACGGCCTCGGACCCGCTGCTGGTGAAAAAGACCCGGTTGAGGTCGCCCGGCGCCATCGCGGCCAGCCGGTCAGCCAGCTCGATCGCCTGCGGATGGGCGTACGACCAGAGCGGGAAATACGCAAGCTGGGCAGCCTGCCGGGCGCCTGCCTCGGCGACTTCGGTGCGGCCGTGCCCGATCTGGCTGACGAACAACCCGGCCAGCCCGTCCAGGTATCGCTTGCCGTGCTGGTCAAACACGTACTGGCCCTCACCACGGACAATGACAGGGACCTCGCTAGCGGCATATGACGACATCCTGGTGAAGTGCAGCCAGAGATGGCGCTTGGCCTTCTCCTGCAGCGCCGCGATCTCGTCGTTGCTGTACGCCGTACTCATCTGGTCCCCCAGCTGTAGGTCTGCTTGCAGAGTTTCAGGTAAACAAAGGTCTCCGTCTGCGTCACGCTAGGAATCGAGCGCACGCGACCGAGGATTTCCAGCAGCTGATCGTCGTCCTCGCAGACGAGTTCGATCAGCAGGTCAAAAGACCCGGCGGTGATGAGGACGTAGTCGATCTCCTCCATACCCGCCAAATGGTCGGCAACCCGCTCGAGGTCACCGCCGCAGCGGATGCCGACCATGGCCTGGCGCGGGAAACCCAGCGACAACGGATCGGTGACCGCCACGATCTGCATTGCGCCAACGTCAATGAGGCGCTGGACACGCTGCCGGACGGCGGCCTCGGACAACCCGACGGCCTTTCCGATCGCCGCGTAGGATCGCCGGCCGTCCTGTTGGAGCTGTTCGATGATCTGCTTCGACAGGTTGTCGAGCACGATCTTGCTGTCTGGCTCACGGCGGCCCGCTTGGCCCCGGTTCCGAGCGCCCGAAGCGAGCGGCGTTACCGGCGTATGCGCCATACGTGGGCCCTCCTTCCAACCCCATCGTGCCATGTTATGGGCATCTGTCAACTAATTCCGTAGAGTCTAGGCCAATCTGTCACTGATTCGCTTGTGCAATGCCTATTTCTCTGTCAGTGTCGTACCCGACTTGGCATCGGTTCACCGGGAGGATCGTGGTGGAAGTAGGCGAGGCGCGCGTCGCTCAGCCCGGCACCCGGCGGGTGCTAGCCAACTTCGTCGGCGGCGAGTACCGGCCATCGGAGGACGGCGAAACCAGCGACGTCGTTGACCCGAGCACCGGCGAGACGTACCTGCAGGCGCCGGTGTCCGGCCCGGCTGATGTCGATGCCGCACTGCGGACGGCGGCGGAAGCGTTCGAGACCTGGCGCGACAGCACGCCTGCCGAGCGGAGCCGCGCGCTGCTCAGGTTCGCGGACGCGATCGAGGACAGGGCCGAGGACCTGGTCGAAGCCGAGTCGCGAAACACCGGAAAGCCAGTGGCGCTGACGCGCACCGATGAGGTGCCGCCGCTCGCTGACGAGCTGCGGTTCTTCGCCGGCGCAGCCCGCCTGCTGGAGGGCAGGTCGGCAGGGGAATACCTGAGCGGGCACACCTCGATGATCCGGCGCGAGCCGGTCGGGGTATGCGCACAGGTCGCGCCATGGAACTACCCGATGATGATGGCGGTCTGGAAGTTCGCGCCCGCGCTTGCCGCCGGGAACACTGTCGTGCTCAAGCCATCCGATACCACGCCGGTCTCGACCCTCCTGCTGGCTGAGATCGCCGCTGAGTTCTTCCCGCCGGGCGTACTCAATGTGATCTGCGGTGACCGGGACACCGGCCGCTCCCTTGTGTCGCACGACATCCCGCAGATGGTGTCGATCACCGGCTCGGTCCGGGCAGGCATCGAGGTCGCGCAGGCCGCTGCCGCCGGGCTGAAGCGCGTGCACCTGGAGCTCGGCGGCAAGGCGCCGGTCATCGTGTTCGACGACGCCGACGTGGAGCAGGCAGCCCAGGGCATCACCGATGCCGGCTACTACAACGCTGGTCAGGACTGCACCGCGGCGACCAGGGTGCTGGCGGGTCCGGGTATCAGCGCGGACCTGACCGACGCCCTGATCGCTAAGGCCGCGACGGTCAAGACGGCCGGCCGGGAGGTGCCCGACGCGTACTACGGTCCGCTGAACAACCCGGCTCAGCTGGCCCGGGTGCAGGGCTTCCTGGATCGGGCTCCCGCCCATGCCGCGATCGCGACCGGCGGGCACCGGGTTGGCGCGCGCGGGTTCTGCTTCGCGCCGACCGTGGTCACCGGCCTGCATCAGGACGACGAGATGATCCAGGACGAGGTGTTCGGGCCGGTCATCACCGTGCAGCGGTTCGGCGATGAAGGCGAAGCGCTGCGCTGGGCCAACGGGGTGAAGTACGGCCTGGCGGCGAGCGTCTGGACGCGCGACCACGGCCGGGCGATGCGGTTGGCGCGCCAACTCGACTTCGGCGCGGTGTGGATCAACACCCATATCCCGTTCGTCTCGGAAATGCCGCACGGCGGCTTCAAGCACTCCGGGTACGGCAAGGACTTGTCCGGCTATGGTTTCGATGACTACACCCGGATTAAGCATGTTATGAGCAACATCGAGGCCTGACGCATGGCAGAGCGGGAGACCGGCCCGAGCGGGACGGATACGAGCGGAGCGATTGCCGATCCCGCTGCCTGGCGTGGCCTGACGATGCCGCGCCTGTCGCGCCGCGGGCTGCTGCAAGCCGGGGGCGCGACCGCTGTCTGCGGTGTGCTGGGCGCCGCCGGTCTGTCCAGCCTGCTGGCGGCGTGCGGCGGCCCGGCGCCGGCTCCGCCGGCCGCCGCGGATGCCGTTGGCAGCTCCGCCTGGTGGAGCAAGCAGGAGCTCCACTACACGGTCAACTTCGCGAACTGGCCTGACTACATCGACCTACTGGACAACCGGCACCCGACGCTCGAGCACTTTACCGACCTGACGCGCATCCGGGTTAACTACAGCGAGCCGATCAGCGAGAACCTGCCGTTCTACAACTCGATCAGGCCGTCGCTGGAGCGCAACGAGTACACCGGCTACGACGTGATCGTGTCGACCAATAACAGCCCGGCGCTCGGCGAGCTGATCAACAACGACTGGCTGATCCCGCTCGATCAGTCGATGATGAACAACTTCAGGGCGTATGCGGGGTCACTGGTGCGAAACCCGCCGTGGGATCCCGGCAACACCTACACCATGGCGTGGCAGTCCGGCTGGACGGCGATCGGTTACAACGCCTCGGTCGTCAAGGAACCTGGCGACAGCGTGGGAATCCTGTTCGACCAGCGGTACGCCGGCAGGGTCGGGATGATGAGCGACACCTACGAGCTGGGCAGCGTTGGCCTGCTGGCGCTCGGCGTCGACCCGGCGACCTCGACCGAAGCAGAGTGGCGCAAGGCTGCCCTGCTCCTGCAGAAGCAGAAGAGTGACGGGATCGTCCGCGGCTACTACGACCAGAACTACATCGACAACCTCAAGAGCGGCGAGATCGTCGTCTCGCAGGCGTTCTCCGGCGACATCTTCCAGGCCAACCTGCAGCAGCGTTACCAGGACCTGCAGCTGCTGATGCCGGCCGAGGGCGGGATGTTCTGGACGGACAACATGTGCATCCCTGTGCACGCGCAGAATCCGAAGGACGCGATGACGCTGATGGACTACTTCTATCAGCCGCAGATCGAGGCCGTCGTCGAGTACTACAACGACTATGTGTGTCCGGTACCCGATGCGCGGCTGGTCCTGCTCAGCCCGTCCGGCTGGGCGGCGCAGGAGCTTGCCGCGATGCGGCGTGAGATCGGCAAGCCGCCGTCCTACACGGCCGATTCGGACCTGGTGTTCCCGACGCCTGAGTTCCGGGCCCGATCCAAGGGCTACTACCAGTTCCGGGACCCTGACCAGCTTGCCCTGTGGGACAAGCTGTTCGGTTCGATCGCGACCAGCATCTAGCCGGGCGCGTAAGCATGAGCGATGCTCAGTTCGCCCGTGGTCGGGTCGCCCGTGATCAGGTCGCCCGTGGCCAGGTAGACACGGCGCTGGCGGCTGCTCGTCCGGTCCCGTTCTGGCTTGACCAGCCGGGCGTAACGCGGCCCGGAGCCGAGCCCGCGCTGGCCGGACGCGCGGTCGCGGATCTCGCTGTCGTCGGCGGCGGTTTCACGGGCCTGTGGACTGCCCTGCAGGCCAAGGAAGCCGACCCTGACCGCGATGTCGTGCTGCTCGAGGGCCGTCGGCTGGCCTGGGCTGGCACCGGCCGGAATGGCGGCTTCTGCGCGGCCAGCCTCACCCACGGACTGGCCAACGGGCACGACCGCTTCCCGGCGGAGCTGGCAGAGCTGGAGCGTCTCGGCCGCGACAATCTGGACGAGATCGAGCGGGCCATCGGGCGTTACCAGATCGATTGTGATTTCGTCCGGTCTGGCGAGCTCGCGGTGGCGACACAGCCCTGGCAGGCCGACAACTTGCGCGAGGGGGCGGCTCTTGCCGCGCGGCTCGGCACCGGCGCGAAGCTGCTTGCGGCAGACGAAGTCCGGGCAGAAGTGAACTCGCCGGGCTACCTGGCGGGCTTGTGGGACACCGACGGCTGCGCGACTGTCGACCCGGCCCGGCTGGCCTGGGGCCTGCGCCGGGCCTGCCTGGAGGCCGGAGTCCGGATCCATGAGCACACGCCGGTACTCGCGCTGACCGGCGAACCGGGCAGTTCACCAAGGCTCGTCCTGACCACTCCCGGCGGCCAGGTGAGCGCCCGGCGGGTGGCGCTTGCCGCCGGAGCTTTCTCGCCGCTGTTGCGGAGGCTCCGGTATTACCTGCTGCCGGTCTACGACTACGTACTGGTCACCGAGCCGCTGACAGCTGGTCAGCTGGCAAGTATCGGCTGGCAGCACCGGCAGGGCGTGGGGGACAGCGCGAATCAGTTTCACTACTACCGGCTCACCGCTGACAACCGGATCTTGTGGGGCGGCTATGACGCGATCTACTACTTCGGCGGCAAGGTTGCCGCCAGCAAGGATCAGCGCCCGGCCACCTTCACGCGGCTAGCCGAGCATTTCTTCGCGACGTTCCCGCAGCTTGATGGCGTGACGTTCAGCCACAAGTGGGGCGGGGTGATCGACACCTGCTCACGGTTCTGCGCCTTCTTCGGCACGGCGCGGGCAGGCCGGCTCGCCTACGCGGCGGGCTACACCGGGCTTGGCGTGGGAGCCAGCCGGTTCGGCGCGCGTGTCCTGCTCGACTTGCTCGGCGGAGAGCCGACCGGGCTGACTGAGCTTGAGATGGTGCGCACGAAGCCCGTTCCGTTCCCGCCGGAGCCGGTACGGTCGGCTGGAGTGCAGCTAACCCGGTGGTCGCTCGCCAGGGCAGATGAGCGCGACGGTCGTCGCAACCTGTGGCTGCGGACCCTTGACCGGGCGGGCCTCGGATTCGACTCGTGACGTGACCGGCGAGAGAAGTTGCTAGCCGCGCACGGCGTCGCGTGATACCGGAAAAACGGCAGACAGAACTGGCGTTCCGTCTCAAGGACTAACATTTCGCCGAGGCAGCGCTCCGTCGACTATGCGGCGGATCGCGGTCAGGTCGACGTCCTGTGCCAGTGCTGTGTCATCGGGCATGTCCTTGATGACGTCGTCGACGTTGAGCAGCGTGCGGAATAGCCGCGGCAGCACGGTGCGGTTGAGCAAGTCTTCTGCGAGCGCGGTACTTTCAGCGCCGTCGATAGCGAACTGCTCGGCGAGATAGACGCTGAGCCGCTCGTAAGTGCTGACGAAGATTGCGTCGAAGTACGCGTGCGAGCTGCCGGGCAGCCGCTCGGCTTCGGCGATGCTCAGCCGGGACGTTCGAACCTGCGGCTCCCACACCATCAGCTGCAGAAACCGGGCGCAGAACAGCGACACCGCCGCCGCGGGATCCTCGGCGTACACGTCTGGCGTCTTCAGCTTGCCCAGGTACAGCTCGCGAATGAGGTCAAGCACCGCGAGGAACAACCTGTCCTTGCTCTCGAAGTGCGCGTACAGCGATCGTTTGGATGTCCCGGCGCGTACTGCGACGGTGTCCATCGAGGCCCGCTCATAGCCCGTCTCGAGAAACACGTCCTTGGCCGCGAAGAGGATATGGCGGCGAAGTTCCTCGCCGCGCCGCTGTGCTGCGGGCTGCTGTTCACCGGGCCGGCGCGGCTCGCCTTCGTGCCTCATCGGATTGCATCTCCAGAAGTAAACGGTACAGTAGAGTTTACTTAATCGATCTCGCTAGCTGCTCACCTGGCTGGCATCAGTCTGCTGGAGAAACGCCATGATCGTCATCACCGCGCCCACCGGCAATATCGGGCACCAGGTTCTCGGCCTTGTGCTGGCCTCGGACCAGCCAGTGCGGGTCATCGCACGGGACCCGGCCAAGCTGTCGCCCGGCGTCCGCGACCGGGTCGAGGTCGTCCAGGGCTCCCACGGCGACCCTGATGTCGTCGCCCGTGCCTTCAAAGGAGCCGATGCGCTGTTCTGGCTGCTGCCGCCGGACCCGCGGGCCGAAAGCGTCGACGCCGCCTATATCGGCTTCACGCGTCCCGCCGCCGGGGCAGTGCGCTCCCAGGGCGTGAGCCGCGTAGTGGACGTCAGCGCCCTCGGCCGGGGCACCGCCTACGCGGGCCGGGCTGGTCACGTCACCGCGTCGCTGGCCATGGACGACATGATCGCCACCACCGGCGCCGCGTTCCGCGCGCTGACGGCTCCCTCGTTCATGGACAACCTGCTGCGGCAAGCCCAGGTCATCAGGGACCAGGGCATGTTCTTCGACGTGATCTCTCCCGACCACAAAGCGCCCAGCGTGGCCACGCGCGATATCGCTGCCGTGGCGGCCCGCCTGCTGCTCGACGACCGTTGGACGGGCCAGGACGAAGTGCCGGTGCTCGGCCCCGAGGACCTTTCCGGCAACGACATGGCTGCCGTCATGTCGGAGGTGCTGCAAATCCCGGTGCGTTACCAGCAGGTCCCTCCTCAGGCGCTCGGGGATCGCCTCGCTGCGGCCGGCCTGTCACCGGCCATGGCACAGGGACTGGTCGACATGATGGTGGCCAAGGACAACGGCCTTGACGACGGCGTAGCGCGCACGGCGCAGAACGCGGTTGACACCCCGACCACGTTCCGGGAGTGGTGCGAGGACACCCTGAAGCCCGCGGTGCAGTCGGCCTGACACCGATCGGGTGAGTGAAGCCGCGGCGCCTGGGCACGGTTATGTGCTCAGGTGCTGCCGGCGGTCGGCTGGCAGCCTGTTCGGAGGTAGTCATGGGATTCATGGACAAGCTTAGGAACAAGCTTCAGATGGGCCGCGGCCGGGTGAAGCAGGGCGTCGGCCGCGCTGCCGGTGACCCTTACCTGGAGTCGCAGGGTCAGGCCGACCGGGTCAGCGGAAGCGTCAAGCAGGTAGGTGAGCAGGCTAAGGACGCCGGGCGGAACCTCAAGGATGCATTCCGCCAGTAAGCCCAGGCTCAGCCCAGCGTCAGCCGCAGCGGCGGCAGTTCGCCCGGACCGGATGCCAGCAGTTGGCGGATGCTGGCTCCGTCCAGGTAACCGGCGACCAGGTCCGCCAGCCTGCCGAGCTTCGCCTCCCGGATCGCACCGAACGACACGTCCGGTGCGCCGGTGAAACTGCGCCCGGCGACCCGCGCCACGTAGGTCAGGTACTCGCGCCGGAAACTGTCGTTCTCGAGCAAACCGTGCCAGACCGTCCCGGCGACCGCTTCGACCCGGCAGCCTTCGTCGGCGAAGAACGGCTCGCCGCCGTCCCGGATCACTGTGCCGTGGTGAATCTCGTAGCCGTGCACGACCACGCCGCCAGCCAGCGTCCGGGACGGGCGGGCGAGCGCTTTCTTCTGCTCGAACACGGTCCGCACCGGCAGCAGGCCGAGGCCAGCCACCTGACCGGCGCGGCTCTCCACCCCGTCATCGATGGCTGCGCCGAGCATCTGATAGCCGCCGCAGATGCCGAGGAGCGGCAGGCCGCGCGCGGCGTGCCGGGTCAGCGCTTTGTCGATCTCGCGCTCGCGCAGCCAGCCAAGGTCGCGCACCGTTGCCCGGCTGCCGGGCAGAACTACCAGGTCCGCCCCCGCCAGCTCGGCGGCGTGCCGGGCGAAGCGCACGACGACTCCGGGCTCGCAGGCCAGCGCGTCCACGTCCGTGTGATTGCTCATGCGCGGGAGCGCGACCACGGTGACCCGCAGCACGTCGTCACCAAGCGGCGGACCGCCGGACTGCAGCAGCGCCCAGTCGATCGCGTCTTCGGCGTCGACCCCGATGCCCTCGGTAAACGGCAGCACCCCGAGCACCGGCCGCCCGGTGAGCTTCCCGAGCATCTCCAGGCCCGGTCGCAGCAGGGCCGGCTCGCCACGGAACTTGTTCACCACGAAGCCGGCGATCAGCGCCTGGTCGGCCGGGTCGAGCACTGCCAGAGTGCCGACAAACGAGGCGAACACGCCACCCCGGTCAATATCACCCACCAGGAGAACTGGCAGCCCGGCCGCGCGGGCAAAGCCCATGTTCACGATGTCGGTGTGACGCAGGTTGATCTCGGCCGGGCTGCCCGCCCCTTCGCAGATAACCGCGTCGAACCGGCGGGCAAGCTGCCGGTAGGAATCCAGCACTACCTCGAGTAGGGCCTGCGACCGTCGGTCGCTCCAGTAACTCGCCGCGTCGGTTTCGGCCACCGCCTTGCCCAGCACGATCAGCTGGCTGCTGGTATCGCTGCCGGGCTTCAGGAGCACCGGATTCATCAGCGCTTCGGGCTCGATTCCGGCGGCCTGTGCCTGCGCGGCCTGCGCGCGGCCGATCTCCTCGCCGGCCAGGGTGACGAAAGAGTTCAGTGACATGTTCTGCGCCTTGAATGGCGCGACTGACACGCCCTGGCGCGCCAGCCAGCGGCACAGGCCGGCGGTGAGGACAGATTTACCCGCGTCCGAACTCGTGCCTGCGACTAGAAGCGCCCCCACCAGCCGCACACTAGGCCATGCTCCGGAGGCGGCCGTCGCCGGCCTGAGTTCTCCGTCAGCGGCTCAGGACGATGCCGCTTGCAGGGCGAGCAAGGCGACGTGCAGCGACAGCCGGGACTCGGCCGGCTCCAGGTCCACGCCGAGCACTTCCTCGATCTGCCGGAGCCGCTCATACATCGTCGGCCGGGCCAGATGCGCGCGCTGTGCCGCCGCCGCCTTATTGCCGCCCGCTTCCAGGTATGCGGTCAGGGCCGGGACCAGCTGCGACCCGGTCGCGTCGTCATGCATCAGCAACTTGCTGAGCTCTCGCTCGGCGAAGGCCTGCAGCCGCGGGTCATTGCGCAACAGGTGCAGCAGGCCGCGCAGCCGCAGGTCCGGGAGCCGGTAGTAAGCCCGGCGGCCATCGGCAGCCGCGGCTGCCCCGGCGACGTGATCGGCTTCCAGTAGCGAGCGCTGAACGGCAGCGGCCGAGCCGACCGCGGAGCCGGCCCCGATCACGTCGGCCGCACCAAGCCGCGGCCGCAGCTGGCTGGCGAGACGGGACAGCGCGGCCTCCGGGTCGGCCCGCGGCGGGAGCGTGAGCAGCGCGGCGACCCGGTGATCGTCCAGGGAGCCGACCAGCGCCGGCATCTGCAGCTGCCGGCAGACTTCGGCAAGCGCGTCGGCGATCCCGGCCGCCCGTGCCGGAGCGGCAAGGGCAGGCGCCACCGGGGTACGCCCTGACGCGCCGGAAACGGCGGCTGCGGCACCCCCGGCTGCCGCTCCGCTCGCAGCGTGAGCGCTGGCCACCCGGACCACGACGGGTACCAGCAGCCGGCCCGCGACCGGCACGCCGAGCGCACGGGCCCGGGCCTCGGCCTCGGCCTGATCGCCGTAGCCGTTGCCGAGGAAGGCGGACAAGATCGTCCGGTGTGCCTGGCGCTCCAGGCTCTCGACCCGGTGGTCGAGCAGGCGGCCAAGTGCCAGCGTCGTCGCCGCACGCTCGATCAGGGCCTCGTCGCCCGGCCGTGGCGTCTCGCCCCGCAGCATGATCAGCCGGCCCCAGTCCTCACCGCGCGCGCCGACGATCGTCATCAGCCAGCCTGCTGCCGCGTCGAAGCCGGTTCGCCCCGCCAGCCTGGCCGATCTCGACCGGCCGGAGAATCCGGCCAGCAGGCTGGCCGCATCCGCGCCGAGCGGTGCGCAGGCGAGGACCTGATGCGCGAGGTTCTCCAGGATGACCGGGCAGCCTGCCAGCGTGGCAGTCTGTGTGACAACCTCGTGTGCGGGCGCGCCGGATACCGCTAGCTCGGTAAAGACCTGATGGAGCCGCTCGGCCGAGCGGAGCTCGGCAAGCTGGGCGTCGATGATCCGGGCGTGGACCGCCTCGGTGATCGCGATGAACTGCGTCTCGCGCTCGAAGACGATCAGCGGCAGCTGATGGTCGGCGGCAGCGGCGACCAGAGCGGACGGCAGGCTGCGCGAGTAGCGCGAACCGAGCTCGACGGCCAGCGCGCTGACGCCGACCGAGACGAGCTCGGCTACATACCGGCTCAGGCCGGCTGCGTCGTCGGGCAGCGCGATGCCGGTGGACAACACGAGCTCGCCGCCACGCAGCAGGTGAGCGGCATGCGCCAGCTCGATCACGTGCACCCATCTGACCGGGGTGCTCAGCCGCTCGGTGCCAGCCAGAACCCGCGGCGCACCGCTACGGACCGGGTCAAGTGCGAGCACCTCGGCAACCGTGGGCAGCATGCCGGGCGCCTCCTCGAACCCATCCGTGGCCCGGTCGGGCTGTGCCATCCGGGTTTGGCGCACATACTGTACAGGCAACCAGCCCGTTTCCTTACAAGGCGTAACTTGGCTCGAAGGCCCGGTGGCGACACACTGAGCACAGGGGACGATGAGGGAACTTCTCTGATCAGCGCACCGGAAGGCAGAGCAGCGCCATGGAGCAGGCAACGACGCACCGCACGCACTGGATCAACGGGAAGCCGTGGACCGGTGAGCCGGCCACCAGGGGCGACATCTACAACCCCGCGACCGGCCGGGTGTCCGGGACGGTCGACTACGCGACTGCGGCCGAGGTAGACGCCGCAGTGGCGGCGGCGACTGCGGCGCTGCCAGGCTGGCGCGAGACCTCGCTGGTGCGCCGTGCCGCGGTGATGTTCAACTTCCGTGAGCTGGTCCGCAAGCACTCGGCTGAGCTGGCGGCGCGGATTACCGCTGAGCACGGCAAGGTGATGTCGGACGCGGCGGGCGAAGTGGCTCGCGGGCTTGAGGTGGTGGATTTCGCCTGCGGCATTCCGCATCTGCTGAAGGGCGGGTTCTCGGAGAACGTCTCGAGCGGCGTCGACGCGTACTCGATCCGGCAGCCGGTCGGCGTGGTGGCTGGCATCACCCCGTTCAACTTCCCGGCCATGGTGCCGATGTGGATGTTCCCGATCGCGCTGGCGTGCGGCAACACGTTCGTGCTCAAGCCGTCAGAGAAGGACCCGTCGGCTTCGCTGCTGCTCGCCGAACTGCTGGCTGACGCGGGACTGCCAGACGGTGCGTTCAATGTGGTGCACGGCGCGAAGCCTGCTGTCGACGCGCTGCTCACGCACCGGGATGTCCGGGCGGTGAGTTTCGTCGGCTCGACGCCGATCGCTCGTTACGTGGCGGAGACGGCGACCAGCCACGGCAAGCGCGTGCAGGCGCTCGGCGGCGCGAAGAACCACATGGTCGTGCTGCCCGACGCTGACCTTGACCTGGCCGCGGACGCAGCGGTGAACGCGGGCTTCGGCTCGGCGGGCGAGCGGTGCATGGCCATCTCGGTCCTGGTTGCCGTCGATCCCATCGGAGACGAGCTGGTGGGCAAGATCCGGGACCGGATCGCTGGCCTGAGGGTCGGACCTGGCGACGCCGAGGGGTCAGAGATGGGGCCGCTGGTCACCCGTGAGCACCGCGACAAGGTGGCGGGCTACCTGGACTCCGGCATGGCCGACGGCGCTACGCTTGCGGTGGATGGCAGGGACCATCCGGTCACTGGCGGCGCGGCTGACGGTTTCTGGCTCGGCCCGACCGTGCTCGATCATGTGACGCCGCAGATGCGCGCCTACCAGGACGAGATTTTCGGCCCGGTGCTGTCAGTCGTCCGCGCCGCGAGCTACGCCGAGGCGCTGGAGATCGTCAACGCGAACCCGTACGGCAACGGCACCGCGATCTTCACCAACGACGGGGGAGCGGCGCGGCGGTTCACCCACGAGGTGGAGGTCGGGATGGTCGGGGTCAACGTCCCGATCCCGGTGCCGATGGCGTTCTACTCCTTCGGCGGCTGGAAGTCGTCGCTGTTCGGCGACACGCATGTGCACGGCACCGAGGGCGTCCACTTCTACACCCGCGGGAAGGCCGTCACCTCGCGCTGGCTCGACCCGAGCCACGGCGGCGTGAACCTGGGCTTCCCGGTCAACCAGTAAGTCTGCATTCCAGCGGGATGCGGTTGGATGATCTTGAAGCGCACCCGATGATCTCGAATGGGTGTGAATCCACTGTTGCTGTAGCCGCACTAAATCCGCACCCATGAAGATCACCGGCGGAGCCATTCGCCCTCGCCTTTACAGAATGTCTTGTCAGGCCATTTTCACCGGACATTCTGTCTAGGTTCACCGGCCGTTTGGCGTGTTACGCTCCGGCCACAGCGCAGATCAGCAGCCGGAGGGCCGGTGGCATGACCGATCACAGCGAAGCTCTTGACAGCCCCGCAGCGCAGGTAACCGAGTCGGCTGGTGGTCGTTACCACCAGCAGCTAAACCGATCTATCGGGATCCTCGGCAACGTGTTCATTACGTTGTCCGGGGTCACTCCCGCCTCGTCAGTCTTCATCATCGCGCCGGTCGCGCTGGTGGCCGCGGGCAGCGGGTCATTCCTGGCCTTCGTGTTCGCCGCGATCGTGGGCGTCTTCATGGCGTTCTGCTGGGCCGAGCTGTCGGCCGCTTACCCGATCGCCGGCGGCGACTACGCACTGGTCTGGCACTCGTTCAAGGGGCGCAGTTCCTGGCTGGCCGGGCCGCTGAGCTTCGTCACCTTCGCGCTCTACGTCGACTTCATCGCGTTCATCCCGGCGGTGATCGCGCTGGGCATGGGCACTTATCTCGCCGTCATTGTCAGCGTCAACGCCAAGGTGCTTGGCGCGATCGTGATGCTAGTCGCGGCAGGGATCGCGATCCTCAACATCCGCCTCAACGCGGTGATCACCGGGATCTTCCTGGCGATCGAGCTTGCCGCCCTTGCCGCGGTGACGGTCCTCGGATTCGCGCATGCGCATCACGCCAGCGTGTTGCTGCATCCGGTAACCGGCGGGACGCACGGGTCGCTGCAGTTCGTGTCATTCACAGCGGTACTCGCGCTCACGGCTGTCGCGGTGTTCTCGTACAACGGGTACGCGAACGCGGTGAACTTCTCCGAGGAGACGACCGGACCGAGCCGCACTATCGCGCGCGCGATCCTGTGGTCGCTGGTGATCACCGTCGCCGCCGAGCTCATCCCGATCACCGCGGTGATTCTCGGTTCGCCGTCGATCGCGAAGCTGTCGGAGTCCGCGGTGCCGATGCAGTACTTCATCGACGCAACCTCGAACTCGACGGTCAACACGATCATCAGCATCGGCGTCGTCATAGCAATCCTCAACGCGGTCATCGCGATCGTGCTGGGCTACGCGCGCATCTTCTTCAGCTCCGGCCGGGACCGGGCCTGGCCAGGCCCGGTCAACGGCTGGATGACCGCCGTCAACAGGTTCAAGTCGCCATGGTTCCCGACTGCACTCGTTGGCGTGCTCGGCGCAATCATGTGCCTGACGGTGTCGCTCGACACCCTGGTGAACCTGACCGGTGCGAGCCTGGTCGCGGACTACGCGCTGATTGCCCTCGGCGCGCTGTTCGCGCGGCCGACGGGCGCGACTGCCAACAGCCCGTACAAGATGCCGCTGTGGCCGCTGCCGCCGATTCTCGCGCTGGCAAGCCTCGGCTACGTCTTCACGGAGCAGACCGGGCTGCTGCTGAAGGTCACCCTCATCACTGTCGCCATCGGGCTGTTGTACTGGGCAGTGGTCATCCTGCCGCAGAAAGGACGCGCCTGGAACCTGCGGGAAGCCGCGATCGACGAGGAGCATCCCGCGTGAGCAGTGCGGAGGCAGGCAGCTCAGTCCGAGCGCGTGACCTCGGCATCCCGTTCGACGGAACGCCAGGCCGGTGGAACGCGATCACCGACGTGCCCGGTGTCGAGGTGGGCTATCAAACCCTGATCATCGGTGACTCAGTGCGCACCGGCGTGACGGCGATTCATCCGCGGGGCGCGGCCGGGGCTGGCGACCCGGTGACAGCCGGCTTCTTCTCCCAGAACGGCAACGGCGAGATGACGGGCCTGTCCTGGATCGAGGAATCCGGCACGTTCAGCGGCCCGGTCGGTATCACCAATACGCACGCGGTCGGCGTCGTGCATGCCGGCATCGTGGCATGGACCGTCCGTCGTCATCCTCAGCTCGCACAGGTATGGCTGCTCCCGGTCGCCGCCGAGACCTGGGACGGCTACCTGAATGACATCAACGGGCACCATGTCACTGAGGAGACAGCGGTCGCCGCTCTTGAGGCAGCGGCCAGCGGACCGGTCGCCGAGGGCTCCGTCGGTGGCGGCACCGGGATGAACTGCTATCACTTCAAGGGCGGCTCGGGTACATCGTCGCGACTGGTCAGCTACGCGGGCACGGAGTACACCGTCGGTGTCTTCGTGCAGGCCAACTTCGGCAGTCGCGACGAGCTGACGCTGGCCGGGGTGCCGGTTGGCAGGCTGGTGAACGCCGACGATCCGATGGCTGAGTTCAGACTGGCGCCCGAGGGCTCAGGCTCGGTGATCGCCATCGTCGGCACGAACGCCCCTCTGCTTCCGGGCCAGTGCAAGGCGCTCGCCCGCCGGGTGACGCTCGGCCTGGCCCGGACGGGCACGACGGGCTCACATTTTTCCGGCGACCTGTTCCTGGCCTTCTCCACCGGCAATCCGGGTGCGATCACGCCGGGAGCCGGCCGGCGCGCGAGCGACGGAACAGCCCACTACGACGTGCTCAGATTCGTTCCGTGGGGCGTACTCGACCCGTTCTACGCCGCTGTCGTGCAGGCTACCGAGGAAGCCGTCGCCAACGCTCTCGCGGCCGGCGAGGACATGACCGGCAGAGACGGCCACCGCAGTCCGGGGCTACCGCGAGCGCAGGTGGCTGAGCTCTTCCAGAGCCGGCGGCCGCTTTGAGTAACGGTGTAGCGCTGGGTTCCGGCCTGCCATAGTCAGAGGAACGTCACGCGGGTCGCGTCCTGCTTGCCCTGGGCGAAACCGGCCCGGGCGGCGGGAATACGGGTCGCCGGATCCATCTGGTTCGCCCCCATCGCGGCTCGGGACTCGGCGTCGGGTGTGATCACCTCGACGTGACTGCCCTGCTTGCGCAGGGCCTCGAACTGGCTCGCCAGGTCCGTGCCCCAGTCCGGTGGTCTGCGCAGCCCCTCGAACTGGCCTGCCATGGCCGAGCCCTGTCCTGATGGTGTCTGGTTCCGTCCGCCCAACGGCGAGATCACCAGGACGTTCGCATAGCCCGAGGCAAGGTCGGCGTTGTCGGTGGAGCGCACGCCACCGTCGATGTAGTTCGCGCCGTTGACGCTGACGGTGGGGACCAGGCCGGGCAGCGCGGTGCTCGCAGTGACCGCGTCCACCAGGTCGATACCGGAATCGCGGTCGAACGCAGCCAGTTCGCCGGTACGCGCGTCGACGGCCACGATGATCATCGGCCGGTCCGGCCAGTCACGGCGAGGCAGCCGGGCGGCGACCGTTGCGCGCCGCTGTCCCGCCGCGGGTCTGAGTGTGGCGTCGCACTCCAGTCCGAACGCGCCCATCGCACGTTGCAGATCTGCTGCTGAGGTGGCGGCGGCGCCGATGGCCCGCATCCGCTCGAACACCGCGGCCACCGGCAAGGACGGCGGCCGTTCCCGGTTCTGCCCGGCCGGCTGAACCTGCGCGGACAGCACCGACGCCAGCAGTTCGGCCGGCGGGATGCCGCTGCGCACCTGCGCTGCCGCGGTGGCACCGGCCGAGGTGCCTACCACCAGATCGGCGACCGCTGTCATATCAATCCCGGCATCGGCCAGGCCTGCGATGATCCCGATCTCCCACGCGTTTCCGGCGGCACCACCACCACCGAGAACCAGGGCGACGTCGTGAACCACCTGCGGGTGCGACCCACGTCGCACCGAGTCAGGCGTGACGGATTCGGCTTTGCCCCCGGCCGACGGGAGCGATTCGTGAAACTGCGGCATGTCATAGTCCCTTCCAGGGCATCCGGGATCCGGGTGCCCGAGGACCGATGACGATGAAGCTCTAGCGGCTCCAGCGTGAAGGGGCGAGCACCCGACTCTGAACGAAAATCGGACTCACCTCCTTCGACGCGCGCTGCGACAGCATTCCTGGTCGAACTCAGCTCGAACAATAATCGGGCACCGAGCTCCGCTGCAAACGGGTGCCCGGCACTGTGCAGCCGGGCGCTGTGCCGCCGGCGAGCGGGCGCGGTCGGCCCGCACAGTCGCACCAGGTAAACCCGTGGCGACGTTGGTGGTCATCCCGTGACAATGGCCGGCGTGGATGAGGTCGAGGTCGTCGTAGCCCATAACGAGCGCGCGTCCCTGCGTGTCGGCGACGTGTTCCTGAAGATCGATGCGGATCAGGCGCGCATCGACGTCGAGGTCGAGGCAATGGCCATGGCGCCGATCCCGACTGCGGAGATCCTGTGGCGCAAGCCGCCCGTGCTCGCGCTCGCCGCCCTGCCGGGGACGGCTCTCGGCCGGCTCGGCCAGCCTTCTAGCGCGTCGCCGGCGGCGTGGGCCGCGGCGGGTGCCGCCATACGGATGCTGCACGATGCGCCGCTGCCGCCTTGGCCCCGTGAGAGCCTCGACGGGTACGCGTCGGAACTCGACGACGAATGCGGGTGGCTAGTCTCCAACGGCGTCCTCCCCGCCGGCCTGGTCACGCGCAACCGCCGGCTCGCCGAGGCCGCGCTGCGGCCGTGGACCCCGGTGTTCGCACACGGCGATCTGCAGCTGGACCACGTGTTCGTCGACGGTGACAAGGTCACCGGCGTGCTCGACTGGTCCGAGGCGGGCCGTGGCGACGCGCTGTCCGACCTCGCCACCTTGACGCTCGGGCACGAGGAGCACCTTGGCGACGTCGTCGCCGGCTACGGCACCGACGTGGACCTCGACGTGATCCGCGGGTGGTGGTCGTGGCGAAGCCTGGTGAACATCCGCTGGCTGGTCGAGCACGGCTTCGACCCGTTCTTGCCAGGCTGCGAGGTTGACGTGCTGAGAGCCCGGATGTGAGGTGCGGTGGGGAGGCTTCCCCTGTCGCCGGGTGTGCGGGGCTGGCAGGGTTGGTGCTGGCAGGTCGCATGCGTGATGTTCGGCGGGATACGGCCTTGCCCTGGGAGTGACGATGAGGATGACCTGGCCCAGGGTGCTGCCCCGGCAGGACAGCCGGCGGCTGGCGGGCGGATCGGCACGGCGCGGTGTGATGGTGGTCGCGGCGGCCGGGATCGCGGTGGCATGCGCCGGGCTGCTGACCGGGGCCGGGTCAGCGCCGGCTGCCGCCGCGCGGGCGATGACTGCCGCGTTCCGCTGGGGCAGGGCGGAGGCGGTGCCCGGTCTGGCGGCGCTGAACAAGACCGGGGACGCCAGTGTTACCTCGCTGGCGTGCTGGTCGGTGAACAACTGCACCGCGGGCGGGTATTACGACGCAGCCACCGTGTCCGGCACGAGCACGCTGTCGAAGGCCCGGGCCTTCGTGGTGGCGGAGCGGAAGGGCCGGTGGGCCAGGGCGGTGCAGGTGCCCGGCCTCGCGGCGGTGAACGCCGGCGGGCTCGCTCAGGTGACCTCGGTGTCGTGCGCGCCGCGCGGGTACTGCATAGCGGGCGGGTACTACACCGACGCCAGCGGACAGCGTCAGGGGTTCGTGATGACGGCGGTGAAGGGCCGCTGGCGGGCGGCGGTCAAGGTAGCCGGACTGGCGGCGCTCGGCACCGGTGGCTCCGAGGTGAGCTCGGTGTCGTGCCCGGGCGCGGGCGTGTGCGCCGCGGCCGGGTCCTACACCGACGCTGCCGGTTCCCAGGGGTTCGTGACGAATCAGGTGAAAAACGTCTGGGGTGCAGCGCAGGCGGTGCCCGGACTGGCGGCGCTGAACACCTACGGCCGTGCCCAGGTCATCTCGGTGTCGTGCGGGTCGGCGGGTAACTGCGCAGCGGGCGGGTCCTACCAGACCAACCCGTACGGCGCCGGCGGCTTGGCTCAGCCGTTCGTGGCGAGCGAGCAGAACGGCGTCTGGGGCATGGCGGAGGAAGTGCCCGGCCTGGCGGCGCTGAACACCTACGGCGGCGCCCAGGTCTCCTCGGTGTCGTGCGCGCGGGACGGTTACTGCGCAGCCGGCGGGTACTTCACGCCCGCCACGACCGACGGTGAGTGGCAGTACGCTGTCCCGTTCGTAACGAGCGGGAGCAACGGCTCCTGGGGCACCGCGGCGGAGTGGAAGTTCTTCTACGGCGACGCGGTCCCGAACTATATCGACTCGGTGTCGTGCCCGTCGGCGGGCAACTGCACCGCCGTCGGGTACGTATCCGACTACGGGCCTGACGGCCAGGACCAGGCGTTCGCGGCGAGCCAGAAGAACGGCGCCTGGGGCACGCCGGAAAACCTGCCCGGTGTCCGGGCGGAAGGTGATCCCACTTCGCTGTCGTGCCCGTCGGCCGGCGACTGCGCCGCGGGCGGCGGTTACATCCCGGAAGCGGACTTGACCAACGGGCGGAGCTTGCCGTTCGTCGCGAGCCAGACGAAGGGCCGCTGGGCCAGCGCGGAGCTGTATCCCGGCACGACGGCACTGGACAAGGGCAAGAATGCCCAGGTCCGCTCGGTGTCGTGCCCGTCGGCAGGCCACTGCACAGCAGCCGGGTTCTACACCGACGCCAAGGGGCACCGTCAGGCGTTCGTCAGCGGCCCATAGTGACGGCCAGCCCGCAAGACGCCGCCTCCCAGGTACCGGTCCTCGGATGAGCCAAGGTGAGCCATTGCACGGCCTGTCGCCTGGCGCGGGCATCCCGGAAGGCGCACCAGACTGGGTCGTTGAACTCACCAGATTTCTTGTTG
>DATJNX010000016.1:0-41247 GCA_035507615.1 Streptosporangiaceae bacterium
GGGGAGCGGGGAGCGGGGAGCGGGGAGCGGGGAGCGGGGAGCGGGGAGCGGGGAGCGGGGAGCGGGGAGCGGGGAGCGGGGAGCGGGGAGCGGGCAGCGGGGAGCGGGCAGCGGGGAATTGACTCACCGGGCTGGCGGCAGAAGATGAGAACGTGCTGCGGTCGCCGGTCTTCCTCGCCGGGCAGGCGACTTCGATGCTCGGGGACGGGCTCGCCGTCCTGGCTATACCGCTGCTGGTCCTTCAGCTGAGCCGTAGCCCGATGCTGGCCGTGCTGGCGTCGCTGCCCGGTACCGTCGGCTACCTGGCAGCCGGGTTGCCTGCCGGCGTGCTCGCAGACCGGATCGACCCGTGGCACGTCCTGATTGCCAGCGACATCATCCGCGTTGTGATCTTCGTCACGCTCTTCGTCTGCACTGGATCGGGCGGCACACCGCCGTGGCTGATCCTGGCCCTTGCGTTCGCGGCTGGCGCGGTCACCGTCTTCGCCGACACTGCGCTGGCGATCGCCATCCGGGACATGTTCACCGGATCGCGGCTGGTCTCGGCGAACTCCTGGCTTGAGTCAGCCAACCAGCTCGGCCTGATCATCGGGCCGAGCTCGGCCGGGTTACTCGCAGCGGCGGGCCTGCTGCACGTTTCCATGCTGATCGACGCGCTGACGTTCGTGATCTCGCTAGGCACTCTCGCGGGCCGCCGGCCATACCCGGATAGCCAGCTTGTGGCGCGGCGGCGACCCGCATCGGCACGGGCTCTTGCCCGCGAGCTGTCGGAAGGCCTGAGGTACCTCGGCTCGACGCGGCTGCTCCTCACACTGCTGAGCTTCATGCTGCTGCTGAACCTGTGCCTTGGCGCGGACAAGCTGGTCATCTTCCTGGCCAGGAGCACAATGCAACTGCCGGCCGACGCGGTCGGGCTCGCAGTCGCAGCGGGCGGCGCCGGCGGGCTGCTCGGGGCGGCCGGAACAAAGCTACTGATCACACGGGCCGGGCCCGTGCCCGCAGTAGTACTCAGCTCGTCCGCCTCCGGAGTTGCACTGGTCCTGATAGCCGCAGCCACATCCCTGCCGGTGCTGGCGATCGGCAACCTGGCCTACACCGCCGCGATCATCGCCGCGAGCGTGACGATGCGCGCACTCCGGCAGGTTCTCGTGCCCCGTGAGCTGCTGGGTCGCGTCACCGCATCCTGGCGGCTTGGCGGTCAGGCCGTGACGCTGGCTGGCGCACTGGTGGCTGGCGCCCTGGCCAGCCTCTGCGGCGGGGATCCGCGCCCGGTGATTGCCGGGGCGGGACTCGTCACGCTCTTGACCGTGGCCGTCGCCTGGCTGGCCGGCCTGCGACGGCAGAACGCGCCCGAGGCTGCGGTCGCACTGCTGCGGCAGTAGGCGGGACCGCTAGTACGCTCGGCAGCAGAAACTGGCGCTCCGTTCCGCCGTCCGCAAGGAGCAACTGACATGAGTCTCTTCCAACGGGCCCACGACATCGTCGCTGCTAAGGCCAACAAGGCACTAGACGCGGCTGAGAACCCCAACGAGATGCTCGACTACTCCTACGAGCAGATGCTGGACCACATCACCCAGGTCCGCCGCGCGCTGGTGGATATCACCGCCTCCAAGAAACAGCTCGAGCTTCAGGAGCAGCAGCTGCAGCACTCGATCGACCACCTGAACGATCAGGCCAAGGCCGCGCTGTCGCAGGGCCGGGAGGACCTGGCGCGGGAGGCGCTGGCCCGCAAGGCCACGGCGCAGCAGCAGATCGACGAGATGGATCCCCAGCACAAGCAGCTCGACGATGAAGAGCAGAAGATGGAGCAGACGCTCAGCACGCTCCAGCAGCGGGTCAACGAATTCCGTTCCAAGAAGGAGGTCATGAAGGCCCAGTACACCGCGGCGTCAGCGATGACCTCGGTGAACGAAGAAGCTGCAGGCATCTCCAAGAGCTTCAGCGACTCCGGCGCGGCGTTGCAGCGGGCCCAGGACAAGATCGCGAACATGCAAGCGAGGGCCTCGGCTACTGACGAGCTGCTCCAGTCTGGCGTGCTTGAGGACGTGGGCGGCGACACCGACGACATCCAGCGGGAGCTGGACCAGGCGAGCGCCAACTCGAATGTCGACGCTGAGCTTGCCGCCCTCAAGGCGCAGATCGCGAGCGCTCCGGCGGCTCCGGAGTTGCCAGCCGGCAGCTAGTTCCGCTGCGGCGGCGGCCGGGATAGCATCGCTGCCGTGGGTTTCCTTTGACTGTGACCTGAGCTAAAGCGCCTCCGGGCCCGGCTGGGCCAGTCCCGGCTAGGCCAGTCCCCGCTAGGCCAGTCCCGGCTAGCGAGATCCGGCGCCGCCGCGTTGCTTGCGGCACTCGCCGTTGAGTTCGTCGACGAGTTCTTCGACGGCACAAAGAGCGCGGCGCTGCCGCTGATTAAGCACGACCTGTCGCTGAGCTACCTTCAGGTCGGTCTGCTCTCCGCCGTGCCGCTCGTCGCTGGCAGCCTTCTGGAGTTGCCGGTCGGCGTGATCAGCGGGACGGGCTCGCGACGCAGGCGGTTCATCCTGGCTGGCGGCCTGGTCTTCATCGGCTCCGTGCTCGCCGCTGCACTGGCGCCGGTGTTCGCTGCGCTGCTGGTCGCGCTGACGATCTTCTTTCCGGCCTCGGGCACGTTCGTCAGCCTCAGCCAGTCCGCGCTTATGGATTCAGCTACCGGCGGCCAGGCTCAGCGGATGGCTCGCTGGACCCTGGCAGGCTCGGCCGGTGCCTTCGCGGGCCCGCTCCTCGTCGCCGCGGTGCTCGCTGCTGGCGGCAGCTGGCGGCTGGCGTTCACGGTGTGCGCGGCCTGTTCCGCCGTGGCCTGGCTGGCCATGGCCGCAGCCGGGCGGGGCGAGCCGGCGATCGGGTCAGACACGCCGGCCGTCCTGGATCCAGGCGAGGTGACCACGCCGGTCGAGGGTGCCGGCACGGGGGAGGGCGCTCCGGCCGATGCCGAACCCGGCTGGCCAGGCTGGCCCGGCTGGCGGCCTGCCGTCGGGATCGTTCGCCGATCCGGCGCTCTCCGCTGGCTGATGCTGCTCGAGGTGGCGGACCTGCTGCTGGACGTGTTCACCTCGTTTCTGGCTCTGTATCTGGTTGAAGCAGCGCACGCCGCTCCGTTCGTGGCTGCACTCGGCGTCGGTGTCCGGCTCGGCGCTGGCCTGGCCGGCGATCTGATCCTGATCCAGTTGCTGGAGCGTGTCGACAGCCGCCGGGTGCTGCGCGCCAGCGCATGGCTGAGCCTGGTGCTGCTCCCGGCCTTCCTGCTCGTGCCCGGGCTCGGTGCCAAGCTGATCTTGCTCGCGGCGCTCACCCTCGCGACCACGCCGTGGTACCCCGTGCTCAAGGCGGAGCTGTTCGGCAGCCTGCCGGGCCGCAGCGGACTAGCCGTGTCACTGTCGAGCGCGTCCGGGCTGGCGGGCGGACTCGGCCCGCTCGCGGTCGGTCTCATCGCCCAGCAGTTCGGGCTGAGCTGGGCGATGGCCGGACTGTGCAGCGTGCCCGTAGTCATGGTCATACTCGTCGTACCATCAGGCAGGAAACGGGGCTGGACTAGACTCGGCTGCCGTGACTAGCTCGGGTTCCGGGATCAGGGTGCGCTTCGCGCCGTCGCCCACCGGCATGTTCCACGTGGGCAGTGCCCGGTCTGTCCTGTTCAACTGGGCTTTCGCACTGCAGAACGACGGGACGCTGGTGCTGCGGATCGAGGACACCGACGCCGCGAGGAACCGGCCAGAGTGGATCGACGGCATCGTGAGCGCGATGGCCTGGATCGGTATCGACGGGAGTAAGTACGAGGGCCCGTTCCGGCAGTCGGACAATCGGGACAAGCACACTGCGGCGGCGCAACGGCTCTATGCCCAGGGTCGTGCCTACTACTGCGACTGCACCCGCGAGGACGTGATCGCCAGGACCGGAGACCAGCATCGCGGGTACGACGGTTTCTGCCGGGACCGCGGCCTCGGGCCAGGCGAAGGCCGGGCGCTGCGCTTCCGGGCTCCTGACGAGGGCGCCACGGTGGTGAACGACCTGGTGCGCGGCGAGACCGTGTTCGAGAACGCCGCGATCGAGGACTTCGTGCTGACCCGCGGCGACGGTTCGGTGCTGTTCCTGCTCGGCAACGTCGTGGATGACATGGACCAGCGGATCACCCACGTGATCCGCGGCGAAGAGCACCTGCCGAATGCGCCAAAACAGCAGCTCATGTGGGAGGCGCTCGGCGCGCAGCCGCCGGCTTGGGCGCATTTGCCGGTCCTGGTCAACGAGAAGCGGCAGAAGCTGTCTAAGCGCCGGGACAAGGTAGCGCTCGAGGATTTCAGGGCCGAGGGCTATCTGGCAGCGGCCATGCGCAATTACCTCATGCTGCTCGGCTGGGCGCCGAAGGGCGACCGGGAGATCGTCCCGTGGGACGAGATGGTCACGGAGTTCCGGCTCGAGGACGTGAACCCGTCCCCGGCCTTCTTCGACGTGAAGAAGCTTCGCGCGTTCAATGGTGAGTACATTCGCGCGCTGCCGGCCGAGGAGTTCATCGCGCAGTGCCAGCCGTGGCTGACGGCCCCAGCGGCACCGTGGTCGGCCGAGCGGTTCGATCCCGCGGTCTTCGCAGAGCTCGCGCCGCTGGCGCAGACCCGGGTGGCGGTGCTCCCCGAGATCGTCGCGATGGTGGATTTCGCCTTCCTGCCCGATCCGGTCGAGGACGAGGCGGCCTGGACCAAAGCGATGCGAGAGCCGGCCGCCGACATACTCGCCGACGTGGCTGCGGCCTACGCCGAAGTGCCATGGCAGGGGGACGCGCTGCGGGAGCGGCTGGAAGCAGTCGGCACTGCTTACGGCCTTTCGCTTGGCAAGGCGCAGGCTCCGGTCCGGGTCGCGGTGACCGGCCGGACGGTGGGCTTGCCGCTGTTCGAGTCGCTGGTGGTGCTTGGCCGTACCGAGACGTTGCGACGCATCGAGGCCGCGCGCGAGCGAGTGACCGGACTGGCCTAAGGCAGCGTGCGAGTCGGCAGGCGTGCGCTGCGGCTGAGGCCGGACTGGCTGCTTGCCGCTGCCGGGCTGGCCGGGCTCACCGCAGCCGTCCTGCTCCGACCTGCTGACGCCGCGGCTGCGGCGGCGCAGGACTGGTCGCCGTTTGTGCTCGTGGCCGGGCTGCTGCTGATCGGCCTGGTGGCCGACGACGATGGCCTCTTCGCCGCGGCCGGTGCGCGGCTCGCGGCGGCAACCAGCAGTGGCCGGCTGCTCTTCGCCGGCGCGGTGCTGCTGATCAGCATCGTCACGGCGACGCTCAACCTGGATACCTCCGTCGCGTTCCTGACACCCGTCCTGGTGCACACCGCGCGCAGCCGCGGCGAAGGCGAGCCTGCATTGCTTTACGGCTGCCTGTTGCTGTCCAATGCTGCTTCGCTGCTGTTGCCGGGGTCTAACCTGACCAACCTGATCGTGCTCGGTCATCTGCACCTGACCGGCGGGCAGTTCGCGGCGCGGATGTGGCTGCCGTGGCTCGGCGCCGTAATCGTTACAGCCGCAGTCGTCGCGATCGCCGAGCGGCGCACGCTCCGGGTGGTCGCAACCGGGAGGGGTGAGGTATCCCGGCCTGTTCTCGGGATCGGCCTCGCGGCCATCGTTGCGGCGACCGTTCTCGTCATCGTCATCCGGTCGGCCGCGCTGCCGGTCTTCGTCATCGGCGCGGTGGCCGCTGCCATCCGGCTCCGGCGCGGTGGTGAGGTAACCCTCGGCCGGATCTGGCAGGTACTGGGAGTCCCGGTGCTGGCCGGGCTGTTCGGTGCTGCCGTTGCGCTGGGCACGCTCGGGCGGGCCTGGTCCGGGCCAGCGGAATTGCTATCACACCTGTCCGGCTGGGCGACGGCAGCGTTCGCCGCGGTGGCCACGGCCCTGGTGAACAACCTGCCGGCCGCCAGCATGCTCGCTGCCAGAACGCCCGGTCATCCGCTCCAGCTTCTGATCGGCCTCAACCTCGGCCCGAACCTGTGCGTGACGGGGTCGCTTGCCTGGCTGCTCTGGCTGCAGTCAGCACGCGACGCCGGCGCCCGCCCGTCGCTGACGCGCGCCAGCCGGCTCGGCGTGCTCGCCGTGCCGCTGTCGATTGCCGTCGCGGTGGCAGCCCTCGGAGTCACCGGGGCACTCTGACCACTAGCCTCAGCCGGTTAGCCGGACATCCGGCTCGACAGAACTGGGTATTTATTCGTTATTTCCGTTCTCGGTACGCTACCGGCGACCAGCAAGTACGCGGTGCCGGTGCTCGGGAGGCGCGAGATGAAAGCCAGGCTTCGCTTCGCTTTACTCGGGACAGCAGCAGCGCTGGCGGGCTCCATCTGCGCCGCGGGCTCGGCAGCCGCGGCACCCGCAGCCGACAGGGTCCGGGTTAGCGTGGTCGGCATCGACCGGGCCGGGGCGCCGGTAGGCGTCACTGCTTACGCCGACACCGGGCAGAATCCGCCAGTGCGACTGACCACTCGGCCGCGCACGCTCGACGCGGGGCAGTACTGGATCGGGGCTGCCATTACTACACCGGGAACGGGCACTTCGGAGTCGACCGAGACCCTCGTCGTGCGGCATGTGACCATCTCGCATAGCCAGACCGTGTACCTGGATGCCAGGCCGGGCAAGCTGGTGCGGATCTCGCTTCGCCTGCCGGGCGCGGTCAACCAGGGCGACGCCGTTCAGGCCTGCTTCTCAGGAGGGGTTAGCGGATTCTGGGGCGCGTCAGCGCCCGCTGGCGCGTTGTACGCGGTCCCGCTCGCCAGCCGGCATCTGGCCTTCGGCTACAGCAGCGCCTGGGAGACGGGCAGCGCGACCTACTATCTCGCCCAGCAGGCTCTTGGCGGCATCCCGCGCCATCCGGCGTACCAGGTCGCGCCAGCGAGCCTGGCGAAGGAGACCCTGGTCCTGCGCTCCGGTACGACGTCCGGCGGATACCAGGACTGGCAGCTGGATCGGCAGTTCCGCGACCAGTGCGACATCTACGAGCTGGGGCTGCCGGCGGCGGGCGCACCGTCGAGATCGACGGCGTATCTGAGTCCGGGCACCTGGCAGTTCGAGGTGTCCGGCAACGGGGCCTGGCAGGGCACCAAGAAGCTCGCGGCCGGGCACAAGTACACCGACACGTTCGGCGCGGCCGTCTTCGGACCGGGCGCCAACTATCCGACCCTGGATTTCGGCTTGCTCGATTACTTTCCCGAGGAGCCGTTCGGCGATCCGCTGCAGTCTGTCGGCGGCGAGTGCTGCGACCGCAGCAGCATCTCGCTGTCGCTGCACGGCCGGACGCTCAGGCGCAGGACCATGACGGAGTACAGGGCCAACCGGTCGTTCTCCTACCGGGTGCACTCGGCTGGCTGGTACACCATGCGCGCCGTGGCCTCCCGCTGGGTGCCAGGCGGCCACGTGCCTGCCGGGATCCTGTCGCCGCGGGAAACGACGACCTGGCGCTTCTATGTGAGCCCGCAGTACGCGACGCTCGACTCGGTGGTGATGCCGGTCAGCGCGACCCGCTTCGTGCCGCAGGGCCTCAATCTGGAGAACCAGGCGCCAGCCGGTCACGCCACGCGGATCAACGTGCGCGTGCTGCCCGCGTCGGAGGCAGGCTGGACCTCGTATCGATACCGGATAAAGAGTGTGTCTGTCCAAGCGTCGTTTGACGGCGGCCGGACCTGGCGCTCCGTGCGGCTGGTACGCCGCGGCGGCAGCTGGGTTGCATTCGTGCCGGCTGCCGCGGCCGGCTATGTAGCGCTGCGCTCGACGGTCGCCGACGTTCGCGGCGACAGCACTGTGCAGACCATCTACCGGGCGTACCAGATCGGGTAGCCGAGCGCGGCGAGCAGTGACGTACCCGCCCGCGGCGGCCGAAGGTTGTGCGGATTCTCGAATACGGGGTGCACGGTCAGCTGCTGAATTCCGCCTCGGTGGCCGGCTGGGGCTGCTAGGGACGCGTGTGCTTGGCTAGGCCGGTGACTGACATCCCCTTTTGCGACCGTGTCCGCGGTGGTGAGACGGTGTTCGGCGGGTGGGCGGTGGCTCCGACTGCGGTCAGCGCCGGAATGCTTGCCCGCGGGCTCGACTACGTCGTCATTGATCTGCAGCATGGCACCTCGACCGAGCACGACCTCCCGGCGCTGACGACGGCGATCCGGCAAGCCGGCGCGACTCCGCTTGGCCGGATCCGGTACGCGCATCCGGCCGATATCGGCCGGACGCTGGACCTGGGCTGCGAAGGCGTGATCGTGCCGAACGTGGAATCGGCCGAGCAGGCCGCAGCGGTGGCAGGCGCGTGCCGTTTCCCGCCGGACGGTTACCGCTCCGGCGGCGGCGTCTTGGCCAGCCAGCCGATCCCGTTGTGCATCGTGATGGTCGAGTCGCAGCAAGCGATGGCGGAGCTCCCAGCCACGTTGCGGCTGCCCGGCGTGGACGGGATCTATGTCGGCCCGCGTGACCTCTCCTACTCGCTGGGCTGCCCGCTCGACCCGCATGACCCGGTGCTGCGCCAGGCGTTCGAGAAGATCTGGGCGGACTGCGCTGCTGCAGGCAAGCCGGTCGGCGTGCATTCGACCGATGGCACGACTGCCCGCCTGTATAAGGAGAACGGCTGCCGCTTCGTCAACGTCGCAGCCGACACACTGGCCATCGCGCGGACCGTCGCTGCTGAGCTCGCCACCGCGCGAGCATGACGCGCGCGGCGCCCAGGACACACTTCATGGGTTTGCCGTCTACAGACCGGGTCATAGCGGACAGCAAAGCGTTGCTAATCCATGAAGGGTGCGTGCGCGCAGTGGGAGCTTCGTTGTTGGGCGTCTCGTCGTAACCGCTCTATGCTGGCGCACGGAGCTTTGGGCGCACCGGCTAGCCGAGCCGAGCGGGCGTCCGGTCAGCCCTCGGAGGCGTGCACATGGGACTTATGGACAGGGTCAAGGCGCAGGCGGCTCAGCTTGCGCAGCAAGCCCAGGACGCGGCGCAGGAAGGCAAGAACCGGCTTGACCAGGCGCAGGCCGGCCGCCGCGGTGACATGCTGCTGCGCCAGCTGGGAGTGCTGGTATTCGCCGAGCGCACCGGCCGCGGGACGGCTGACAGCCAGGCCCGGATCGATCAGCTGATCAGCGATATCTCAGCGCACGAGAGTCAGAACGGCCTGAACCTGACCGACCCGCCGCAGGGTGGCTTCGGCCAGTCGCTGTTCGGGCAGCAGCCGTCAGCAGGTCAGGGTGCGCAAGGGCCGTCCGGCTTCGGCCAGCAGCCGCCGGCGGATCAGGGGATGCCGGGCGAGTCATCCGGCTTCGGCCAGCAGCCGCCGGGCCAGCAGCCCGGCTTCCCGTCCGGCCCCGAGCAGCCCGGAACGGAGCCAGGCGGTCCCGGCACGATGCCGTCTGTGGACACGACGACGAGCTTCTTCCCGCCCCCGGAGGACGACGCCCGCTAAGCGGGGAACCAACGCGGCCGCGGTTATCGGTGCCGATCTGGTGAGGTCAGGGCACCAGTAATCAGGCACCAACGCCGGGTCAGTCGGCGAGCGCTCAGCTGGTCGTGCCCGGCGGATCGGGATCGCGCGGCAGGCCGAGTATCCGCTCGCCGATGATGTTGAGCTGCACGTCGGTCGTCCCGCCGCCGATCGTGAGCGCGCGCGTGATCAGCACCTGCCGCGCCCAGTGCGCCCCGTCAGGCGCTCCGTCGCCGGTCAGCGGTGCTCCGCCAGGCCGGCCGCTTAGCGCTCCGGCTGCGCCGGATAGCTCCCAGCACAATTCCGCTACTTGCTGCGCGTGCCGCATGCTCAGCAGTTTGCGCACACTGCCAGTGGCGCCAGGCTCGGTGCCGGACAGCTGCTTCAGCGCCGCCTGCAGGCCGAGCAGCTCGATCGCCTGGCCGACGGCGACGAGTTCACCCACCTCAGCCAGCCGCTCGGATCCGCTCGCGTTCTCGCGGACGGCCGCCGCGCCAGCCACTTGCAGCAACTCGGGTACGCCGCAACCAAACGTCCAGGACCGCGCTAGCGACACCCGCTCGTTGGCCAGCGTGGTGCGGGCGATCCGCCAGCCCTTGTTCACTTCGCCGACAAGGCAGTCGTCCGGGACGAACACCCCGTCCAGGAAGACCTGGTTGAAGAACGAGTCGCCGCCGATCTCCCGCAGCGGCCGGACCTCGATGCCCGGCGAGCGCATGTCCACCAGGAAATAGCTGATGCCGTCGTGGCGTGGCTGCGCCGGGTCGGTGCGCGCGATGCAGATAGCCCAGGCTGCCTGCCGGGCTAGCGACGTCCAGATCTTCTGGCCGGTGATCTGCCAGCCGCCGTCGACCCGCTCTGCCCTGGTGGTCAGCCCGGCGAGGTCGGAGCCGGCGCCTGGCTCGCTGAACAGCTGGCACCACAAGTAGTCAGCGCGCAGCGTGGCTGGCAAGAACCGCTGCTGCTGTTCCGGCGTGCCGTACTGAATCAGCGCAGGTACCACCCAGGCACCAATCGCCAGGCCGGGAACGTGGATGTTAGCCGCCCGCAGTTCCTCGTCGATGATCAGCTGTTCGAGTGCTCCGGCCCCGCGGCCCCAGGGCTCTGGCATGTGCGGCATCACCCAGCCGCCAGCCCCCAGAGCGGAGTTTCGGTCGGCACCGGTGAGCTTGCTGATCTCGGCTAGCTCAGACCTGATCGAGGCCCGCAGGCCGGCGTCGCCGCCTGGAATCTCCAGACGCACCTGGCGGCGCTGACCGTCGAGCGCGAGCGCGGCCGTGCGCCGCCGCCAGCCCTGACCTGCCGGGCAGGCCGCGCCGAGCAGCGCGCGGAGCGTCATTGCCCGGCGGTAGTACAAGTGCGCGTCGTGCTCCCAGGTGTAGCCGATGCCGCCAAGGACCTGGATGCACTCGTGCACGCAGGACACCGCGGCCTCGGTCGCGAGCGCGGCGGCAGCAGCCACCGCGAATTCCCGCTCCGTATCAGCCGCGTGCTCATCCATCGCCCTGGCCGCGTCCCAGACGAGCGCGGCCGCCTGCTCGGCTGCGACCAGCATCCGGGCGCAGCGGTGCTTGACCGCCTGGAACTGACCGATCGGACGGCCGAACTGTTGTCGCAGCTTGGCGTAATCGGCTGCGGTGGCGACCGCCCATTCGGCGATGCCGATCGCCTCAGCGCAGAAGACGACAGCCGCCAGGCCCGGCACCGCGCTTGGCTCCAGCCCGGTCAGCTGGCGGTCCGCGGGAACGGTGAGATCGGTGGCAGTCACCGTGCCAAGCCGGCGAGTCAGGTCAAGGCTGCCGGCTGCTTCGATGTCCAGGCTGTCGGCGTCCACTGCGACCCAGATCGTGCCAGCACCGGCGTCGAGCCTGGCCGGCAGAATGACAAGGTCCGCGTCCGGCGCGCCGAGCACGCAGTCAGCGCTGCCGTTGACGACCAGGTCCCCGTCCGGTCTAGCGGTGGCGTGGATGCTGGCAGTGAGCGCGACAGCCCCGTTTCCGTTCCCTTGCGCCAGTGACGCGACGACCTTGCCGAACTCGCCTGCAGACGCCAGGACCGCGGTTGTCAGTACAGTCGGCACCAGGCTGCCAGGGAGCAGGGCGCGCCCGAGTTCCTCGATCGCGACGGCAAGCTCCGTCAGCCCGGCGCCCTGACCGCCGTCGGCCTCCGGCACGTGCAGGCCGAGCACTCCGAGTTCGGCCAGGCCCGGCCGGATCGTGTCGCGGTAAAAGGCCGCGCCGCTGTCGTCGCCGTCGGCAGCTGCCCGGACCGCCGACGGCGGGCAGATCCGCGCCGTCCAGGCGCGGACTGCGTCAGCAAGCTGCGAGTGATCGTCGGTGAGGGCAAGCGCCATCGGTCCACCTCGTCCGCTCTGGTCGGCTGGCTCGCCCGCATTCTAGAATGCGATTCTGTTTCGGGCCAGTGCCCGGCTCGTGGTTTAGACCTCGCTACAGCGCCTGCGGTCGGCGGCATGCGCACGCTGATCATGCACTACACAGCCGGTGGCATTCCGGCCAGCGTCTCAAGCTAGTCGCAGCTGCGTCTCACTCGCGTGACATGCGCCAATCTGCCTTGGTACAAATCTGGTCTGGACGTTTAGGCGGAGTTGATGCTCAGCCGATGGCGGTCGGCGGAGCGGAGGGGGCTCCGCCGCTCGCTTGCCCCTTCGCCCGTCCGTTCTGGGCCCTGACCTTCCAGTTGCCTCCCGTCATCACCGGCCTCAGATAGTGACATTGCGCGCGTTCGTTATGTACTATCGAGTAACTTACTGGCCAGTAGCTACGGTGGCGCAGCGAGCAGGGAGCAGTCATGGGGCACTTCAGGAGCAACCTCAGGGACATTGAGTTCAACCTGTTCGAGGTGCTGAACCGGCAGGACCTGCTTGGCTCCGAGCCGTTCGGCGAGGTGGACGAGGAGACCGCGCGCGGCATCCTGGACGAAGTCAAGCGGCTGGCTGAAGGCCCGCTCGCAGAGTCGTTCGCCGATGCGGACCGGAACCCGCCGGTGTTCGACCCGGCCACCCATTCGGTCACGATGCCAGCCTCGTTCAAGGCGTCCTACCAGGCCTTTCTCGACGCCGAGTGGTTCCGGCTCGAGCTGCCAGCCGAGCTCGGCGGCACCAGTGCGCCGCGCTCACTCGCCTGGTCGGTCGCTGAACTGGTGCTCGGCGCCAACCCGGCCATCTGGATGTATGCGAGCCTGGGCTCGTTCTCACATGCGCTCTGGCTGATGGGCACTCCCGCTCAGCAGAAAATCGCCGAGCAGGCCGTCGAGAACCGCTGGGGCTACACGATGGTGCTGACCGAGCCGGACGCTGGCTCAGATGTCGGCGCCGGCCGGACGAAGGCCGTCCAGCAGCCCGACGGCACCTGGCACATCGAGGGCGTCAAGCGGTTCATTACCAGCGCCGAGCACGACATGGCCGACAACATCCTGCACATCGTGCTGGCCAGGCCGGAGGGCGCAGGCCCTGGCACCAAGGGCCTGTCGATGTTCCTTGTCCCCAAGTTCGCAGTGAACCCGGACGGCTCGCTCGGCGAGCGCAACGGCGTGTACGTGACCAATGTCGAGCACAAGATGGGCCTGAAGGCGTCGACGACCTGTGAGCTGACTTTCGGCGCGGAGCACCCGGCTGTCGGCACGCTGATCGGCGACACTCACGACGGCATCCGGCAGATGTTCAAGATCATCGAGTTCGCCCGGATGATGGTCGGCACGAAGGCGATCGCGGCGCTGTCGACCGGTTACCTGAACGCGCTCGACTACGCCAAGACCCGGGTGCAAGGCGCCGACCTGACCCAGACGACCGACAAGGCCGCCCCGCGCGTCACGATCATGAAGCACCCGGATGTCCGGCGCAGTCTGCTGCTGCAGAAGTCTTATGCCGAGGGCATGCGCGCCCTCGTCCTGTACACCGCCAGCCAGCAGGACGCCGTTCAGCTCGCGGCCGCCAGAGGCGGCGATGACGAGCTAGCCGCCGCGCTGAACGACCTGTTGCTGCCCGTCGTCAAGGGAGTCGGCTCTGAGCGCGGTTACGAGCAGCTCGCGCAGTCGCTGCAGACCCTCGGGGGCTCGGGCTACCTGCAGGATTACCCGATCGAGCAGTACATCAGGGACTCCAAGATCGACAGCCTGTACGAGGGCACTACCGCGATCCAGGGCCTGGACCTGTACTTCCGCAAGATCGTCCGGAACCAGGGTGCTGCCCTGACCGAACTGCTCCGGCAGATCCGTGAGTTCACCACCGCCGACGCCGGCAATGGCCGGCTGAAGAAGGAGCGGGCTGCGGTGGCCCGCGCGGCTGACAACGTCGAGGCGATCGTCTCCGCCATGAACGGCTACCTCGGCGGCAGCCTCGCGCAGGCACCAGAGATCTACCGGGTCGGCCTCAACACCACCCGGCTGCTGCTCGCGCTCGGCGACCTGGTGATCGGCTGGCTGCTTGGCCGGCAGGCCGAGGTCGCGCTGGGCAAGCTCGACGAGGCCAGTCTCGATCAGCATCCGCGCGCAGCCACCGAGAAGGCGTTCTACCAGGGCAAGATAGCCGCAGCGGCGTTCTTCGCCGCCACGGTGCTGCCGCGCCTGGCAGCCGAGCGCGAGATCGCCGAAGCGACGACGCTGGACCCGATGGAACTGCCAGACGACGCGTTCTGAGCCGGCTCAGATCTCGTACTGGACCGACGCCCTGCTCTTGGCGTGCGGCGCGCTCAGCCGTCTGATGATGTCCTGGTGCTCGGGATGGTTGCGGTAGGCGAGGTAGGCGTCCGCGTCATCGAAGTCGCCGACCGCGGCGAAATCGAAATTGCCCTCGACGAGTCCCGCGTCCGGCCCGGCGTGGTAGGCACGAACTCCCGGCAGCCTCGCCGCCAGCGCCGTCAGCTCTGCCGCGAACTGCTGCTCCAGCTCAACGGTCATTTCGTCATCCCAGGTGAACAGCACCGCGTGCCTGATCATCTGGCTCCTCTCGGCGTCCCCGGCCGGGTTCGCTCACCGGCACGTGTCACAGTACGACTCACGACCAGGCGAGCATGCGCAGCGGGTCGGTCAGCATCGCGCCGACATCACGCAGCACCGCCGAGCCAAGGTCGCCGTCCACGAGCCGGTGATCGAAGGACAGCGCGAGCGTGCACACCTTCCGGACCGCCAGCGCCCCGTCGACGACCCACGGAGCATCCTTCACCTGGCCGAACGCGAGTATCGCTGCCTCGCCTCCGGGCAGGATCGGGGTCCCCGAGTCGACCCCGAAGATGCCGACGTTGGTGATCGAGATCGTGCCGCCGGAAAGGTCGGCCGGACTGGCCTTGCCCGCTCGCGCCGTCTCAGCCAGCTGCGCCAGCGCGCGGGCCAGTTCAGGCAGCGTCAGGGCGTGCGCGTCCTTGACGTTCGGCACGACCAGCCCGCGGTCGGTCGCGGCCGCGATGCCGAGGTTCACGTAGTGCTTGACCACGATCTCCTGCGCGGCCTCGTCCCAGCTCGCGTTGATCATCGGATGCCGTGCCGCCGCGATGATCAGGGCGCGCGCGACCAGCAGCAGCGGCGACACCCGCAGGTCGGCGAACTCCGGCAGCGCGCGCAGCCGTGCCGTCGCGGTCATCGTCTCGGTGATGTCGATCTGCAGGAACTCGGTCACATGCGGCGCCGTGAACGCGCTCGACGTCACGGCCGCCGCGGTGTGCTTGCGCACGCCCCTGATGGCGATCCGCTCCTCGCGCGCCCCGGTCGTCCGAGCCGGACTCACAACACCGAGACCTATACCGGAAACGGGCTCTGCCTCGGTCAGCGCAGCCGCCTGCTGGACGTCGTCCCTGGTAATAGAGCCGTTCGGGCCAGTGCCGGCCAGGCCGGCGAGGTCTATGCCGAGATCCCTGGCCATCTTGCGGACCGGCGGCTTTGCTAGCGCGGCACCGCCGGCCGGCCGGTCAGCCATCGGGCTCACTGACCCCGGGCTTTCCGCGGCCGGACGGGCGGCTGCGGCGGGTCGTGCCCCGTTCCCGGTCTGATTGGGGGTTGTCTTTCGGGCGCGGCGCGTAGTACTGCCTAGCTTGACGCCATAGCCCACCAGTACTGCCTGACGCTCGGCCTTCGGCGCCGGGCTGCCGATCATTCCCGGCTCCGACGCGCCGTCGATTGGCGGGGCAGGAACCAGATCCTCGTCGTTGCTGATCGCGCGCTGCTCTACCGCCTCCGGCGGGACCGCGCCGGCCAGACCACTGCCGTCGGGGCTGGTATCGACCGCGATGATCGGCGTGCCGACATCGGCGGTCTGGCCCTCGGGAACCAGCAGTCTGGCAACCGTGCCCGCGTACGGGCTCGGCAGTTCGACGACCGCCTTGGCGGTTTCGATCTCCACGATGATCTGGTTGACGGTGACGGTGTCACCGGGCTTGACGTGCCACCTGACGATGTCGGCCTCGGTCAGGCCTTCGCCGACGTCAGGGAGCTTGAACTCCTTGAGATCAGACATTCTGCGGGGCCTCTCAGTAACCGAAGCTGCGGTCGACGGCGTCCAGAATCCGGTCCAGGTCCGGCAGGTAATACTCCTCTAGCCTGGACGGCGGATACGGCGTGGTGTACGCGCCGACCCGCAGCACCGGTGCCTCGAGGCTGTAAAAGCACTCCTGCGTGACCTGCGCGGCGATCTCAGCGCCGAGGCCGCCAGTGACCACGGCCTCGTGCACGACGACGCACCTGCCGGTCTTGCGCACCGAGGCGAAGATCGTGTCGGTATCCAGCGGTGCCAGCGAGCGCAGGTCGATGATCTCCAGCGACTTTCCGTCGCCTGCCGCGGCGACGGCCGCCTCGGCGCAGGTCCGCACCATCGGCCCGTAGCACAGCACGGTCACGTCGGCGCCCTCGACCAGGACTCGCGCTTGGTCCATCGGAAGCGCTGCAGCGAGTGCGCCCTCGACGTCGACCTCGGCCTTGTCCCAGTAGCGCCGCTTCGGTTCGAAGAACAGCACCGGATCGTCGCTTGCGGCGGCTTGCTGGATCATCGTGTAAGCGTCGACGGGGTCACCGCACGCCACCACGCGAAGGCCCGGCGTGTGCGCGAACAGTGCCTCGGGCGACTCGCTGTGGTGCTCGACTGCGCCGATGCCACCGCCGAACGGCACCCGGACGACAAGCGGAAGCGTGACGGCGCCGCGCGAGCGGTACCGCATCTTGGCCAGCTGAGACACGATCTGGTCGAAGGCCGGGAAGATGAAACCGTCGAACTGGATCTCGCAGATGGGCCGGTAGCCACGCAGTGCGAGGCCGATCGCGGTGCCGATGATGCCGGACTCGGCCAGCGGCGTGTCGATCACGCGGGCTTCGCCGAAGTCCTTCTGCAGGCCGTCGGTTACCCGGAAGACGCCGCCGAGCTTCCCGACGTCCTCGCCCATGATCAGCGCCTTGGCGTTGGCTTCCAGCGCCTTGCGCAATCCCTCGTTGAGCGCCCTGGACAGGGTGAGCGTGGTCATCGTGTCGCCTCCTCGGCTTCAAACGAGTCAAGGTAAGCGGCAAAGCCCTCGCGCTCAGCAGCGAGCTGAGCTGTCGGAGCGGTCAGCACGTTGTCGAACATCGAGAGCGGCTCGGGGTCGGGCATTTGCTGGCATGCGGCCCGGATCCGGCTGCCGACCGCGGCGGCCTCCGCTTCGACTTCGTCAAAGAAGCTCATCTCAGCCTGCTCGGTCCGGATGAGGTACTGCTTCACCCGCTCGATCGGGTCCTTGAGCTTCCACGCCTCCAGCTCAGCCGACAGCCGGTACCGGGTGGGGTCGTCCGTCGTCGTGTGCGCGCCCATCCGGTAGGTGAACGCCTCGATCAGGGTCGGGCCCTGGCCTTCCCTTGCGGCCTGCATCGCCTTGCGCGTCACCGCCAGGCAGGCCAGCACGTCGTTGCCGTCCACCCGCACGCCGGGGAAGCCGAAGCCCTTCGCGCGCATGTACAGCGGTGTCCGGCTCTGCCGTTCCAGCGGCTCGGAGATGGCCCACTGGTTGTTCTGGCAGAAGAACACGATCGGCGCGTTGTTCACTGATGCCCAGATGAAGGCCTCGTTCACGTCGCCCTGGCTAGTCGCGCCGTCGCCGAAGTAGGCGATAACGGCCTCGCCGTCATCGCCGACTGCGCCGTCTCGCTGAATCCCCATCGCGTACCCGGTGGCGTGCAGCGTCTGGCTGCCGATGACGATCGTGTACAGGTGGAAGTTGTGCGCGGTCGGATCCCAGCCGCCGTGGCTGACACCGCGGAACAGTTCCAGCAGCTTCACCGGGTCAAGGCCGCGGCACCAGGCGACGCCGTGCTCCCGGTAGGTCGGGAACGCCATGTCGCGCGGGCCGAGCGCGCGGCCCGAACCGACCTGCGCGGCCTCCTGGCCGAGCAGGGAGGCCCAGATCCCCAGCTCGCCCTGGCGCTGCAGCGCGATCGCCTCGAAGTCGATCCGGCGGACGATAACCAGGTCCCGGTACAGCGCCTTGACCTCCGCAGCGGAGATCTCCAGCGGGTAGTCGGGGTGCTCGACGCGTTCCCCTTCGGGGGTGAGGAGCTGAATCAGCTCTGCTGGATCCGCCTGTCGGTCAGGCTCCTGGGCTAGTGCCCTGTCGTCTGGTGCCCGCTTACCTGGGCGGGCTGCGCGTCCGGCGTCTTTGACGGCCACGTGCCACTCCTTGCGTGTTCACATCCGGCTCAGGCTTGCCCCAGGCCGGCTGTCGTCAGTCCATGGCATGTCCGTCCATGGCTGTGCGAACAGTACTATTGCCGCGCCCGGCATGCTCAGGCGCTGCGAGCCTGCGGCGACGATGGTGACGCATGTCACGAAATCGGGGTACGCCGGCTCGCTTTCAAGGCTACTGCCCAGCAAGCCGGTTCCGTATTCGCTGACGGCGAACCGCAGCGTGAACTCGGCTCGCTCCTCGTTCTCGAATGCCGCTCGCGTACTGTTTCGATGTGCCCAGATTCGTTGTCGACGTGATGCTGAAGCCCGAGATTCACGACCCCCAGGGCGAGGCCATTGCCAGCGCCTGCCGTCGGCTGGGATTCGGCCAGGTCGCCGGCGTCCGGCAGGGCAAGCGGTTCGAGATTGAGCTCAGCGAGCCGGCCAGCCCCGAGCGGATCGGCGAGCTCGCCGCTGAGCTGCTCGCCAATCCGGTTATCGAGGAATTCTCCGTTCGCCCGCTCTGAGCGCGACGCGTCCTCAGCCAGTAGCGCACTGTTCGTCCAGAGATCGCCTGAGTTCATGATTACCGCTGCCGCGGCGGGGAAGCCTCCACAATGTGAAGTGATGGACTGCCGCGACGGGGCTGAGGAGCGGATGCGATCTCGGGTGTTCCATTCTGGGGAGCCAGGCGCAGATGTGGAGTTCTGCCTGGTGTTTCCGAGGGAATCGCTAAGCGTGCCGGTCATGCGCCGGGTACTCGGGGACACCCTTAGCCGGCTCGGCATCGGCGAGAGTTGCGTCGACGATTTGCTGCTCGCGGTGACTGAAGCGTGCACGAACGTGCTGCGTCACGCTGGGCCAGGTCGGCGGTATGAGCTCGTGGCGCACGTGGGCACCAAGCGGTGCGTGCTGGAAGTGCTCGACAGCGGGCGCGGCTTCGACCCCGCGAAAGTCGGTCAGCGGCGCCGCGCGGGTTTGCGGCGGTCGGTCCGGCCGAGCGGGATGCTGCGGCGTAACCAGCGCAATCAGTCTTCACCGGCCCATGCGGCGCCTACCACGCCGGTCACGTTGCGCAACCGCATCACCAGGTCGCGCAGGCTGGCCAGGGAGCGCGCCATCGCGGAACTACCTGAGTCGGGCCGGGGCCTGGCGATCATGCGGGCGTGTGTCGACGACGTGACGATGCGCAGCAGGCCTGGCCAGGGCACCGTCGTCGCACTGCACAAGCGGATCGAGTGGCGCACCGACGCTCCGCTCGCGCCGCGGCCTGCCTCTCAGCTCAAGGACGCCGGCTGAGCAGGTAGCCTGCGAGTATGCGCCGCTCCACAGGACGCCCATGACGGCCCGGATCGGAGTCGTCACCTTTCCCGGTTCACTAGATGATCGTGACGCGTGCCGCGCGGTACAGCGGGCAGGCGCGCAGCCGGTCGAACTCTGGCATGACGAAGCCAGCCTGCACGGGGTGGACGCCGTAGTCCTGCCCGGCGGTTTCTCCTACGGCGATTACTTGCGCTGTGGCGCTATCGCCCGCTTCGCGCCGGTAATGGGGCAGCTCGTCGAGGCGGCCGGCCGCGGGCTGCCGGTGCTCGGGATCTGCAACGGCTTCCAGATTCTGTGCGAAGCACATCTGCTGCCGGGCGCGCTAGCCCGGAACGCCGGCCTGCATTTCGTTACCAGGGACATCACCATCAAGATCGAGAACGATACGTCGGCCTGGACCCGGCAGTACCAGCGGGGCCAGGATATCCGCGTCGTTCTCAAGAGCGGTGAGGGTGCATACATGGCTGATCCGCAGACGCTGGCGCGTCTTGAGGCAAATGGCCAGGTGCTAGCCCGCTACGCGAGCGGCAACCCGAACGGCTCGCAGCGCGACATTGCCGGCGTCGTCAGCGAGGCGGGGAATGTGGCCGGGCTGATGCCGCATCCGGAGCACGCCATCGACGAGCTGACCGGGCCATCGGCGGACGGCTTGGGCTTCTTCGCCTCGGTGCTGCAGGCGGTCGCGATCCCATGACCCAGGACGTTGCCGCGGTTCCCGCCGTCGCGGCCCAGGACACGGTCGCCGGCGCTGCCGCCACGCCGGGCCGGGAGCAGCCGTTCGCTGCTCTCGGGCTGACGGCAGACGAGTACGCGCGGATCGCCGCAATACTCGGGCGCCGGCCGACCGATGCCGAACTCGCCATCTACTCGGTGATGTGGAGCGAGCACTGCTCGTACAAGTCCTCGCGTAAGCATCTGCGGCAGTTCGCCGAGAAGGCGCCCGCGACCGACGTGCTGCTCGCCGGTATCGGCCAGAACGCAGGCGTCGTCGACGTCGGCCAGGGCTACGCGGTCACCTTCAAGATCGAGTCGCACAATCACCCGTCGTACGTCGAGCCGTTCCAGGGTGCCGCGACTGGCGTCGGCGGCATCGTGCGCGACATCCTGGCGATGGGCGCACGACCGGTCGCAGTCATGGACGCGCTGCGTTTCGGCCCGGCCGCCGCCGCGGACACCCGGCGGGTCCTGCCCGGCGTGGTGCGCGGTATCTCGTTCTACGGCAACTGCCTGGGCCTGCCGAACATTGGCGGGGAACTCGCTTTCGATCCCTGCTACGCCGGCAATCCGCTGGTCAACGCGCTCTGCGTGGGCGTGCTGCGGCATTCCGAGCTCAAGCTGGCCGCTGCCACCGGGCCGGGCAACCGGGTGATCTTGTTCGGATCGCGGACCGGGCCGGACGGCATTGGCGGCGCGTCCGTGCTGGCCAGCGCGTCGTTCGGCGGGGCCGGCGAGAGTGCCAAGAGGCCTAGCGTCCAGGTCGGCGATCCGTTCATGGAGAAGCTGCTGATCGAGTGCTGCCTCGAGTTGTACCAGGCGGGGCTCGTTGTCGGCATTCAGGATCTCGGCGCCGCCGGTGTTGCTTGCGCGACGACGGAGCTGGCGGCTGGCGGTGGCACCGGCATGCGGGTTCGGCTCGACTCGGTGCCGCTGCGGGACGCCTCGCTCGGCCCTGCCGAGATCCTGATGAGCGAGTCGCAAGAGCGGATGATGGCGATCGTCGAGCCAGAGGACGTTGCGGCATTCCTCGCCATCTGCCGTAAATGGGACGTGCTGGCGACTGTCATCGGCGAAGTCACCGACACCGGCAGGCTGGAAATGACCTGGCACGGAGAGCAGGTCGTCGACATCCCGCCGGGCAGTGCTGCCGACTCCGGGCCTGTCTACGACCGGCCGGTGAGCCGGCCGGCGAGCCAGGAAGCGCTCACTGCCGCTGGTCCGGAGCGGCTGCTGTTGCCCTCGACGGGCGCTGACCTGCGCGCTGACTTGATGCTGCTGCTCGGATCGCCGGACGGTGGCGACAAGACCTGGGTAACCGAGCAGTACGACCGCTACGTTCGCGGTGACACCGTGCTGGCGATGCCGCATGATGCCGGACTGCTCCGGATCGACGAAGAGACCGGGCTCGGCGTCGCGCTCGCTACCGACGGCAACGGACGGTACTGCCAGCTCGACCCGTACGCGGGCACGCAACTGGCGCTGGCCGAGGCCTACCGCAACGTCGCTGTCACCGGCGCGCGGCCGCTTGCGGTCACCAACTGCCTCAACTTCGGCTCGCCGGAGGACCCGGCGGTGATGTGGCAGTTCACCGAGGCGGTACGCGGCCTGGCCGACGGCTGCCTCCAGCTCGGCATACCGGTGACCGGCGGCAACGTCAGCTTCTACAACCAGACTGGCGGGACACCGATCCAGCCCACTCCGGTGGTCGGCGTCCTCGGCGTGCACGATGACGTGCGGCGCCGGGTCGGGTCCGGGTTCACTGCGGACGGCGCCAGCATCGTGCTGCTGGGCGAGACCAGAGCCGAGTTCGGTGGTTCGCTGTGGGCCTGGCTGCGGCACGGGCACCTGGGCGGACGGCCGCCCGCCGTCGACCTGGAGGCCGAGCGCGCACTGGCCGCCCTGCTGGCCGCCGCGGCGGCGCGCGGCCTGATTCAGGCTGCGCACGACCTGTCCGACGGCGGCCTGGCGCTCGCGCTGGCGGAGGCCTGCTTGTCGGGTGGCACCGGTTGTGTCGTGCGGCCGCCAGCCGATGCTGCCACGTTTCTTTTCAGTGAATCGGCTGCCCGCGCGATTGTCGCGGTGCGGCCGGAAGCCACGGATGACCTGGCCGCGGCAAGCGAGCACGAGGGAGTGCCGATGGCTGTCATCGGCCGGACTGGCGGCCCGGCGCTCGAAGTCACCGGGCTGTTCTCGGTGCCGCTTGCGGAGCTCGGCACGGCGTACCGGGCCGCGCTTCCGGAGCTGTTCAGCTGAGGTTGCGCTCGGCCCGCTGCGTCAGACGGACGCCCACCAGAATCCGATCAGCTGATCGGTCGCGGACGCGCTGGAGCATACCTGCAGCGTTGCTCCGTAGGCCGGGCCCGGCAGCGCGCCCGTCTGAGTCAGGCAGGAGGCGTCGCCTACGTTCGCATACTGGTAGAAATCGTGCCCCTGGATCTGGACCGCTGCCGTCGTCCGCCGCCAGCGTTGCAGCGCCGACAGGTCACAGTGATCCAGCGTCAGCTTCGGCTGATCGGCCGGGCCGGTCGCAGCGAGGCACTGGCCGGTCGGCAGGTAGATGAAGATGTAGCTGTCGCCGGCCATGAGGTCCGCGGTCCATTGCGGTGAGCCCGCCTGTTCCTGTGCCCGTCCCAGTGGGCTGAATTGCGGTGTGCCGTGCGGTCCGAGGAGCTGAAGTAGCCCGCCGGACGAGGAAGCCGGCTGCGTGACCTGAGCGATCAGGCCGACTGTCTGGAAGCTGATGACCTTCGTCGGCAGCGGCGGCTGCTGGCGCGCGCTGGCCGGGTGCAGCGCGACCAGGTAGATGGCTACGCCGGCGCTGGCGATCGCCACCACCACGCCGATCCCAGCCAGCCTGGCGAGCCTCGAGCCTGCTGCTCGTTGGCCTCCGATGGCTCGTTGGCCCGTGCGGCGCTGACCAGCCATACCGAACGAATACAACTATTGGCTAGCCCATGGGGCCAGATAGTCAAAAAACTTCGCCGCAGATGGTCGCCTGCAATGAGCGCCCGGCCGACTTTGCATCCGAAACGGCCCTTAGTAATTGGATATAACAGCGGATATTGGTACAGCGGAGGGGCAGGATCGGATGCTATGTGGGTGGCGGGCCGAACATCTGCGCCGTGACCTGGGCTAGCCTGCTTAGCCGTGCCTGCGCGCGGTCCTGACCTGCATCGCCTGCTTGCCGCGGTCAACGAGCAGCGGGAAGCGCTCGGCCAGCCGCCGTGGAGCGGGCTGCTGACCGAGCGAGTCCTCGGCGCGGCGAGCTTGGCGGCCGTAACGGCGGTCACCGCCACCGGCGCTGAACCGCAGCGGGCCGCGCTGCGGGCCGCTGTCCGGTACAGCCTGGACGAGCTGGCCGCCAGGGTTCCCGGCCGGACGGTCGAGGTGCGGGTACCCCCGTTCGCCGCCGTCCAGTGCGTGCCGGGCCCCCGGCACACTCGCGGTACGCCGCCGAATGTCGTCGAGACCGATCCGCTGACCTGGCTCGAGCTGGCGACCGGGCGCCTGGACTGGGCCGCTGCACTTGCCGCGGGCCGCATTCACGCCAGCGGTCAGCGAGCCGATTTGTCTGACTACCTACCGTTGTTCCCGGAAAGTCGGTCGGGCTAGGCGAGTGGCGGCCAAAGCCAAGACGGCCTGGAAGCCTCGGCGGGTCCATAGACTAAACCAGTGATTAAACCCGACGGCGTGTTGTCACATGATGCGGATCCAGCCGACCGGCCACCGCGGGACGCGTGCGGGGTGTTCGGGGTCTGGTCCCCTGGCGAGGATGTGGCGAAGCTCGCCTATTACGGGTTGTACTCGCTGCAGCACCGCGGTCAGGAGTCGGCCGGGATCGCGGTCAGCGATGGCTCGCGGATTGTCGTCTACAAGGACATGGGCCTGGTCGCGCAGGTCTTCAACGAGTCGGTGCTCAACACGCTGCGCGGGCATATCGCCGTGGGACACTGCCGGTACTCGACCAGTGGCTCGTCGGTCTGGGAGAACGCCCAGCCCACCTTCCGCGCCACGCCCTCGGCGAGCCTCGCGCTCGGGCACAACGGCAACCTGAGCAACACCCTTGAGCTAGCTGGCCTGCTCGCCGGCCATCCTGATGCGCTTGCGGGGCGGGCCACCTCCGATACCGATGTGCTGACAGCGCTGTTCGCGGCGAACGGCGGTGTGGCGAACGGCGGTGTGGCGAACGGCACTGTGGCGAACGGCACTGTGGCGAACGGCAGTAGCAGCGGGCAGCCGGGCGTGGAGGCGGCGGCGCGTGCCGTGCTGCCGCTGGTCCGGGGCGCTTTCTCGCTGGTCTTCATGGATGAGCAAACGCTCTACGCGGCACGTGACCCGCAGGGCTTCCGGCCACTGGTGCTCGGCAGTCTGGCACGCGGCTGGGTGGTCGCCAGCGAGACCGCCGCCCTGGACATCGTCGGCGCCGCGTTCGTTCGCGAGATCGAGCCGGGCGAACTCGTGGCCATCGACGAGGCAGGCGTCCGGTCGCATACGTTCGCAGCCGCCAAGCGGGCCGGCTGTTTGTTTGAGTATGTCTACCTGGCCCGTCCAGATACCGCTATCGCCGGGCGTAGCGTGCAGGCGACCCGAGTCGAGGTAGGCCGGCGCCTCGCGGCCGAGCACCCCGCCGATGCTGATCTCGTGATCCCGGTGCCGGAGTCGAGCACTCCAGCGGCGATCGGGTATGCCCAGGCAAGCGGGATTCCCTACGGCCAGGGGCTGGTGAAGAACTCCTACGTGGGCCGGACCTTCATCCAGCCGAGCCAGACCATCCGGGAACGCGGCATCCGGCTGAAGTACAACCCGCTCCGCGAGGCCATCGCCGGCAAGCGACTGGTCGTCGTGGACGACTCGATCGTCCGCGGTAGCACGCAGCGCGCGATCGTGGCTATGCTCCGCGAGGCCGGGGCGGCCGAGGTTCACGTGCGTATTTCCAGCCCGCCCGTGGCCTGGCCGTGTTTCTTCGGCATCGACTTCGCCAGCCGGGCCGAGCTGATGGCGGGCAACCTGACCGTTGACGAGATCCGGGAGTCGATTGGCGCGGACTCCCTTGGTTTCGTCTCGCTCCGCGGACTTACCGAGGCCACGACGCTGCCGGCCGACCGGCTGTGCCGTGCCTGTTTTGATGGCAAGTACCCGGTTCCGGTAGCTGAAGACGAGAAGGGCAAGTACCTGCTGGAGATGGCAGGCGCGCCTCCCGCGGGGACCAGGTGACCAACCAGCCGCACTCGGTCAGCGGCCGTCAGCCGGCCAGCTACGCGTCGGCCGGCGTTGACATTGCCGCAGGTGACCGTGCGGTTGAGCTGATGAAGGCGGCGGTCGGCAGAACCGCGGGCCCGGAAGTGATCGGCGGTATCGGCGGCTTTGCCGGATTGTTCGACGCGACGAGGCTGACCGGGATGCGGCGGCCGCTGCTCGCCACGTCGACGGACGGGGCCGGTACTAAGGTCGTCATTGCCCAGCGCATGGACAGGTACGACAGCATAGGACTGGATCTCGTCGGCATGGTCGTCGACGACCTCGTCGTCTGCGGCGCCCAGCCGCTCTTCATGACCGATTACGTGGTGTGCGGCCGGGTCCAGCCAGAGCGGGTCGCGACGATCGTGGCCGGAATCGCCGAGGGCTGCGTCCAGGCCGGCTGCGCCTTGCTCGGCGGGGAGACCGCCGAGCATCCCGGCCACTTCGGAGCCGATGAGTTCGACATCGCCGGCGCTGCCACCGGCCTGGTCGAGGCTGACCGGTTGCTTGGCCCGCACCTCATCCGGCCGGGAGACACCGTCATAGCGATGGCATCCTCAGGCTTGCACTCGAACGGCTTCTCACTGGTCCGGTCGATCATCGACGCACCAGGAGCCGGGCTGGGCCTCGCCGCCCAGCCAGCTGAACTCAGCCACAGCCTGGGTGAAGAACTGCTGATGCCAACCCGCATCTACGCCAGGGACTGTCTGGCACTCGCCGACGCCTGCGCCGTCAGGGCCTTCGCTCACGTCACTGGCGGCGGCCTGGCCGCGAACCTGGCCCGGGTCCTGCCGCCGGATGCAGATGCTGTCCTGGACCGGGCCAGCTGGCAGCCAGCACCAATCTTCGGGCTGCTGGCCCGGCTCGGTCAGGTGAGCGCAGCCGAAATGGAGCACGTCTTCAACATGGGGGTCGGCATGGTCGCGGTCGTGGCCAGCGACGACAGCGATAGCGCGCTGCGTTTGCTAGCCGACCGGGGCCTGCCAGCATGGGTAATCGGCGAGGTGACCGCAGGCACCGGGAGGGCTGAGCTCACCGGTCGCCATCCAGGTTGAGCGCCCGCCCGCGGCCGAGCCGTCCTGGCCTCGCCCCGCGTGTTGTCTGCCGCTACGCGCTATGCCTCGGATGGCCGTGACTGGCGGACGAGACCGTCGGCGCCGTAGTCGCCGTAGTCCTCGCCGGATTCCCAGTCCTCGTCTTCGTCGTCATCCGGTGCGTGATCAGAGTCGTCGTCCGCGGAGTAGCGATCGCCTAGGTCCGCGTACGCGGAGTCCCCGTTGGCACCATGCTGGTCCGAGTCGACGCCCAGCTCAGCCCGCAGCCTGTCAAGGTCGGTTCCGCCGCCGCTGTACTTCAGCTGACGTGCCACCTTGACCTGCTTGGCCTTGGCTCGGCCGCGCCCCATTGGCTCGACCCCCTCTAACGTACGGAACCCGACGGGTCCCTGGTCACCGCACTCTTCGTTACCCGTTGCGACGCAAGTGTGCATACAAGGCTCACCCGCCGCCGCTCCGCCAACCGGAGTGCGCCGCGCTCGCCCTGACGTACAGGTACAACCGTACCTGCTTTGGGCGCCCGGCGCCTCCGATGATTATCGCGAAGCCCCGCCGGACCCTCAGCCGGCTAGGTAAATGCCCCGGAGTCTGCCCACTTCGGCGATCCGCCGCTCGGCAAGGCGGTCTGCCGCCACGGCGGGCGGAACACCGTCAGAGTCTGCTACGGCCAGGATCTCCCTGGTAGTGCCCAGGATCTGTGCTGCTCTGGCCTTCGCCCGGTCGAAATTGAATCCATGCAGCTCATCGGCCACCTGGATGACACCGCCCGAGTTCACCAGGTAGTCGGGCGCGTACACAATGCCCAGGTCCGCCAGCACCTTCTCGACGCCGGGGTGGGCCATCTGGTTGTTCGCTCCGCCGCAGATGATCGCGACGCCCAGGCGGCCCAGTGCGGTGGCCGTGTCGTCGTCGACTGCACCGCCAAGGGCACACGGGGAGTAGACATCGAGCGGGCTGCTGAGCAGTTCGGCGCGGCTGGCTACGACTGTCACTTCGGGGTGCTGGGCGCGCACCCGCTCCATCGCGGCATGGCTGGTGTCGAAGATCACCACCCGGGCGCCATCGGAAATCAGGTGGTCGACAAGCCGGTGCCCGACTTTGCCGACGCCTTCGACGCCGACGGTCCTGCCCTGCAGGCTGATGCTGCCCCAGACGTGCTCAGCTGCGGCGCGCATGCCCTGGTAGACGCCGAACGCGGTCAGCACCGACGAATCGCCAGCCCCGCCATTCGGCACCGTCCGGCCAGTGACGTACGAGCACTCGCGCGCGATGACGTCCATGTCCTCGCTGTAGGTACCAATGTCGCAGGCCGTTATGTACCGGCCGCTCAGTGACTGGACGAAACGGCCGTAAGCGCGCAGCAGCGGCTCGGATTTCATCCGGGCCGGGTCCCCTATGATCACTGCCTTGCCGCCACCGAGATCGAGCCCGGCAAGCGCGTTCTTGTAAGCCATGGCCCTGGACAGGTTCAGCACGTCCGCGAGCGCCGCGTCCTCGCTGGCATAGGGATAGAACCGTGTCCCGCCGAGTGCCGGGCCGAGCGCGGTGGAGTAGATGGCGATGATGGCACGTAGTCCGGACTGCGCGTCCTGACAGAAGACGACCTGCTCGTGCCCAGCCGGCCCGTCATGTCCGGCGCCGAAGACAGTGGTCACCTGATGGGCTCCTGCGATCCGCCCGCATCTTCGTTGAAGCGGGATCGGCAACCAGCCTATATCGGCCCCTTGAGTCCGAAGAGACTCGTGCGGATCCTACCCACGCGTAGGGCTTTGCCCGGACCAGTACCGCATGTCACGATTAGTCATGCTGCCTGTGCGCAACAAGTGCCAGTGTTTCTGCGGGTTTCGGCACGGCGGCCATCTGTTTGTGTCGGATCGCCTACGGAGCGTCGGGACACCGCGCTACTCTGCGGTCAAAAGTTCTCGAAGCCGATTATCTGACGGTACTTCGGGGATTAATACAAGAGTCGGGCCGGTTGCACAGAAACAACGCAGTTCGCGCGCATCCGGATATCCGGTCATCGCGTCGCCCGCAACGTCGCGGGGGCAGGCCGGCGGCACGGGTCGCCCTGATAAGCGGCGGGGAGCGGGAGGGAGGGTTGCCGGCAGTTGCGGCCCGTTTGGGCCCGCGCCGGCTGATCACTTGATCCATGTGCCTCGTAAGGGTGCTGACCTGGAGGAGATCGGCACCTCGATAGAGGCGCACAGGACGTAGTGGCAATCGAAGCTAAGTGTTCAATGGGAGGCGCGGATGACTTTTCCCAATCCGCCGTCGTTGCCACGGTGCGTGTCGCTAGAATCACGCAGCGTGACAAAGTCGCAGACGGGGGCGTCGTGGCGACTCGCGAAGAATCTTTGCTCCCGGTTGTCGACGCGTTACCGCTGGTGATGGCAATATGGTCTGAGCGGACTATATGGGACATCCGAGGCAGGCTTCACCAGAAGCCACGAACAGTAAGAGAAGTAGGTAGGGATCGCAGTACCGGTCCAGGAGGAGAGGCCGTCAACATGTCAGCACGTACACCAGAGGCTGAGCCGCTGCTCACGCCCGCAGAGGTCGCAACCATGTTCCGGGTTGACCCGAAAACAGTGACCAGGTGGGCAAAGGCAGGGAAACTCACGTCAATCCGGACGCTTGGCGGCCACCGCCGGTACCGGGAGACGGAAGTCCGCGCCCTTCTGGCGGGCATCCCGCAGCAGCGCTCGGAATGAGGCATGGCCGCGTTCCGGCGACAAGACGCCGGAAAGGCTGGTGCGCAACGCTGCGCCATCGGCCAGCGGCCATTTGCCTAAGCAGTTGGGGGGGTCGACCCCGGCGGCCGGACACCGCATCGGGGGGCGCGCTTCGCGTTCGATGCGATGGTCAGCATCGGTCATCGGAAGCCGGGGTCGATCCGGCCTCCTGGGCAGAGTTACCAGGAGTGCCGCCAAGATCTTCTTAAGGCCGGGAACGGGCTCTTACCGGCAAGGCTCTTGTGAGCCGCTCAGCCTGCTCGTACGGCCCGGCCAGTTGCCAGCCCGGCTTGTCTCACCGCCCCGGCGTATCACTGGGCCGGTCGCTGCAAACGCGGTCGCCGCCAGCCCGGCGAACCGCGCCTGCGCTCCCGCTTTCGGGAATCTCCGGCCACATCATCAGGTGTCTGGCTACCTGGGGTCGGTAACTATTCGTAGTCTCTCAATAACTTTTCGTAATCCACCTTCCCGATGCCGGGCCACCGCGATACTGAGGAAACCTGCCGCTGCAGCCCGGCGCCGCGGCGGCAGAACTGACGTTGTACGTCGCCGCGACCAGCAGATCCTGCGTTCGGCGCGGTATGGAGGGTTCCGGGGGGAACCCACCTGCGGGCGAGGTGTGCGGTGCTTTGGAGGGGGAGGGATTCGCACAATGCGTGATCCGGATTTGGTGCAGCGGGCGGAGCGAGCGGCCACCGCACTGGAGCAGGCGTGGGGTCACTGGCGCGTCATGCACGGTCTGGGTACAGATCCGCTGCCGCCAGTGTCAAGTTACGTCGGTTACTCACTAGAGGAGCCGTGGGGGCAGCCCAGAGTGGTCTTCGGCGTTGGCGCCGAGGAAGCCGAGCGGCTAGCTGCGCTGCTGGCCGGCCACGACTGTGTCGGGCCAGTGCACGCTGAACTTAGCGCCCGGTCAGACTGGCGGCTGGCCGCGTCAAGTGGCCCGCAGGCCGGGCAAACGCGTTCGTTTGACGGCACGCTGAGCGTTCCCGCCCAGTCGCCGCCGCCTGGTGCCGAGCCATTCGGGGGGCAAGGTGCCGGGCAGACGACCGCGGCCGGAACTGCAACGGACCCGAGGGGTGCCGATATCGGGTACCCGACCACTGGGGCCGGTGACGCAGCGGCGAGAGCCACGGATCGCACGACGGCTGGTGGCGACGGGACAGGTCGCGATGAGTCCGAACAGGACGAGCATGGAGCGACGGGCAGACCGCCAGAGCAATTCCTTACCGGCCGTACGCCGCCGTCAGCCGCGCAGCAGTTGGAGCCATTGCCCGCCATGCCAGCCACGCTGGGCGAGCTAGCGGCGATGAGAGATAACGAGGCTCTCGATTCAGGACCAGGCCTGCCAGCGACTGACAGGCTGCGATCCGACCGGCTTTCGTCTGACCGGGCCCGGTCCGATAGGCATGGGTCTGACCGGCCCCGGCCCGACAGGCATGGGTCTGACCGGCCCCGGTCTGACCGGCCCCGCTCCGACCACCACGGGGAGGCTGGCGGGGCCCGCCTGGCTGACGGGTCATGGCAGTACGGTGACCAGGCCGGAACGGCTCCCCTGACCGCTTCTGAGCAGGCAAGCGTTGTGGCTTTCCCGCGGCGACCAGATCACCAGCCGACGCAGCGCGATGAGCCGGTCCAGTTCGCTGCAGCACCGACCGGCGATGGTTACGATGCCACGCCTAGCCAGGGCCCCGGTTACCGCGGGCCGCGGTATCAGGGTGTCCCACCGCAGTACCAGCCAAGCCCTGCTGACGAGGACCCTGCCGCCGTCCCGGGCGATGCCGCCGAGTCTGGTTCAGGTGAGGCCAGTGCGGAGCAAGCCGAGCAGCCGAGGGCCGAGCAGCCGAGGGCCGAGCAGCCGAGGGCGGAGCAGTCCGGCGAGGAGCAGTCCGGCGCGGAGCAGTCCGGCGCGGAGCAGTCCGGAGCCGAGCAGCCTACTGCCATTCGGGCCGTCGCCAGCCAGGCCCGTGCTAGCCAGCCGCGTGCCAGCCAGCCGCGTGCTGGACAGCGGAGTGCGGGCCAGCCGAAGGCTGCGCATGCCAGTGCCAGCCGGGCCAGCACCGGCCAGCCCACTGCGAGCCAGCCTCATACCAGCCAGCCCCGTGCTGTGCAGCCCGGCGCTGGCCAGCCCCGTGCTGTGCAGCCCAGCGCTGGCCAGCAGAGTGCCGTGCAGCAGAGTGCCGTGCAGCAGAGTGCCGTGCCGTCGAAGGCCGAGCCACCCGCGATTGCCATCCAGTCCAGCGACGTCCAGTCCAACGACGTCCAGCCCGGTGCGAGCCGGCCCGGTGCGAGCGAGCCCGGTCCAAGTGCGGGGCAGCCGAAGACTGCGCAGCCCGGGGCCAGCCAGCCGAAGGCCACGCAGTCCCAGGTCGGCCAGCCCGCTGCTAGCGGGCGCAGTGCGGGTCAGTCGAAGACAGCGTTGGCCGGTGCCGGCCAGCCCGGTGCCGGCCAGCCCGGTGCCACGCAGCCCGGTGCCACGCAGCCCGGTGCCGGCCAGCTGAAAACTGCGCAGCGCCCGGCCCGGCAGCCAGTTGCTGAGAAGTCCGGTGCCGAGAAGTCCGGTGCCGACAAGCCTGATGGCGAGCCATCTGGGCCGTCCAGTTCCGGGCAGCAGTCGTCCAGGCACAGCCGACCGGGTCGCGTGACCGGCCACGACGCGGGCAAGCGAGCGCGCGACTAGCCGTCCTGACGGTGCCACGCTCGCAGCTGCCTGCGGGTGTCGGCACCGTGCAGCACAATCTGCCTGTGCGGATAGCGCTGGTGCCCGGCAGCGGTACAGGCGGCCTGCTGGCCCGACTTCGCGATGACGGGTCAGCTGATGGCGAGCCGGAGCACGTGCCGGACCTGCTGGCAGCCGTCGCCTCGGCGGAGCGCGCCGGCTCCGTCCGATGGGTCTGGCGGTCGACGCAGCTGCTGTATCCGGCTCTGCTGCGGGCGTCCCTCCGGGTGGCCCGTTGTCACGACGTCGAGCTCACAGGCGCGCTGCTAGCTACCCGTGACGGCCCGGCAAGTGAGCTCAGGGAATCGGCGACTCGGCCCGCGGATGCGCGGCAGTCAATGGAGCTGCCGTTTGAACCCGGTGGCGATGCCGCAAGTGACCGGCGGCACGAACTGGCCGCGGTGGTCAGTGCGCACGCCGACCAGCTGCGCGGCATTAGCACGGACGCCGACCCGGCCAAGTTCGGCTTGCTCGCTGCGGCCGAGTCAGCTGGCGGCCTGGCCGCCGCCGAGATGACCGCAACCGGCCTGCCCTGGCGGGCGGACATCCACGACCGTTTGCTGACGGAGCTACTCGGCGCCCGCCCGCGGTCAGCTGCCGGGCAGCAGCCGCGACCCGCCCGCCTCGCCGAACTGACGGCGGAGATCTCCGCTGCCCTTGGCGCCACGCGCCCGGTCAATCTCGACTCACCCGTGCAACTGCTCCGCGCACTGGCTGGTAGCGGCATCCGCGTGCGGTCCACCAGATCCGCCGAGCTGCGGCAAGTTGATCACCCGGCCGTCAGGCTGCTTCTGGAGTACAAGGAACTGGCCAGGCTATACACGGCCAACGGGTGGTCCTGGCTGGACAGCTGGGTAGCGGATGGCAGGTTCCGGCCGGAGTACGTCGTTGGCGGTGTGGTTTCCGGCCGGTGGGCATCGAGGGGTGGCGGGGCGCTGCAGATTCCCAAGCTGCTGCGCCAGGCCGTCGTCGCGGATCCCGGCTGGACGCTCGTGGTCGCAGACGCCGCGCAGCTTGAGCCGCGCATCCTGGCCGCGCTGGCTGGCGACGGAGCATTTGCCCAGGCGGCTAACTCGGATGACCTCTATGCCGCGGTCGCGGTGGCGATCGGCGCGGACCGCGCGCAGGCCAAAGTCGGGCTGCTGTCCGCCATGTACGGCGGTACCGGTGGTGATCGCGGGCAATCGCTAGCGCTGCTGCGGCGGCGCTTTCCGCAGGCGTCGGCATTCGTCGAGAGCGCGGCCAGAGCGGGCGAAGAGGGCCGGGTGGTCAGGTCTGTCCTCGGCCGGACGTGCCCGCCGCCATCAGCAGCCTGGCGCACTCTCACCAGTGAGGCGGGCGATCCAGAGCAGCGGCGCGACCCGGAAGCAGCGGCTGCTGCCCGGTCCCGCGGCCGGTTCACGCGCAATTTCGTCGTCCAGGCGAGTGCAGCGGACTGGGCGCTCGTGCTGCTCGCCTTGCTGCGCACCGAACTCGCCGGGATCACGCCGACGCCAGCCGTAGCCGAGTACCCGGTCACAGATGCGCCGCCTGCTGCCGGACGTCCGGAGCTTGTCTTCTTCCAGCATGACGAAGTCGTCGTGCACTGCCCGGCAGCCTTGGCGACTGACGTAGCAGACGCGATCGAGACGGCTGCCGTTGGCGCCACCAGGCTCGTGTTCGGTGCGACCGAGGTCAGTTTCCCTATGGCGACGGCCGTCGTCAGCTGCTACGCCGACGCTAAATGACCTCGGCCTGCAGCGTGGGAACTAGGTCCTCGATCTCAGGGTCGAAGACCTCTGGGATCCAGCGCATCGCTTCGCCCATCGTAGCTACGGGGGGTGGAAGCGATGCGCGAGCGGAAACTCATAGAGCAGCTGGCCGCAGAGATCGAGAAGGCACAGGCAGCCGGTAATGACCAACGTGCGCGGAAGCTGGCCGACCTCCAGTGCGACGTACTAATGAAGATCATGCTCGACAAGATCGCTGACCCGGCCGAGCCAGTCCTGTCCCCGGCGGGCGAAGGCAACCGGTAAGTCAGTCTTAGGGCAGGTTCAGCCCTATTCGGTGGGCAGAATGCCGTGGCGAGGACGCCGGGGAGCCGGGGAGTTGCTCGGCGGGGGTACCGGCGGGACTTCTGAGGTGCAATACATGCACCGTTTCGCAGCGACCGGGATCGTGCTCAGGCATTCGGGGCACGGCCGGTCGACTGCGGCCTTGTTGCGGTTGGCAAGAGCTGTCAGCTTCTCGGTCGGTGCCACGACCAGCCAGTAGATGACCGCGGCAATCACCAGGAACGCGACCGCTGCGTTGACGACGGCCCCGTATGTGAAGGCGGTGTGGTCCACGTGAAATGCGAGGTTGCTGAAGTTGATGCGGTTGCCGATGAGGAGCGATATCAGCGGTGTGATCATGTCCTTGACCAGGGCCTGAACGATCGCATTGAATGCGACGCCGATGACGACCGCCACTGCCAGGTCAATGATGTTGCCCTGCATCAGGAACTTACGAAAACCGCTCATATCTGCTCTCTCCAGGCGTTGTATGGCCAGGCTGCATAGAGTCGGCCGGCATCGGCCTCCGGCCGCCCGTGAGGCTACCAAGCTGGCCGGACCTCTGCAGCACGCCGGGCGAAACCGTCGCGTCGGTGACACCGCTGTTGGCGCGCTGCGGCCACTCGTCCCGTTGTGGTAGGCAAGCGTCATGCCCGGCTTCGCGAGTGCTCTTCCGGGTGGGCAGGGTTCGCCGACCGGTCGGGAGCAGTGACGCCTGTGGCCATTGAGGTTACGGTTCGCGGCATCCTTATCCCGCCCGACGAACTCTCCTGGCGGTTCTCGCGGTCATCCGGGCCCGGCGGGCAATCGGTAAATACCACCGACAGCCAGGCGGAGCTGTCGTTTGACCTCGCTAACACCGCCGCCCTGCCAGCGGTGCTGAAGGACCGAGCGCTCGCCGCGCTATCGGGCCGGTTGTCGGGCGGTGTCATCACCGTGGCCGCAAGTGAGTACAAGTCGCAGTTGCGCAACCGGGAGGCTGCCGCCGCGAGACTCAGTGCCCTGCTCAACCAGGCGACGGCACCGCCGCGACCGCCGCGCCGGCCGACCCGGCCCACGCGAGGCTCGGTAGAACGGCGGCTGGCAGACAAACAACGCCGGTCTGACGTCAAGCGGCTGCGCAGGAGCACCGAAGATTGACCGGCACTCCCGGCAGGCCGGCCTGGCTGCCGGGACTTGTCGTGGTCCGCGTCGCCCGGCTCCCTCGTTTCCGGTCGTGATAAATCTCGCTAGCCTGTACCGGTGAATTCCACGCCCGGCCAGGATCGCAGTAGCGGGGCGGCCCGGACGTCCCGGCGCCGCGAGGTGGCCGCATCCCGGCCTGGTCCGGCTCGTGGCCGCGGGCAAGCGCGTGGCAGCGCGGGCGGGCGGACTGACGCTGACCGGCGACGGCGCGTGTTGTCCCAGAACTGCCTGCGCAATCCGGAAGCTGCCCGGCTGTTCCTCAAGGCGGTCCACCTCGACCCCGGCGGCTTGTGCATCGAAGTTGGCGCCGGAGAAGGCATCCTCACGACCCGGCTGGCCGCCATGACCGGGGAAGTCATCGCCTACGAGATCGACCGGGCGCTGGCCGACCGGCTGATAGCAAGAGTCGGCGATCGCCCGAACGTACACATCAGGACAGGCGACTTTCTCGCCGCTCGGCAGCCGAGCCGGCCGTTTCAGGTCGTGGGGAACGCCCCGTTCTCACTGACCTCGCCCATCATCGACTGGTGCCTGCGCGCGTCCAGGATGACGGTGGCGACGCTCATCACTCAACTGGAGTACGCGCGGAAGCGGACCGGGGGATACGGGCGCTGGAGTCAGCTGACGGTCAGCAGCTGGCCGCAGATCCGATGGGAGCTTCTCGGGACTATCGCGAGGACTGAGTTCCGGCCGGTGCCACGGGTAGATGCCGGAATCTTGCGTCTCGAGCGCCGCTCTGAGCCACTCGTCCCGCTCGCGCGCATGGCGGCCTACCGCCGGCTCGTTCAGACCGGATTCTCGGGAGTCGGTGGTTCCGTGCAGGCGTCGCTCCGGCGCACTTACCCGGCTGACGCAGTGGCGGCGGCCTGCGCAACCGCCGGTGTCGACCGGCGCGCGGTCGTCGGTTACGTAAGTCCCGACCAGTGGGTGCGGATCTTTCTTGACCTGGATGCCGGTTCAGTGCAGCGACCGGCCGCCAGGGACCGAGCGGCGTCACGAACGGGCCGCGCGACGCGGACAAGCCGGTAACGGGCGGGCCCGTAACGGGCGGGCCGGCAGCGGGCGGGCCGGCAGCGGCCGAGTCAGGGCGCGCTGGTGCCGGCGCGGCCGTAGTTGTCCTCGAGCCTCACCACGTCCTCGCGCCAGCCAGGGTGAGCCGTCGACGCCTCAGCGAAGGTCAAGTCGGTGATCGCAGTGATGCGGTGCAGCGCGCCCGGCGGCAGGTGGATCGTGTCGCCCGGGCCGAAGTGCTGACTGGAGAGCTCGTCGGCAGCCGGTCCGTGCTCCACGAGCGCTGCTCCGGACAGCACGCTGATGGTCTCCTCCTTCTGCAGGTGGTACTGCAGGCTGAGGGCGTGCCCGGCTGTTATATGAATGATCTTGCCCGCATATTTGCCTTCGATTCCGGCAAATATCACTTCGTGGCCCCAGGGCTTGTCCTGCCGCGGAGCTTGGTAGATCTCGGCAGCCGGTCCCTGCCCTGACGGGCTGCTGTTCTGCGCTGGGGTCACGGTGCCCTCCCGAGTTCAAGCGACGCGCCTGCGCGAACGCTGGGCAACGACCATCCTAATGTGGCCCGCGGGCCTGCTGTTCCGGCGCTTCAGCGGTGGGCGAGCGTGGCCAGGCGCGCCGAAGCGTCGGCCAGGACCTCGTCTTTCTTGCAGAACGCGAAGCGGACGTGGCTGCGGCCAGCGTCCTGATTGTCATAGAAGACGACGTTCGGCACCGCGACGACACCACACCGGTGCGGCAGGCTCCGGCAGAACGCGAGTCCGTCTGCCTCGCCTAGCGGGGTGATGTCCGTGCTGACGAAATAGGTGCCGTGCGGCACGAAAACCTCGAACCCAGCCGCCGTCAATCCAGCGACGAGCAGATCGCGCTTGCGGTGCAAACTCGATCTCAGGTCCGCGTAGAAGGAATCTGGAAGCGCGAGCCCGGTGGCAATGGCGAACTGGAACGGGCCGCCGCTGACGAAGGTAAGAAACTGCTTGGCGGTCCTTACAGCCGTGACAAGCTCGGGCATTCCGGTAACCCATCCGATCTTCCAGCCGGTGAACGAGAAGGTTTTGCCGCCCGAACTGATCGTCACGGTCCGCTCCCGCATGCCGGGGAGGGTCGCGATCGGGATGTGCTCGCCGTCGAAGACGAGGTGCTCGTACACCTCGTCGGTGACGACTAGCAGGTCGTGCTCAATTGCCAGTTCAGCGATGACGCTGAGTTCGTCGCGGGAGGCAACCATGCCGGTCGGGTTGTGCGGTGAGTTGAGCAGGATGAGTCTGGTGCGGTCCGTGATCGAGTCCCGTAGCTGGTCGAGGTCCGGCCTGAAGTCCGGCGGCCTCAGAGTCACCGGCACCCGCATGGCTCCGGCCATCGCGATGCACGCGGCGTAGGAGTCGTAATAGGGCTCGAAGGCGATCACCTCGTCGCCGGGCTCGAGGAGGGCCAGCATCGCCGCGGCGATCGCCTCCGTGGCCCCGGTCGTGACCAGCACCTCGGTATCGGGATTGACATCGAGGCCGTAGAAGCGCTTCTGGTGCGCGGACACCGCGTTACGCAACTCCGGGACGCCCGGACCAGGCGGGTACTGGTTGCCCCGCCCGGCAAGCACGGCCTCGGCAGCCGTCCTAGCGACCTCCTCTGGTCCGTCTGTGTCCGGAAAGCCCTGGCCCAGGTTGACCGAGCCAGTCTCCACGGCCAGCGCGGACATCTCCGCGAAGATCGTCGTTCCCATCCCGGCCAGCGCGCTGTTGAGCAGAGCACGAGTCATGGGCATGCCTTCCCCGATCGGCCGGCCACTCGGTCTGCGCCGCGCGGCGGCCGGCACCGCCCGACGCCGTGACGATACCGGCTCCGGCGCCGTCGGGTGTGCGGGGGGCGGCAGCGAAGAATTGCGGTGAATATAAGTCTCGATACGCTATAGCGAACTTTGTTAGTTATCTCGGACAACGAATTTGTTCGCTTGGTCAGCAGCCACTGCCAGGGCAATAGCCAGATTCCTGATAACTCGGCTCAGATATGGTGACTCGATAGTTTTATGCGAACTTTAGCGAGCGATTTAATTCGGCAGTCATGCGCAAGGGGCGGCCCTGGCGAACCAGGACCGCCCCATGCCGTTGTGCAGAGCTTGCAGCTATGCGTGCGGTAACCGGCCGACTCGGCCGGATCTGGTTAGAGCGGACGGACCTGCTCAGCCTGGGGGCCCTTGGCGCCCTGACCGGCGGTGAACTCGACCCGCTGGTTCTCTTGAAGGCTGCGGAAGCCATCAACTTGAATCGCGGAGTGGTGCACGAAGACGTCGGCGCTGCCGTCGTCCGGGGCAATGAACCCGTAGCCCTTGTCGGCGTTGAACCACTTCACGGTGCCCTGAGGCATGTGCCTTCTCCTACTGGGTGATCTCCGGGATCCACGGACGAGGATCCTGGGTCGCCACGACATCAGACGCCGCTGCCTGGATGGGACGATCACGTCTTTCTCAGCCATCGCCGACCTGCGTCGCCGTACGCAAAATACGAATGCAACCACGTCTATCAAACACCATCGGTCCGGCGGGTGTATCAGGGTCCGGCCTACTTAGTGATGCACCCGTGGCTTAGCCACCGTCATGGCGGGTCATATTATGGCTGAAATCCTTAAAAAACCGGTCAGCGCGTAGCAGGAATTCGTATGGCAACGGCTGCTAGTTAATCTCAATCGGATTCTCAGCCCAAAGCCGGGCGCCGCGCCGGCCGCGCTGCCCGGGACCGGTACTCGCTAACGGCCGCCCGGTGCTCGACGATCGGTTCGGGGTAGCCGCAGGCCTTCCGCACCGCCGGCGCGGGGTCGTGAATGTGCTGAGCCGGGAGGGCGGCTAGCTCGGGCAGGTACTTCCGCAGGTAAGCGCCGTCCGGGTCGAACCGCTGACTCTGCCGCACCGGGTTGAAGATCCGGTGCGGGCTCGTGTCGGTGCCGGTACCCGCCACCCACTGCCAGTTCAGCTGGTTGCAGGCGACGTCACCGTCAGTCAGTTCGCGCATGAAATGGGCCGCCCCGGTGCGCCAGTCCAAGTACAGGTCCTTGGTCAGGAACGACGCCACGATCATCCTGGCGCGCCCTGCCATGAACCCCTCGGCTGCCAGTTGCCGCATCGCCGCGTCCACCACCGGGTAACCGGTCAGCCCAGCCTGCCACGCTTGCAGCGCGAGCGGATCGTCCCGCCACTGGTCGCCCCGGCTCCGGAAGTCCCGCCACGCCGCCTCCGGCCAGGCTGCCAGTAGCTGGTGGAAGAAGTCGCGCCAGGCTAGCTGGCGGATGAAGTCCGCGCTGCCCGGTCGTCCCGCTAGCTCGGCTGTCACAGCCAGTGCCGAAAGGCAGCCGAAGTGGAAATACGGCGACAGCCTCGAGGCGCCGCCGGCCGCCAGCAGGTCGCGATCCGCCGCGTATCCAGCCAGCCCGTCAGCAGCCCAGGCCCGGAGCCTCGAGATACCTGTCCGCTCACCGCCTGTCAGCCGGCCGGGCGCCGCACGGGCGCTGGTCAGCTGCGCGAGGACTGGCAGGCGCCCCGGATCGAGCCCGGCCGGCAGCCTGATCCGGTCAGGGGATGCAGCCATCGGCCGTCGTGGCAACTCCTGCCAGCGGCGGTAATACGCGCCGAATACCCGATACGCGCGCCCGCCCGCGGGCGCAGGGGAGCCTGGCTCGGCGATCGTGACTCCTGGATGACGGACGATCCGGATCCCGTCTGCGGCTGCTCCGTCGCACAGCCTGGCCAGCCGCCGCCTCGCGTAGCCGGAGTAGTCGTCGGCGACGTGGATGACAGCGGCGCCCGTTGTCCTGGCCAGTGCCAGCACTGTGGCCGGCCAGTCGCCACGCCGGATCACCAGGCTGCCGCCGAGTTGCCGCAGGCTCTCGTCGAGGTCGGCCAGCGACTCGGTCAGGAACGCGAGCCTGTTCGCGTGGACACTGAACCGGCCGACGATCTCATCGTCGATGACGAAGGCCGGCACTACCGCAGCCGACGACGCGGCCGCTGCCAGCGCCGGATTGTCGTGGATGCGAAGATCGCGGGTGAAGACAGCTAGCGACGTCTGCACTCTAGGCACACTAGCGGTCTAACTTAGCCGCGAGACTTTGTCACTTGGCGCCCATCCGGCACGTCAGACCACTCTCGTCACACCAGAAGCACGTCCGAATCAATAGCAATTGCCACGTTAGTTCTTAGCTCGCACAATTCTGCAAATAACAATCGGGTAAATATGTGATTTAGATCATACCGTTTTATTTGCAATTTCTAAAGCCATGGCATCGGACATCGGGCAAAGTATGCGTTCGACAGCACCCTGCGTGCGTGACGGCCGCCTCTGAGCAGCCACGTCGCCTTGTACCCGCGACACGTCCGCGCGCTGCAGGCCAGCACTGAGCGTGGCCGCCATACCGGGTGAAAGCCGAGCGTCTCGTGACGCCCGACAGAAGGCTCCTCTTGTCCAACGTCAGGACAACTACTCCCAGCAAGCAAGTCAAGGTCAGCAAGTCAGTTAAGTTCCATCGTGCAGTAACCGGTCCCGCGGTCGCCATCGTGGCCGTGGTAGCCGGAACTGTCGGCGCCTTTTCGGCCGGCGCGGCAGGCCAGCCAGCCGCGGTCGCCAGGCCGGCCGGCCCCGTCCGGCCATCGCCCGAAGTCCGGACAGGCCAGGGCCTATCGCCGCCTTCCGCCTCCCTCGAGTCGTCCTCCGACCGGCAGCAGGCTCAGCTCGACGCGTTTTTCGGCACGGCGGCGAAGTCGGCCAGCGACCAGGCAGCAATCAGCAGAGGGCCGTCTGGCCGGGAGAAGCCTGCCCGGACCGCCCGCCGGATTGCCATCAGGCTGCTGCACCGATTCCACTGGTCGAAGCGACAGTTCCGGTACCTGGACCCGCTCTGGGCCAGGGAGAGCAGCTGGAACGTCCATGCGGAGAACGTGTACTCAGGTGCGTACGGCATACCGCAGGCCGTTCCGGGCTCGAAGATGGCATCCGCGGGGCGGCACTGGCGGTCCTCGGCCAGGACCCAGATCCTGTGGGGTCTGCGCTACATCAAGGCGAGGTACGGCTCGCCTGCGGCCGCCTGGGCGCACGAGCTGGCGACGGGCTGGTACTAACCGGTCCCGGCAGCAGGCCGGCGTCGCGAGCGCTATGCGCTGCG
>DATJNX010000017.1:0-145931 GCA_035507615.1 Streptosporangiaceae bacterium
CGAGGTCACGCTGACCCCGTCACCCGACGGCACCCTCATCCGCTGGGGCGCATCGTGGGACCGGACCATCATGGGCCGCCTGGTGTACCCGTCGCTGCGTAACCTGTACCCGGTCATCGTGGCCGGCCTGGTGAAGGCCGCAGAAGCTGCCCGGAGCTAACCGCGGACGCCGTGCATCAGCGTGTGACTGCGAGGTCGCAGGCCTGGCGAGTGGCCCAGACCAGCCGCCGCGGCGCGCACGCGTCGCTGACGATACGCGAACTGATGCCTCGCTTTTGGAGCTGCGCGAGCAGGTCGCTGTCCCAGTACGCCTCTACTCGGGCCCGCTGAGTCGAAGTTAAGAATCCGCATCGAGAGGTGTCGGCGCCGCGAATTCGAGCTGGTTGTTATCGGGGTCGCGGAAGACGACAGTGGAGTACGGCCCGTTGGGCCGGCGGCGGATGCCGGTATGCCCGATGTTGAGCTCGTCCAGGCGGTCCATCCAGGCTTCCAGCGCCGCGCGGTCAGCCACCTCGAACGAAATGTGGTCGAGGCCGGTGTGGCTCTCCTCGAACCTCTCGCCCTGGTTGGCTTTGTTGTGGTGCAGGCCGATGAGCAGGCCGGTGTGCGGCTCGGCGAGCATTTCCGCGAATCCTGTCTCCTCCCTCGCATAATGCGGAAGCTGCCCGGGCCACCGCTCGGCCTGGAAGAGCTGCTGGTACCAGTTCATGCTCGCGTCGAGGTCGGTGACGGTAAGGCAGACGTGGTGCACGCCGGTAATCACCGGGCTGCTTGGAGTGCTCATGCCCTGGACCATAACCGTCTTACTGAGCAGTGAAACGGACCGCAACAGCTCGCGACAGCTCCATCTGGCGGCGCGCTTCGCCCCATATCGATAGATTTTTGATCTTTACCGGAGATTACGACCGACAGTGGCGCGCAGCACCGCGCCGTGGCCTGCGAGGGTAATCCCGGTGTCACTGGCGGACAGGTAGGCTGACTGCCCGCGTGACAGCTCAAGCAAGCGGCCGGAGTTGTCGCGCAACTGCGCCGCGCCGGCGATGCACAGCAGGATCTGCGGGCTGCCTTCCGGCAGGCGAGTCGGCTCGGCACCCAGATCCAGCCGGCTGAGCCGGAAATCCTCTACCGGAGTCGGGTATACAGCGCCGGGCTCGTAGCCTTCGGGCGCGGCGACAATGCCGGGCACGGGGCGCAACACCGTCAGCCCGGCGGGACAGAAATCCAGCACCGTCAGCAGTTCCGGCACGTTGACGCGCTTGCTGGTGAGGCCGGCCCGCAGGACATTGTCCGAGCAGGCCATCAGCTCGGCGCCGAACCCCCGCAGGTAGCAATGCGGCACGCCGGCACCGACGAACACGGCCTCGCCAGCGGCAAGCTCGACGTAGTTGAGCAGCAGCGCGACCAGCACACCAGGATCGGCCGGGTAGGCAGCGGCGACCTCTGCGTAGGCCGCGCAAGCCGGCCCCCACACGCTGCCCGTCGCGGCCACGCGTTCGCAGGCTTGCCTGACCGCCGCGATGACAGGAGCCCTGTCGGTATCTGCGGTCAGGATGCTGGTGACCACACTGCGCAGGCCCCCAGCAGGATCGGCGCAGTCCAGTTGGTCTGAGACCGCTGCCAGCCCGGGCACGTTCAGCGCATCGAGCAGGCGCCGGCTGTCCGGCACCGGGCGGAATCCGCACAGCCCCGCGAATCCATCGCGTAGCGCGCAGATCAGCTCTGGCTTGTGGTTGTCATCGGTGTAGTCGCGCGGTGCGCCGGGTGCTTCCTGCTGAGCCGCATACGCCTGCTCGGCGTGCTGCTTAGCCGGGTGCACCTGCAGCGACAGCGGCCGCGCCGCGGAGAGCACCTTGAGCAGGAAAGGCAGCCGCGGACCGAACCGGCTGGCAAGCTCTGGCCCGAGCTCGGCCTGTGGCCGGGCCGCAATCAGCTCCGCCAGCGATTCGCTATCGCCGTCGCGAACTACATAGGAGGGCGAGTCGGGATGCGCGCCGATCCACAGCTCGGCGACCGGGCCGCCCTCAGCAGTGACGCCGAGAAACTCGGGAATGTCGGAAGCTGATCCCCAGGCGTAATCCCGTACGGGGTTGTCGAGGCGCTCCATATCTGCCGCCCGCTACCGGCACCACAGCGCGATCAGCTCATCGCGAACCTGCGCGGACCTTGTCTGCGAATGTTTCATGATCGTTTCCCGGTTTGGCGAGGGCCGGCTGGATGCAGTGTAGTCACTGCGAAATGCTGTCCCTGGCAGCAACGGCGGTACTGCCGGCGCTCTAGCGCGAGTGGACATACCCCGTCATAATGTGCTGCCAGGCGTTGTCAGCTGACGCGGGGAAGCAGCCAGTGTTTATGGGCGAGGCAGATAACCTGCGCGGGTGCCGTGACTAGGCCAGCCGAGCACTCCCCCGGCACCACTGAGCGGCGCTCTCGGCGGCCAACGATCGCCGAACGGATGGCGGTGCTGACCCGCCCTAACCGGCCGCTGGACTACCTTAACGGCCCGCGGTCCCTCGGCGGCAGGGCGCGGAACTTCAGTTCACGGATGGGAGCTCGCCATCCTCTGGTCGGAATGGCGCTAGGCGCGCTCGTCACGAGCTGGGTCACAATCGGGCTGGTCTACCGGGTCGCGACGGCCCAGCACACGGTGACATCAGGGTGGGCCGTAGCGCCGGCGGCCGGCCTGGTGATCGGCGGCCAGGCGATAGGCATGGCTAATATTCCGGCATGAGCGGCGACGCGGACACGGCGGAACTCGCGGCAGCGTTCAGCCACGACGGCGTCGTCTGCGTCCGGGAAGCACTGGACGCGGCTGAGGTTGCAGCGGCAGCCAGCGCCATCGAGGAAGTGCTGGCGAATCCCGGCCCGCTCGCGCAGGTCGCGAGCGGCACCGACGATCCCGGCTTGTTCACTGAGGATTTCTGCCGCTGGCAGCAAGTTCCTCGGATTGAGAGGCTGGCCCGGCATTCCCGGCTGCCCGCGATCGCGGCCGCCCTTATGGCGACGCCGCGCGTCCGCTTTTACCACGATCACGTGCTGGTTAAGGAAGGCCGCACGCGTCAGCACACGCCCTGGCATCAGGACCAGCCGTACTACAACGTGGACGGCCACGGCGTGAGCGCGTGGGTCCCGGTGGACCCGGTGCCTGAAGCCGGCTGCCTTGAGCTAGTCGCCGGTTCGCACCGTGGCCCGTGGCTGCTGCCGCGTACCTTCCTCACGAACCAGGCTCGCTGGTTCCCGCAAGGCAGCCTGGCGGAGCTGCCTGACATTGAAGCGGATCGGCAGTCCTATGACATCCGCCGGTTCGAGCTGGCGCCGGGTGACGCCATCTTCTTCGACTTCCTTACCGTGCACGGCGCGCCAGGATTCCCGTTCGACTCGCGGCGCCGGGTGCTCTCGCTACGGTACCTGGCGGCGGATGCCCGGCACGCGCCGCGCCGCTGGCCGACCTCACCGCTGTTCGACGGACTCGACCGTGATCTGCCTGCCGGCGCCGAGATGGACCACCCGCTATTCCCTGTCGTCTGGCCCGGCTGACCGCCCGTCTCCCGCCACTGTCAGACTTTGCCCCTGCCGGGCGTCCATCCTGAGACTGCTGCCGCGTCGTATGAGTGATTAGAAGTGCCGAGGCTAGAAACGGGAGCAGCGCATGAGATACCTGATGATCCACTGCGTCGACGAATCCACGGTTGACTGGTGGGATGACAACCCTGGCGCGGACAGCAACGAGGAGGCTCAGGCGGTCGAAGCCTGGGATGCGGAGATGAAAGCCCGCGGCATCCTCGTCGGCGGCGGCTTCCTGCGCCCGACGAGTTCGGCCACCACGGTCAAGGTGCGCTACGGCGAGGTGCTGGTGAGCGACGGGCCGTTCGCGGAGACCAAGGAGCAGATCGCCGGCTTTGCCGTGCTCGAGTGTACGGACCTCGACGAGGCTATCGAGGTGGCCGCTAGGCACCCGACTGCCCTGATCGGCACGTTCGAACTACGGCCGTATGCCGACTAGCCGACGGGACCTTGACATCTGGTCGCTGGTGCAGACCGAGCGAGCCGTCCTGGCTGCTGACCTCGCGCAACTGACCGACCAGCAGTGGGCGACGCCGTCGCTGTGCAGCGGACTCACCGTGCGCCAGGTACTGGCGCACCTCACCGCCAGCGCCAGCCTCGGCCCCGTGCGGTGGCTGGCAGGTGTGATCCACTGCCGGTTCGAGTTCGACAAGATGGTCGCCATGCGACTGGCCGAGCAACTCGGTGCCACCCCGACCGAGACGCTCGCACGGTTCCGCTCCGTCGTGACCAGCACCGTCAAAGCACCAGTGCCGACCGCGGCGATTCTCGGCGAAGCGATCGTGCACGCTGAGGACATCCGCCGGCCGCTGGCCATGACCGGCCGCGTGAGCTATTGCGACGAACTCGAGGGAGACGGCGCCGCTGCACTCCGGGCACGCTGCACGACACCGTGACCACTAGCGTTCGCGAGCCAGCCGAAGGAGCCTTTGCCGACTGCAACGGTATTCGTCAGAACGCCGACGTCCTGAACGGTGACCGTGACCACGTCACCCGGATGCAGCGTGAAGTCCAGCTCCGGGACAATGCCAGTGCCCGTTGACAGCACGACCCCCTCCGGAAAGTGATCGCCGCGGAACAGATACTCCATCAGTTCAGCGAGCGGACGATGGAGCTGCGCAGTGCTGGCACGTCCATGCCACCGAGTCGTCGTGCCTCGCGTGACTGTCAGCGTGACGTCAAGCCCAGTGGGGGCGGGCACTTCCCAGGATGGGCGGATGCCGTCGCTCAGCGCGCTGGAGCCTGCGTAGATCTTCGCCTGGGGCAGGTAGAGCGGATTCTCGCCTTCAATGGTCCGCGATGACACATCGTTGCTCACGACGTAGCCGACGATTTCAGCGTGCTGGTTAGCGACAAGGCCTAGCTCTGGCTCAGGCACGTTCAGCTCGGAGTCTTCCCGGATCCCGATCGGCTCGCCATCAGTGACCACGCGCCAGGCAGCGCATTTGAAGAACAGCTCCGGCCGCTGACTGTTGTAGACCCGCTCGTAGACGTCCGCGGTCACGCTTTCCTCCATCCGGGCCTGCCGCGACCGGCGGTAAGTGACGCCCGCCGCCCATACCTCGGTCCGCCCGTCGATTGGTGGCAGCAAGATCGCGGCTCGCGCGACCGCGGGTCGGCGGCGCGCCTCCTCCGCCAGCCCGCGGATCCGCGAAAGCGGAAGTCTCAGCAGGTCTCCGACCGTCGGGACGCCGATATCCCAGATGCCGCCCGCATCCTCGACGCCCACTCGGGGTTCGCGCTCGCCATCAGGCACGTACCGGATGATTCGCATGCGTTATCGCTCCTTCCCGGCGGTCGAGGCACAGGCTCAGGACAGAGAATAATCGCGCTATGGGAACCTCAGCAGAGCCCGCTTCCCGAGCCGACTCACGCCTTGCCATCACCGGCGACCGGGTGCTCGATGCGCGCGCCGGCGCCTGGGCTGACGGCCCAGTCGTGCTCGTCGAGGGCGGGCTCATCGCAGGCATCAGCCGGTCCGTACCGGACGGCTGGCCGGTGCTGGAGCTGCCGGGCGCCAGCTTGCTGCCCGGCCTCATCGACGCGCACACCCATGTGCTGCTGCGTAGCAGCTGGAACGAGCTGGAACTGGCACGGCAAATGGTCGAGGAGAACCCCGGCCACAAAGCCGCGAGTGCGTTCCAGGCGATGTCGATCGCGCTCAGGAACGGATTCACGACGATCCGCGATCTCGGCACCGAAGGCGCCGGATACGTCGATGTCGGCCTGCGCGACGCGGCACGGGAACGCATGGTGCCGGGGCCACGCATGCTCGTCGCCGGGCCTGCCATCCGGTCGACGGGCCGCTATCCGGAGGCAGGTCAGCCGCACAGCATGACGTTCCCGGTCGGCATAGCCAGCTGCACCGGCGCTGCAGCCTGCCGCGAGACTGTGCGAACCCAGATCGCCTACGGAATCGACTGCCTGAAGATCTACGTCAGTGAGCGCTTCGACGAGCCGCCGGGCCAGGACGGCTATCCAGACGGCCCGCTGGTCTGGACCGACGAAGAGGTGCACGCGCTTGTCGACGAGGCGCACCGCCAGGGCATCAGGGTGGCCGCCCACTCGCTGACCCTCAGCGGCGCAAAGCTGGCCGTGGCCGCCGGCGTTGACTCGATCGAGCACGGCTTTGCCATCTCGCCCGACCTCGCGGCGGACATGGCCGCCCGCGGGACGGCCCTCGTCGCGACGCTGCTGGTAACCCGAGAGCATGCCGCCCACGGCGCGCACATCTCCGAGGCGGTGCGGGCCGCGCATGATCGCTCCTTCGTGAACTGCCTGAGCGCGGGCGTCCGGATCGTCTTCGGCACCGATGTCGGCGGGTTCGAGTGGACCAGGGTTTCCCAGGCCGAAGAGTTCACCCTGATGACCAGGCTGGGGATGTCCGCCGCGGACGCACTGCGGGCAGGCACACTGCGGGCCGCTGAACTGCTCGGCCTGGCGGGCACGACCGGGGTCATCGAACCGGGCGCGGCCGCCGACATCGTCGCCGTCGCGGGCGACCCGCTGACGGACATCGAGTGCTTGCAGCGGGTGAAGCTCGTCATCCAGGACGGCCAGGTTGCCTGGGACGGACACCACCTCGCCTGGCCGCGCGGTGGTAGCGCACCCGGCCCGGCCTGACCGGACGTTCCCGCGGGAACGGCGGTGGATGGCCTGCGGCTGGTGGGCACGCTGCACAGTGCCGCGTTGACATTGAAGTAAGCAGGCGCCTACTATCAACTTGTGATGACAGTCGCAGGCCGCTCGGGTTCTGGCCGCCTCGCCGTCGCGGCGCCGCGCCGTCTTCCGGCGACCCTGGCCGTCGTCGCCAGCGCCGGCGTGTTCGCCACGTCGTTGCGCGCGCTGCCTGCCGCTGTGCTGTTCCCGCTGGCAGCAGCCTGGCTTGCCGCGTTCGCCTTCGGCGCGCTCGCGCTCAGGAATGGCGCCCTGATTCTCACCGTGCTCGCCGCCCTGACCAAAACCGCGACGATCATCATGATCGTCTGGGCGGTCACCCGCCCGCATTCGCCGGTCGGCCCGCACACCGCCCTGGACTGGGTACCCCTCGGCCTGCTGAACGCAAGTACCGGCCTGTGGCTGCTCGCCGTGATCCGGCATCGCGCGCAGTGACCAGCGCACCAGGTGAGGGAAAGCCAGATCAGGCTCTCGCCGTCCGGCGGCCGCGACGTCCGGCAGCCGAGCGGCGACGTCAGATCCTGGCTGCTGCTCGCTCCCTGTTCGCCGAACGCGGCTTCCATGCCACGACCACCAGGGACCTGGCCTCGGCCGCCGATATCAACGACGCGCTTATCTACCGCTACTTCCCCGACAAACAGGCGATCCTGGCAGCGCTGATGGACGAAGCGATCGCGGTGTTCCAGGCGCTGCCGACACTGCCCGACCAGGCACCGCTGCCGCTGGATGAGTTTCTGGAGCTGATCGGCACCGCGTTCGTGCGCGCCACCCGAGCCAACCTCGACCTGGTCACCATCCTGGTCGGCGAACGGCAAGCCCTGTCCGGTGACACCAGGTTCGTCGAGTTCATCGACGACGCCGCGACCCGACTCGGCCACCTGATCGACGCAGAGACAGGCGGCCAGGACAGCGCGCACGGATACCTGACCGCGCGGGCCTACTTCGGCGCGCTGGTGGCGTTCGTGCTGTTGCAAGACCAACTCGGCCTGAACGCGATCCGGGCACTTGATGCCACCGATTACATCCGCCACCTGGCCCAGCTCACCGCACGGGGAATCGGCTCAGCCGGAACACCAGCGTTTACACGTGACAGAGCAGCCCGCCGTCGACGACCAGCGTCTGGCCGGTGATGTAGGAGGCGTCCGCGGAGGCGAGGAAGGCCACCGCCGCCGCCATTTCTTCGGGCTCACCTTGCCGGCGCATCGGGACAGTCCGGTCTATCAGCGCCACGATGTCCTCCGCTGTCATCTGGTCGTGCTCGAACTGCGGATCGTTGAACCCGGTATCGACCCATCCGGGGCACACGCAGTTCACCCGGATACCCGAGGCAGCGAAATCAATGGCGAGCGACCGCGTCATGTTCACGACAGCCGCTTTCGACGCCGTGTACGCCGTCAGCGCGGGCTCCCCGAACAAGCCGCTGATCGATCCGGTGGTCACGATCGCACCGCCGCCCGCCTTCTGCATGACGGGCACCGTCTCGCGAATGATGAGATACATGCCGGTGACATTGACGCTGAGAATGCGAGACCACTCACCGAGGTCGGTCTCCAGCACCGTTCCAGCCCGGAGCCGGCCTGCATTCGCATGGAGGACGTTAATCGTGCCCAGGTCGGCCACCACGCGCCGGACGGCCTTCGCCACGCCGTCCGCATCCGTGACGTCGCAGCGGTAGTAGCGGCTATCGCCCCCGGCACGGGCGCACTCGGCCGCTACCTCCTCCCCTTCCTCGTCGCGCACGTCAAGCACAGCTACGCTCGCGCCCTCGGCGGCGAAGCGCAGCGCGCTGGCCCGGCCTATTCCGTGCGAGCCGCCGGTAACGACTACTGAGATGCCCTGGAACCTGTCCACCTCGTCATCCTCTCTAGCACAGCTGGCATCAATGGTTGTCAAGCCAATCCCTTGACTTCCAGTCGTCTGCAGACTCTACTTTTGATCACGGCCGGGGGAAGGCACCGGAAAGGGCCGCGACGTGACTAGCTCCGACCCCTGGGTGGGCCTGTTAGACCTAACGAGCCAGGGCCCTGCCGCGGGAGACCCGCATCGGACGCCGAGCGCGTCTGTCTCACTGTCCGGCACGCGTTTCCGCCGCGGCCCTAAGCCTTCCAGCACAAGCGTTTCGGTTCATTACTTAAATGCCGTTGTTGAATCGTTTCGAGAAGGCACAGAGAGGACGTGGTTCTCGTGGCCATAACTGCCCCGCCCGCGCAGTCTGCGGGCCTCAGGGAGAATGCCGTCGGCTTGTGGGGCGACTTTGTCGTCTCGATCGCGAACGTGGCCCCGTCGAGCAGCGTGGCATACACGCTTGCGCTGCTCGTCGCCTTCGCGGGCCACGTCGCGCCGCTGGCCGTGCTGGTGACCGGCCTGGCCATGTTCCTGTGCGCGATGGGCTACGCGAGCCTCAACCGGTGGCGCGCACACGCGGGCGCGCCATACGTATGGGTCGGCGAGGCAATCTCGCCCACCGTCGGAGCCGGCACCGGGTTCCTGAACATCTTCGTGTCGACGTTCGCCAACGTTGGAAACATAACTCTGGCCGGCGCATATTTACTTTTCGTCCTCTTCCCTACCGACACTTTCTCCAAGCCCGTGACCTGGCTGGTTGCCACGGCGATCATGGGAGTGCTGGTGTGGCTATCGATCCGGGGCATCCGGCCTTCAGTGCACGTCCAGACGGCACTGATCGTCATCGAGTACTCAGCAATGATCTCGTTCGTGGTCCTGGCACTGATCCACGAGTCTTCCGGAGCTGGCGGCGCCACGCTCCCGTCGTGGTCAGACTTCACGATCTCCCATGCTGTCGCAGGCGTCGGCGGGTTCAAGGGGCTGGCCGAGGCGGCAGTGCCGTGCGGGTTCCTCTACCTCGGCTGGGAAGCAACGGCCGTGCTCGGCGAGGAGTCGACGCACAAGAACATCAACCCCGGCAGGGCCATGCTGATGGGGACGCTGTTCCTGACCTTCTGGTACACGTTCCTGATCGTGGTCTTCGAGGGCGTGTCGAGCCAGGCGGCTGTGCTGAAGAACGGTACTGACGTACTCGCCTACGCGGGCACGCTGCTCGTCCCCGGATTCCTCGGGCGCGCCCTTCCCCTCGCCGTCCTGGTGGCCGTGATCGGCACCTGCCAGATCCAGATGACCGAGCCGAGCAGGGTCCTGTTCGCGCTCGCGCGGGACAGGGTTATCCCGCGCTTGTTCGGCTTCATCAACCGGGCTCACCAGACGCCGTGGGCCGCGCTCATCATCCTGGCCGCGATACCGCCGGTACTCCTGATCCCTTACCTGGCGAGCTCCTCCGCGAACCACGCCATCGGTGACATCATCAGCGCTGATGGCATGTTCGGCCTGTTCATGTACTTCGTGATCGCTCTGAGCAGCGTCTGGTTCTACCGCGCGTACCTGCGCCGGAGCGTCGTCACATTCCTGGTGCTTGGCGTGCTCCCGCTCCTTGGCGGGCTCTTCATGGGCGTCATCTTCTTCTACGGGCTGACGACCCAGGCGACGGTCGTCGCATGGGTTGCGGTCGCTGGCGTCGCGCTGGCCTTCATCCTCGGGGCGCTCGTCGTCTGGCGGGCCGCGCCGTCGTCGCCGTTCTTCGCGGAGATCGAGCAGCGACGGCAAGCCGATCGCATGGGCGGAGAGGGCGCTGCAGCCGACCCCGCAACCGAGCCGGAGGACGCCTGACAGCCGTCTCCGGTTGCGAAGACGCCACCAGGCTCGGCCTCTTCCCTGGAGGTAGCAATGGCAAGCCAGCTGTCCGGCGGCGGGGAGCGCCCGGAAGGTTCTGACGCTGAGCGGCCGGTGGGCCGGGTCAGGTTCATGGACGCTCAGCGGGTGAACCTGGACGGTTTCGCCAGGGAGGATGCCGGGCTCGGGCTCGTGGCGCTGCACTCCCCGAACGACCCTGAGCCGAATCTTGTGGTCTGCGACGGCCGCGTGGTGGAGCTAGACGGTGTGCCGGAAGCAGCCTTCGACTCGATCGACGCCTATATCGCCCGGCACGGCCTCGACCTGACCGCGAGCGACGAGGCTATGGCGCTTTCTGACACGGAGTTCGCGCGCCGGCTGGTCAGTCCCGACGTGCCACGGACCGAGATCGTGCGGTTGTCGGCCGGCGCTACCCCAGCCAAGCTCGCCCGGGTGCTCGCCATGCTCCGGCCTGCCGAACTCGGACAGGCCATGACCAAGCTGCGGGCAAGGCGGACGCCGAGCAACCAGGCCCACGTCACGAACAGGCTGGATGACCCGCTGCTGCTCGCGGCCGACAGCGCCACCGCGGCTGCGTTCGGGTTCCGGGAGATCGAGACCACGGTGCCGGTGCTGGCCGATGCGCCGAGCAACGCGCTGGCGTGCCTCATCGGCGCCGCAGTCGGTGCTCAGGGCGTGCTGATGCAGTGCTCAGTCGAGGAGGCGCTCGAACTCGAGCTGGGCATGCGCGGGCTGACCTCGTATGCGGAGACCATTTCCCTGTACGGCACCGAGCAGGTGTTCGTGGACGGCGACGACACGCCCTGGTCCAAAGCGTTTCTGACGTCGGCGTACGCGTCCCGTGGCATGAAGATGCGGGTCTCGTCTGGTGCCGGAGCCGAGGTGCTCATGGCAGGTGCCGAGGGCAAGTCCATGCTGTACCTGGAGGCGCGATGCGTTGCGCTGGCCCGCGCGATCGGCGCCCAGGGAGTCCAGAACGGCGGCATCGACGGAGCGAGCGTCGCCGCGTCCGTGCCACGGGGGCTGCGCGAGCTGATGGCCGAGAACCTCATGGTCATGATGCGGAACCTCGAATCCTGCTCCGGCAACGACGCGCTGATGAGCGAGTCGGACATGCGCCGCACCTCGCGGACGCTGCCGATCCTGCTGGCCGGATCGGACTTCATGTTCAGCGGTTTCGGCAGTATCCAGCGCTACGACAACATGTTCGGCCCCAGTAATTTCAATGCCGAGGACATCGACGACTTCCTGGCCATGCAGCGGGACTGGGGCATCGACGGCGGCTTGCGGACCGTGCCCGCTGCTCAGATCGAGAACGTGCGCAGGGACGGGGCGCAAGCATGCCGGGCCGTCTACCGCTACCTCGGCCTTGCCGATTTCACCGATCACCACCTCGAGCGGGCTGTCGACGCGGCAGGCTCAAAGGATCTCGGCGACACCGACACCCTGGCGGTGGTCAGCGCCGCGCAGGCGATCCGCGAAGGCGGCCTCACCGTGATCGACGTCATCGCCGCCCTGGACGAGACCGGGTACGAGGCCGAGGCGGAACGGATCATGGCCATGACCCGCGCCCGGCTTGCCGGAGACTACCTGCAGACTTCCGCCATATTCGACGAGGAACTGCGGGTCCTCTCTCTGATCACCGACCCCAACGACTACGCCGGGCCAGGGACGGGATACGAGCCCTCGCCGGAGCGGCTGCGCGAGATCGACGCTATCCGCCAGCAGCGCGGGGTCGAGGACCTAAGGTCGGAGCAGGCTCGCTTCGCCGCGCCGCTGCTGGCCGTGACCGGCCACGCCAGCCCTGGCCAGGATCCGCGCGATGTCGTCATCGGTGTCTCGCCGGCGGTCGGGCGAGACGTGTGGCGCTGCTTGTCCGGGATCACGGTTCCCGCTGTGCTGGCCGAGCTGCTTGCCGGACTCGAGGAAGAAGGGTGTGCCGGCCGCGTGGTCCGCTTCAGCGACACCGTCGATCTGGGCCGCATCGGTCTGGCGGCCGCCAGGCTGGCCGGGTCGGGTATCGGTATCGGGCTGCAGGGCAAGGGGACCGCGCTCATCCACCGGAGGGACCTCGCCCCGCTCGCCAATCTCGAGCTCTACTCCGTCGCTCCCACCGTCACCCGCGAGCTGTACCGCCTGCTTGGCGCGAACGCCGCACGCCACGCCAGGGGAGGCACACCAGACCCGGCCCGAAACCCATATAGCGACGAGGCGATCGAGGCCAGGTACCACACCACCGTGATAGCCCTTATGGAATTGGAACGGGGCAGGGTCCGACCCGGCGCACCGCCAGAGGAACTGTCGCAGGAGGGACTGCGATGACAGGCGAGTCCGGGGTGCGCGCGCTGTCCGGGCGCGCGGTCGGCGAGCTCACGCTAGACGCTGTCCGCCGCGGCGAGCTCGGCCTGCCGGACCTGCGCATCCATCCTGAGACACTCGAGCGGCAGGCGGCGGTGGCGGCCGCGCACTCCAATCCGCAGCTGGCGGAGAACTTGCTCCGCGCGGCCGAGCTGACCCGCCTCCGCGACGAGGAAGTCCTGGCGATCTACGATGCGCTTCGGCCTGGCCGGTCCACTCCGGGCAAGCTGACTGATCTTGCCGCCGGGCTTGCCGAGCGCGGGCTGCCGCGCTGCGCCGAGCTGCTCAGAGAGGCGGCGGAGATCTACGCCCGGCGAGGGCTATGCGCATGACAGCCGAGTGATGCCGCTCATCGCCGGGGTGGACATCGGCAACGCCACCACCGAGGTCGCCGTGCTGGCGGGGAACCGGCTACTGGGCGCGGACCGGTCGCCGACCAGGGGCGGCAAGGGCTCAGCCGAGTCGCTTCGCGGCGCCGCCGCGCTGCTCCACCGGCTGGAGCGCAGGCATGGCTGGCAGGTGGACGAGGCAAGGCTCGCGCCGCTGCGGCCGGTGGAGACTGCCACCGTGGCTGCAGCCCCGGTCCCGCTGGAGACCGGCCGGCTCCGTCTGCTCGCCGCCGGAGTGGCGACCCCCGGAGGCGGCGGCGACTGCGTGGGCGCCCCGTTCTGGCTTGACCGCCCGGTCCCGGCAGAGCCGCCGGCCAGCGGTCGCGTCGCGCTGGTCCCGCCCGGGCTGGGCTATGCCCAGGCCGCCGAGCGGCTGCGCGCCCTCGCTGCGGCAGATGTGCGCGTCGAGGCAGTTCTCGTGCCAGGAGACGAGGGTGTGCTGATCGCCAACCGCATCGGCAGCCGGATACCTGTGGTCGACCAGGTGGATGTGGCTGCAGCAGCGTCATGCTCACTGGTCGCGGTCGAGGTACGCGCGCCGGGTCAGCAGCTCGCGCTGCTGGCCGACCCGGTAGCGCTCGCAGCGAAGCTCGGGCTCGGCCACGCGGAGGCCGCCGATGCCGTCACGCTGTGCCGGTCGATAGTTGACTACTCCAACGCGGTTGTCGGATGCGCCGATGCCGCGGCCGCTTCCGCGCCGCGTCAGCAGGGTGCTGAGGCGCTTGCCGAGCCCTGGGTGTGGGCACAAGGCAGGAAGATCGCACTGCGCGAGGCCTGCGCGCTGCTGGCCGGCTGGCCAGTCGGCGCGGTGCGGACCGTCGGGACCGGCTCCGGCCCGGTCGAGGTGGACGACCTGTTCGCGGTGGACCTCGCCGCGGTGGCGGACGACGCGACGGCGCGGCGAGGCAGCCTTGGCGGGGCGGTGGTCGCGGCGTCGCTGCACCGGCTGACCGTCGGCGCCGATCAGGCTGGCCGGCTTTCAGCCCTGCTCGGCCGCCGCCGCGTCCGCTGCACGTTGACCGAACCGGGCGCGGCCCGCCTCGGCGCGCTCACTACGCCAGGCGCCCGCGAGGACGCCGTGGTCGTGGATGTCGGCGCAGGCACGATCGATGTCATCTCCCCGGATGCCGAGGTGGTTGCGGCGGGAGCCGGCGACCTTCTTACCTCTGCCGTCGCACACACGCTGGGAACCAGCCTCGCCGCTGCAGAATGGGTGAAGCGGGGCCCTTGCCTTCGGGTTGAGGGTGCCCAGCGGTTCGAGGCTGAGGACGGGAGCCGCGGCTTCCTTGACCGGCCCGCGCCAGCTTCAGCGGCCGGGATGCTTGCGGTGACGGGCCCGGCAGGGCTGCTGTCCTTCGACCGCGACCGCAGCCCTGCCGAGTGGCGGGCGATCCGGCTCCGGCTGAAGCAGGCCGTGTTCGCGGTGAACCTGCGCCGCGCCCTCGCCGGGCTCCAGGCCGCAACAGGCCAGATCCTTATCGTCGGCGGTGCCGCGGCGGACGAAGAACTGCTCGGAGTGCTGCTGCGTTCCCTTCCAGCCGGCGCGGCGGTTGGCAGGGGAAACGTCGGTGGCATGCTCTCCGGGTCGCCCGCCGGGCACCGTTACGCGGCGGCAGTCGGCCTCGCTCTCGCCGCGGATGGCGCCTGAGGCCGACTCACCCTGATTGGATAATGGTGTTGTTCTCGTTGCGAGTGCAGCCCCCGACGTTTATCGGGTTAATGGGACTTTCTCTACCGGTGGAGGCATTGAATCCAGTAAACCACAGGCAATCGCCGGTGTCGTAGTTCTTCAGCGTCCCGTCGTGGTCAGTGCCATTGTAGTACCAGTGCCACTCCTGAGATGCAGGATACTTTCCGCATGATGCTTCGTAGGTGTATTGCGGACTTGCGCTTGCGTTTACCGTCAGGCACTTGTTTGCGTTGTCGTTGTAGTAGTAATACGTGACTCCGCTATGCGAGGTCGAGTCCTCGGAGCAGAAATACGTCGGATCGACGGAGTTGACGTCATTGAAGAACGTGTCCGTACTGCTTACTCCGCCGCTCCCTGACGGTTTGATGGCATAGTACCCAGATTGCTCATTAAGTATCTGGAAAGAACCGCTGATACCATCGCCGGCAGAACACGAGCTAGCCGCAAGCGCCGGCGCTGCAGTCTCCGCAGCGGTAAGGCCCGCGGCTCCCATCCCGGCGGTCAGCAATATTGCGGCCGCGAATATGCGTGGCATAACTCTCACTGAGTACTTCCCTTCGTGGATTCGGCCTAGCATGACCCCGCTACCTCCCGCGCGACCTTGTCGTCTCCGTAGCCACACGACGCCTAGGTTGCCGGGTATAGCGGCTGATTGTTATGTAGCTTCGGCATAACAGATAGGAAGGAAATAGGTTTTTGCTAGGGTGCCAATAGGAACCCATGCGGGGCAGGTGGTGCTGTTGGCTGGCGGGATTGCTTTCGGCCTGCTCGGCCCGCTGAGCATGAGCGTGGGCGACCGCGTGTTGCCCACGCTTCCCGCCAAGGAGCGAGTAGTGCTGGCGGCACTGCTACTGAAGCCAGGCCGGACGGTGCCGCTCGAAGAGCTGATCGAGGCTGCGTGGGGGCTGGAAGCGCCTCGCTCGGCGCTGGGCACGCTGCGTGACTATGTGAAGGAACTGCGGAAGCGCATCGCGCTGGCGGGCGAACAACGGATCACGACTGTGCCCGGCGGGTACCTGATCCGCGTCGGCCCGGGTGAGCTCGACATCGCTAGTTTCCAGGAGTCGCATATGCGAGCGACGGAGGCCGCGGTGCAAGGCGCCTGGGAACAGGCAGCCGAGCACTGCCGTGCCGCCGAGCTGCTATGGCGGGGCGAGCCGCTGGCGGATATTCCATCGGAGCTGCTGACTGCCAGGGAGGTTCCGCGGCTCGCCGAGATGCGCCTGCAGTCGCTGGAGATACGCCTCGACGTGGACCTCCATCTGGGCAGACATGCAGCGGTGATAGCGGACCTGCGCCGGCTGACAACGGTGCATCCGTTCCGCGAGCGTCTTCATGCCCTCTTGATGCTGGCGCTGTACCGGGATGGCCAGCAGGCTGCCGCCCAGGTGGCCTTCCGCGAAGTGCGAGAGCTGCTGGTCGATGAGCTTGGCACCGAGCCCGGCCCAGAGCTGCGCCACCTACATCAGCAGATCCTCATCGCCGACCCGCATTTGGATCTCGCGCCACGTGTGCGTGACAGCCCGGTTTCGCGCCCAGTCCGCTCGCCGGCAGTGGCAGTCGGGAGTCCCGAAACGCCGGTGCCACGGGAACTACCCGCGGCTACAACAAGCTTCACCGGTCGCGATCCAGAGCTGACTGCGCTCGACGCGTTTCTCGCAAGCCAGCCCGCTAGCCCCGTGCCAACCGTCCTGATCACCGCTATCGACGGAACCGCTGGCGTTGGTAAGACCGCGCTAGCTGTGCAGTGGGCTCATCGCAACACCGATCTCTATCCGGACGGTCAGCTGTACGTAAACCTGCGCGGGTATGACTCGGCTCAGCCGCTCTCGGCCACGGATGCGCTGGCCGGCTTTCTCCGCGCGCTGGGCGTAGCCGGCCAGGAAATCCCACCGGGAGAAGCCGAGCGGGCTGCCTTGTTTCGCAGCCGCCTTGCCGGGCGGCGAATGCTGGTCGTGTTGGACAACGCCAGCGACGTGGAGCAGGTGAGGCCGTTGCTGCCCGGCACCCCCGGATGCGTAGCCATCGTGACCAGCCGTGACGCGCTGGCCGGCCTAGTCGCCCGTGACGGTGCGAAGCGACTCGACCTCGACCTCCTCGCGCTTAGCGACGCGGTCCTCCTGCTGCGTGCGCTCATCGGAAGCCGCGTCGATGCCGAACCCGAAGCAGCAGTTGCGTTGGCCGCACACTGCTGCCGGCTGCCGCTGGCACTCCGGGTAGCTGCCGAACTGGCCGCTACGCGCCCCAGCGACCCCCTTGCCGACCTGGCCGCCGAGCTGGCTGACCGGCAGCAGCGACTCGACCTGCTTGGCGCCAGTGGCGACCCCCGCACCAGCGTCCGGGCCGTCTTCTCGTGGTCACTGCGGCATCTCGACCCCGACACGGCGAGTGCGTTCCGGCTCGTGGGCCTAAGCCCCGGGCTTGATTTCGATGCCTACGCCGCTGCAGCGCTTACTGGCACCAGTCTCAAGACTGCGCGGCTCCTGCTAGACCAGTTGACCCGTGCGAACCTGATCCAGCGAGCCACAACGGGTCGCTACGCCATGCATGACTTGCTTCGCGATTACGCCCGCGAACTAGCAGCCGTCGATGAGACAAGCGATGCACAGCGAGAGGCGCTGACCCGGCTTTTCAACTACTACCTCCATGCCACGGCCACCGCGATGGACGCCCTGTATCCGGCCGAGCAGCACCAACGGCCGGATACCCCGGCGCTCGCTGCCCTCGCGCCCCGGTTGACCGAGCCGGACAGATCAAGGGCCTGGCTGGCTGCGGAGCTAGCATGCCTGGTCGCTGTCGCCGGGCACGCGGCCTCCCACGGCTGGCCCACCCACGCTGTTCAGCTGAGCTCCCTGCTGTTCCGCTATCTGGATGCCGACGGCCGCCTCTCCGAGGCCGTCGCTATCCATGACCACGCTCGCGGCGCCGCCAGGCAGATCGGGGATGTCTCCGCGGAAGCCGGAGCCTTGACCAGCTTGGCCGCCGCTGAACTCCGGCAGGGCAGCGACCAGCATGCGGCTCGACACCTCGAGCAAGCCCTGGCACTCAGGCGCCAGATAGGTGACCGGGTCGGTGAGACCCGCACGCTGGGCAACCTCGGCATTCTCGCGTATTTCCAGGGGCGTTACGAGCAAGCGGCCGCCAACTACCAGCTTGCCTTGAACCTGTCCCGCGACACCGGCAACCGGATCGGGGAAGTGACCTCGCTCACCAACCTTGCTGGCGCCCAGTCGCGACTGGGCCGCTTCGAGGACGCGGCCGACTGCCTCCAGTTGGCGCTTAGCCTGTCCCGCGAGGTCGGAAACCAGGACGGCGAAGCTTACGTGCTGGTGAACCTCGGCGAGGTCAGCCTGCGGCAGGGCTTGTACGAGCAAGCCGCGCCCTACCTGCAGCAGGGCCTCGCCCTTTGCCTCGACACCGGCGACCGCGTCGCTGAAGCCGCTGCGCTGTCAGGTCTTGGCGAACTCCACCTTCGACAGGGGCGCTTTGAGGATGCAGCTCGCATACTCAGCCAGGCATTGGCCCTGTCGCGTGAAACCGGCGCGCGCACCGCTGAGATCGATGTGCTTAACTCGCTCGGCGAGACCTCTCTCGCCACGGGCGACCACGATCAAGCCCGCATCCACCACTCCGTTGCGCTCGCATTGGCTAAGCGTGCTGGCGATACATACTTGCAGGCCCGGGCTCATAACGGCATCGGCAATGCTCATCACACCGGACGGAATCTCGAGCAGGCTTGCGACCACTGGCGCCAGGCCCTGACCATCTACGCGGGGATCGGTGCTCCTGAGGCTAACCAGGTGCGTGCGCGGCTCACTGCAGCACAGAGCGCGCTCGGGACCGCTGTCGACTAGAAGAGCGCCACACCAGTAACGTCGTCGGTTGCTGTCGGCCCGCCCATCTTGGTCGGGACCCAGCCCGGATCGACGGCGTTGCTGAGTACGTCGGGCCAGGCCCGCGCGAGGGTGAGCGCGAGCGCGGTGACGTAGAGCTTGCTCTCGGAGTAGGCCCGCGCGGGGTTCCACGGCCGTGCGCTGCAATCGCAAGGTCGCCGACGACGACTCCCGCGGCACTCGGAACCAAGTCATTCAGCGCAGCCGCTCGCTCGCGAGTGCGCGCGTGGAGCACGCCCTCATGGCCTTCACCCATGAGGGCGGTGGCGGCAGCGCGCCCGAGTCCGTCCGTCGAGCCGGTGATGAAGATACGAGCCATGGGCTAGGGCCTGAGGACGATCTTGCCGTGGGTATGGCGACGTTCAAGCTCGGTATAGGTCTCACGGACCTGCACCGGCGGGTAGACCTCGCGATCGGGACCTCCAGCTGTCCGTCGGAGATCAGGGCTGCCAGCTCGGCCGGCACCGTCGTCCCGGGCCGGCCTCACTCCCCCCGTCAGTCTTCACCCCGCACTTCCCTTCCCCTGGCACCGGGCGGTCCACCTCGTCGACGCGCAACACGTCGATCCCGCCGAAGTCGGCATACCTGACTGACTTTGGTTCGGCCTCTCCCCTTCAGCTGAGCGTCATAGCCAGGCTTGCCGCCAGCCAGGTGAGGAGGCGCCACCGGATCAACGTGATTAGCGCTACCGCGGCCCCGAAGAACAGACTCGGTCAGGCGCTTGACGCATTCCGGCGCGAATTGCCCGGGTTCGGCTGAGACAGCGGGGCGGACCCGGTCGCGGCCGCCAGCGATGCCGGGCTGACGAATGTGCTTCCGCTCGGGCCAGCGCTGACCGCCTCGCCTACGGCGCTGCCGCTCAGCCACTGCGACCAGGACATGAACCACTCGGTCCAGCCATTGCCGAAGGTGCCGGGAACCGGACTTCCGGTGATCGTCACTGGATCTCCCGGCTCTGCCATCTTGTAGTACGTCTCGGCGTGCGCCGGCGAGGTGTTGACGCAGCCGTGGCTGACGTTAGTGAAACCCTGCTCGCCCACCGACCAGTAGGCGTCGTGAATGAAGTCCCCGCTGTAGGTGACGTCGACCGACCACGGCACCTCAAGGGAGTACCCGGGACCGGTCATCAGCTGCGGGTTGTTCTTGAAGGTCGTCAGGTAGGTCCCGTCGGGCGTGTCGTCGCCGGGCCTGCCGGTGCTGATCGCCCACCGGCCGAAGAGCCGGTTCTTGTAGTACACGTCCATGTAGTGGGTGCGGGTGCTGGCGACGACGATCAGCGACGGTCCGATGGACAAGCTCAGGTGCACATTCTGGTTCCCGTAGACACCGGGAGCCGCCTCGACACCGTCAAAATTGCCATCGACGGTCACCGTCGTGTACTGCGGCCAGTACTGTCGCGGCCGGAAAACTACCGTCTTGTCATCCTGCCAGTACCACGCTCCGACGACGGGCTTGGAGGTGGTGATCTGGATAGCCCGCTCCACAGCTGCCTTGTTGGTGATCGGCCGGCTGAACCCGATGGTGATCGGGATGCCGACGCCGTACTGTCCGGCAGCTATCTGGGAGCTAATGTTCGGGTCCGTGCCAAGGGCGGTGATCGTAGCCCCGAAAGTTCGCTGTGGCGAGAACGTCTGGAATGTTGTCGATGTCGTGACTTTCCTCTTGTCCGGGCCGGTCGCCGTCGCGGTCACGGTGTAGCTCGTGCCGGTGGCAAGCGGCTCCGCGGGGTGCCATGTGCCGTTCGCGGAGAGATAGCCGCGGACATTGCCGGCCGCTGTCGAGACGGTGACGTCCCGCAGCTTCCCGTTTCTTGCCGCGACAACGACAGGCGCGCCGGGCAGGACGCCCTGCGACCCGTTAGCCGGGGAGATGGTCAGCGTCGGCGGCGCGATCGAACTGGTGGTATTGCCCGTGCAGCTCGCAGCGAACAGCGCAGCCACTGACACTAGAAATGTGAACGCGACCCGCCGGCACCGGCCCTCAGACCTGATTTCCCCCCGCCGCACGTGGACCGCCTTCCCTGTCGCTATTGCCTCCCGGCGGGCCGGTCGATACCCCCGTAAGACCCTTGGCATACCGCACCTGCCGCAGCTTTTACCTGGCCTGCGAAGAGAGTTAACTCTCGCCGATTCACGGCCGGAGATAGATCAGCAGGGCGGCGGACGCGCCTGTCAGGCTTGAACGGCGGAAGATGACTGAGAGCGTCTGCCTGACAGCCAGCTGTATGCCTGCGTAACGGTCAGGACAGCGATTGCCAGCCAGACGAGCCAGCTGACGTCGTACCAAACGTCCAGACGCAGGAAACTGGGCAGGAACACGTACCAGGCGAGCGGCTGGGCGGCCGCCTCTGGCAGCCATGCGACCGCGATGACGATAGCGATGCGGGGACCAGCCAGGCCGGCCGCCGCCAGCGGCACGGCGAGCAGCACCAGGTTGCAGACGGCCGCAGCGTTCTCGCCGCCTGTGTTCCCCGCGAAGATCGTCTGAATCGGGCCTCCGGTGACGTATACCGGGCTCGGAATCGACAGTGCCGCAAAGATAAGCCCGGCGGCGGACCACATCGCCGCTCGCCGCCGCGAGAACGCGCCCGAGCTGGTGATCAGGACGGCCGTGAGGATCGCCGAGATTACAGTGGTCACGCCAGCGCAGAGCAGCAGAAGCACGGCGGAGGCCAGGACGAGGCCGGTGCGCCCGTCTGGTACCTCGGCCGCATATCCGGCTGTCAGTGCGCAGCTCGCGAACACGGCAGCGGGCGCCATGCTGTTAGCTCCACGGCGTACCAGGCATAGTGCGCCGGCCGCAGCCGGCGGCAGCGCGATCGCCGACCAGGGCACCCACCCTGGGCCCGCGATTCCGAGTTCGGCCGCCACCCAGATGGCGAAGGCTGCCGTCAGTAGCGCAGCCCAGCCGCTGGCGGTGATCAGGCTCTGGCGCGGCCGGCGGAAACCAACCGGGAGCTCGGCTGCCGCGTTCAATGCGATGTCCAGCCGCCGTCAACCGGCAGGACCGTACCTGTGATGTAGCTGGCCTGCGGATCGGTCAGCAGCAGAACCGCGCCCGTGAGCTCGCTGAACTGAACCACGGCGCCTTTGCTGGTGGCATAGCCGGACCGTGCTGCCGCGCCGACCAGGCCCAGTGCGCTAGCGAGCGCGACGCTGCGGCCGTAGCCGATCAGTCGCATGGGCCTGGCAGCTTCGCGGCATGCCAGCCACGTTCCGACGACGTTGACGTCCAGACAGGCGCGGAGCGTACCGACATGCAGCTGGTCAAGCCCTCCGCGTGCCTGTACCCCGGCGCCCGTGACAAGCACGTCAAGTCGCCCGTGGTCCTGCGCCGCCACGCGGGTAGCGGCGCGGTGCCCTCGATGGCTGCATCGCTGCGGCGGATTGGTACTCCCGATCGACCGGCATTTGCGCATGATCTCAGAACAGCGCCCCATGCTGGGGCGAAGCTCGCCATGTATGCCGATTTGGGCACCAACGCGTTAGCCGGGGGATCAGGTCCTGGTGGACTAGGCAGGTAACCTGCGTTATTCCCTGCTGCGACCAGTCCGGCCAATGCACTGTCCGCTCGACGGGTCCGCAGGATTGCCGACGCGGTCTTGCCGTCGACATCAACTAGCTTGAGCGCCTCTCGGGCTGAACGCAGCGTCTGGCCAGAGAAGACAAGGTCATCAACCACATGGACCGGTGTGCCGGGCGACAGGCGTTCGCCGGCCAGACGTCTGCGACCCCGGCCGGGTTCACGACCTTGAGTCGAGCGCCTATCAGGCTCGATGCCCTTCCGCGACTAGATCAGGGCTGAGTCCCGCCCGGTGCAAGCGGGCTCGCGCTTCGTGCCGCGTGAGAATCTGACCGGCGTCGCCGTCGAGGGATCGGGTCTTGGCGTCGACCGCGCGCTGCCACAGTCCGGCTGCCCAGAAAATGGACTGGTCCTGGGCCGTCCAGCGGCAGCCGCGGGCCTGCTGGTAAGCGGCGAGGAAGACGGCGCTGTCCTCAACGGTGGCCAGCTGTGCCGGGTCCTCTATGCCGAGGAAGCTGACCGCCGCGAATCCGGCAATCGTCGGCTCGGGCTGGCAAATGACGCTGTCCCAGTCGTGCACGGCGAGAAGTTCGGAACCCTGCCAGCGCAGGTTCTCCGGATGCCAGTCGCCGTGCCCGATCACCGGGTCGCTTTCGGCGGCGCGCAGGAGGTCACGGACCGAAGCTGCGACCCGGTCCAGCCACCGCGGTTCGGGGTAGGCGTTCAGGTCGGCGTCGCTGTCTTCCGTCCTGGGCCACAACACCGGCTCGGTGTGATCCCAGCCGACCCACGAGGGAGACGGCGTCAAGCTCGGCACCGATCCAGGACTCGGCGCCAGCTCGACCAGACGCCCCAGCGCAGCCGCGGACAGCACCGCCGCGGATAGCGAGAGCAACTCGCCACCCGGCGGATCGGCGACGTCCCGGATGAGCACCTCAGCGGAGGCCGCGAGGCCGCCCAGCGGTTGCAGGTCTACCAACGGCTCGGGGCACGGAAAGCCGGCCCGCCACAGTGCCAGGTGCACGGCTGCGCATCCGGCAAGCCGCGGCAGGCTGGGCCGCACCTTGACAACGACCTCCCGGCCGTCCGTCAGCCGCAGCCCTTTTACCACGGACAGGTAACCGGCCTCGAACAGTTCGGCCGCAGGCGGCGCGCCGAGCCAGCGCGTGCACCAATCGGCCAGCGCATCCATGCCTACGGCTGGGCGGCGGATCTCAGGCACCCACCCATCTTCCCGAATAGGATCGGCACTCCGTACTTCCAATCCGGTACCGAGATGGCGCCGCAGTCCGAGGAGATCGCCCGGGAGGTGCTGATTGAGGTCCGGCGGACCGCTTCCCGGTTCGATCCGGCACTGGGCAGCGCAATCACCTGCGCGGTCTGACGGAGCTGCAGTGCCAGGCCGTCTCCCTCCCAGCACAAGCCGAGCCCGAAGCCCGCGCTAACGACCGCGCGAGAAGCGCCACAACAGGAATGAGATAAGCCCGCTGAAGAGAATCACGTCAGCGACATATTGCCCCGACACAAGAGCTCTAGCCTTCTCGCTAATAGGATAGATATCGCCGGAACCCGCGGTGGTAAGGTTTCCGAGCGCCACGTAGAACGCATCCAGACGAGTGAGGGGCCGGGAGAAATTCTTAGTTGCGCCAATATAATAGTAACTAAAGCTAAAGTTCACGAGTATAATGCTGGCTGCCGCTACGACCATGGCAATCGCCCGGATGCTGCTCACGTTCGGTCGTCTCACGATGACAAAACCCAGCCACAGCACGGCTAGGGCGTCACCAATGGAGTACTGCACAAGCGAGAAGGTACTTGGGGAAAGACGGCGTTCGATGAGAATGTATCCAACCCATTCCAGCGCCGATACGAAAATGACTACTGTAGAAGTGTCGAGAATCCAGTCGCGCTCACGCCCGGCATCGCTCGGCGCGGACGCTCCGTGGCCATACTCCCTGACCATCTGAAAATTATAGGCTAACCGCCATGAATCAGGTCTCGCCTGGGCGGGCTTTCTCGGCGCCAGGCTGCTTGTCGCCGGGCCGCTCTATCAAGGCGCGCGCCGCCGCAGCACCGCCTACCGCGACGCTGCCTTCGCTCAGCTGAACGCCGCGCTGCGCATGAGCCGCGATGCGCAACCGTCCGGAGCCGTTCAGGAGCCCGCCTGACGAGGAGATCTTCGTTCCAGGACGTGCCCACGTCACAATCCGGAGGGCTGCGCCGTCGAACGGGTGAGAGGCGACGACCAGCCTGGAGGCAGCATGACGACCTCGGTTCCGGCACCTACGTTCACCTATCCAGCGCCCGCCGAACGACTAGAGCGGGCTGCCGCCGCCCTGACGGCACACGGGTTCACCGTCGAAATCCTCAGTGACGCCGCCGCCGCGCGTCTCCGCGTTAAGGACCTGATTCCCGAGGGCGCCAGCGTGTTCACCGCGGCCAGCGAAACCCTCCGCCTGTGCGGAATCGAGGACGACATTAACAACAGCGGCCGGTACGATGCCGTCAAGTCACGCGGCCGGGCACTTGACCGTGCCACTCAACTGAGTGAGATCTGGCGGCTGATGTCCACGCCCGACGTCATCGTCGGCAGCGTCGGAGCGGTCACCGAAACCGGCTCCCTCGTCGTCGCCTCGGCCAGCGGAAGTCAGATGCCCGGCTTCGCCGGCGCCTCCGCCCGCGCGATCTGGGTCGTCGGGGCGCAGAAAGTAGTACCCGACCTGAGCACCGCGCTACGCCGCATCGAAGACCACTGCCTCCCGCTGGAAAACAACCGCGCAATGAAGGCCTACGGGCAGCCCAGTGCCATCAACCGCGTGCTTATCCTCAACGCGGAGCCCCATCCGGGACGTGGCACCGTGCTGCTGCTCCGCGAAGCTATCGGATTCTGAGTCGCGAACGGACCACGCCGGTGACCGAGCAGGCTGAGCCGATGTCTGCTGACGACCTGGTCCAGCGGACCGAGCTGACCTTGGCGGCCTGGCGCTGGTGTGCGGACTTTTGCGCCACGATCTGTCTCTGGCGCCGGGAATCATCGCGGTATCGCCGAATCCCGCTACCGGTAACTGGAAGGGCCTAGTGACTTACGCTGGCGGTCATGGCAGGAGAAGCGCGTCGTGCGCGGCTTGAGGACGTGCATGAGCTCGCCATGAACATGCCGCACGTCAGCGTCATCTACGGCAGCCACGGCAACCCGGTGTACCAGGTCGGCGGCAAGTCATTCATCTTCTTCCGCAACCCCCGACCGGATGCCGCCGATCCGGACACCGGAGAGCGCTACCCGGACGTGATCGTGTTCTGGGTTGAGTCGGAAGCCGACAAGCTGGCGATGATCCAGGCCGAGGGCACGCCGTTCTTCACCACCTCTCATTTCGACGGCCACCTGTCGGTTCTCATCCGCGGGAGCCGGCTCGGGGAACTCACCCTTCAGGAGCTAACCGAGGTCGTTCAGGACGCCTGGCTCAGCCGCGCGTCGGCCAGGCGCGCCGCCACCTGGCTCGGCTCGCACGGCAGTTGAGACTGCGTCCTGGTGAGCGGGTAGCCGGGCACACTGGCCGCACATCGGCTAGCTACGCTTCCCTCGACGCTAACAATGCCTGAAGTCCTGGACATGAGAAGGAGCGAGTCATGACTGAGCAAAGCCCGGACGGCCCCGTGCTCTTCTGCTTCGACGGTTCCGAGGGATCGCTGAGCGCGATGCGGGCAGCAGGGCGGCTTATCGCGCGGCCGGTGGAAGCAGTGGTACTGACCGTGTGGGAAACAATTGAGACCCAGCTCGCTCTGGCCGGCGGATTCGCCGCGGGCTTCCCGGTCGACGGCGCGGACCTGGACGCGCAGGAAGAAGCGTCAGCCAAGTCCGTAGCGGAAGAAGGAGCGCGCCGGGCCAATGAGCACGGATATAAGGCAACGGCCATGGTCGTGCAGTCGTACGAAGGGCCTGCCAAGGCCATTCTGGAGGCCGCGGACGAGCTTTCGGCACGCCTGATCGTGTGCGGTCAGCGGGGCCGCGGCACCATCCGGAGCGCCCTCCTTGGCAGCGTCTCGCACGCGCTGGCCTCGCATACGCGACACCCGGTCCTCATTGCCCCGGAAATGCATGCGCGAAACTGAGGCGTGCCCGGACGGGTGATCGCCCGGCCCGGGGGAAGATGCTTGCCATGGCTATTGGGATATTTGCCGCAGTGCTCGGAGTTCTGATAGCGGCAGCATGCATAGTGCTTCCGCGAATGGCGAGCCGCCGGAACGACCCGTACAACCCTGCTGACGCGCTGGCCTACGAGAAGGAAACCGGCCGGACGGCGCATGAGATCGAGCAGGGCAACGCCGCGAGCAGGGCGCCTCAGCAGAACAGCTCAACGCAGCCAGGCGACCCGGGCGCTTAGCCCCCGGGCCCCGCCCAGCGGCCGGACATACACCGCGCCAGGGCGGGTAAGCTTCCTCGCTGGTTATGAGCTGGAAGAACGACGTCGAGAATCGCAAAGCGGAGTCGCTAGCGGGATCCCGCAGCCGAGGCCGTTCCCGCACGGTGGTCAGGAGCGTCCTTAACCGCCGGTGGCCTGCCCGCTTGCTTGCTGCCATCGCCGTGATAGTAGCGGCGATTCTGGCGGTGAGCGCGGCACTCGAGGTCACGCCGATGCAGACCGTCTCCGTTGCCGGGCAAGTCATCAAGGTAGGCGCCGCGCCGCGACCTGCGTTCTCGGGCCCTGGCGAGGTTGCCCTGTTCGGCCAGACGCTTCCGACGGCGATCTCCATACCCGGTCCGATCGAGCCCCAGCTGCAGCTCAGTCAGATCACGCTGGATAGCCAGCTTGCCAGTTTCGTCCAGGGGCACGGTCAGAGTCGCGCTGGCCTTACGTTGCGGAAGCAGCTTGTGGCCGGCTGGGAACGCTACTTCGGGTGGGAAATCGCAGCCGCCGCGGCGGCCGCGCTGCTCCTGGCCGGCGCGGTCGCGGGCTGGCGCAGGCTCCGGCTTAAGTCGACCGGCCTGTTGCTCTTCGTCACTCTGATCGTCACCGTGGCGCTGAACCTGGGCGCCGTCGCGCTGACCGCCGACGGCGCGCGCGCTGCGCTCCGGCACGTCAGCTCGCTGACTCAGCTCGTGGGCACCGAGGATGTCAGCGTCGCGCATTCTCACCCGAGTCGCCGGAAGCTACCCGGCATCGAGGAGGTGGTGATCGGCGACTCGACCGCCGCGGGAGCAGGGCTTCCACGGCTCGCCCATGCCTCGACTGCCGACGACGCGTGCGGTCGCAGCTCTCAGTCTTACGCCGTCGACCTCGCCAGCGCTAACGGCTGGAAGGCGCTGAATCTGGCGTGCGACAGCGCGACGATCGCACACGGCTTGCTCGGTCCGCAGCAACAAGGTCCGGTGCAGCTTCCGCCTCAGATCGAGTCGGTGAACCGGGTGAAAGATCCTTCCGTCATCATCGTCAGCGTCGGCGCCGATGACCTCCAGTGGTCCGCCATCCTCGAGTACTGCGCCGCGACGGCTCAGTGCGATAGCCGCGCATCCAACGCCTACTTCCAGCAGAAACTCGCTCAGTTCAGCACTGACTACCTGCAGCTTCTCATCCAGCTGGGCAGCCTTCCAAGTCACCCGCAGGTGATCATCAACCGTTACTACGACCCGTTCGGCAGCGATGTCAGCTGCATTACGCAGCGCGGCCTTACCCCGGCGAAAGTCAGCACCGTCCAGACCTGGCTGGTAGCGCTCAACCAGGTCCTGGCCAAGGGCGCAGCGCAGTTCGGATTCCTGTCGCCACAACCCAGCTTCGCTGGTCACACGCTGTGCTCGCCGCTGCCCTATGTCCAGGGACTGGGTGACGCCGCGCCGTTCCATCCCACCGCGCTGGGCCAGCTCGCGATCGCTCTCGCCGATGAAGCTGCCCTGGCGACCAAGGCACCGAATCCAGCACAGCCACCGCAGCTACCGAGGCTGCCCGCGCCGTCGACCAGCACGCCGTCCTGAGCTGCGACAGGCTTGACTAACCCGCGCCAGCGCTCGCGGCTAGAATCACATTCGATCGATCGATCACCTCGCCGCAACGGAGCGCCATGCCAAGACGACAGCCAGTCCCTCGCGCCGCGGGGCAGGCAACAGCCGCGGAATCCTCGACCAAGGGACGAATTGAGCAAGCCGCGCTCGAGCTTTTCGCGGCGAAGGGCTTCGAGGCGACCGGCATCCGTGACATCGCCGACCGGGCCGGATTGTCGACGGCCGCGCTCTACCACTACATGGGCAGCAAGGATGAGCTCCTCGTCGCGTTCATGGTGGAGAGCATGACGGAACTGATCAGGGCAGCGCGCGCCGCAATCGACGGCTGCGACGATCCGGCTGGCCAGCTGGCCGCCCTCGTGCGCACCCATGTCGGCTTTCATACGCTGGACGCGCAACGATCGCTGGTCGCTGACGACGAATTGCGTGCCGTGTCGGATGTTGCGTTCACCAAGGTCATGCAGCTTCGCGACGGATATGAGCTGCTGTGGGCGGAGACCCTGGACAGCGGCGCGCGCAGCGGCGAGTTCAGCTTCGTTGATGCCCGGATCACCCGGCTCGCACTGCTGGAGATGTGCAACGGCGTCGCGCGCTGGTATTCCGATAGAGGCCCGAAGCACCCGTCGGAGATCGCCGACTGCTTCGCCGACCTGGCCCTGTCGATGGTCGGCGCGACGCGTAGCGGCCAGCCAGTACGGCTAGCCGACCTGCGGTCCCGGCCGACCGCGGAAATCCTGGCCCTCGTCGAGACCGAACTACGCGGCTCGAACGACAGCCTTGACGCAGCGGTGATCGCCTAACCCAGGACCCGTGTTACCCATTGATGACCGATCGATCGATCGGTAGAGTGGCGGTTGTTCGCAGCCTGCTCTGCCCCGCGGGAGGCCGCCCATGACTGTTCGTCAGGATGAACACAACCTGGAGCGGCACGCGATCGGCCTGCCTGCGGTGACCGCTCAGTCAGCTGCGCTGATCGCTCCGGCCGCCGGCTCAGTCGCCGGGCTCGCGTTCATCGTCGGCTACTCCGGTGCCGCGACGCCGCTCGCGTTCTTGATCGGCCTGCTGGTGTGCGTCTGCGTCGCCCTGGTCATCGGCGAGTACGCGCGCCGGCTGCCGAGCGCCGGCTCGTTCTACACCTACCTCACCAGGACCTTCGGCGCGAAAACCGGCTTCGTCACGGGCATCGCGCTGTTCGGCGCGTACATGCTGCTGTTCCCGTTCCAGCTTGATTTCTTCGGCAACTTCGTTTCGTCGCTGCTGGCTACCTCCAACGTGCACATCGCCTGGTGGATCTTCTCCGCCGCGCTGATCGTCTTGTCGACAACCCTGGGCGTGCTCGGCGTCAAGCCGTCCCTGCGCACCGGGCTGATCGGCCTCGGGTTCGAGATGCTCGTCCTGACGATCTTCTCCTTGGTGATCATCGTCAAGGGCGGCGCGGCCGGCAACACAATCCAGGCGTTCAACCCGAGCTACAGCCTGAAAGGCGGCGGGGGCCTGCTGACCGCCGTGGTCTACACGATCTTCGCCTTCGTCGGCTTCGAATCCGCGACAACACTCGGGGACGAGGCGCGCGAGCCGCGCCGCACCATCCCCCGCGCCGTCATGCTGACCACCTTGGTCGTCGGTATCTTCTACGTCGTCGTCTCCTACGCCGTCACCATCGGGTACGGCACGTCATCGAAGAACGTCACCGCCCTGGCGACCGCCGGAGCACCGTTCACCACCCTCGCGGACAAGTTCGGCGACGGCGCGCTCAGCGTCTTCGTGAACCTGGCGGTCATCTCCAGTTTCACCGCGCTGAACATCGTCACGGTGATCGCCGTCAGCCGGATCTTCTGGAAGATGGGCAGGGACCGGCTGCTTCCCTCAGCATTCAGCCAGGTCAACAAGCGCCAGTCCCCCCATGTGGCCTGCCTGTTCACCGGTGCGCTGGCCCTGGTCGCATCGATCCTGTTCGGCGCCATCTACGGCGCGCTGAACTTCGCGTCCTGGCTGTCGTACTTCGCAACGCTGTTCTTCATCGCGGCCTACCTGCTGATCAGCGTGGGGCTCATCCGGTTCATGTGGCGCGACTACCGGTCCGAGTTCAACTGGATCAAGCACGCGGCGCTGCCGGTCGTCTCGATCGCAGCCATGATCTGGGTTCTGTGGGGCAACATCCACCCCTATCCCCCGGCTCCGCTGCGCTGGTTCATCTACGCCACCGTCGGCGTCCTGCTCATCGGCGCGCTGATCGCGCGATGGCTGGCAAAGAGCCGGCCCCAGGCGATGGAGCGGGCCGGGCTGCTGCTGGCCGAGGTTGAACTCGAGCACGAGGACGCCCTCGCTGGCCTGGAAGCTGACGATTAGATGGCCATCGAGTTCGACACTCGCGACGGCGTCGCGAGGATCACGATCAACCGGCCTCACGTGCTCAACGCGATGGACCCGGCCACCTACGCCGAGATCACTGACGCGTTCGCGCAGATTGAGCGCGATCCCGGCATTCTCGTAGGGATCGTGACCGGCGCTGGCGACCGCGCCTTCACGGCCGGCGCCGACCTCAAAACGATGCACACCGGTCCCGCTGACCCGGTGGAGTGGGCACCGTGGCGACCGGACCGCTGGGATTTCGGCGCGACTACCTCGAAGCCGCTGATCGCGGCGATCAACGGATACGCGTTGGCCGGCGGCCTTGAGCTCGCGCTCGTCTGCGACATCCGCATCGCGTCGCCGAACGCGGTCTTCGGCACGCCCGAGGTCAAGTGGAACCTGCTGCACGGCCTGGGCGCTTACCTGCTGCCGCGGGTGGTCTCACTGTCGCATGCGATGGAGCTGCTGCTGACGGGCGAGTTCATCGATGCTGCCACCGCTGAACGGATCGGCCTGATCAGCCGCGTCGTGCCAGCGGAACAGCTGCAGGCGGAAGCCGACCGGATCGCCCGGGTCATCGCCGGCAACGGGCCGATGGCAGTACGGATGACCAAGGAGCTGGCCCGCACCGGCCTGTCCGCTTCCCTGCCTGAGCACTTCCGGCTGATGAGCGAGTACTACCAGCGGGTCGACGCGACGGCTGACCAGGCAGAGGGCCTGACCGCGTTCGCGCAGAAACGCATGCCCCGCTACCGCACGAGCGAGCCGACCAGCACCTGACCCGAGGCCGAGACCGAGACAACCGGACAAGGGGACACGACCGTGAAGATGTTCGCTTTCCACTGCGGCGGCGAGAAGACGCTCCGCTCGGTCTTCGACCCGTTCGACCAGGACTGTGGCGCCACCATCCACGTGCCCTACTTCTTCTACCTGATCCAGCATCCCGACGGGGCGGTGCTCTTCGACAGCGGCGCCCACCCAGCGCTGCTTGACGACCCCCGTAGCCGCCTCGGCGATGCTGCCGATCTGTACGAGATCGTCATGAGCCCGGGTGACGACGTCAAATCCCGGCTGGCCTCGCTCGGCGTCGACCCCGAGGACGTCGGTCATGTGGTCCAGTCCCACCTGCACTACGACCACGCGGGCGGCCTGGAGTTCGTCGCCGAGGCCACCGTCTACGTGCAGCGGGAAGAGCTCAGCTTCGCCTACTGGCCCCCGGTCTACCAGCGCGACGTCTACGTCCGGCAGGACTTCGACTCTGTACGCCGGTGGAAGCAGCTGCACGGCGAGTACGACATCTTCAACGACGGGCGGCTGGTCATCTTCCCCACGCCCGGCCACACGCCAGGGCATCAGTCCATGCTCGTCCGCCTCGATAACGAGGCCTACATCCTGGCTGGCGACGCCGTATACGACCGGGAGAAGATGCGGGCCCGCTGCCTGCCCGGTCTGCTCTGGAGCCCGGACGCCATCATCGAGAGCTGGGAGAAGATCGAGGAGATGCAGCGGCGTTATGACGCCAAGCTCATCGTCACTCATGACCTGCACTGGGAGGACAGCGTCAGGCTCGGCCCGGATCAGTGGTACGAGTGACAGCTCCGATACCCGATGGCCGCCCGGCCGACATGCCGGCCACGGGATTGCCAGTCCGCGACCTCATCGAGGTCGTACGGGACGCGTGCCTGGCCGCGCCGGACATCCCGGCGCTGATCTTCGAGGACGGCCTGGAGGTGAGCCGGGCCCGGCTGTGGGCGGACATCGAGTCATTCGGCGGCTACCTGCAGTCGCGCATCGAGCCGGGCGATCGGGTGGCCATCATCATGCCGAACCGGGCCGAGTTCATGGTCGCCTGGCTTGCGGTCGTGGCCTGCCGCGGCATCCTCGTCGCGCTCAACCCGGCGGTCCGCAGCCACGATGCCGGGCATGTGCTGCGCGACTCCGCCGCCAGGATCGTGATCGTCGACTCAGACCACGCGGCGCTGATCAGCGAGCTTCAGCCGGACTGCCCTGGCCTGGCCGAGATCATCGTGGCAACTGACGACGAACCCGGCGGGCTGAGCGGCTACGCCGCGCCCGGCATGGCCGAGCGTCCCGCGGAGGCTCGCGGTGACCTGACGAACATCTTCTACACCTCGGGCACCACCGGGCCGCCGAAAGGCTGCGCCGTCGGTCACGACTACTGGATCAGGTTCGCCAGCCTGATGGCCGGGCTCTACGACATAACCCCGGCCGACCGGATGATCTGCTGCCTGCAGTTCTTCTACAACGATCCGCCATGGATGCTGCTGCTCGCTCTCCAGGCCGGGACTTCGATGGTCGCCATGCGGCGGTTCAGCGTGTCGCGCTACTGGAATGTGGTGCGCGAGCACGACGTCACTGTCCTGTTCGGCATCGCGTCGACCGCCAGCCTGCTGCTGAAGGCACCTCCGTCCGACGACGACAAGACGCACAAGGTCCGGCTTTCTATCCAGGTCGGCATACCGGCGCCGCTGCATCAGGCACTCGTCGACCGCTGGGGCGTGCCCTGGGTGGAGGCCTACGGTCTGACCGAGACGGGCGTGATCGTCTCGGTGCCGGTCGGGCAGGCGGAGCAGATGATCGGCTCGGGCTCTATCGGCGTCCCATGCCCGGGTGCAGACGTACGGGTGCTCAATCCGGACGGGTCTCCGGCAGACACCGACCAGCCCGGCGAGATCGCAGTCCGCGCGCCGGGCCTGATGCGCGGTTACCTGGGCCGGCCCGAAGCTACGGCCGAGACCTTCCGGGGCGGCTGGCTGCACACCGGCGACCTCGGCCGCCGCGACGCGGCCGGCTACCTCTACTTCCTCGGCCGGATCAAGGACGTGATCCGCAGGGCCGGCGAGAACATCGCAGCGGCGGAGGTGGAGACGGTTCTCCGCTCTCACCCAGGCGTGCTGGAAGTGGCGGCGGTCCCCGTGCCTGACGAGCTGCTCGGCGAGGAACTGAAAGTTCACATACTTCTGGGAAACGGGCACAGTCCTCAGTCAGTGCCGCCCGCCGAGCTGATCGAGTTCAGCGCGGAGCGTCTAGCCCGTTTCAAGGTGCCCCGGTTCGTTGAGTATCGGGTGCAGGACTTCGACCGGACCCCGTCGATGCGGGTCAAGAAGGAAAGCCTGGATCGCTCGGCCGCGCCCGGCCGGGTCTGGGACCGGGCCGCAGAACTCAACTGGTAGCTGCCTTCGAGGAGGCTGGGTGTCGCACGTCATCGATTTCAGGGTCCGGCTGCCACTGGAGCTCCGTCCGGCCGAGGAGCTGCCGGCGGATTACCTCGAGCAGTACGACAAGGTGCTGGATCTGTCCGCGAACCGGCACCGGACGCTTGCCGACTTGCTGGCCGACATGGAGGCCAGCGGCACTACGCATGCTGTCGTGCACGCGGAGTACGAGTACGGCGATGACGCCGACGACCTGAACGAGGCCGTCGGCAAGCTGGTAACCGAGCATCCGGACACCTTCTCCGGCTACGGCACGATCTCGATGAATCCCGTGAAGATCCCGCGCGCGCTTGCCCAGGTGCGCCGTGTCGCCGAACTCGGGCTGACCGGTCTGTCGCTCCAGCCGTCGTTCTTCGGCATGGCGATCGACGACCGGGTGCTCTACCCCGTGTACGCGAAGGCTGACGAACTGGGCCTGCACGTCGCGTTGCACACCGGCATCAATTACACGGTCAGCTTCCCGATCCGCAACGACCAGCCGATCCAGCTCGATCAGGTCGCCTGCGACTTCCCCGGCCTGGTCCTGATCGCGTGCCACGCGGGCTGGCCCTGGGTCGCCGAGATGGTCGCGGTCATGCGCAAGCATCCCAGCGTGTACGCCGAATTCGGCGGCCTCGCGCCGCGATACGTCTGCGAGACGGGCACCGGCTGGGAGGTCATGAAGCGATTCATGAACAGCCTGCTCGGCCAGCAGGTGCTGCACGGCACGGACTGGCCGGTGTTCCCCATGGACAAGGCACTGTCCCAGTGGCGGGCAGGCGGACTCCGCGACCACGTACTGGAGGCGCTCATCGGCGGGAACGCGGCACGACTGCTGGGTCGCCCCTAACGGCCGCAATCGCTACCGTGTGCGCATGACGAAATTCGGCGTTCAGCTGCCTAACTTCTCGGGATTTGACCCAGCGGACTTGTTCGAGCACGTTGCCGGGCTGGCGACAGGCGCTGAGGATGCCGGGTTCGACTCGGTATGGGTGATGGATCACTTCTTCCAGCTGCCGCCGCTGGGCGGGCCAGACCAGCCGATGCTGGAGGCCTACACCCTGCTCGGGGCGCTCGCGGCCCGCACTCAGCGAGTGCAACTAGGAACGCTGGTCGCCGGCGTGACGTACCGGAACCCGGGCATCCTCGCCAAGATCGTGACCACCCTCGACGTGATCTCGCGGGGGCGTGCCATCCTCGGCATCGGCGGCGCCTGGTACGAGGCCGAGCACCAGGGCCTGGGCGTCGACTATCCGGCGGACCGGATCCGCCTCGACATGCTCGAGGAAGCTGTCCAGATCTGCCGGGCCATGTTCACCGGCGACGACGTGAGCTTCGCCGGGCAGCACTACCGGCTCGACCATGCGCGCAACCTGCCCGGGCCGGTGCAGCCTGGCGGCCCGCGCATCATGATCGGTGGCGGCGGCGAGAAGCGAACGCTGCGGCTGGTCGCCAAGTACGCCGACTATTGCAACGTCACCGGCAGCGCGGACACGCTGGCCCGCAAGATCAAGGTGCTGCACCGCCACTGCGACGAGGTTGGCCGGGACCCGGCCGAGATCGGCGTGACCTGGATGACGCCGCTGATCCTGACGACCTCCAGCCAGAACACGGCCGAGGTGAACCAGATGCTCGCCGCGTCCGCGCAGCCCGACGAGATCGCCGGGTTCACCGTCGGCCAGCCGGACGAGATCCCAGACCTGGTCGCCGGGCACATCGACGCTGGCGCAGACGAGGTGATCTTCAGCTTCGCGTTCGCCGACCCGGCCGGGATCGCCGCCGTGGGGCAGGCCTTTGCTACGGGCAGATGACGACGCGGCCGCGCACGTGGTTTTCCACCGCGCGATAGGCCTCCATGCCGTCTTCGAGGCTGTACCGGCGAGCGATGGGCAGCGGGCGGAACTGCCCGGAGTCGAAGTACGGGGCAAGTCGCCGCAGCCGCTCATCCGCCTCGATGACGTCGTAGTTCCCGCTGTTGCACCCGTAGATACGGGTCTCGTTGCGGTAGAGGTCGACTAGGTCGATATCGACCGTTTGAGTACCGATCGCGGAGATCACTACCAATCGGCCCTTGCGGGTCAGCGACGCCAGCGCAGCGGGCGTAGTCACACCCCCGACGGCGTCGAACACCACATCCGCCCCCCTGCCGCCGGAGAGCCTCCTGATCTCCGCGGCGATGTCCTGCGGGCTGCCTTCCGAGACCACGAACCCCGTGATGATCGACGCTGCTGGCGTATGCTCGGCAGGCTTCGCGCGGTCTACTCCGATCACCTCGCCGCCGAGGGCGCGGGCTATCTGCGCGACTGCGCCGCCCACCCCGCCAGACACCCCGAAGACGGCGATGGTCTCCCCTTCGGTCAGCGCGGCGGCCTCGACCACGCCGAGCCAGGCGGTGAGAAAGTTGACGCCCACTGCCGAGGCTTCCTCGAAGCTCAGCGGCTCGGGCTTGCGGGCCAGCGCCGCCGCCGGAATGGTGAGCTTCTCCGCATGTGGCCCATCGCGCGTGAACCCGATATCGCCGCCGGTGCCCCAGACCTCGGTGCCGATCCAGTCCCGCGGTCCGTCGACGACCACGCCGGCGAAGTCGCGACCCGGAATGCGAGGCAGGGTCGTTTCGCGGAACAAGCCGGCCACGTTCTTCAGGTCTGACGGGTTCACCGAAGAGGACTTGACCGCGATCACGGCCTCGCCGGTCGTTGCGACAGGGTCGCCGAGCTCAGCGAGTCGCAGGACGTCCGGATTGCCGAAGTGATCGAACCGCAGAGCGTGCATGAGAGTGCTCCAAGCCACCGCTTTCCACCCAGGCATCGTTCCCAGCCCTAGCGCGCGGAACCCGCCCGGTTCCGCGGCGGCTCCTCCGGTCGGGGGCAGAATGTGACCCAGATCACGCAACGGATACCGTGCGTCACAGCGTCCTAACCACAAGTAAAGACACGAGGCAGGTGCCCGAGCAGTCGAATAGGCCGCCCACCCCAGCCCAGCGCAACAGAATCCGCATTCCCGCGCTGACCGGCAGCACCAGCCCCAACCCCCACCCAGGAGGCGCGCCGTGGCCGGAATGATGATCGTCAACGAGGCCGTCTGCGAAGCACTGTTTGCCTCCGTGCTACAGCCCTCCGACACCCTCACCGCCGAGACCGTCGCCGACGCGATCGGCAGCACCGTGCGGCGCCTCGGCCCCTCCGGCTGCGCCAGCCGGATGGCCCAGGAATTCGGCGACCACCCCCTCGAGGCCACGGACCGGATGCGCTGGATCCGCCAGCTCACCGGTGACCTGCGCGCCTGCCTGTACATCTCACCCGCCGCGCCCGCAGCCACCGGCTCAGTCGGCGACCTGCTCCCGGTCCGCGAAGCCGCCTGACCGCGCCGAGGACAGCCGCTTCGCCCATGCGGGCCTGAAAATCAGTTGGCGGCCGCTAAGGATCTGGTTAGATTCGCTGGGTGTTTCCCGATCCAGTGATCGTCGAGGCGGGCGGCAGGGACATCGCAGTCGAGGACTCCGGCCCTGGCTCGGGCTTCCCGGTCATCATGATGAACGGGGCCGGCTCCCGGCACTTGTTCCCGCCAGCCGTACGCGAAGGGCGCGACCTGGGCTTCCGGCTCATCGGCTATGACCGCCCTGGCTGCGGCTTGTCCGCTAGCCGCCCCGGACGGGTGATTGCCGACTGCGCCGACGATCTGCGGGCCATCATGACGGAGCTGGGCATTTCCCGGGCGGCGGCATGGGGGTCCTCCGGTGGCGGGCCCTACGCGCTGGCCGCGGCAGCCACGATGCCAGACGCCATCGCGGCGGTGTGCGTCTTCGCCTCGGTCGGGCCCTATGGCGAGCCCGACCTCGACTTCGCCGACGGCCTCGGTGAGGACACGCGCGAGACGATCCGGAGATTCTTTGAAGAGCCTGAGCTGGCGAGAGCCGAGTTCCGGGAACAGTCGGCGGTCACCCTCGCAGAACGCGGCTCAGCGGAGTGGTGGCTGCAACGGTGGGGTGACCGGTCCGGACAGGACGCCGCTCACAGCCGCGAGTGGGCCGAGTATCTCGCAGCTTGCATACGGGACACACTCCGCGCGGATGACCAGGGATCATTCGACGATGACGGGTCATGGGAGGACGACTGCGCGTTCAACCTTCCCTGGCGGTTCGATCTCAGGGCAATTCGCGCTCCGGTGGGACTATGGCACGGGCTGAAGGATTTCGTCCCGGTCGCCCACGCCCGCTGGCTGGCAGACCGCATACCGGACGTCACGGCCCATTTCCCAGCCGACGAGGATCACACCAACATCGAGGAGAACAATCGCGCCGCCGCGTACGCCTGGCTCAAGGGCCATCTCAGGTAGCCGATCAGTAACCTTGCCCAGGCGGCAGGCGATTCGGAGGCGTCTTGCGTGGCTGAGGTGAGGTTCGAGCAGGCTCTGGTACGAGCGCTACTGCGCGAGCAGCATCCGGATCTGGCAGATCTGGAACTCCGGGATGTGGCCGGCGGCTGGGACAACCAACAGTGGCGGCTGGGGACGGACCTGGCAGTGCGGATGCCGCGCACCGAACGCGCCCCCGCCCTGCTCCGGACCGAGCAGAGATGGCTGCCCGTGCTGGCAGAATGGCTGCCACTGCCGGTGCCCGTTCCGGTGCGAGTCGGCGGACCGTCGGACCTCTTCGCCCACACCTGGACGATCGCGCGCTGGGTCAACGGTGAGCCGGCCGACTACGCCCCGATCACCGAGGCCGATGCGGCCGGCGCCCTTGCAGCTTTCCTGACGGCGCTGCACAGGCCGGCCCCCGCGCAGGCTCCGGCAAACCCGGCTCGGGGCATTCCGCTGGCCATGCTCCAGGACCACTTCGAGGGATGCCTGGCTGTCCTTGCCGGGGACGCAAGCGCTGACGCTGCGCGAGAGATCTGGCAGAAAGCCGTCGCGGCACCCGTCTGGGCGGGCCCGCCGACGTGGCTGCACGCGGATCTGCATCCTGCGAATGTCGTCGTCCGGAACGGGACCCTGGCGGGAGTAATCGACTTCGGCGAGGTGTGCGCTGGCGACCCGGCGACCGACCTGTCAGCCGCGTGGATCTTGCTGCCGGCCGGTACAGCTGCCCGGTTCTTCGATAGCTACGAACTCGCGGACGAGGCCGCCGTCGCTCGTGCTCGCGGCTGGGCCGTCTTGCGCGCCCTGCACCTGATCAGCATCGGGCAGCGGGGCAGACTCGGTCTCCCCGGCGGCAAGCCGACATGGGAACCGGCAGGCCGGGCTGCACTCGAACGTGCCCTGCTGTGACCTATTGGCAGGTCGATGAGCGCGCCCACACGATCTGGCCGGGATGCCCGTCAATCACGATCGGCCGGCCGGCATGCAAGGACGGGCAGGGCGTGACCGGGCGAGCGGCGAGCTAAGCGGGAACCAGCCGGTAAATCGCGCCCGCAGAGTCGTCGCTGACGTACAGCGCCGCGCCCGGACCTGGCACGACGTCGACGGGACGGCCCCAGCGGCTGCCGTTGGCGAGCTGGAACCCGGTGACAAGCGTGACGGCCGGCTCCAGGGTGCGCAGGTGGCTGTTCCAGGCGAGCCACAGCACCGCGGGCGAACGCGGCGGCACCCGGTTCCACGAACCGTGCGCGGCAATGACCGCACCGCCGGACCAGCGCCCGGGGATTCCGGTGCCCTCGAGGAACGACATGCCGAGCGGCGCGCTATGTGCTGGCAGTCCGACGTTGAGCCGCGGCAGCTTGGCGCAGTCGAGCCGGATGCCGCCGGGATTGGTCAGTGCGTCAGCGACGAACGGGATGTTGGCCAGTGAGCCGGCCGGGCGGTTCTCGTCCTGGTCCGGGTTACAGTAAGGCCAGCCGAGGTTGCGCCCGGCGATGACCGGGACCACTTCGTCTGGCGGATGGTTGTTGACGTAAGACTGGATCACCAGGCCGAAGGCATCGCCTTTGCCGCCGTAAGCCCGGTGCAGCGGGTAAGAGATGTTGTCCCGGTTGTTGACGGCAGTCCAGACCGTGCCGTCCGGGGCCACAGCCAGGCCCTCGCCGTTGCGTACGCCACGCTCCACCACAGTCAGGTGCGTGCCGTCCGGCCGGACTGACATGATCACCGCGCGTGGCGGGTTCATGGTCAGGTCGTCGGGGCTGGCATTCGATGAGCTGCCGACCTCGAAGTAGATCGTGCCGTCATGCGCGACAACAAGGTCCTTGACCCGGTGCACATCATCACCGGACGGATCAGTGTCGGGCAGATCGCGGGTCAGGACGGTGCGCGCACCGTCAATGCCGTGCGCCCCCCAGGGATAGCGGTCTATCTGGTCGGACTCGGCGACGTACAGTACCCAGTGGCCGGATACTTTCGCGAACGCCATGCCCTGCGGCTCGGTCAGCCCCCGTAGCAGAGTGTGCGGGTGCGCGGTCCCCGAGCGGCCGGGGACGAGCTCGTCAATCTTGCCCAGGTCTGGCTCACTGACCAGCAGGTCACCCTCAGGCGTCCAGGCCTCCATCCGGGCATCGGGGACCCTGGCCCACACGCTTGCAGTCCACCCGCGTGGCATCTGCAGCGTCCGCGGTTTGTTAAACGGCGCCGCGTCCTCGGCCTTCGGCACGATCAGGCGTACGGTCGCCAGCCGCACAGCCGGGCTGGCGGTCATGCCCAAGTCGGCACCCGCTTGGGTGCCAGGGCCTGCCGAGCAGGCGCTTGCCAGCGTGACTGCGGCCAGGCTCAGCGCAGCGACGCGCGCAGCGATCACGCGACAATCTCATCAGTTGGTGAAGCGAGCCTTGCGGACGGCCCCGGATACCGCCCTGACGAGTTGCGCTGGAAGGGCCGAGCTTTTTAGATGGGAAGCGATCCGGTGTCCGGCGAACATGACGTAATCGTCGGGGAGTGCGGGTCGCCAACTGATGACCGTGAGGCTCTCACGGGAGGTTCTTCTCATGTCCCCGTCGTATGACCTCGAGGTGGCTTTTCCGGGCACCGACGCACTAGGAGCCGGTAACGAACCCTCGTTTCAGCGGATCTTCGTCCCGGTGAGCTCGCCCGGTGAGTCGGCCGAGGCCCTCGCCGCCGCGGCACGGGTATGCCGCAGCACCATCAACGGCATCCTCCGCCTCGTCCACGTACGTATCTACGACCCGCCTATGCCCAGGTGCCCGAGCCGTCTCTACCTGGAAACACCGGCCGAGGCTGCGGCCCTGCTTGACGAGGCATTGCTGATTGTCTGGGGCAGCGGCGCAGAGGCGACCACCGCCCTCGTGGATGCGCCCCGCGGACAACTGGCTTCGGTCATCGCGCGCCAGGCGTCGGCGTGGCGCGCCGACGTAATCGTGCTGACTCGCCGGCGCCGGCTAGCCATCAGCCGCATTCTGCTAGGTAGCATCGCAGATCAAATCATGCGAAAGGCTAGCTGCCCGGTGCTAACCGTTCCCCCGAACCGGAAGTAGCGCGCGCGAGTTCAGGCTTGAGCGCTGGCACACATCCGCGGCTTCCCGGGAAAGACACTGACATGACGGGCGAGCCAGAAGACCACAATCCGCCGCCGGTGCTGGTGTCGGTGAACGTCGGCATGCCCAAAGACGTGCCCTGGCAGGGCAAGACCGTGCACACCGGCGTCTGGAAGCAACCGTCACCCGGACCGCAGATGGTGCGGCGGCTGAACATCGACGGCGACGGCCAGGGCGACCTCGCTGGCCATGGCGGCGAGCAGCGCGCTGTGCTCGTTTACCAGCTCGATTCCTACCGGCACTGGCAACAGCATTTCGGCTGGGACGAGTTCAGCTACGGCCTGTTCGGCGAGAACCTCACCGTCGACGGGATGGCCGACGACGAGGTCTGCATCGGCGACCGGTACCGCATTGGCGAGGCGGAGTTCGAGGTCTCCCAGCCGCGGGTCACGTGCTACCGGGTCGGCATGCGCCTTAGCCAGCCGGAACTGCCGGCGCTGCTGGTCAGCCATCACCGTCCCGGCTTCTACATGCGCGTCATTGCCGAGGGGCACGTTCAAGCCGGAGATCCAATCGTCAAGACCAGGAACGGGCAGGGGGCTCTCTCGGTAGCCGACACCGACGCGCTGCTTTACCTGCCCGGCAAGGACCCGGCCAAGCTGCGCACCGCGCTGCAGATCCCCGCGCTCAGTCCGGGCTGGCAGGCCTCGTTCCGCGATCTGATGGCCGAGGCCGAGAGCAAGAGCACGGCCACCGCGCCTCGCGAGAGCGAAGCGCCGGCCTGGCCGGCTTTCCGAGAGCTGCGCGTTGCCGAGGTCGTCCGGGAAAGCGCGACGGTGTGCTCGATCTACCTCGCCGCAGCCGACGGCAGTTCACTCCCGGCGGCGCGCGCCGGACAGTACCTGACGCTGCGGATCACCGGGGCCGGCACTCCGGCCCCGGTGCGCAGCTACTCGCTGTCTTCAGCACCCGACGCCGGCTCCTACCGGATCAGCGTCAAGCAGGAGCCGCATGGCACCGCGAGCAGCTACCTGAACCACGACCTGCGACCGGGAGCGATCCTGGACGTTGCCGCGCCCCGCGGCGATTTCGTCCTGGACGACGGCAGCGGACCGATCCTGCTGATCTCCGCCGGCATCGGCGTCACCCCGGTTCTGTCTATGCTGCACCAGCTCGCCGGGCTCGGCAGTGAGCGGGAAACCTGGTGGCTGTACGGCGCACGCGGTCCGCGTGAACATCCCTTCGCAGCGGAGGCACATGAGTTGCTGGCCGCCCTGCCGCACGCTTGCGAGCACGTGTTCTACAGCGCCGCCACACCCGCTGAACGACGTCGCGCCGGCGCGACCGCGGGGCACCTCACCAGGGACACGCTCGCCGGGCTGGCGGTTCCCGTCAGCGCGAGCGCGTACATCTGCGGCCCGGCCTCGTTCATGACCGACATGTCCGAAGCCCTCACCGCGCTCGGCACCGACCCGGCCGCGATCCGCACCGAGCTCTTCGGAGCCTTGCCCACGATCAACCCCGGGCTCACCGGGCAGGCCCGCCAGGCACCTCACCAACCGGCCGGCCCGGCCGGAACCGGGCCGCAGATTACCTTCGCGCGGAGCGGCATCAGCGCGGCCTTCCGCGACGACCTGCACAGCCTCCTCGACTTCGCCGACGCCTGCGACGTCCCTACTCGCTGGAGCTGCCGTACCGGCGTCTGCCACACCTGCATCACTCCCCTGCTGTCTGGCGACGTCGCCTACGCGCCCGATCCGCTCGATCCCCCTGCAGACGGGCAGGTCCTGATCTGCTGTGCCCGGCCGGCAACCGACATCGTCCTGGACATGTAGCGGCGTGTTAAAGCCCTCCGGAGACTGTGATATCGCTGCCGGTGACGAACGATGCCTCCGGTGATACCAGCCAGGAAACAGTCGATGCGATCTCCTCGGGCTGGCCGATCCGCCCTAGCGGGGTTTGCTTTCCGAACGAGTCTCGCAGCTCGGGCCCGGCAAGCTCGGTGGCTATCACCCCTGGCGATACGCTGTTCGACCGGATGCCCTCGGATGCGACCTCGTTGGACAGGCCGCGAGCGAACGTTACGAGCGCGCCCTTGGATGCCTCGTAGGGGACAAGCCCGTCCGCACCAGCCGGCGCCTGCGCGGCAATCGACGCGATCGTTACGATCGACCCGCCGGTGCCGCCGTGCGCCGTCGACATCGCCCGGACAGCATGCTTGGCACACAGGATTGGCCCGATGACGTTGACCTGCATGAGCCGGGCCAGCACCTCGGCTCGCTGCTCCTCGATGCGCGCCTGCTCACCCCCGCCGCCTGCGTTGTTGACCAGCACGGTGACCGGTCCCATCTGCGCGGTCGCGCGGTCAAACATCGCCGCCACGTCGCTTTCCGACGCGACATCGGCCTGCATGGCCGTGGCCTTGCCGCCCGAGCGGGTGATGTCCGACACGACCGACTCGGCTCCGGCCGCGTCGGCAGCGTAGTTCACGATGACGCCGTAACCGTCGCTGGCCAGCCGTTTGGCGATGGCGGCTCCGATGCCGCGACTGGCTCCGGTGACGATCGCCGTCCCTTTGTCCGGTACAGCCGTAGTCATCTGACCACCCCCGGTTACATTACGGCCAGCTTAAGCACAGCAGCCACAACAGTTGCTCGCTGGGGTGCGGCACCCGTGCTCTCTGCTTCGAGTTGCTCGGCTGAGCCGCGGTACGATCCCCGGCATTCACCTGCAGCTGCTGCTGGTCGGGGTCGTCGTCGGGCTGCTACTGGCCGGGCTGATCCTGAGCCCGCTCGGCAAGGTTTCTGGCGGGCACCTGAACCCGCTATCTCGCTGGCCTTCTGGCGGCTCGGGGTCTTTCCCGCTTCCGGCGTGCTGCCCTACAGGGCTGCTCAGCTGACCGGTTCGCTGCTCGGCGTGCTCCTCGCGCGCGCGGCATGGGGACCACCGGTCGCCAGGCCCCCGGTCCTTTACGCTGCCCTCCGCCCGGCGCCTGGCTGGTCCAACAGCGTGCTCTTCCCGGCGGAGACCGCCAGCATGGCCGTGATCATCCTGCTCGTCGGCGTGTTCCTGTCCGTGCCTTGGCTAGCCCGCGCGTCCCGTGGCTTGTCGGCGGCCTGATCGGCGCGGCCATCGCAGGCCTGGGCACCATCACGGGCGGAAGCGTCAACCCGGCCCGCGAATTCGGTCCGGCCGTCGCCGCCGGGCAATTCGGGTTCCTCGCCACTTACCTGCTCGCGCCGCTGGCCGGAGCGGTCGTCGCGGCCTGGCTGCTCTGCCAGTTCCAGCGCCGCAGGGTTCTGACGCACCGCCTCAGCGGCCGGTTAGGGTGGAACTGTGGCGCAGAAACTGGTGGCCGAGCGGCTTGTGCTGCGTGGCTGGGAGGCCAGTGATGCCCCGGCTGCCCTCAGCGCCTACGGCGATGAGCAGGTCGCGCGCTGGCTATCCCCGGCCATGGATCGTGTCGAAGATGCCGGTGGCATGCGCCTGCTGCTGGAACAGTGGATCGCCGAGGAAGCCGATTTCCTTTCGCCGGCCGGCCGCTGGGCGATCGAGCGCAGCGCGGACAAGCTAGTGGTCGGCGGGGCTAGCCTGCTCCCGTTGGCGCCCGACGAGGAGTTCGAGATCGGCTGGGCATTGCCTCAGCAAGCGTGGGGTCATGGCTACGCCACCGAGTCGGGCCTGGCGCTCGCACGCTGGGCCTTCGACCAGGGAATCGAACAGGTAATCGCGCTCGTCCGGCCAGCTAACACGCGCGCAGCCGCAGTGGTACGCCGGATCGGCATGGAGTGGGTCGGCGAGACCGAGAAGTACCACGGCCTGAGGCTGCAGGAGTACCGGCTCAGGCCAGCAGACCTGCCGGGCCGCGGCTAGCACGCGTCCGCGATCCTTTGCGCTAGCTCTGAGCTTTCAGTCAGGTGCAGCCCAATCCTGTTACGGACAGTGGTGAGGTATGCGACCGGAGCTATGAGTACTGAGAGGCGGGCCTCGAGTGAGCGCAACGGTGAAGGTCAAAGCTCCGAGCGAGGTCAGGACTCCGGCCGGGGAGACCGGCCGGAGTCGCGACCGCGCACCGCGCCTGGTCGCGCTGCTCCTCGCCGTTGCCATCGCGGTGATGGCGATCGCGATGCTGGCCACCGGGCGCGGGCTCATGCCCGCTGCCTGGCTGGAGGTCGGGCCGCTAGTGGCGTCGCTGGCGTTGTCCCCGTGGATCACCGCGATCCTCGCGGGCTGGGCTCTGGCCCTGAGCACTGCCCTTGCTATCGGTCAGCCAGGTCCGCCCGGCGTACTTGTCTCGCACCTGGGTGTATGCGTGCTACTGGCCGCGTTCGCGGTGGCGAACTCGGCGCTTCGCGCCGCGGCCGAGCGGCGGATCGGCCATGTCCGCGCCGTTGCTCGCGTCGCGCAGAGCGCGATACTGCAGGAGATCCCCGCCACCGTCACCGCGGCCCGGCTGGCTTCGCGATACGTCTCCGCGTCGCCCGAGGCCCGGGTAGGCGGTGACCTGCTCGAGGTCGTTGCCGGCCCTGGCTATCCGCGCTGGCTCATCGGGGATACGCGCGGCAAGGGCCTTCCCGCGGTGCGCCTGGCGAGTGTGGCCATGACCAGCTTCCGGGACGCGTGCGCGCAGCCCGGCCTCTCCTTGCCGGAGATCGCCCGCGCGGTCGACGGCTCGGTGAGCCGCGCCGCCGGCGATGAGGACTTCGTCACCGCAGTGTTCGCGGAATTCGACCCGCACGGCTGGCTTCAGCTTGTGACGTGCGGGCATCCGCCGCCCCTGCGGCTGACCGTGGACGGCGACCTGCGACCACTGACGCCAGCCGCCTACGCAACGCCGCTGGGCTTGCATCCTGACATCCAGTCGTCAACCTTCACTGTCAACGTCGGCGACCGGCTTGTCTTCTACACCGACGGCCTGCTCGAGGCACGCGACCGGCTGGGCCGGCAGTTCCGGCTCGAGGACTGCCTCGACACGCTGCGCCACCCGGACCTGCAGGCAGCTGCCGACGAACTGCTTGGCCGGCTCGTCGCGCACGCGAGGCGAAAGCTCGGCGACGACGTCGCATTGCTCCTGGTAGAAGCAACAGCTCCGCCCGGCGCGGCGGATGGCGGTCCCGCACTCGCCCTGGCGGCGGGCGGGCAGGGACAGCCCGCGAGGCCGACGGACAACAGTCTGGCACTGACGGGATGACGGCCGGCGGTCCGAAGCGGGCCCGGTGACCTAACGCCAGCCGAGCGCGGGCGCCACGTGGGTGAGGACGCTCTCGATCACATGAGCGTTGTAGTCGATGCCGAGCTGGTTAGGCACGGTGAGCAGCAGCGTGTCGGCGGCCGCAATCGCCTCGTCCTCCTTGAGTTGCTGGATCAGCACATCAGGCTCCGCGGCGTAGCTGCGACCGAAGATCGCCTGGGTTTCCGCGCCAATGAAGCCGACCTCGTCAGCGTCCTGGTTGCGATGGCCGAAGTACGCCCTGTCGCGGTCGTCCACGAGAGCGAAGATGCTCCTGCTCACCGACACTCGGGGCGCGCGCTCATGGCCAGCCTTCTGCCAGGCGTCACGGAACACGTGGATCTGCTCCGCCTGCTGCAAGTGAAATGATTTCTCGGACTCATTGGTGATCAAGGTCGAACTCTGCATGTTCATGCCCAGTTCGGCCGCCCAGGCGGCGGTCCGTTGCGACGCGGCGCCCCACCAGATTCTCTCCCGCAGCCCTGCTGAGTGCGGCTCGACGCGCAGCAGGCCAGGCGGGTTGGCGAACATGGGGCGCGGATTCGGCTGCGCGAAGCCCTTCCCGCGCAGCACCTCGAGGAGGACTTCGGCGTGCCCGCGCGCCATGTCGGCGTCTGTCTCCCCGTCCTGGGGCTGGTAGCCGAAGTACCGCCAGCCGTCGATCACCTGCTCCGGTGAGCCGCGGCTGATCCCGAGCTGGAGGCGGCCGCCCGCGATGAGGTCTGCCGCGCCGGCATCCTCTGCCATGTACAGCGGGTTCTCATACCGCATGTCGATGACTGCGGTGCCGATCTCGATCCGGCTTGTCCGGGCGCCGACGGCGGCGAGCAGCGGGAAGGGCGACCCCAGCTGCCTCGCGAAGTGGTGCACGCGGAAGTAGGCGCCGTCCGCTCCTAGCTCTTCGGCGGCTACTGCCAGGTCGATCGACTGCAGGAGCGCGTCCGACGCCGACCTCGTCTGCGAGCCGGGTGAGGACGACCAGTGCCCGAACGACAGGAAGCCAATCTTCTTCACCGGCGCATCAACGCAAACCGCCAGGGCGGCATTCCTTGCGGTGACCGCCCGGCCGCAACCGTGCCCGGGTCAGCCTGAACTGGCCCGCGCGATGACGAAGGCGTGGTTCGCGCTGGGACCAGCGCCGAGCGCGGTGATCGCCAGATTGGCTGGCAGCGCCACCTTCATCGGCACGTCGGTGCTGATGCCTTCGTTGTCGCCGAGCTGGCCCTGCTGGTTGTTGCCCCACGCCAGCACTTCACCTTGCGTGGTGAGCGCATAACTGGCATCGCAGCTGGCGCTGACCGCCTTGATCGTCACCCCGGACGGCAGCATGACGCCGACTGGCTTGTCGCTGCTCGTCGTGGTTCCGTTGCCTAGCTGGCCGTAGATGTTGTAGCCCCAGGTAAGTACGCCGCCGCCAGAGAACAGCGCGATGGTGTGGTAGCAGCCTGCATAGAGGTCAGTGATCGTGCCCAGCGGGTGGCCACGGGTCAGGAAGGTGATCTCCTCAGGCGTCTTGACGGCGTTGCTCGTGCTGCCATCGCCGAGCTGGCCCTCGTCATCGTCGCCCCAGCCGAACAGGCCCATGCGGGTGATCGCGAACGCGTGCAGGCAGCCTGCGGTGACGGCAGTAGCGTGCGCGCCGCTAGGCAGCCTCACCTGAACAGGAACATCTCTGTCCTGCAGGTGGCCGTTGCCCAGCTCCCCTTCCAGATCCTGCCCCCAGGCCAGCACCTTCCCCGAACGGGTAAGCGCAAGATTGAAATGACATCCAGCGCTAATGGCGGTGATCTTCGTATGCTTCGGGAGCCGCACGTACACCGGGACATGGCGGCTGCTCATACTGCCGTTGCCGAGCTGGCCTTCGACACCAAGACCCCAGTCCAGTACCCGCCCAGTAGTCGTTAGCGCGATCGTGTCTTCGCAGCCGGCCCTGACGGCCTTGATCTTCGCGCCCTTCGGCAGTTTGGCGTAGCCGGGCTTGGCACGGCTCGCGGTTGTGCCGTTGCCGAGCTGACCCCAGTTGTCGGCGCCCCAGGTCAGCACCCGCCCGGTCGAGGTCAGCGCGACGCTGTGGTCGCAGGCGGCCCGAACCGAGGTGACGACCGCGCCCGGCGGTACCCGCACCGTGACCGGCGTATTGCTCAGCGGGCTGCGGTTGCCATGACCCAGCTCGCCATCGGTGTTGCTGCCCCAGCCGCGCATCGTGGTCCTGGCCGCGGCTGATGCGGCCGGCCCGCGGTCGGCCAAGCTGACCCCGGCAGGCGCAGCCAGCACGACGATTATCACTGCCGCAAGCGCTAAGGCCGAGAATGCTGCCGCCAGCCGCACGCCCGTCCCGTTACCGTGCTGCACCCCGCGCCACTCCCTCTCGCCGCTGCCTCAGTGGCCAGCCACGACGCTACGCCTTTGCGATTCCGTTAGCTACGGTTTGCGATTTCCTGACTATTGCGGCAGCTAGCGAACTCGCGACGCTTCCTGCCGGGACGATCGTGCCCTACGGTGGCCGCTATGCCTCCATCCGAGCGGCCCAGGCGGCCCCGGTGACGGCGGCGGCAGTGAGAGCGGCGCCGCTCGCGGGTCAGGTCGCGCTGGTGACCGGCGGCGGCTCCGGGATCGGCGCGGCAACCGCGCGGCGGCTGGCGGCTGACGGCGCGGCCGTCGCGGTCACCGGCCGGCGACGCGAACCGCTGGAGGCGGTCGCATCCGGCCTCGGCGCGCACGCGCTCGCGCTGCCGGCTGACGCGGCTGATGCGGGCGAGATCGCCGCAGTCGTCGCGGCGGTCACGGATCGGCTTGGCCTGGTGAGCATTCTTGTCGCGAACGCCGGCGGCGAAGGCGGCGGCACCGCGGCGGAAGTGACCGACGCCGCATGGCGACTCAGCATGCGAGTGAACCTGGACACCTGCCTGGTGACTGCGCGAGCCTGCCTGCCCGGCCTGATCGAGACGAAGGGATGCGCGGTCGTGGTTTCGTCGATCGCGGGGCTTGCCGCATCTCCGGAATCGGTCGGCTACGTCACGGCTAAGCATGCGCTGATCGGGCTGACCCGGTCGATGGCGCGGGACTTCGGGCCGCGGGGCGTGCGGGTTAACGCAGTGTGCCCGGGCTGGGTGCGCACGCCGATGGCCGACGCGGAGATGGACCAGCTCGCCCGGCTTCACGGACTGCCGGGCCGGGAGGAAGCGTACGCGCTGGCGACGTCACAGGTACCGCTCCGGCGGCCCTGCAGGCCGGCCGAAGTGGCTTCGGTGATCGCGTTCCTGGCCGGCCCGGACGCTGCCGCGGTAACCGGGGTGACGCTACCGGTCGATGCCGGCGCGACGGCCGTCGACCTGCCCACAACTGCCTTTGACCTGGGCTGACAAGGACGCCAACCGGGGACGTACCATCGTGGCATGCCCAGTCGCCTCGCTACCGGCAGCGCCCGCGACCTCGTCCAGGCCGAGCGTGATATCCGTGACCGGATCGGTGACCAGCACCTCGACTTCGCGGCTATGGCTGCCGTGTCGAACATCTACCGAGCTGCCAACGTCGTGCGCAACCACATGGAGCGCAAGGTACTCGCGGACGAGGACCTGTCCTGGGCAGCGTTCACCGTGCTGTTCGTACTGTGGATCTGGGGTGAACAGCAGACCCGGCACCTGGCCGTCGAAGCGGGCGTGACTAAGGGCACGCTGACAGGCGTGCTGAAGACGCTGGAGAAGCGCGGGCTGACCAGGCGGCAAGCACACGACGAGGACGGACGGCTCGTGCTGGTCAGCCTTGAGCCCAAGGGCGAGGCGGTGATCGAGCGGCTGTTTCCGGCTTTCAATGCCGGCGAAGCACAGGTCAGCAGCGCCTTGTCGGACCGGGAGAAGAGCCAGCTGGCCGGCCTGCTGCGCAAGATCGTCCGGTCCGTCGAGGAAGACTGAAACCCGGCCGCATGCCGTTGCCGGGCAGGTCGTTTGGTGCCAAACTAACTTCATGACGGCCACGACTGGCGTTGACCTGACCGACCTCGACATGTGGGCGCGTAGCGTCCCCTACGCGGAGTTCGCCCGGCTGCGAGCCGAGCGGCCGGTGGCCTGGTTCGATGAGCCCGCGCCCAATTCCGGGTTCTGGTCAGTGCACCGGTACGCCGATATCGTCACGGCAAGCCGTGACACCGCCACGTTCTCATCGAGCCGCGGCGTCTCGTTCGAGGAGCCGACGGATGAGGACATGGCCGCCCGGCGGACGATCATCGACACCGATCCCCCGGATCACACCAAGCTGCGCAAGGTCATGTCAGGCAGCTTCTCCCAGCGCGCCGTCGGGGTGTACGAGCATTTCGTCAGCGAACTCACTGAGCAGGTGCTGGACGCCGGGCTCGCCAGCGAGCCGTTCGACTTCGTGGCGGCAGTCGCCAAGGAGATACCGATCCGGGTCCTGGCCCGCATCATGGGCCTGCCGGAGGCGAACCTTGACCAGTTCATTGACCTCGGCGACCGGCTGATCGCCAACACCGACCCTGACCTAACCGACATCGTGTGGGGCCGGGACGACACCGACGCCTACCGCTTGTACCCGTTCCGGAGCCCGTACGGCAAGCAACTGTGGGACCTCGGCCGCGAGATCGTGCGCGATCGGCTGCGCGCACCGGGAGACGACCTGCTGTCCAGGCTGCTGTCGGCGCGGGTCGACGGCGAGGCGCTCACCGAGACCGACTTGGACAATCTCTTCTCCATCCTGGTGATCGCCGGTAACGAGACGACGCGGATCGCGATGGCGCACGCTGTGCTCACCTTCAGCGAGCGGCCCGAGGAGTGGGACCGGCTGCGCGCAGATCCCGGCCTGCTCGACACCGCGACCGACGAGGTCATGCGCTGGAGCTGCCCGACGCACTTCATGCGGCGGACCGCGATGACTGACACCGAGCTCGGCGGCGCGCGGATCCGCGCGGGTGACAAGGTCGTGCTGTGGTACGTGTCCGGTAACCGGGACTCGGCGGAGTTTCCCGACCCGGACACCTTCGATGTTGGCCGCACGCCCAACCGGCACCTGAGCTTTGGCCGCGGCGGGCCGCATCTGTGCCTGGGCGTGCACGTCGCACGGCTTGAGATGCGGATCATGCTCGCTGCGCTCGCCCGCCGGGTCACCAGGTTCGAACTCGCCGGGCAGCCGCGGCGCATCCGGTCGAACTTCACCAACGGGCTGAAGGAGCTTCCCGTCCGGGTGATCGCGGCGTGATCTGCCGGCCTGCGACACAGCGCGGCCAAGCCTTGACAGCAGATCGTTTGCTTCCATACGATCCCGGCATCATCTGGCCGTAGCCGCTGGCACGTGGAGGACACGATGAGTTCCGAGCCGGCTTACGAGCGCCTGGGCGCCAAGGTGCTTTCGCTGCCCGACGTTATCGCGCAATCGGTGGGGTTCATGGGCCCGATCTTCTCGTCGGCCTTTGTCATCCCGCTGGTTGTCGGCGTGATCAGCGCGACCGGCAAAGGCGGTGGCGTGGCAGCGCCGCTGTCGGTGATCATCGCTGCCATCGGGGTGTTCGCGCTCGGCTGGATCGTCTCCAACTTCGCGCGCGAGATCCACTCGGCTGGCTCGCTCTATGACTACGTCACGCGCGGGCTCGGCCAGCGCGTCGGCACCGCGGCTGGCTGGCTCTACTACGGCGGCGTGGTCGTGCTGCTGGCCGGATTGCTACTGCTCATTGGCGGCTACCTGCAAAGCACCATCCTGTCCGAGTTCAAGGTCGACCCGCTGCCGTCGTGGGCCTGGACGCTGCTGCTCATCGTCCTCATCGCCACCATCTTGTACTTCGGCGTCCGGCTGTCGACTCGCAGCCAGCTGGCGCTCGCGCTGGTCTCGATCGTCGTGGTGACGATCTTCTTCATCACCGTGATCGTGAAGCTGGGCTCTGCTAACAGCGTGCGGCCGTTCGAGCCGTCCTCGGCAGCTGACGGCTGGTCAGGAATATTCTTCGGCGTGCTGTACGGCGTGCTGTTGTTCGTCGGCTTCGAGACGGCTGCCAACCTGGCGGAGGAGACGCCGAACCCGCGCCGTGAGATCCCGATCGCGGTCATGGCAACCGCGGTGATCGCCACCGTCATCTATGTCCTCGCCACCTACGTGACCGTCGCCGGCTTCCACTACAGCCTGAAGACCGTGGCAGCGGCGGCCGGCGCCCCGCTGTTCGCGCTGGGCGCGCCGAAGGCAGCCGGCGGATACGGCAGTACCTGGATCGACCGGCTGCTGGAACTAGTGGTGTTCTTCGACATGCTCGCGGTCGCCATCGGCTGCGCGGTATCGGCGTCACGCGGCCTGTTCGCGATGGCGCGCGACCGCCGGATCCCGGCGCCGCTCGCCGTCACCTCCAAGAAGCACGGCTCACCGCTCGGCGCGGCGGTATTCGTGGTCGGCTTCTGCGTCCTCACGCTGCTGGCCAACCAGCTCTGGCCCAGCCTGTTCGCGCTGCCCGCGACTCCGCACTACTTCTCGCTGTTCGCCTGGGGCTCGACCTTCGGCGGGTTCGCGCTGGTGGTGGTCTACCTGCTGATGTGCGTCGGCTCGCTGCGCACGCTGGCGGCCGGGGAACGCCGGACATCGATCACCATCGCGGCGATCATCGGTATCGCGATCACGGCCGGGGCGATCTTCGGCTCCTTCTACAAGGTGACCAGCCCGACGATCGAGGCACCGTATTACGCGCTTGCGCTCCTGGTCATCGGCTTCGGGTCGACGTTCGTGGTCCGCGCTCGCCAGTCGGCCAGCACTGCGCTGGCCGACCTGAGCGCCGCCGGCAGCCGTTAGCCGACGCCGCGCCAGCAGCGACTGACAGCTCAGCCGCGCAGCAGGACGTCGAGGCGCCGGGGAGCGCGGAACTCCCAGCCGCGGAACTCCGCCGGGCGACCGGGATCGGCCGCAAGCCGCGGAAAGCGCTGCAGCAGCACGTCGATCGCGATCCGGATCTGCGCACGCGAGAACGCGTGCCCGGCGCAGAAATGCCGTCCGCCGCCGAAGGCGAGACTGGCCTGGCGCGGCCGGAAGATGTCGAAGCGGTCCGGGTCGGCAAACTTGCTCTCGTCCCGGTTTGCGGCTGAGACCAGCGCGCCGACACCAGCACCGTCCGGGATCACCGCGCCGCCGAGCTCGACGTCGCCGACCGCCTGGCGCGTCTGCGTGCCGATGGGCGACATCCACCGCAAGCCCTCGTCAACCGCCGCGGCAAGCAGATCGGAGTCCTCGCGGACGGCGTCGAGCTGAACGGGGTCTGCCAGCAGCGCGGCGAGCGTGGAGCCGGCTCCGTGGCCGGGCTCCTGCATGCCCCCGAGCAGGATCACCTTGAGCGTCGGCAGCACGTAATCGCGCGCGCGGCAGCCACCGCCCGGCACGCCGCTGTGCAGCAGATGTGAGATCGTGCTGTCGTCGCCCGCGGCCTCCAGCCGGTCGAAGACCGGGCCCAGCACTACGTCGATTTCCCGCGAGCAAGCCGATCCGATCTGCTCGCGTTCTGCGTTTCCCTCGAAGTTGATAACGCCCTGGTGGAGCCGCCAGAACCAGTCCCGCAGCCGGTCCTCACCGAGGCCGTCGATCCCGAGTACGCTGCCGAGGCTCAGCACTGAGACCGGCTCGAAGTACTCAGCCATCAGCTCCGCCTGGTCGCGGCCTGCGAGCCGGCCGGCCATCCCCTCGGCTATGGGCCGGACCAGGCCATCGATGTAAGCGCTGACTTGGCGCGGCCGGTACTTCGAGTCCAGCCCGCGGCGCAGGTCCTGGTGCCGCTCCCCGTCGACGGTGATGATCGTCGGCGAGCCGAAGGTGCGGTCCACCGGCGAGTCCGACATCTCGGCAGTGAACTGTTTCGGGTGCGTCACCACGTACTCGACGTCCTCGTACCTGGTGACGAACCACAGCCCGACGGCCGGGATGAAGCAGACCGGCGCTTCGCGTCGCAGCCGGGCGTAGACCGGGTACGGGTCAGCCTCCAGCTCGCCGACTGTCAGACAGGCGGCGAACGCGGCGACGGTATCGTCACGCATCACAGGTGATAGGCGTACTCACCGAATTCCCAGTCGGTGACGTAGCGTTCGAAGCGCTCGATCTCGTTCCGCTTATATTGCAGAAACGAGGTTGTGAAGTACCGGCCGAGTACGTCGGCCAGCTCAGTATCAGCCTCAAGGGCGTCCAGAGCGTCCCCGAGTCGCATCGGGAGCATGTCCGCGCCCGCCGGGTCGTAGCCGTACCCCTCGAGTTTGGCCTGCGGCTCGACCTTGTCCTGGATGCCGAGGTGGACAGCCGCGCCGATCGCGGCCATCGCCAGGTACGGGTTCGCCGTAGCGTCTCCGAGCCGCACCTCCATGCGCGCGCCCGGACCCCGCTCAGGCGGGACGCGGACCATGGCGCTCCGGTTGTCCAGGCCCCAGTCGATCAGCCAGGGCGCCAGCGTGTCCGGGCCGAACCGCTTGTACGAGTTGATCGTCGGGTTCAGCAGCGCGCTCAGCGCCTTCGCGTGCCGCAGCACGCCGCCGATCGCGTGCCGGCCCGGTGCCGACAGACCGTCCGGCTCGTCCGGATCGCCGAACACGTTGGCGCCGGCCTCGTCTCCGAGCGACACGTGCACGTGGAAGCCCGAGCCGCCCTCGTCGTTAAACGGCTTGGCCATGAACGTGGCAAGCAGTCCGCGCAGCCGGGCGATCTCCTGCACTGCGGACTTCAGCCGGAACGACCGGTCTGCCGCGTCGAGAAGGCCGGAGTGCCCGAGGTTGATCTCGAACTGGCCGGGCGAGAACTCATGGTTCGCCGCCGTGACGCGCAGTTCGGCGTCGCGGAGCTGGCGCAGCATGTGCAGAAGCAGCCCCTGCGGGTCGCCTTTGCGCCCGACGACGTAGACGTTGCCTAGTTCGTTGGCATACCGGCGCCACTGGCCGTCCGGCCCCTGCTCACAGACGAAGAACTCCAGCTCCGGTCCGCAGACCAGCGAGTACCCAGCGGATTCGAGCTGGCTGGCGACGTTCCGGGCAACCGATCGCGGTGACTCGGCGGCGATCTTCCCATCGTCGGCGTAGGCCTCGCCCAGGCACCAGGCCGCGCCCTGTTCCCACGGCAGCGGGGTGATGGTGGACAGGTCCGGATACACGGTGATGTCAGGCAGCCCTGCCTCCAGGCCGCCTTGGACCGGGACCACGTCGCCCCGCGGCGAGGTGTGATAGATCGCGCGGCAGAACGCGAGGCCATGCCCGGCCGCCGAGGCGAGCTCACCGACCAGCACGTCGCGGCCGCGGTCCACGCCGATGAGGTCCGGGTACGACACCCGGACGACGTCGACGCCCTGCTCGCGGAGTTGCGCGGCGACGACGCCTGCGTCCGGTGTCATAGCAGCTCCCGGCCGGGATCAAACGTTTGGGGACGAACAATCGCTTTCGCAGCGTATGCGCCGGACCGGCAGGCCGGCAAGACCACGGGGATGTCAGCCCCGGTTGCGGTGGTCTACCATCGCAAGTCGTGCGGAGGCAAACGATCTGCGGCCGGGAGGCGGGCAATGGCTGACGTGACCGGATTCTTCTACCCGCGGACCGCGACCGGCCGGGCGTCGCTGCTGCCGTCGCCGCCGTGGCATTACTCCGGCGACCTGCTGACCGTCGAGTACCGCACCGACCCGGCCCGCGTCGCCGAGCTGCTGCCCGCGCCGCTGGAGCCCGCGCCTTCCGATCCTGGTGCGGTGGCGCTCATCTGGGCTGACTGGCAATCCTGCGGCGATTCCGGCGCGGAACTTCTCGACCCGGTCCTGGCGCAGTACCGGGAGTGCTTCGCGGTCGTGCGGTGCAGCTTCCGGGGCGAGATCTATTCTCGCTGCGTGTACATCTGGGTCGATGCTGACTTCGCGCTCGCGCGCGGCCTGCACCAGGGCTACCCGAAGAAGCTCGGGTCCATCCGGCAGACCCGGCCGCATCCGTTCGGCCGTGCCGCGCCCAGGATCGGACCGGGCGGCCGCTTCGCGGGAACGCTGGCCGCGGCGGACCGGCGCCTTGCCCAGGCCGTCGTCACGTTGCGCGAGGAGTCGCCATCCAACGGCTTTGTCAACGCGCACCCGATGGCGCATCATCGCTGGCTGCCGTCGATAGCCAAAGGCGAGCCTGATGCGCTGAGCGAGCTGGTCCGGTCCGGCAGCGCGAGCTTTGAAGGCGGTCCTGCCTGGCGCGGAGACGCTGCGCTGGAACTCTTCGGCTCTCCCACCGAGGAACTCGACCGGTTGTGCGTCGAGGAGGTCATCGGCGGCTACTACCGTCAGGTCGGAGTGACCTGGGACGGCGGCACCGTCCTTGACGATGCCGCCAGTCGCGCTTGATAATTTGGTACCAAACGACTTGAGTGCTGGCGCGGTGAGGTTAGGAGCGCTGTCATTACAAACACGGGCGTAGCTAGCGCTGGGCAGACGGCCGACCCCCGGCACTGGATCGGGGGCCAGCGCATCAGCTCGCCAGCGACCTTCACCGACGTCTCCCCCATTGACGAGACCCCGCTTGCCGAGGTCGCCCGCGGCGGCGCGGCAGAGGTCGATGCAGCCGTCCAGGCCGCTGCAGCGGCCTTTCCTGCATGGGCCGCCACTCCTGCACCGGAGCGCGCCGCGCTGCTGCACGCAATCGCGGACGGCATCGACAAACGGGTCGCCGACCTGGCCGAGCTCGAGACGCTGGACAACGGCTCGCTGCTGCGCTCGCACCGCCGCAGCGTGATGCCCAGGGTCGCGCACAATTTCCGGTTCTTTGCCGACTGGCTCGGCGAGCTCGATCCCGGCTTGCCGGACGTGCGCGAACACCGGCAGCGGGTGTCCTGGTGCCCGTCGGGCGTGACCGGCGTCATCACCCCGTGGAATGCTCCGCTGATGCTCGCGACCTGGCGGATCGCGCCGACCCTGGCCGCGGGCAACACCGTGGTCGCCAAACCGCCGGAATGGGCGCCGCTCACTGCCAGCGTGCTGGCCGACATCACCTCCGATGCCGGCCTGCCGGCTGGCGTGTTCAACGTCGTGCAGGGTCTCGGCGAGGAAGCGGGCGCTGCTCTGGCGGGGCATCCCGGTGTCTCCCGGCTCTCGTTTACCGGTTCGGTGCCGACTGGCCGGCTCGTCGCGGCGGCGGCCGGCGCCCAGCTGACCCCGGTATCGCTCGAGCTCGGCGGCAAGTCGCCGCTGCTGGTCTTCGACGACTGTGACCTCGACCTGGCCGTCGAGAACGCGGTCGGGCAGTTCGACAACGCCGGCCAGGTCTGCCTGGCTGGCACCAGGCTGCTCGTCCAGGCGCCGGTCGCCGCGGAGTTCACAACGCGCCTGCTGACCAGGACAGCGGCGCTGCGCCAGGGTGATCCGCGCGACGAAGCGACCGACATCGGCCCGAATATCACCCCCGAGCACCTGCGGCGGGTGGACGGGTTCGTGCAGCGCGGCATCGCCGACGGCGCACGCCTGCTGGCCGGCGGCGCCGTTAACCCTGACCTTGGCGGCCTTTACTACCGGCCGACCGTACTCACCGGTGCCCGGCCGGGAGCCGAGATCCTCACCGAGGAAGTATTCGGGCCGGTTCTGACGCTACAGACGTTCGCTACCGAGGACGAGGCGGTCAGCCTGGCCAACGACACCAGGTTCGGGCTCGCGGCGACGATGTTCACCGGCAACCTTGAGCGCGCCGAGCGGGTCGCTGCCCGGCTCGTGGCGGGGACCGTCTGGGTGAACTGCTTCTTCGTACGGGACCTGCAGGCACCGTTCGGCGGCGCGCGGCAGTCTGGCGTCGGCCGCGAAGGCGGCACGTGGAGCTTCGATTTCTATGCCGACGTGAAAAACACTGTCTACGCACCGAGGGGGTGGCGCCACCATGGGTGAGGTAGTGGGAGCTGGCCTGCTCGCGCACGTGCCGACGATCATGCTGCCGCGCGAAGAGCGCCTCGCGCTGAACGACGGACAGGAGATCAGCCTGGTGCCGGGTCTGGAACGGCTGCGCTGCGACGTCTTCGAGACGCTCGACTACGACACAGTCGTGGTCCTGGACTCGCACTGGTTCACCACTGTCGAGTTCGTGATCTCCGCCCAGGACGTGCGGGCCGGACTGTTCACCTCGGAGGAACTGCCCCGCGGCATGTCGCGCATCCCGTATGACTGGCCGGGCGATCCCGAGCTGGCCCGCGCGGTCGCGGCGAACGGCGAGAAGCACAGCACATGGATCACCGCGATCGACGACCCGTACCTGCCGCTGTACTACGCGACCGTCAACTTGTGGGTCTACCTCGGCCGCGGCCTGGGCAAGCGCTGGGTGACGATGAGCAACACCGCGCAGACCGGCGACACTGAGGACTTCCTGCGGGCCGGGCGGGCGCTCCGGGACGCGATCGCGCAGACTGACCGCAAGGTCATCCTGCTGGCCTCCGGGGCCTTGTCGCACACCTTCTGGCCGCTCCGGGAACTGCGCCAGCACGAGGCGAGCGACCCGGCTCACATCCGCACGCCGCAGGCACGAGTGGCCGACCTGGAGCGGATCAGCTGGCTCGAGGCCGGCGATCACGCGCGGGTGCTCGACACCATGCCGGAGTTTCTGGCCGTGCGGCCGGAGGCCAAGTTCGCGCACTACCTCATGATGGTTGCCGCGCTGGGCGAGCACGCGGTCACCGCGCGGGCCCGGCGGTACAGCGACTACGAAAATGCCATCGGCACCGGTCAGATCCACTTGTGGTTCGACTGCCCGGAGAAAGGCTGGTCAGGTGCCTGAGTACCGGCGGATCCTGCTCGACGGTGCAGCCGTCCAGGTGGTACGCGACGGCGACACCCTGGTAGCCGGAGACGGCCGCACGGTGGCCGAGAGCGACGCGGTGCACCTGCCGCCGGTCGTGCCCTCGAAGATCGTCGCGGTCCATCTCAACCACCGCAGCCGGGTCACCGAGTTCGGGGCGACGCTGCCGCCGGCCCCGACCTACTTTCACAAGCCGGTCTCGGCACTGGTCGGCCACGGCGGCGCTGTCGTGCGCCCGGCAGGCTGCAAGTACCTCAACTACGAGGGCGAGATCGCCATCGTCATCGGCCAGACCTGCCGCAACGTGTCGCCCGCCCAGGCAGGCGACTACATCGCCGGCTACACCATTGCCAACGACTTCGGCCTGCACGACTTCCGCGACACCGATTCCGGCTCGATGCTGCGCGTCAAGGGCTCGGACACGATGGCGCCGGTCGGCCCCGGCCTGGTCACGGGCTGGGATTTCCACGGCAAGGGGCTGCGCACCTACGTCAACGGCGTGCTGGTCCAGGACGGATCGACCGACGAGATGCAGTGGGACATGCACTACCTGGTCGCCGACATCGCGCGGACGATAACGCTCTGCCCGGGGGACGTTCTGCTATCTGGCACGCCAGCCAACTCCAGACCGGTCCAGCCGGGCGACATCGTCGAGGTCGAGGCTGACGGCCTCGGCAGGCTTCGCAATCACGTGGTGGCCGGCCCGCTGCCGGTGGCCGCCGGTTTCGGCGCCCAGCCGACCGAGAGCGAGGAGGTCGTGTCGACCGCGCTGGGCGGCGACTGGGAGTTCCGCGGCATCCGCCCGCCGCGGCGGTAATGATGGACCTGGCTCCGGCCCGCCGGCCGGGCCCGCCGCGGATGTGCCTGATCCTCAGCGAGAACTGGACCATGACGTCCGGCCGCGACCTGCCGGTGCTGGTCCGGTGGGCCAGGCAGGCGGAGGACGCTGGCTTCGACTCGGTGATGATCAGCGAGCACATCGTGCTCGGCCCGGCTGCGGGGGCTAACGGCTTGATGGCCAACCCTCGCGAGTACGCGCTTCCGGGTAACCAGGACCCGGCCACACCGTGGCCAAGTTCGCTGGTTCTGCTGTCGGCGATTGCCGCCGTGACCGAGCGGATCCGGCTGGTTGCCGGCGCGGTGATTGCCCCGCTACGGCATCCGCTACTACTCGCCCGCGAGCTCGGCTCCCTCGACCTGCTCAGCGGCGGCCGCCTCGTCGTCCTGCCGACCGTGTCCTGGCTGGCGGAGGAATACCAGGCGCTCGGCGTGCCGTTCGCGGCCCGCGGCGACCTTCTCGACGAGCACCTGCAGGCATGGGCGGTGCTGTGGCAAGACACCCCGGCAAGCTTCGAGGGCGCGCACTATGCGTTCCGCGACGTCTATTTCGAGCCGAAGGCGTTCCGGAATACTGGCCCGGCGCTCTGGCTCGGCGGCGCCGGCATGCACCGGCGCATGACCGAGCGGATCGTGACCTACGGCAACGGCTTCAACCCGCTCGGGCGGCCGAGTCCGGCGGAACTGGAGCGGCTGCGCCTTGCGATGCGCGCGGCGGGCCGGGACATGGCCAGCCTGGAGCTCGTCGGCGGCACCCGGGCGATTTTCCCGGACAGCCACCGGACCGCCGACCTCGGCCAGGCGCTGGCGGTGATGGAGCCGCAAATCGAAGCGGGTTTCACCACGTTCTGCATCAAGCCGTCGCAATTCACCGACGACCCGGCCGGCGTCGGCCGCTTCTGCCGCGAGGTGATCGCCCGAGTCAGCGGGCTGACCTGCTAGGGCATTCACTTTCCGGGTGATGGATGGCAACGCAGGCGGCCCGGCGTTCCATGGGTATGCAGTCCTCGAGACGGCCCAGACTGTGACCCAGATCACGCAACGGATACCGTGCGTGACAGCGTCCTAACCATAAGTAAACACAAGAGGCCAGCTCTGGAGCCGACGAAGATGACCGGCCCACCCCCGGCCAGCGCAATTGAATCCGCACTCCCGGCGCTGAAGGCCAAGGCCGGAGCCTAACCCCCCACCCCCCAGGAGGCTCGACGTGACCACGATGATCGTCAACGAAGCCGTCTGTGAAGCACTGTTCGCCTCATCGCTGCAGCCCTCCGACACCCTCACCGCCGAGGCGGTCGCCGACGCGATCGGCAGTACCCTGCGGCGTCTCGGCCAGGCCGGCTGCGCCAGCCGCATGGCTGAAGAGTTCGGCGACCACCCCCTCGAGGCAACCGGCCGGATGCGGTGGATCCGCGAGCTCACCGGCGATCTGAGCGCTTTCCTGTACTTCTCTCTCGCAGTGCCAGCCAGGACCGGCTCCGGCGGCGAACTGCTCCCGGTCCGTCAGGCGGCCTGATCACCGCGGGAGCGGCTGCTCCGGAAGCGGCGCGTCGAAGCTCTCACCGGGCCGCACGGAGCTGAGCTTTCCTTGATAGCCGATGGTCACGGGCGGGGCGTCGGAGAGGGGAACCGCGACCTGGATTCGACCATCGGCAATGCGGATCGTGATGCCCCAGTGCCGGCGGTACCGGACGGTGAACGCGAGCGCCCGGACCTGGTGCGGCAAGCACGGATTGAGCCAGAGCACATTTCCTCGCGGCTCGATCCCGGTGTAACCGCGGGCAGCGAGGTCTATCGTGCCCGCCATTGCCCCGAGATGGATGCCTTCGGCCGTCGTACCGCCCTGGATGTCGGCGATGTCGCTTTCGAGTGCCTGACTGAACAGTTCCCAGGACCCAGGGCGGTTGGCGCGGGCCGCTACCCAGGAGTGCACGAGCCGGCTGAGCGTAGACCCGTGCGAGGTTCGCTTCGTGTAGTAGTCGACGTTGCGCGGGATGAGGTCACGGTCCCAGGGGTAACCCAGCCGGGTGAACAGGCTGCGGATCTCGTCTGCTGACAACAGGTAGAAGAGCATGAGCACGTCAGCCTGCTTGCCGGCCCGGTACCGGTTCGGCGTATCCGACTCGGCTTCCAGGATCCGGTCCAGGCGCTGGATGTTGCCATAGCGGGCGCGGTAGCTGTCCCAGTCGAATTCCGGTAGCTGCGGGTACCCGTCGAACTGGCTGATGATCCCGTCGCCGTGGAACGGGACGTACATGCGCCGGCTGATGTCCTCCCAGCGGCTTATCTCGGGCTGGCTCAGGACCAGTTCCCGCTCCAGGGCCTTGCGTCGCTGGCCCGGAATCTCGGCAAGGACCTCGAGAGCGCGGCATAGTACCCAGACCGCCATAACATTCGTATACGCGTTGTTGGCAAGACCTGGCTCGCTAGGCCACGGGTAGCCGTCGTGGTACTCGTCAGGTCCCATCACGCCCTCGATCACGTAACGGCCGCGAACCGGGTCGTGCCGGGCAATGCTGGCCCAGAACCGCGCAATCTCCAGCAGCACCTCCGCTCCGTACAAGGACATGAACTCAACGTCGCCGGTGCATTGGTAGTAATTCCACAAGTTGTAGGCGATTGCGGAGTTGATGTGGCGCTGGCGATTCGACTGGTCGCGTCGCCAGCGGCCGGAGAGCGGGTTGAGGTGCAGCGTCGGGCTTTCCTCGCGGCCGTCAGACCCGCTTTGCCAGGGGAACATCGCCCCCTGGTAGCCGGCGTCGCGGGCAGCGCGGCGCGCCTCGGGCAGCCGCCGGTAGCGGTAACGGAGCAAGGACCGGGTCAGTTCGGGCATCGTCAGGGTCAGGTACGGCACTACGAACAGCTCATCCCAGAACACGTGCCCGCGGTAGGCCTCGCCGTGCAATCCGCGGGCCGGGATCCCGACGTCCATGTCGGCGGTGTGTCCGGAGATGGTCTGCAACAGGTGGAAGATGTGCAGGTTGAGGATGAGGCTCGTCCGCTCGTCCCCCGAGAGGCTGAGCTGCAGGCGCTCCCACAGGCCGCCTAGCCGCACGGCGTGGTCCGCCAGCAGCGCGCCGAAGCCGCCGGCCCGTACCAGTGCGCGTCGCGCTTCCATACCAGGTTCGGAGATCGCCGGGTCACGAGAGGTATAGAGACTGACCGTCTTCTCCACGACCAGCGACTCGCCCAGGGCCAGGCGGGCGGGGATCTCTTGGCTGATCTGGCCGCCCTCACGCACCACCAGGCCGGCTGGCGACGGCCGGCCGGTGACCCGCGCCCGGGTGCGCGCAGCCAGCCCGATGAGGATGCGAGACTGGCTCGTCGCGGTGCGCAGCCCGATCGTGGCGGCGTCGATCTCCTCAAGTTCGGGTGCATCAAGGTGACGACTGGCCAGCTCTCGGTAGCGCGGAACCCCGGTGTTTGCCACCGCGCCGTCAAGACCGGAGCGGACCACGACCGGCCCGGACCAGTTCTCCGCGGTGACGATGACCTCCAGGGCCGCTAGGTGCGGGTCGTGCATGCTGGCAAGGCGCCGCTCCGTGAGACCGGTGCGGCGACCTGCCTGGTCGCGGTAGCGCAGCCGCCGGCTGAGAACCCCGCTGCGCAGGTCAAGTTCCTGCTGATAGCTCAGCAACTCGACGTCGTCGACGCTGAACCACGCACCGCCATCGATGCGGAACGTGAGCGGCAGCCAGTTCGGGAGGTTGACCAGGCTCTCGTTCTCCACCGTTTCACCGGCAATGCGCGTGGTGAGGCGGTTGAAGACACCGTTGACATAGGTACCCGGGTAGTGCACGCCGTCGGCGCGGGACTCCGGCGCGGCGCCGCGACTGGCGAAATACCCGTTGCCTGTGGTGCACAGCGCCTCGCGCAGCGCCTCCTCAGCTGGCATGTACTGGTCGTAGACGAGATGCCACGGGTCCCGGTGAGCAGTCATGTCCGTTCGTCGCGGAGCAGGCGGTCGCGTACCGCGACGACACCCTCGATGTGCCGGACGCGCGCCATGAGCTCTAGCGCGGTTCTCTCCTGGCCGGCCGGCCCGCTGAGCGTGACAACGCCTGCGGTGACAGTCCCGGCTACCTCAGCGGGATCGAGGCCGAACTCGCCCGCAATGGTCTCCTGCACCTCAGCGCCAATATCGGAGTCCGCCCGGTCGTAAACGCTGAGTACATCAGCGCGGCTGATGATGCCGATCAGGTGGTTGCGTTCGTCTACCACAGGCAGGCGCTTGAGGCACCGGTCTTGCATGACACGAGCAGCAACGGTCACCGGTACCTCCGGCCTGATCGTCACCGCCGGCGACGTCATGAGCTGCTCCGCGGTGGCGGCCGTCGCCTTGGATTCCTCGGCCAGCTTCCATCGCAGCCGGGTCAGCCCGGTTGGAAGATCGGGATCCGCGGACTTGGTGAGCAGGTCGGCCTCCGAAACCACGCCGACCACAGCACCGCCATCGCTGACAACCGGGCACGCGCTGACCCGGAACTCCCGGAGCACGTGGGCGATGTGCTTGAAGTCCGCATCCTGGGAGACGGCGATCACCCGGGTGGTCATGACATCCCGGACAGTAGTGCTCATTTGCCCGAATCCCCTCCCCCGTTAACCCGGCACCGGCCGCGGCTCGTCTCTGATACTGACTATCGGGCGCCGTCAGCCTGCCGGTTTCCCCGAGCCTTACCCCGCTTCTGCCGCGCGCATCATTCCTCGCGCGGCCCTGCCGGGCAGCCCGGATGCCGCCGCCGGGACGTTGGGCTCTACCGCCTGCCCGGCCGGGGTAGTGAGATGTCACACGGAGCCTGAGGTCAGGCGCCGCTGGCCGGTTCCCATCAGCGATGTCAAGGAGGCTGAGCCGTGCCGCACATGCGAGATTTCCTCAGCCGCTTCCGGCCGGCCGGGGCACCTGGTGCTGGCCCGGTGGCGGTGCCCGCAGACCGGCGTCGCGAGCTGGAGTCCGAACTCGGTCCGGTGCTGATGCTGCTGGATGCACCGAGCGCTGAGTGCTCCGGCATCCTCGACGCGGCGCGGCGCGATGCAGAGCGGATTCTTCGCGACGCCCGCAGCGAAGCCGACGAGATCAAGGCGACTGCGCAACAACGTGCCGCAGCCAGCATCGCCGGGCTGGTCGAGGCGGCGCTCGCCGCTGCTCGCACCGAGGCAGCGGCGATCTCGGCGGCCGGCACCGCGGCGGCCACGGCCATCGCCCAGCGCTCCAGCCAGCGGCTCCCGGTTCTGACTGAGCGGGCCGCCGTCATGGTGCGTGACCTTGCCGACGGTGTCTCATGACCGCGGGCTGGGTCGCCGGTACAGTGCGCGCGAAGGCGATGGCCAGGCGCGTACTAGGCGCCGACGCGGCACGCCAGGTGGCCGCCTGCCAGTCGCTGGAGGAAGCGCAGCGGCTGCTGCGGTCGACGCCGCTGCGGGGCGTAGCCGAACCTGGCCTTTCCCTGGCTGCCGCGCAGCACGCGGTCGCCGAGTCGGTTCTGTGGGACCTGCGAGTGCTCGCCGGCTGGCTGCCGCGCGAGGGAGTCAGCCTGCTGCGCCTGCTGGCTGGCTGGTTTGAGATAGCGAACGTTGACGAACTGCTGCAAGTGCTCGACGGCCAGCCGTCGGGTGCAGTGTTCGAGCTCGGAGCCCTGGCGACCGCGTGGCCACGCCTGCGTGCGGTTCGCAGCGCTGCGGAGCTGCGGCGCGAGCTGACCGGTTCAGCATGGGGGGACCCGGGCGGCGACACCGGCTGGGACATCCGGGCTGGCATGCGGGCGCGCTGGGCGACGCGGGTTGCCGCCTCTGGCGGCCGGGCCGGGGCCTGGGCCTCATCAGCGGCAGCGCTGGCGGTGCTGGCCGTGCGCGGCAGGCAGCCACGGGGCAGACCCGCACCGCCGCAGCCGTTGCTCGCAGCCGTCTCGGCGGCAGAACCCTGGGCAGCGGAGGCGCACTGGTGGCGGCAGGTTGAGCGCGAAGGCCGGGTACTGCTGCGGTCCTCGGAAGCGGACAGCGGCCCCGTCATTGGCGCCGTCGCGGTGATGGCAACCGATGCGTGGCGGGTACGCGCCGCGCTAGCCAGCGCGGCACGTGGCGGCGCAGGCCGCGGGGGGCTCGCGCTGGAGGCCTACGATGCGGTGGCCTGACCCGGCAGTGCCGGTACGCATGCAGCGCGTCGCGCTGGTAGCGCCCGAGGCGGCACTGCGCGAGGTCCTGGCCAGCGTGGCCGATGCGGCCATCATGCAGATCGACCGGGAGAGCGGGCCACGCCGCGCCGCAGGCATCCCTGGCACTGGCGCTGGGCTCGCCGGTCTGCCCGCAGACACCCGACCACGCGGACCGGCGGCACAACCCGCGTCGGCCCTGATTTCTGCAACCCTGCCCGACGTCCAGGAACTGGAGCGCTCCGGCCGGTATGACCTGCTCGCTGGCGAAGCAGAACTCCGCGATCACGCAGCCGCAGCAATGCACCGCCGCGATGCCGCGGCGCTGGTCGGCTGGATTCCGGTAGGCCGCCTTCCGGAGATTACGGCGGCTCTGGCCGACGCGGGCGGCGCTGTCGTGCCGCTGGCGCGGCCCGCCTGGTCGCAGCCTCCGACGCTGCTCCCCGAGCGCGGACTCCAGCACGAGCTAGCCCCGCTGGTGCAAACCTACGGCACAGTTCCGTACGCCGATCTTGATCCGAGCTGGCTGGCCTGGGCGAGCTACGTCCTGATGTTCGGCATGATGTTCGGCGACGCCGGTCAGGGCGTGCTGCTGCTCGCCGTTGCGGTCGCGCTGCGCTTCGGCTGGCCCCGGCGGCTGCGCCGGTTCCGCGCCGCCTGGCCCTTCGTCGGCGGCGCCGGCCTGGCCGCTACGCTTTTCGGCCTGCTGTACGGCGAGTGCTTCGGCCCCACGGGGCTGGTGCCCATCTTCTGGCTCAGCCCGCTCGCGCGGCCGGTCACCCTGTTGCTGACGGCAGCCGGCTTCGGCGCAGTCCTGCTCGCCGGCGCATACGCGCTCGGCACGATCAACCGCTGGCGGGAAGGCGGCTGGCGAGCTGCCCTGTACGCGCCTTCTGGCATAGCCGGGTGCTGCTTGTTCCTTGGCGCGGCGACGGGCCTGGCCGCCTGGCATTTCCATGAAACCGGGTGGCTGGCGGCCGGCGGCCTGCTGGCGCTTGCCGGCCTCGGACTTGCCTTTGCCGGGTACCTTGCTGAGGCTGGCCGCGGCGGCACCGCGGTAACTCAGGCCTGCGTCGAGCTCTTCGACATGGTGGTCCGGCTCGGTTCCAATGTCGTCTCGTTTACCCGGCTTGCCGCCTTCGGCCTGACTCACGCGGCTCTCGGCCTGCTCATATTCGAGGGAACGCGGGCGCTGTGGCATCGGGGCGGCGTGTTCACTGTTGCCGGCGTGGTCTTGTTCGCGGCCGGGACGGCGCTCGCATTCAGTCTTGAAGCGCTCGTGGCCGCCATCCAGGCGCTCCGGCTGGAGTACTACGAGCTGTTCTCCCGAGTATTCGTCGCACAGGGCGAGCCGTTCCGGCCCTGGCACGTCCCGGTGGCCCGGGAAGCGGAACAGGACACCGGCAAGCTGACCCGCACGCTCGACATGGAGGTGGCACGGCCGTGATAACTGCCTGGCTCCTGGGATTGCCGGTGATCGTTGTCCCGGCTGGCGTCCTGGCCCGGCTGGCTGCACGCCAGCGCCAGCGCGGCGCGGTCATGCTCGCGGCAGCGGGTGCGCTGCTGCTCGTCGGCGCCACTGTGCTGCTCGTACTGACGTTGACCGGCGAGCCCGCCAGCGCGGCAAGCATGGCGGGCGCAACGGCCGCAGCGCACGCTGCCAGCGGCGGCGGCTCGGGCGCGTTGATCGGCGCTGCGATCTCGGTGGCCGGGTCGACCATCGGCGCAGGGATCGCGGTGGCCTACACCGGCGCGGCCGCGCTGGCTGCCATGAGCGAGCGACCTGAATTGTTCGGCCGGGCCATGGTGGTCGTCGGGCTCGCCGAAGGAATCGCCATCTACGGCCTGATCATCGGCATAATCCTGGTTGGAAAGGCCTGATTGACATGGCGACGGCGGCGGTCATCGGTGACGCTCTCGCAGTCGAGGGATACGCACTCGCCGGCGCTGCCGTGTACCCCGCCAGCAGCCAGGGCGAGGCAGCCGCGGCCTTCGGGATGCTCCCGGCCGATACCGCGCTGCTCCTCCTGACTGCCAGTGCAGCGGAGTGGCTTGCGGACCGGCTCGCGCTGCGCCCGGAGCTACTGACAGCGGTGATGCGGCCATGACCGCTGGGGTGCCTGCGAGAGCGGCTGCCGCCGGCACCAGCGCAGCGGCGGCCGCGGCGCTCGAGCCAGTGCGGCAGCGGCTCCGCCACGATGCTGAGCGCGAGGCTGCCCGGTTGCGCGCGCACGCTCGCAGCCAGGCAGCGGCGATAGTGGCGCAGGCGCATCGCGATGCGTCGACGACTCTTGCCCGCGCCGCGGCTGAGGCCGCGGCCATCGCAGAGCCGCTGACAACCGCCCAGCTCCGCCGTGCTCGCGACGGCGCTAGGTCAGCCTTGCTAGCCGCTCAGCGCGAAGCTTGCGATGAACTGCGCAGCCGGGTCCGTGCCGCAGTCGCCGCGCTTCCGGCACAACCGGACTACGGCCGGCTGCTGCACCGGATTACGCTTCTGGCCGAGCAGGCCGCGGGGCCGGGCGCGCAGGTAAGCCCCGCACCCGGCGGCGGCGTCGTAGCGCACGGGCAGGGCGTGGTAGTCGACTGTTCACTAGACCGGCTCGCGGACCTTGCCGTCACCAAGCTCGGCGCCGCCATCACGGAGCTGTGGGCGCCATGACCGGGGAGCCGGCACGCGTCACGCGGGTCAATGGCCCGCTGGTCGAGGTGACCGGACTCGGCCACGTCGCGATGTCCGACGTGATCGAGCTGGGCGAGCACTGCCTGCCGGGTGAGGCAGTGGCAGTCCGTGGCGACCTGACGACCGTGCAGGCCTACGAGTACACCGGCGGCCTCCGCCCCGGCGACCCGGCCCGCTCGCGGGCCGAGCCGCTGTCAGCCCTGCTCGGCCCGCACCTTCTCGGCGGCATCTTCGACGGCCTGCTCCGACCCCTGACCGGCGCGCCAGCCTGGCTCGAACCTCGCGTCACCGGCGAAACCGCCGCCGGTCGCGAATTCACCTTCACGCCCGCAACCGCCGACGGTGCGGTCGCGGGCGCCGGCACTGCCCTAGGCACAGTGCCAACGCCTGCCGGGATCGAGTACCGGGTGCTGGTCCCCCCCGGGCTCAGCGGGCCGGTTGGCAGCCTGCACCCCGGCGGCCTCGTTTCTCTCAAAGACGTCATCGCCACGGTCGGCGGGAGGCCGGTGCGGCTCACGTCAGCCTGGCCGGTCCGCCAGTCCAGGCCGTACCGCGAGCGGCGGGATTCCGACGCGCCGCTAATCACCCGGCAGCGCGTCATAGACCTGCTGTTTCCCGTCACCAGGGGCGGCACCAGCGCCGTTCCTGGCGGCTTCGGCACCGGAAAGACGATGCTGCTGCAGCAGATCACCAAGTGGTGCGACGCGGACGTGATCGTCTACGTGGGCTGCGGCGAGCGCGGCAACGAGCTCGCCGATATGCTCGACGAGCTGGCCGGCCTGACAGACCCGCGGACTGGCGGGCCGCTGGCCGACCGGACCGTCGTGATCGCGAATACCTCGAACATGCCGATGATGGCCCGCGAGGCCAGCATTTACAGCGCCGCTACGGTAGCCGAGCACTTCCGGGACATGGGCCTGAACGCTGTCGTCATTGCCGACTCCACCTCCCGGTGGGCGGAGGCACTTCGTGAGTTCGCCTCACGCAGCGGCGAGCTGCCGGCCGAGGAGGGGTACCCGGCGAGCCTGGCCTCTGCCCTCGCGGCGTTCTACGAGCGGGCAGGGTGCGTCATCACCGCGGAGGGCCGGGCGGGCTCGGTGACCATCATCGGAGCGGTCTCCCCGGCCGGCGGTGACATGACCGAGCCTGTGACCACCTACACCCAGCGGTTCGTCCGGTCTTTGTGGTCGCTCGACCGGGATCTGGCTTACGCGCGACACTATCCGGCTGTGTCCTGGGACGGATCGTTCTCCCGTGACGACGACGTCGTGTCAGCCTGGCACGCCGATCACGGCGATCCGAGCTGGGAACGGCGCCGGGCCCGGCTCGCCGGACTGCTCGCCGGCGCGGACCGGCTCGGCTCGCTGGCCGAGCTGATGGGGGTTAGCGCGCTCCCGCCGCCCGAGCGGGCGACGATCCTGGCCGGCCGGCTGGTCCGCGAAGGACTGCTGCAGCAAAGCGCGCTGTCCGCCGTCGACGCTTCCTGCGACAGCCCGCGCGCAGCCGCGCTTGCCGACGCCGTCCTCGCCGTCGCTGACCGTTGCCAGCAGCTTGCGCGCGCGGGCGTTCCGGCCGGCCCTATTGAGGAGGCAGACTACTCACCTATTCTGCGCGCCCGCGAGGAAGCAGCGAGCCCCGCAGACGTTGCCGACCGCGAGCGCGCGATGCTCGCCACACTCGACACGCTGACCGAGCCATCGGAGCCTGCGGACGTGCCTGATCTGCCTGCAGAGCAGGGCGACGCGGCATGACCACGACATGGGGACGGCCGGAGTACACCGACATCGCCGAACTCCGCGGCCCGCTTCTCGTGGTGCGCGGTGTGTCCGGGGTTGGCTGGGATGAGTTTGCGACTATTCGCGCTGGCTCCGGATCCGAACGTCACGGCCTGGTGCTCGAGGTCGATCGCGAGCTTGCCGTCGTCCAGGTGCTGGAAGGTACGGCCGGGCTGAGTACGACCGATACGCGAGTAGGTTTCAGCGGTTCACCGCTGCGCGTCCCCGTCGGTCCAGACTGGCTCGGGCGGGTCTGCACTGGCCGCGGCGAGCCGATGGACGGCGGGCCGCCGATCACTGGAGAGCTGACGGCCGCGGTCGCCGGATTCCCGATGAACCCGGTGGTCCGTCAGCCGCCCGCTGAGCCGGTCCTGACCGGCGTCTCGGTAATCGACAGCCTGACGACGCTAGTCCGCGGCCAGAAACTGCCGATCTTCTCAGTGGCAGGCTTGCCGCACCTCGACCTGGCCGCGCAGGTTGCGGCGCAGGCGTCGGCTGGCGACGAGCCGTTCTGCGTGGTGTTCGCAGCAATGGGCCTCACCCACGCCGACGCAGCCGCCGTGCGCAAGGTACTAGCCAGGCGATCCGCCGACGCCGAGCTTGTCCTGCTGCTCAACCTCGCGGACGCGCCGGTCATCGAGCGCATTCTCACTCCGCGGATAGCCCTCACAGTGGCTGAGCATCTTGCGTTCTCGCTGGGCAGGCACGTGCTCGTCGTCATGGCGGACATGACGAACTACTGCGAGGCGCTGCGGGAAGTGTCCGCGGCTCGCGGTGAGATTCCGGCGCGCCGGGCCTATCCGGGCTACCTGTACAGCGACCTCGCCTCACTTTATGAGCGGTGCGGCAGGATACGCGGCAGGCCCGGCTCGGTGACACTGGTGCCGGTACTGACGATGCCGGGCGGGGACATCACGCATCCGGTGCCAGACCTGACCGGCTATATCACCGAGGGCCAGATCGTGCTATCCCCGGAGATGCACAGCCGCGGCATCTACCCTCCGGTCGACCCGCTGTCCTCGCTATCCAGGCTGATGCGGCACGGCGCAGGTCCCGGACTGACGCGTGACGACCACCTGGACGTCGCGGCGCAAACGCTGGCCGCGCTCGCCGCGGCGCGCCGGGCGAGCGAGCTTGCCGAGCTCGTCGGAGCCGCCGCACTGAGTGCGGCTGACCGCCGCTACCAGGACTTCGACCAGGCGTTCGCGAGCCGGGTGATGAGCCAGCAGCGCACCGAGAACCGCGCGCTCGCGGACACGCTCGGCCGGGCCTGGCAGGCGCTGGGCGTGCTGCCCCGCCGTGAGCTGACCATGCTGTCAGCCGCGGCGCTCGACTCCTACTATCGGGCGAGTGCGCCGGCGATCGTGACGGACGACGCTGGCGACCCGGGCGTCGGTGACGTTCCGGGCAACGAGCCATGACTCCGCCGAGGCTTTCGGTACCCCCCGGCCGGGCAGGGCGCATCTGGCTAGTGCGGCGCCTGGAGACTGCCCGCCGGGGAGCCGACCTGCTCGACCGCAAGCTCCGGATCTTGCAAAGCGAGCTCGCCGCGCTGCAGGCGGCGGCAGCGCAAACCGCTGAGCAGTGGGACAAGTCGGAGGCCCGGGCCCGGACCTGCCTGTTGCACGCAGCGCTGGTTAGCGGCGAACGGGCCATTCAGCTGGCTGCCGACGGGCAGGCTGCCGAGATTGGCGTCAGCTACGCCATGGCGATGGGCGTCCGGTACCCGGTGACTGCAACCTGCGCTATCCCGCCGGTTTCCACCTGGGACGGCCCGGTACTGGCCCGCGCCCGGCAGGCGCACCGCATCGCGCTGGAAGCAGCCGCCCGGCACGCTGCCTCGACCGCGGCAGTGCGCGCGGTCGAGCACGAGGTTCGCACGACGCGCTACCGGCTCCGCGCGGTCCAGGACCGGTGGATCCCGCGGTTGGAGCAGGCGCTCGCCGATACCATCTTCATGATCGAGGAGCTTGAGCGTGCCGATGCCGCCAGGCTGCGCCTGGCCGTACGCCGCGGCTAAGCCCCCGCGGGAATGTGATACCCCGCGCCCGGCCAGTCCGCCGGCGGCGGGGCAGTGAGATTGCTGATGACGGCCACAACACCGTCGATCGCCTCAGTCAGCCGCACAGCAGCCTCAATCTGCTCCTGGCCAGGGAGCCGACCATCGAGGGTGACCACCCCGTCGCGGACAGTGGCGCGGGCCTGCGCAGGATCTGCAAGCAGCACGTCGGCAAGCAATGCCGTTGCTTCAGCGGCTATCTCCGCGTCCGGGCGCAAGAACACGCGGACTAGGTCCGCTCGGCTGACAATCCCGATCAGCTTGTCCTTGCCGTCCACCACCGGAAGCCGCTTAACGTGATGCTGGCTCATCAGCCTCGCCGCGGCGCCGAGCAGCGCGTCCGGCCCTATCGTGACCGCGGGAGACGTCATGAGCCCCGCGGCGGTGCGGGCCTCGGTCTTGGCGCGGGCCGGCGGACGCAGGCGCCCAGTTGCTGCGCGGCGCTCCTGCCTCGTGAGCAAGTCCGCCTCGGACACCACGCCTGTCACCCGGCCGTCTGGCTCGACCACCGGCAACGCGGTGAGCTTGTGCTCGTGCAACAGCTGCGCAATCCGCTTGTAGCTGGCATCCCTGGTCACCGAGACGACATTGGTCGTCATCACGTCACCCACCTGCCACCGGCCAGTCCGGCTGGCACCGACGGGTCCTGCCTGCGCACCCGCCGACGGAGCCGGCGCGTGATCGTCCCGGGTGGCCTCAGCGACTCGTGCCACCGCTTTGCTGACATCTGCGGCGGACCCGTCACCGTGCAATGCCTGGTAGTACGCGGCACCCAGATGGCGGACAAGGGCATCAAGGTGGGCGTCCCGGCGTGTCATCGTTGCCTCCACCTGACTCTCGGCAGAACTCCGCGCTTCCACAATCTCCTCGCCAGACGCCGGCACGCCCGTGCCGTTGGTCCGCTTCGTCAGGGCTTTGGTCCCTGCCGTATCTGACAGGCGCGGGCTCTCGGCGGCATCCGCCCGCACGGACCCGAGTACTTCTGGCGCCCGAACCCCGGTCGCTAGCTGCCCGAGCCGGGTGTCACCAGTCCCGATTCGTAAGCGATCACGACCGCCTGAGTCCTGTCACGGAGCCCGAGCTTGTGCAGAACGCGGCTGACGTGCGTCTTGACGGTCTCCTCGGTGACCACGAGCCGCGCGGCAAGCTCGGGATTGGACAGTCCCTGGGCAAGCAGGCGGAGGACTTCGGTCTCCCGCGGTGTCAGCTCGCCGAGCATGGCCGCCGGCATCGGGGTCGGGTGCGGTCGCAGCCGGGCGAACTCGCCGATGAGACGACGGGTGATGGCGGGCGCGAGCAGCGCCTCGCCGGCCGCGACTACCCGCACAGCGTCGAACAGCCGCTCAGCCGTCACGTCCTTGAGCAGGAAACCGCTGGCCCCGGCGCGCAGCGCGTCGAAGACGTACTCGTCCAGGTCAAACGTGGTGAGGATGATGACCCGCGGGCGCGGTTCGTCGCTGTCGGCAAGCTGCCTGGTGGCCTCGATCCCGTTGGTGCCAGGCATCCTTACGTCCATCAGGACGACATCCGGGTGGAGCTCACGGCTCAGCCGCACCGCCTCCGCTCCGTCAGCTGCGGTGCCGAGCACGGTGAAGTCTGGCTGGGTATCGAGCAGCGCCGCGAATCCGGTCCGCACCACCTGGTGATCGTCGGCGACGATGACGCGCACGGTGGCGCCGGGTTCAGTCATGCTGCGTAGCCCTCGGACTTAACCGGCAGCGTCGCTTCCACCAGGAAGCCGCCACCGGGAGCGGCACCGGTCCGCAGCTCGCCGCCGGCAGCAGCGGCACGCTCGCGCATTCCGGTGAGGCCGTGCCCCGCGCGGAGCGGATCTTGTCCGGCCGGCGACGGGCCCGGACCGTTGTCGCGGACGCGCAGCTGGAGCGCGTCGTCGGTGAAGTGCAGTTCAACGTCCACGGCAGCGCCGGGCGCATGCCGCCTGGCATTAGTGAGCGCCTCCTGCACGATGCGGTAGACGGCCAGCTCGACGCCGGGGTCCAGGGCGGTCAGCCAGCCCGAGGCGATCAGCCTGGCGCTGATCCCGGCAGCATCCCTGGTCTCGTCGAGCAGCTCGTTCAGCTGAGTCAGTCCCGGCTGCGGCGCCAGTGCGGCTGGCGGCGAGCCGGTATCTTCGCGCAGTACGCCGAGTAGCCGCCGCATTTCTGTCAGCGCGGCCCTGGCCGTGTCGCCGATAGCGGACAGCCGTTGCGCTCCGGCGGCTGGCATGCCGGGCGTGGCGAGCCTGGCTGTCTCGGCCTGCACGGCGACCATCGAGATGTGATGGGCCACGACGTCATGCAGCTCCCTGGCGATGCGCGCCCGTTCCCCGCGTGCCACGTGCTCGAGAAGGGTGCCGGCCACCGCCTCCCTGGAGGCAGCGTGCTGCCTGCTCAGGCTGCGAATCCGGCTGGCAGCTCCAGCGGAGGCACATGCCGGGCCGAGCGAGGCAGCGAGGACGGCCAGGACTATCTCCGCCGGCCGCTGCCGGGCCGGAGCGGCCGTCCCGTCCAGGGCGACCACCAGCCCGAATACCAGGAACGGCAGAGCCACGCTGACGGCAAGCAGTTGCGGGCCCCGCCGGCCAAGCCGGTACGTGATGATCAGCTGCGCCGCCAGGCCACCGACTGTGAGCAGGTGAAAGGCCGTCAGCGACAGCAAGTTGGCGGCGCAGATCGTGATCGCGGCAGCGGCCGGCTGCGACCAGCCGAACCCGGCCGGAAGCGTGGCCGCAAGGCTCGGCACGATAAGAATCACCGACGCCAGCAGCCCGCCCGCTGCACCCAGGCTGCCACGTGTCGTCACGGCAACCCAGATGGCCTGGGCCACGGCCGCCGCGGCCAGCACACAAGCGTAGGCAACCGGCGTCCGCACGTCGCCGCTCAGGCGCCGCGCCAGCGCCCGGCCGCGCCGCGTCAGCGCAGCGGGGCCGCGCGGCCAGTCGGCTAGCAGGTCCATGCCAACCAATTCTTACCGGGAACGGGCAGTTACGCGTCCCCCATGACATGCACGTGGCGGTCCCCCGGGCGAGTGAGTTCCGTCCCCGGCCACGGTGAGGTGAAAGAGCGCTCGCACGCGTGACGACGTGGCAGGCACCTGGTCAATAGCGTTCCTGTCATGGAAGCGACGATTGAAGTTACCGGGCTGCGCAAGCGGTTCGGGTCCGCTCTCGCGCTGGACGGGATGTCGTTCACGGTTCAGCCGGGCCAGGTCACGGGCTTCGTCGGGCCCAACGGCGCGGGTAAGTCCACCACCATGCGGGTGATACTCGGCCTCGACGCGCCCGACTCCGGCCACGCGCTGGTCAGCGGTCAGCCGTACCTGAAGCTGCGGCACCCGCTGAGTCACATCGGCGCATTGCTGGACGCGGCGGCACTGCAGCCCGGCCGGACGGCCCGCAACCACCTGCTCTGGCTGGCTCACTCTCAGGGTCTGGGCTGGCGGCGGGTGGACGAGGTCATCGATCAGGCCGGGCTTTCCTCGGTGGCGCGGCGCAAGGCCGGGGGCTTCTCGCTGGGCATGCGGCAGCGGCTTGGCATCGCAGCGGCGATGCTCGGCGATCCTCCGGTCGTGATGCTCGATGAGCCGTTCAACGGCATGGACCCGGAAGGCATCGCCTGGATGCGCGAGTTCCTCCGGTCGCTCGCCGCGCAGGGCCGGGCGGTGCTGGTGTCAAGCCATCTGATGGGCGAACTGGAAGACACGGCCGACCATCTGGTCGTGGCCGGCCGCGGCAAAGTGATCGCGGACGCTGCTGTGGCGGATCTCATCGCGGCCGCGTCCGGAGACCGGGTGACCCTGCGGACCAGCGCGCGGGCGGAGGCGATGACGGTGCTGACGCATGCAGGGGCCACCGTCGCCGCCACCGACCGCGACACCCTGACGATCTCGGGCCTGACACCGGAGCGGACCGTCGCCCTGCTGACCGAGGCCGGCGTGAGATTCGCTGAGGTATCCGCGCACCGCGCCTCGCTTGAGGCGGCGTACATGGACCTGACCAGGGACGCGGTGGAATTCCGCGCCCAGCCCGCCGGGACCGCGCAGGAGGCAGTCCGATGACCGCAGGCACCATAGCCCCGTACCGGTCGCCAGAGAAGCCGGCTAAAGACAGGTTCTCGCAGCTGATGCACGCCGAGTGGACCAAGTTCCGTACCGTCCGCGGCTGGCTGATCGCCATGTTCCTCGCGGTCGTGCTGATCGACATGGTCGGGCTCCTGGTCGTGCGGCCCAATGTCCAGTGTGGCGGGGCTTGCCTGCCGAACGTCCCGACAGGGCCAGGCGGCGAGGCGGTCAACGACAGCTTCTACTTCGTGCGCCAGCCACTGGCGGGCAACGGCAGCATCACCGTCCGGGTGACGTCGCTGACCGGCCAGACCTCACAGACCGGCGGTAACTTTGGTCCCGGCCAGCAGCAGGGCGGCCTGACTCCGGGCCTCGTGCCATGGGCGAAGGCGGGCATCATCATCGCGGCGAGTACCCGCCAGGGCTCGCCTTACGCCGCGATGATGGTGACCGGCAGCCACGGTGTGCGGATGCAATATGACTTCACCCAGGACATCGCGGGCCTGCCCGGAGCCGTGTCGGCCGCGTCGCCGCGATGGCTGCGACTGGTTCGCTCCGGCGACACCATCACTGGCTACGACTCCGCTGACGGAACCCGCTGGGCCACCGTCGGGTCTGCCAGCCTGGCGGGCCTGCCAGGCACCGTGCAGTGGGGCATGCTCGCCACCTCCCCTCTTACGTTCAAGTCGAACTTCGCCACCTACGCCGAGTCGGGCGGCTCAGTCTCCCCGACACTGGCGACCGGTGTCCTCGACCACGTGAGCCTGCGTGGCGGGCAGCCGGGCGGTCAGTGGACGGGCGTCGAGGTCGGCGCCGGCGGCGCGGGCTACAGCGGGCACGCCGTCGGATTCCGCCAGGCGCACGGTCAGTTCACCATCACCGGGTCAGGTGACATCGGCCCGGTGATCGGCGGCGGGTCCAACACCGAGTACGACACTTCCACCGTCGCCTTGCACCTGCTCGGAGTGTTGCTCGGGCTGGTCGTCATGGTCGTCATCGCGGCAATGTTCATCACCCTGGAGTACCGGCGCGGTCTCATCCGCACGACGCTTGCCGCCAGCCCGCGGCGCGGCCGGCTGCTGGCTGCCAAAGCCCTGGTGATAGGCCTGGTCACGTTCGTCTTCGGGACTGCCGCGGTTGCTGTAGCCGTCATCGTCGGAATCTGGGTCTCGCGCGATGGAGGCCAGTACGTCCTGCCCCTCAGCCCGCTGACGGGACTGCGGGTAATCGCAGGCACTGGAGCGATGCTCGCGCTCGCGTCCGTCCTGGCGTTGTCTATCGGCGCGGTCGTGCGCCGCAGCGTTGCGGCCGTCGCCGCGGTCGTCGTCGCGATCCTCATGCCGTACATCCTCGGCGTCACCGGCGTGCTGCCGGCCAGCGCGTCGGAGTGGATCCTCCGGGTGAGTCCGGCGGCCGGATTCGCCATCGAGCAAAGCGCGCCTCAGTATCACCAGGTCATCGGTCAGTACGCACCGCCGGACTACTTCCCGCTTCCGCCATTCGCCGGGCTCGCGGTGCTCTGCGGCTACGTCGCGGTGGCTCTCGGCCTCGCGTCCTGGCTGCTGCACAGGAGAGACGCATGAGCCAGGCCCTGACCATCGCCAGGCACAGGCTGCCGCACTCGGCCGCTCCCGCCTGGGAGAGCTTCGGGGACGCGCTGCGTGCCGAGTGGACCAAGATGCGCACCATGCCGGGCACTGCCTGGATACTGGCGGGCATCTGCGCGCTCACGGTTGCGGTCAGCGCCGGGACGGACGCCGCTACCAAGTGCACGATCGGCGGCGCTTGCGCAGCCGACACCACCAGGCTCACCCTGACCGGGATCGAAGTGGGTCAGGCGCTGGTCGCGGTGCTCGCCGTGCTGGCGATCACCGGCGAGTACAGCACCGGCATGATCCGCACTACCTTCGCCGCGATGCCGCGACGATCCGTCGTGCTCGCGGCCAAAGCCTCGGTCCTGACCTGCCTGGTGCTGCCGGCCGCCGTCGTCGCGGTGGCCGGCAGCCTCGCGGCAGGGTGGCTCATCCTGCCCGGCAACGGCTTTACCGCGGTGCGCGGATTCGCGCTGGTGTCGCTGGCCCACGGGCCTACTGTCCGGGCGGCCGTCGGCTCCGTGCTCTACCTCGCCCTGATCGGGCTGCTAAGCCTCGCCATCGCCACTATGGTGCGGGACTCAGCGGTCGCCACTGGCTCGGTGCTCGGACTGCTGTACGTGGCGCCCATCGCGTCGCTGCTGCTGGCCGGCCAGCCGGTCTGGCAGCGCCGGGTCCAGCGGTATGCGCCGGTGAATTCGGGCCTGACCATCGAGGACACCACGGGCCTCCGTCACCTGCCGATCGGGCCCTGGGGCGGACTCGGCGTGCTCGCGATCTGGGCAGCGGCGTCGCTGCTGACCGCCGCGCTTGCGCTGCGGCTCCGTGACGCCTAGTCAAGATCGCGCAACTGGCCCCTGGGCCCTTGCGAATAGACTCGAGAAGATGGCTGGCTTGCCGGAGAAAACCGGCGAGAACCGGATTTTCGGAGAACAGGCGGCGCTACGGCGGGTGGCGACGCTGGTCGCCGAGGCCGCGTCGCCGGAAGAGGTCCTCGCGGCGGTCACCGAGGAAGCCGGGCGGCTGCTGCATGCCAGCTATGCGACGATGGCCCGGTATGAGCCAGATGGCGTGAGAACTGTCGTCGCCGCGTGGGGCGGCGCGCGCCCTACCTTCCCCGTCGGCGCCCAGGGAAGGCTAGGCGGTCAGAATGTCGCGACACTGGTATTCCAGACCGGCCGACCGGCGCGGATCGACGACCAGGACGACGCCTCTGGCCCTATCGGCGAGGCCGTCCGTGAGCTTGGGATCCGTGCAGCTGTCGGCGTTCCGGTGACTGTCGAGGGCAGGCTGTGGGGCGCGCTGGCCGTCGGATCCCGGGCCCGGCCGCTGCCTGCCACCACCGAGGCGCAGCTGGCAGGGTTTACCGAGCTGGCCGCGACCGCGATTGCCAACGCGCAGGCTCGCGTTGAATTGCGCGAGTTCGCCGCGGAACAGGCCGCGCTCCGCCGGGTAGCAACGCTGGTCGCCGGGGCCGCGCCGCCGGAAGAAGTACTCGAAGCGGTCACGAGGGAAGCCGGGCAGCTGTTGCACGCCGACTACGCCGCGATGAACCGGTTCGGCCCGGATGGCGTGATAACGGCGGCTGCCACCTGGAGCGGATCAGGCCCTGCGTTTCCGGTCGGGAGTAGTGCACCGCTCGGCGGGCTGAACATCCACACCGAGACGTTCAACACCTTCCGGCCCGCGCGGATCGACGACTACGCCAGTGCCACTGGCCCCAGCGCCAAGGCCGCCCGCGAGCTTGGGCTCCGTGCCGCCGTTGGCGTGCCGGTCAGTGTCGAGGACAGCCTCTGGGGGATCATGATCGTGGGATCTCGCGCGGCGCCGCTGCCGGCCGGCACTGAAACGCGGCTTGCCGGATTCACCGAGCTGGCCGCAACCGCAATCGCCAACGCCGAGGCTAAGGCCGCTCTGACCACGTCGCGGGCACGCATTGTGGCCGCCGCCGATGCCACCCGCCGGCGTATCGAGCGCGACCTGCACGATGGCGCCCAGCAGCGGCTGGTCTCGCTCGCCCTGGAGCTCCGAACCGTCCAGGCAGCTGTGCCGCCCAATGCTGACGGCCTGATCACGCAACTGGACCGCCTGGCCGCCGGGCTCGACGAAGTGCTGGACAACCTGCGCGAAATCGCCCGCGGCCTGCATCCCGCCATCCTGGCCGACGGCGGCCTGCGCCCGGCCCTGCGAACGCTAGCCCGCCGGTCTGGCCTTCCCGTCCACACCGATATCCAGATCGAGGAACGGCTGCCCGAGCCAGTAGAGATCGCCGCCTATTACACCGTTTCGGAGGCACTCGCCAACGCCGTCGAACACGCCCATGCGGCCGACGCCGAGGTCGCGGTGGCGGCGAGGGATGGCATCCTGCATGTCCGCGTCCGCGACAACGGGCGCGGCGGTGCCGACAGCGCCCGCGGGACAGGCCTGACCGGACTCGAGGACCGGGCCGAGGCGCTCGGCGGCCACCTTCAGCTTCACAGCCCGCGGGGCGTCGGAACCACCCTGGAGATCACCCTCCCGCTCGGTGACCGCGCCGGCCCGGTCCCGGGCTGAGGGCTGCTTGGTTTCACCCGCGCAGGGTGGTGCGGCCACACCGCCCGGGGGGACGCTCCTGCTGGTCAGACGCACATCAGGCCGGCGCGGCGCAACCGGCGACAGCGCAATCACCGGGGGATCAGAAGATGCCGAAGACAGTTATCCAGCACGTGCTCGGAAGGCTCAAGGATATCGGGATCGATGACATCTTCGGCGTTGCAGGCGATTTCGCCTTCCCGGTTCAGGACGCGATCGTCGGGTACCCGGGCATCAACTGGCTCGGATGCTGCAACGAGCTGAATGCGGGTTACGCCGCCGACGGCTATGCGCGCGTTCGCGGCATCGGCGCCCTGAGCACCACGTACGGTCCCGGAGAACTCGGCGCGATCGGCGCGATAGGCGGGGCGTATGCGGAGAACGTTCCTGTCTTTCACCTGACGGGCATGCCCACCAGGGCGGCGCAGCACAAACGCCAGCTGGTGCACCACACCCTGGGAAACGGCGAGTTCGACTTCTTCGCCAAGATGGCCGGCCCTGTGGTCTGCGCACGGGCGATCATCAGCCCGCAGAACGCCGTCTATGAGACGGAGCGGCTGATCGCGGCGGCGTTGTACCATCGCCGGCCGGTCTACATGGCAATCCCGAGCGATGTCGCCGACCAGGAGATCCTCGGCGCTGCGCAGCCTGCTGACATGCCGCGTAGCAACCCGGACAGCGTCAGCGCCGCCACTCAGGCAATACTGTCCGCCCTGGACAGCGCCGGCACCGCATGCATCCTGCCCGGAATGCTGACCAAGCGCACCGGGCTGCAGCCCCAGCTGCAGGCCTTTATCGATGCCAGCGGCATACCTTTCGCCACGATGTTTGCGGATAAGTCCGTGCTCGAGGAGCAGCAGCCGTCCTTCATCGGGATGTATGACGGCAGGCTGATGAACCCCGACGTACGGGCATACGTGGAGTCCTGCGACCAGGTGGTGACCATCGGGACGCTGATGACTGACTTCAACACCGGCGCGTTCACCGCGCGGCTGGACCCGATGAAGACGATGGCCATCAAGCATCACTACACCCGCGTCGGTCAGCAGGAGTTCCACGACGTCGAGATGGGCGATCTCCTGAGCTCCCTTGCCAGCCAGGTCAGGCGCCGGGAGAGGGACACCTCCCTCCGGCCAGCCTCGCTCGGAATGGCGACCGGCCAGGCCGGTGACGCGATCACCGCCGACGCCCTGTACCCGCGGTGGGCCGATTTCCTGCGGCCAGACGACGTCGTCGTGGCAGAGACCGGGACGTCTTCGATGGGCCTGGCCTTCGCGCAGATGCCCGAGGGCGCGACGTTCCATAACCAGACCCTCTGGGGTGCCATCGGCTGGGCTACCCCGGCGGCATTCGGCGCGGGCGTGGCTGCTCCCGACCGGCGCGTCGTCCTTTTCACCGGTGAAGGATCCCACCAGCTCACCGCGCAGGAGATCAGCCAGATGGGCCGTCGCGGGCTCAAGCCCACCGTCTTCGTACTCAACAACTCGGGCTACCTGATCGAGCGGCTCCTGTGCAAGGACCCCAACATCGCGTACAACGACCTGGCTACCTGGCGCTACTCCGAGCTACCGCACGCCCTCGGCTGCGACGGTTGGTTCACAGCGCGCGTCACCACCTGCAGCGAGCTGGACCAGGCTCTGCAGCAGGCCGGCCAGAACGGCTCCGCGTCCTACATAGAAGTCGTCACCGACGAATATGCTGCGCCGCCCCTGCCGCAGAAGATGCACGAGAACCGCGACACGCTCTACTCAAGGTGATGCTGACGCGCACGGCGTGATGATCCGGCCCGCCGGCCTGTCATCGACCGGTCCATGAGCTGATCTCCATTCCGTCCTCGACCGGGAACGCCACGCTGACGTAACCGCTGGCCGGGTCGCGGATGAAGTCGAGATACGGCGCCATCCCGGCATGGGTGATGTCGTCGGCTGCGACCAGTGCACCGGGCGCGAGCTTCGGCTCGAGCAGGCGCAGCACCGGCAGGCAGAGATCCTTCCAGCCGTCGAGCAGGACCAGCCCGACCGGGCCGCTTACTCCGGCGAGCGTATCCAGCGCGTCGCCGGACAGTATGGTCACCTGTGCTGCCACCCCGGCTTCTTCCAGGTTCGCCCGCGCAGCGGCCGCCTTCTTGCGGCTGAGCTCGGTAGTGAAGACATGGCCGGTGCCGTTGTCTGCCACCGCCGCCGCCAGGTAGATAGTCGAGATGCCGAATGACGTGCCGAACTCGACAACGGTTTGCGGCCGGATCGCGCGCGTCAGCGCATACAGCAGCCTGCCCGCATCGGCACAGATCGGGATGTATATGTCCTGGAACGCATCGGCATGCATGGCGGCGGGCGCGTCGTTCCAGGAGCGCAGGCCCTCCGGGAGTGGTGGCAGCGGCATGCTCGCGCGCCCGGACTCCTGTTCGTCCGCGGCCGTGTGGAGTCGCCGGAGAACAGCGTCAGCGTGCTCGGAAGTGAGTGAGTTCGGCATGGCTTTAGTCTAGACGCAACGTGCCGTCTAGACAAGAGCGGAGGGGCTATCCTTCCGAGCATGACCACGCACGCTACGAGCAGACCCCGCCACCACGGCAACCGGCATGGCCGCAGCGAGGAAGCCAGGATCGCGGTCCTCGAGGCAGCTGACGACCTGCTAGCCGAGCGGGGCTTCGCCGGCGTCACGATCGAAGGCATCGCCGCCAGGGCCGGGGTCGCCAAGCAGACCATCTACCGCTGGTGGCACTCGAAGACAGACATCCTTTTCGACGCCCTGATCCAGGACGCGGAGGAGTTCTTCACCTCTCCCGACACTGGCGACCTGGGCCGCGACCTGCGTATCCGGCTCCGCGAGGTGGCCACCTTCCTGACCGCGACAGACGCGGGCGCAGTGCTGCGCGCACTGGCCGGCCAGGCGCAGCATGATCCTGCCGTCGCCGCGCGATTCGCTGCGGATTTCGTCGCCCCGCAGCGCGCGCTGGATCGTGCTCCTTTCCTGCGCGCACGGGACCGCGGCGAACTTGCCGCGGAGATATCCGTCGATCTGGCCATCGACCAGCTGGCCGGCCCGGTGTACTACCGGGTACTGATAACCCGGCAGGACGTGCCGCCGTCAGTCACCGACTCGATCGCGGATGCGTGCCTTGCCGCTGTCGGAGCAGCCAGTACTCACGGCCGATGAGCCCGCAGGTCGGCCGGTCCCGCGAAGTCGGGACCAACGGCCATTACCTGTGACGCGTCTAGAGCAGAGATTAAGACGTGGGTATCTGCGCCCGACGGCACGGAAAGGGATGCGCCGATGTTCGAGAGAATCGTAGTTGCGGTCGATGGGTCAGAAGTCGCCGAGCGCGTGCTTGCGGCGGCGCAGGAACTGGCGACCCTGTCGGGCGGCGAAGTCTGGGTCCTTCATGTGATTGAGCGAGAGGTGTCAAAGTTCGCGGTCTCGGCGACCGAAACGAACCGGGAAGCCCAGGGACTCGTTGACGGCGCCGTTGCGAAGCTGGCGAGTGCCGGCATTACCGTTCACGGGCAGGTGGCGCATGCCATCTACGGATATGCGGCAAGAGAGATCATCAGCCTGGCCCATGCGCGCGACGCCGGCGTCATCGTCATGGGGTCTCGCGGGCACAGTGACCTAGCCGGGCTGCTGGTCGGCAGCACAGCTCACAAGGTCATCCATCTCTCGGACCGGCCTGTCGTCGTCGTTAGGTGAGACGTCGCCGAAACTCATGCGCTGGCCCGCCTGATAGTTCCCGCCTGATAGTTGCTGCCTGGTAGCCGCTAGCTGCCAGGCTGGACAGTCTGCACGGAGAGAATCTGCAGCGAGGAATTCCTGCAGGCCGTTGCGGCAAGGTTGATGTACAGCGAAGTCGTCTGGTTCGGCGGGAAGACCCTGATCCGCTGCACGGTCACCGGGTGGCAGGTGGAGGCGGGATAGTTCACGGCATCGACAACTCTCAGGGTGGCGTGCGCCGTGGCTCCCGGCGCAAGGGTTACCAGTTGCCTTGGGTAAGTCGGATCTTCAGTGGCTGCCGCGCCGACCTGGCTGCCTGCAGCGGTAACGAACGAGACTCCCGGGTAGCCGTACAGCCCGCATGCCGAACCGGAGTTGTTCGTGAAGTCGACCGGATAATAGGTGCTGCCGGCCGCGCCGTTGCCCGATCCGAGTGCGGCAGTGAGCAGTGAAGTTGCGCAGGCTGGCGGCCCTGCCTGGGCCGGCTCTGTGGTCGTCTGCGCCGCGGCGCTCGTGGCAGCGGGGGTGGCTGTCACAGTGACGGTTACGGTGGCAGCCGGCCTGGCAGACGGCGTTGCCGAACCGCACGCAGCGAGCAAGCCCGCTGCCGCGCAGCAGGCGGCAGCCGCGATCGCACGTCGGATCGCGGCGGGACAGACCTCGTTCATGGCGTGCTCCTCCGGACGGGCGCAGGGCTGGGGGGCTGCCTGCGCTGGTCCAGTCATCCAGAGTGGCAGCGCATCAGGTAGGGACCAACCTACTGCCCGCACGGGCCTAACGTCGCCTGCCCGGAATCCCCTCCGTCCACCAGGCTCAGCCACGCCGGCACGTCCTCGTCAGCGTTCGTCAGGGTAAGTAACCGCGGAAGCGAATGGGTCCCTCGGCTCCCGCCCCCGCGTGATAGCCGAGGAACGCCGCGCCCCCGTCCTCCATGTCCGCTGAAACACCGACCTTCATGGAGGTCCTTGCCGCGAGGGCAGCAGCGGCGGGTCCAGCAACGTCAGCGTGCCAGCGTCTGCGTCCAGCTCAGCCGCCACGCCGACGGGGAAGGCCTGGAACGGGCAGCCATGGCCGACGTTCGCGCGCGCGAGCACCGGCACTCCAAGATCGTCCAGCCGCTCAGCCAGAATCTGCTCGACCGCGGCCTGTTCCCCGCAGCCGGTGAAAGTCCCCGTGATCACGGCCGCTACTCCCGCCAGGTACCCGGAACGCCGCAGCTGAGTGAGCATCCGGTCGAGCCGGTACTCTTCCTCGCCCTCCTCCTCGACCAGCAAGATGCCGCCCTTGGCCGGGAGGCTTGTGTCGGTGCCGATCGAGGTAGCCAGCAGAGTCAGGTTGCCGCCCAGTGTCATTCCGCGCGCGGACCCGCTCCGGATCGGCACCGCGTCGGGGTAGCGGATGACCGTGGCCTGCTCGGGTCGCATCAGCGCGCGGAGCATCGAGCCGTACGAGTAATGCGGCCTGACGCCCGAGGTTGCCACCATGGTAGACAGCACCGAACTCCAGCCCAGCCTGGCCGCCACGGCTTCCAGAATCGCGGTGACGTCGGAGTAGCCGGCCAGGACTTTGGGCTGCAGGCCGGCGAGTGTGTCCCAGGGGATGGCCTCGATCGTGCGCTGGGAGCCGTAACCGCCGCACGCGAACAGGATTCCGGCGATGTCAGGATCGAACAGCGCCGCGCACAGATCGCCCGCCCGCTGAGCGTCATCGCCGGCCAGGTACTGGCGGAAGCTGCCGCAATCGCGAGCCGACGGGTAGACCACCGGCTCCAGGCCGGCGAATCGCAGCGTGTCCAGGCCCGCCGCCAGAGCGTCCTGATTAGCCGGGCTGCTGATCGTCAGTACGGCGACCCTGTCGCCGGGCGCCAGCGCCGGAGGGCGACGCAGCGAAGCCGGTCGCTCACCCGCTCGGTGGGTGCTCAAGCCGCTGGTATCGGACACGCGGTTGAGTACAACATGATTCACAGCCACCTCGCAAGATGGCACCATGAATGATATGGATCAAAACGCCGGTCCTCAACCGGACTCGCGGCAGCCTCGCGATGGGCTGCCCGGCCTGAACCCGGCCGCGCCGATGATCGCCGAGCGGATTCACCACCGGCTCGGCGGGCTGTCCGCCGCCGAGCGGCGGGTCGCGAGGGTGCTGCTGTCAGGCGCGCCGACGGCCGGCCTGGAATCGTCAGCCAAGCTCGCCGACCATGCCGGGGTGAGCGGCGCCACGGTAAGCCGCTTCGTTACCCGGGTTCTGGGCTTCCGGAACTACGCCGACTTCCAGCACGCGCTCCGCAACGAGATCAAGGCCCGAGTCGTGTCGCCGGTCGAGGCCTATCGCAGCCACCGCCTTGAGCCCGCCTCGGCCGGGTTCGCCGACCGCTCTGCCGTCGCTCTGGGCGAGTCAGTGATGGCCAGCGTCCAGGGCCTGGATGCGACCGAGCTCGGCCGCGCCACGACGCTGCTTGCCGATGCGCACCATTACGTGGTCGCGCTAGGCGGATCCTTCAGCCATCTTGTCGCCGGTTATCTCGTCGCGATCCTCCGCGAGATCCGGCCGGGCGTTCGCCTGGTTCCGCCGATGGCTCCCGAGCGCGCGGCTGCCCTGGCGGACATCGGCAAGCGCGATGTCGTATGCGCTTTCGATTTCCGCCGCTACGAGCGCGACACCCAGGAATTCGCGGCAGCGGCGAAGGATGCGGGAGCCCGCATCATCCTGTTCACCGATCCCTGGCTTTCACCCATCGCCGACATCGCTGACGCGTTGCTTCCGGCTCAGGTAGTGGGGCCGTCGCCATTCCCAAGCCTGGCGCCCACCGTTGCCGTAGCGGAGACACTTTCTACTGCGGTCGCAGGTGCCCTGGGCGACGCCGCGCGTGCCCATTTCGAGCGGTTTGGCGGCTTCGCCGATCACTGGATCAGGTTCTGGCCGCAGGCAGAGCCCGGCGCGGCTAGCGGCTCGGTCCCCGGCGAAAGCGCCTCGTAACCAAATCCCTGGCCTTGTTCGATTGCGCAGTTCGAACTTCGAACCTAGCTCGCTGCCTACGCTGGCGCGCCGCCGTTGAAAGGCCGGGAACTAGCAACTGAGCTGCGCGGCGAGCTCGTCCAGGCCGTCGGCGACGACCAAGCCGTCCAGCGCGGGAGGTTCCGGCGGAGGGACACCCGGACCCCACTCCAGCGGGCGGCGGACGAAGATCGGGCGAAGGCCCAGTGCCGACGAAGCGCGGAGGTCACCCGGATGGGCGGCCACCATCCCGGCCTCTTCTGGCGCGCAACCGAGCAGGCTTACCGCGGTGAGGTACACCTGCGGATCGGGTTTGTAGCTCCGGGCGAGCTGAGCGGACAGAACGACGTCGAACCGCAGGTCGCCGACCTTGAGCAGATCGGCAAGCAACGCGATGTGGCCGTTGGACAGCGTCGCCGTCACGAACTTCCGGCGCAGCCGGTCCAGCCCTTCCCGGCTGTCTGGCCAGGGCCGCAGCTGGCGCCAGCCCAGGACAAGTGATTCCCGGTCGCCGGCTGACAGCTCGATGCTGCCGCGGGCGAGTACGTCGTCAAGCGTGGTGCGCTGCAGGGAATCCAGGTCACGCCAGTCGGAGCCATCCCGGACCTGGTTCATTGCTGGCTGATAGGCGCGCCGCCAGTCGTCGATGACGGCCGGCCAGTCGGCCTGCTGGCCGGAGCGCGCCGCTATCGCCTCAGCAAGCTCGATCAGACTGGAACGCCAGTCCACCACCGTCCCGAAGACGTCAAACAACAGGACACGCATTCGGCTTCACCCATCCGCTGGCGCTGGCTCATCAACGCTTGGCGACGATCTCCACGAGGTTCCCGTCCGGGTCGCGGAGCAGCGCGCTCCTGTTGTTGTTGCCACTGTCGTGAGGGTCCTGAAGTACCGGCACGCCGGCGGCCGCTAGCTCCGCGCAGGCGACGTCAACGTCGTCAGTCCACACCACCAGGACCATGGCAGGGCTGCCGGGTACGGCATCGACACCATGCACTCGCCTGGCTGCCTCGACCGTGCCGAGACCGACCATGAACCCGCCGAGCTCGAGTTCGACATGCGAGGGAACGCCCTCGGCGGGCGTACGGAACGTCTCTGTGAAGCCGAGCAGATCGCGGTAAAAGCGCAGACCGGCTTCAATATCGCTGGTGTAAAGGTTCACCAGTCCGGTGACATACATACAAGCAACCTATCCGGGCGAGATGTCTCAGGGTTCAGCGGCGAAGAGATACCGGAGGTAGGACGCTGGTTCTGCGATGAAACGGCGCCATGCCGCGACGAGCTCGAGTTCGTGCCAGCGTGCCGAGCGGATACCCCACTCGCCGAGCTCAAGGATATGGGCGTCAGGAACAGCGGCAATGATCGGCGAGTGAGTAGCCACGATTGCCTGAGAGCCAGCCTCGATCAGGTCGTGCAGAAGGGCGACCAGACCCAGGCTGGCGGTGAACGACAGCGGCCCATCCGGCTCATCCATCAGATACAGGCCCGGCTGGTTTACCCGGGTGCGCAGGATCTCCAGGAAGCCCTCGCCATGGCTCAGCTCGTGGAAGCGCTCGGGCTGCCTGCCTGGATTGTCCTCCAGGTAGGTGTACAGCCCGTGCATAGTGTCGGCGCGCAGGAAGTAGGACCAGCGGGGCCGTCCGGGCGTGCGCTCGAGGGTCAGGCACCGGCCGAGGCCAGGCTCGCTGATCCTGGTCAGGTACGACGAACCGGCTGAACCGCCCTGAGGATTGAGGCGGCATGCTTCGGCCAGCATCTCCACCAGGGTGGACTTGCCGGAGCCGTTCTCGCCGATGAGGACCGTCAGCCCGGGTTGTAGCTTAAGGCCGTCTCGCAGGATCTGGGCCACCGCCGGAACGGTCGCTGGCCAGCTGCCCGTATCGACTGGACTGCCCGGGTCGCGCCGGATGGCCGTAATTGAGCCGCCTCCTCCGGAGCGCACGCTAGGTCCGCCTGGCCGTCGCGAACCAGGCTGGCGCGCCGTGGTCGTCGTGGAATCGCGTCCGCAGCCGATCAGGCTCGATGCCGGCGAGCTTCCAGCCGTTGGCAGGACTCAATGCCGTTCTCAGCTCTTCCTGGCTGATCGGGTGGGGCCCGGTGCCCGGACCAAGGTCGCTGAAGCACAGCACATACAAGGTTCCGTGGTGCTCAGTCACCGACGCGACACTCGCCACGTAGCCGAGGCGCTCAGCTGTGTCGAAGCTATGGAAAAGCCCGCAGTCCAGCACCGTTTGGAAGGTCCGCCCCAGGCGCTGCAGCTGCAGCGCGTCAGCAATGGCGAATTCAGCGGCTATCCCGCGGCCGGCAGACTTCGCCCGGGCCGTCGCCAGCGCCGTCTCAGCAACATCAACGCCCAGCACTGGCAGCCCCAGCTCCGCGATGAGCAGAGTGTTCTCGCCGGTACCGCAGCCAGCGTCGAGCACCGGTCCGGCGAACCCGCCTGCGGCCGCGATCCGCGCTACCGCAGGCTGCGGCTGGCCAATGTCCCAGGGCGCCGGACCGTCGCGGTACGAAGCGTCCCAGGGCAGTCCCGTCATCCGTTCGTGACTGGTTGGCTGCCGGCCGCCGAACGGATCGTCGGCACGAATTCCTGATCGCTCCCGCACCCGCCGTCGCCTCCTCCGAGATCACGATTCGCCGCTGGTGATTCGATCCATTGTGCGCTTGCCCAGGCGGCTCATCGCCGGGTTGCTGTCGACGTAGTACCAGACCAGGCCCAGTGCCTGCTCGAACGCCCACGCCTTGCCGCGCTCCCAGTCAAGGTCATCGCAGCCCAGGTCATCGCGCAGCACACGCCGCGGCCCCGTCTCGAGCAAGTGCCAGGCACTCACCAGGTCGAGGGCAGGATCTGCCGGGCCGAGGCCGCCGACGTCGATCACCCCGGTCAGTCGCCCGTCCGTTACCAGCACATTGGCGGGGATGAGATCGCCGTGGGTCATCATGTCTGGTGCCGTCCTGGGCAGCGCCCGCAGGACGCCCCACATCCGACGGAGCCGCGGAACGTCCAGCAGCCGCTCGCTGCGGACGAAGCAGGTATCCATCCAGGCATCGTGCGACCGCAGATCGCCACCACGGCTGCTGCCGCAGAAGGCCCGGCCTCGGGTGTCGATACCCCGGACCCCATGGATGAACTCGGCGAGGTCGTGCGCGAAGGCGACCGATTCCCCTGGGTCGGAGTCAGTGGCGACGAGGCCGGGCAGCCAGGTCTGGACCGACCACGGCAGCGGGTAACCCGCTCCTGGCTCGCCCAGGGCCACGACCTCGGGCGTCGCGAACCGGGTACGGCCGAGCAGCTCACGTGCGGCGGCTGCCTCCGACTCGAGCCATCGCCGCGTTGGTGCGACCGCGTCGAGTTGCAGCGGGAACCTGGCGGCGAGTTGCTCCCCGATCCGGAAGATGGCATTGACCGTGCCCGTTGACGCGACGGTCCTGACGGGCAGATCGCGCCACTCAGGGAACTGCGCGGCTACCAGTTCGCGCACCGTCTGCGCGCTCACGGCGAGCTGGTCTGCATGCATCTGCACACCAGAAGCGTCAGGCATGCGAACTGCGACCGGCAACCCGTTTGCGTCCGGGTAGCCGGTATCCTGCGGGATCGTGACAGTCCAGGCCCTGACGTTCCGCTTCGCGGAGGCAAGCGACGCACCCGCGATCGTTGCTCTCGTCCAGTCTGCCTACCGGGGTGACGCCAGCCGGGCGGGCTGGACGACGGAGGCTGATCTGCTCGACGGCCAGCGCACCGACCTTCAGGCGGTCGAGCGCCTGCTGGCTACGCCGGAAAGCGCCATGCTCCTGGCCGAGTCTGACGGTCAGCTGGCCGGCTCCTGCCATCTTGACAGGCGTGCGCGCGCAGAGACTTACCTCGGCATGCTTGCAGTTCGGCCAAGCGGTCAGGGTCGTGGCTCGGGCCGCCAGATCCTGGCCGAAGCCGAGCGGATCGCCCGGCTGGACTGGGGCGCAAGGACCATGGTGATGACGGTCATCGCGCAGCGCCCTGATCTGATCGCGTGGTACCAGCGGCGCGGCTATCTGCCTACCGGCGAGACGAAGCCATTTCCCTATGGTGACGTGCGCAAGGGCATCCCGCGGCGGCCGGATCTGCACTTCGTGGTCTTGGCCAAGCGCCTCATTGCGGAGTGACCGCGGCCCGGGGATGCGCGTTTCCCGGACCGGCGGGGCGATAGCTTGTCGAGAGACCAGCGGCGTCAAGGACGCCCTGATAGACGCCGTTGCTCAGCAGCTCCCCCGGTATCCAGTGCCATGATGTCGGCCCGGTGAGCCGACTCAGTATGACGATCCGGACTACCAGCGCGTCACATTCCGCAGACCAGCGCCCGCACGGCGCCCGGCGGACAGCCGAGGCAAGGTCGGACCAGAGCGCGACGAGCTCCTCGGCGACGGCTGCAGAAAGGTCAGCCGGCGGCGCTTCATCCGCAGCCGAGACCGCCCGCAGCCATGCGCCCGGCCGACCTCCGGTCCGCGCTAGATCGCCGGTAACCAGATGCGGATCAATCGACAAGCGCGGCGTCCATGACAAACTCCCCAGCCCGTACTTCCTCCTGAAACTCCTCAGCCAGCGGCACCGGCGCGAGCAAGACATGCTCGCCGTGGCCGTGCGCTGAGACAGAACCCCACGTCGGATGCTTGAGCACCATCCAGAGCGGGATGCCAGCCCAGCTTCCGAAGAAGATCGCGCCGATAGCCAGATTCGGCCAGAACCAACCCATCTCGTCCCCCCTCGACCTGTCCGGTGCGCGATTCATCACGCACAAGAGCCACCGTTGCGACGCCCGAGCGCCGTCGCAGCGCAAATCAGTTAGCGGAGGAGGGGGTGCACGTCACCTACTGCAAAGATGAACGCGACACGCATACTCTCGCCAAGAGCATGCCGAATGTCCCTGGGGATCAGCCCTAGGCAGCCCCTAGTTGTCGCTCGGCGCGCACAGGCATAACTCGCGGTCCGCTGTATCCGTCTGCGCCATCAGCAACGTGGCAAGCTGCCGCCGTGAGCTAATGCCCAGCTTCTGGTAGATGTTGCCGAGGTGGAACTCAATGGCCTTGACGGTGACGAAGAGCTGACGGGCTGATTCCTTGTTCGAAAGGCCGCTAGCGACTAGCCGGGCCACGGTTAGCTCAGTGGGCGTAAGTCCCAGGGTAATCCCGGGGCCTGCGCTCCCGCCTGAGCCGCTACCCGGCAGCAGCTCATCACACTCCTCCAGGTACGGGCATGCGCCGAGCCCGGCGAAGATGTCCCTGGCTGACTTCAGGCGTGTCAGCCCGGCATGGCGCTGGCCAGACCATATCCGGTAGCGAGCCTCGTCGAGGTCGAGGATCGCCGCGGCCAGCGGGCGCGTGCTTGCGTTTGCGTACCGCCGCGCCCGGGCGAACGCGGCTTCGGCCGCGCGCGCATCCTGCCTCGCGACAGCCAGGTTGCCGGTAAGCCGGGCCACCGACACGGCCAGCCAGGCCGGGCTCGCAGCGGTGACCCGCGCGGCCAGTTCAGCAAGCGCATGCTCGGCGTGCGCGAGCTGGCCGAGGCCAACGTAGGCGTCCACTTCAAGGACGGGCCAGTCATAGTGACCGGTCCCGGACCACACGCTGACATCGCCACAGCTTCTGGCCATCGCGCTCGCACGGAGGATCTCGTCCGGATCCCGGCAGGCCCTGCCCAGTGCCGCGCGCGCTGAAGCAGCCGTCATCAGGTAGGTACCGCTGCCGACCGCCAGTGCGGCGCCGCACGCGGCAGCCACCTGATCGGCCGCCAGATTCCAGTGGCCGCGGGCTGCCGGTACCAGCGCTGCATAGCCGCGGATCAGGGCGTTCTTACCCCAGGCTTCGTCTGTGGCCAGCGCCCACTCATCGGCAAGTGCCGCATGAGCAACGGCGTCATCCCACGCGCCTGCGAGGTACTCGGCGGCGATCAGGTAGGTCAGGCAGGCGCCGCCGTACCGGAAGCGCGCCCCGGCCTGCAGCCGCGCCGCCGCCGCGGACAGGTCAGCAATCGCTGCGTGAAGGTCCTCGGTGAACAAGCGCGTCATACCCCGCCAGGTCAGCGCATCACATTCCGCGGTCTCACCCTGACGCGTGAAGCCGACTGGTTGCGCAAGGCGAGCCCGCGCTGCCACCGGGTCGCCAGCCAGCGCCGTTGCGAAGGCAGTCATCGCGCCCGCCACGGGCTGCTGGGCCGGATCTGTTGCCGCCTGCGCGAACCGCTCCCCCCACGCAATCGCATCGGCGAACTGTCCGCGGAGCGCGCAGCACACCAGCAGCGGACCCGCGATAAGAGCGGCTGTCTCGGGTTCTTTTCCAGCATCGAGGTTCGTCCACGCCTCCAGCAGCCATCGGTATGCGGAATCAGGCTGACCGGACGCGAGTTCGAGGTGCCCCAGTACCGCACTCCGCCGCGCTGAAGGCGTGACTTCGAGCAGGCGCGGCCGCAACTGCTTCAGGCCGCCGATATCCGCCGAGCGCAGCATGAGCTGTGCCGCACCGAGCAGGCAGCGGTCGTGGACCGGCGAGCGGCTACTAGCCTCAGCGGCCTGGACCAGCCACGTCGCCGCTTGCGGCCATTGCCCGGCCATGGCGGCGGCCTCGGCAGCCCGTTCCAGGTCCGCCGCAAGCGCATCGTCGGGGCCGACCGCAGCGGCGAAGCGGTGCGTGAGCTCATCGTGTCCGGTCAAAAGCCCCGCCGCCCGCGCATGCAGGCGCCGCCGCGCGGACAGTCCGATGGAGTGGTATATCGCCTGCTGAACTAGCGGATTCGCGAACGCTAGCCGACGCTGCGGGCCGGTGGACTCTTCCACCAGAAGACCCTGAGCGACGAGTACCTCAACCACGCTGGCGGCGTCGGCCAGGCCGGCCAGCGCGCTGGCCGCAGCCAACGGGAACGACCGGCCCAGGACGGCCGCGCAGTTGACCAGTTCACGCGCGGCTGGCGTCAGCACCTCGAGCTGGGAAACTACGACGGCGGCCAGCGCCAGCGGAATCCGGAGGCCCTCTCTCGCCGCGGCCGGCCCGCCACCGGCGAGTTCCTCCAGCAGAGCACGGCAATATAGCGGACTGCCTCCGGTGTACTCGACGATCCGGGCCGCGACGGTATGTGACAAGGTCCCGGCACCGAGCTGCCGGCCGAGCGCAGCCACCTCGACTGGCCCGAGCCCGCCGAGCAGGATCCGCGAGGTGCGGTGATCCCCGGCAAAAAAGCGGCTCCACCCAGTCCCGAGCCTGGTCAACTCGCCGGGTCGCGCGGAAGCCAGCACCATGATGCGTCTGGCGAGCAAGCGGCGAAGCGCATACAGCAGAGCCGTCCCTGAGGGCTCATCGGCCCAGTGCAGATCATCGACCACGAGCAGAACAGTCGCGTCGCCTTGCTGCAAGGCCGTGAGGAGCGCGACAAGCTGACCGCCGATAACGAACGGGTCGGTCTCCTCCGACAACGGCACCTGAAACATACTGCCGTCCGGCCCGTGTGCCTCGGCCCAGGCAGCAACCTGCGCGATGACACCGTAGCCGACGGACTGCTCTGCCTCGTCACCGCTGCAGCGCACCACGACCGTGTTGGTGGCGCCACCGGCGAAATGGCGCAACAGCGCGGACTTCCCGAATCCTGGCGGGCCTTCCACCAGCACTGCCTGCGCCTGGCCCGAGCGCGCCTCGCAGAGGCACCGGTCAAGCAGCGCAACCTCAGCAGCCCGCCCTACGAGCCGTGTCATGCCGGCCGGAACCAGCTCATCTCTCATCCCCCCTTGACCTGCCTGTGCACGAGCCAGCCGCGGCGACGCTGAATTGAGCCACCGTGGAACTTCTAGCGGGGAGGAGGTGCGCCAACTACTGCAAAGATGACCGCGACATACTTATAGTGCCTGGAAGCGAGCTTAATGTCACTAGGGATCAGGCGTCTGGCCTTGCGGGGGCCACCTTGCGCAGGCGCAAGCTGTTCGCTACCACGAAAGTCGACGACAACGTCATCGCCGCGGCCGCGACCAGCGGATTCAGCAGCCCGACGGCTGCCAGCGGGATTGCCGCGAGATTGTAGCCAAATGCCCAGACGAGGTTGCGGCGGATGACGCGGTGGGTGGCCCGCGCCAGCCGGACTGCGTCCGGGAGTGCCAGCAGGTCGTCACGCAGCACGATCACGTCAGCCGCACTGATCGCCACGTCGGTCCCGGAGCCGAGCGCGAGTGCTAGGTCAGCAGCAGCGAGGGCAGGACCGTCATTGATGCCGTCACCGACCATCGCCACCCGCTGGCCGACCGCCCGCAGCCCCGAGATGTAATCCGCCTTGTCTGCCGGCAGAGCCCCGGCCCGGATCTCGTCAACACCGGCCTGCCGGCCGATCGCAGCTGCGGTGGACTCGTTGTCACCAGTAAGCAGAACCGTCCGCAATCCGAGGCCGCGAAGTTCGGCGATTGCACGTGCGGCCGACGGCTTGATCACGTCGGCGACCGCGATCACCCCCCGGGCCTGACCCGCCCAGCCGACCAGCACGGTCGTGAGGCCGCTCTGCTCCAGGGCCTGAACCTGCGCCGCCATTGAGTCAGCGATGCTCATGCCCTCGTCACGGAGCAGCACTGCCCGGCCGACGGCAACACCCGCACCATCGACCAGACCGGTCGCGCCAAGGCCGGGCAGCGCCCTGAAATCGCTGGCCTCGGGCATGTCGCCGACCTCGGCGCAAGCGGCCGATGCAATCGCCGCGGCGACTGAGTGCTCCGACGCCTGCTCGACCGCACCGGCACGCCGGAGCAACTCTGCCCGGCTGGTGCCCTCCGCCAGCACGATTTCGGTTACCGACATAGCGCCCGCCGTGATCGTCCCGGTCTTATCCAGCACGATGGTGTCGACTGCGCGGCACGACTCAAGTGCGGCGTAGCCCTTGATGAAGATGCCCATGCTCGCGCCACGGCCGCAGGCAACGACAAGCGCAGCGGGCGTGGCCAGGCCGAGCGCGCACGGGCAGGCGATGATGAGGACCGCGAGCCCGGCGGCGAACGCGCGGCCGGGAGCGCCGCCAGCCCAGAACCAGCCGAGCACCGTCGCCGCTGCCAGGACCAGGACGGCGGGGACGAAGATTCCGGAGATACGGTCAGCCATCCGCTGGATAGCCGCTTTCTCGGCCTGCGCCCGCTCCACCAGCCTGATGAGCTGTGCTAGCTGAGTATCGCCGCCGACCTGGACGGCGCGGACGATCAGCCGTCCGGCGACCGCGATGGTGCCGGCGCTGACGGTTCCGCCGACGGTGACCTCCGCCGGAACCGATTCGCCAGTCAGCGCGCTGCGGTCGACTTCAGAGTGCCCGAAGACTACTTCGCCGTCGGCTGCCACCTTCTCCCCTGGCCGTACCATGAAAGAGTCACCGGGTCGCAGTTCCCCCACGGGGATCCGGCGCGTAGTGCCATCGGGCGCCACAACGCAGACATCCTTGGCCCCGGCGGCCGTAAGTTCGCGCATCGCCTGCCCGGCGGTCATGCGACCGCGTGCCTCAAAGTAGCGGCCGGCTAGCAGAAATGTTGTCACCGCGGCGGCTACTTCGAGGTAGATGCCGCCGCCCGAGGCATGCACCAGCTCATACCGAGGGCTGTGGCTGGTGCGGCCCGCGTCCAGGACGAACATGGCGTACAGCGACCAGCTCGTCGCGCTGACGATGCCCAGTGAGACAAGCGTGTCCATAGTGAGCACGCCATGCCGGAGGTTCACGAGCGCGGCCCGGTGGAACGGCCAGGCGGCCCAGAGCACTACCGGCGCCGCCAGCCCGACGAGCACCCATTGCCAGCCGCCGAACCGGAACGACGGGAACAGCGACAACGCACCCGAGATGTCCGACAGCGGGACGAAGAAGATCGCGGCGAGCAGCAGCCGCCGTTTGAGATAGGCTGCCTGACCGGCACCGGCCGACTCGCTGGTGTCCGCCGCTACGGCACTCCGGCCGGCGACCTCATCCCCGCCAGCCACTGCCGTCCCGGCAAGCATGTCCTGCGCTGCAGCGCGAGCGTCGGTAGCGCTGTAACCAGCGCCCGCCACTGCGGCGATCAACATGTCAACCGTCACCTGCGGGGCTGCGATAACGCTCGCTCGCTCGGTAGCGAAGTTAACCGCAGCGGTGACACCCTGCAGAGCGTTCAGCTTCTTCTGCACCCTCGCGGCACAGGCCGAGCACGTCATCCCGCCGATCGTCAGCTCGATCTCAGTCGGCTCGACCACATCGGCAGCTGCCGGGACCTGACCGAGCCCGGCCGTTAGTACCGGCCTGGTCATGACCGTACGCCGGGATAAGTCGCCGCCGTTATCATTGCGCCATGCAGGAGAGCGTCTTCACAGTCAACGGCATGACGTGCAGCCACTGCGTGACGGCTGTTCAGACCGAGGTTGCGAAGGTGCCCGGAGTGCGAGACGTCGAAGTCAACCTTGAGGCCGGACAGGTCACTGTCCGCACCGAAGGAGACCCCGAAGTGGTCGCGCTCCGAGCCGCAGTCGAGGAAGCCGGCTACCAGCTGGTGGTCTAGTCCGCTGCCCGGCCGGGTGAGCCCGGCCAGGCCGGGGTCACTCCGACGAACCATACTGGATCGGCACTTTCACAATCGCTGCGCGCGCCCACGCGCCGGTACCCGCAAGCTGCCAGACAGTCAATGTTCCGGCAGCCGCTGTCAGCGCTTCGACCGGGCTATCCGCCGGCAGGGCGAGCGTCGCGCCCGGTGCCGCCGGTACCGCTGGGAGCTGCCGCCACGCGCTTCCGGGACCCTCGATAGTCGCGCCTTTGCGGTCCGTGAGCAAGACGGCCGCGGCTCCTGCGGCACCAAATGCGGCAGTGACGACGCCCGACCCGGCCAGTCTGAACGACGGTGAGAGAACCCACTGGCCGCTTCCGGTGCGCCAGCCGACCATCAGCTGCGCCGCTGCACCTGTGCCTGACTGCCAGAGCGCGACGGTACCGGCCGAGCTGGCGACGAGTCGCAGTACCCGGACGGGAGCTCCGGACAATGCGGCGGGCAGGGTCGGTCCGGCGGCCCGCCAGGACGAGCCGGACCGGGCGAAGATGCCGGCCACGCCCGGCTTCTTGCAGTCGCCACCGACCAGCGGAGTCGCGACCGCCGCGGCGGACGATGATGCGGGCGTCGCGTAGGCGACCGCGGTCACCGCGGTCAGGCCGCAGGCCCGGCCCGCTACAGACGTGGCGAGCGAGTGCTCGGTAGCCAGAGTGCGCCAGCCGCTGCCGGTGACCGAGGCTGTGCTTATCTCACCGGATTTGCTCAGGGCGAGCAGCTGGTGACCGCCTGGTGTGCCGGCCAGCGCGTCGGGCACACTAGCCAGACCTGCCGCAGGAGGTCCCGCGCTCCAGGTCTTGCCAGCGTCGGCGGTCAGGCTGATTGGCGAGTAGTCCAGGTACAGGCTCGGCCGGATGCCCGCGACCAAGTCGGTGCCGGCCAGCCCGGCTAGCGCGGGCGCGCCGTTGGTCGCAATGTCCGGCGGCGTGTCCAGCTTCCACTGCCGCGAACCCGCGGCCAGCAGGAACAGCTGCCAGAACTGATTGGGCCCGGACTGAGCGCCCATCGGCAGCACGGCCCAGGTCGCCTGATTCGTCGCCTCCGAGCCGGCCACTGACATCGGCCCCGGCACGGCGGCCCGAGCTGACGCGGCACCCGCTGACGGGGCCGTTGTGCTGCCGCAGCCAGCGCACAACATCAGCCCTGCCAGTGCGAGCAGCGTGATCTTGCCGGGTAGCTTCATGACTGGTGCAGAGCCTGCTCGGCGGCGTCGGCAAGCTCCGTCGCGAACGATGACACGGTGGCCGCGCTGCCTGGCCCTGGGTCGAAATCAAGTTCTGCGCGCAGTCTCCCGTCGGTGCCGATGACGAACGCCGCGTCGCTGTGCCCGAGCATGGCCCCGGCCGGCAAGGTTTCGTCGGCCACCCCGTAGTTCTTCCAGACCTGCTGCAACTGCCCGGGCGTGCCGGTCAGGTAGAGCCAGTCGGGCAGGCCCGCCAGGCGTTCCTGCTGATCGAACGCGCGCAGGTAGCTTACGTCGTTGTACAACGGGTTCAGGTTGACAGCGACGAGTTCTACCTGACTGGCGTGCCCTGCCAGCAGCAAGCCGGCCTCCCGGAACTCCTGAGCGATCAGCGGGCAGTCGGTGACGCATACCGGATCGAGGAATGTGAGCAGTATCGCCTTGCCGCGAAGGCTCGCGAGCGAGACCGTGCTCCCGCGCTGATCGGTCAGAGTGAAACCAGGGGCGGGCCCATTCAATGGCGCGCTAGACCCGTCCACCGCCTCCGCCAGGATCGGCGCGGCCGCCCCGGTCGCCTGAGCGGCCGCCATCGGGACGGCGCCGAGCAGCACGACGCCGATCGCGCCGACTGACGCGACGGTGGCCAGGCTTGCGGCCGCCAGCGCGCCCGGCACATTCGCCAATCTGAATCGCTGGCGCCAGTCCGGTCGGATAGCCGGGATCGCTGGGCTGGCGGCTGCCGGCTTCGGCTCAGCGGGCTCAGCGGGCTCGGCTGCCGGCTCGCTGGCCGCGCCTAGAGGCGCTGCCTGCGGCAGCGGACTCAGCGCCAGGTAGCTGGCCGTGGCCAGCAGCAACATGGGGATCATGCTGTTCGGGTCGGTGCCGACGCCACCGAAGAAGCCCATGTCCTGGATCAGCACCCAGTTCGCGAACCCGAATACGGCCAGGCCGATCAGCGCTATCCGGACGATGCGCGGATTCCTGGTCGCGAACGCCAGGCCAGCCAGGCCGAGCGCGACCACTGCGAAAAGATTGACCGCGAACCCGTCAGCGCGGACGAACGAGCCGAACCCTGAGACCAGGTCGGCGAGCGCGCTCGGCTGCGACAACGCGGCCATGGACTGGACCATCGACGTCAGCGAGCCTGGCTGGCCATTCACCTGGCCCTGCCAGAAGCCCCGGCCGGGCCAGGCCTGGAGCACTGCCATCCCGACCAGGAATACACCGAAGAGGCGGGTCATCACCGCTCCGGTGCGTGGCGAGCGCCATGTCGCGGCCGGCAGCGCAAGGAGGGCACCTGCCACCGCGTAACACAAGGCAGCGCCCGGCGCACCAGTCAGCCAGCTGAGGCCCGGCGCGAAGATCCCGCCGAACGACTCACCGAATACCCAGACCACCAGGCCCCAGCCGGCCGAGACTAGCCCGGCGACTTGGGAAAGCCTGCCCCGGCTCGCGAGCAGCAGCCAGATCCCGATCCCGACCTGAACCCACACCGCGCCAGCAGCAGCTTGAATCGGATGGTACGACCAGCTCGTGCCGGCCCAGTTCACCAGGTGCTGGACCCACGATGGCGAGCTTGCCGCGGTCGGCTTGATCACCTGGGATGGCAGTCCAACCGCCATATCCGGCTGGGCCTGCAGGATCCCGTCCAGGATCCACAGCAGCCCGAATCCGACTCGCAGCACCCGGCGGACTGACGGCTCTGGCTGACGACGGTCTGGCCGCGGGCCGGTCCGGCGCGTCCCGCTGAACTCACGGACGCTTATCCAGGCCAGCGAGAGCACGATGAACAGCAGCGCGGCGACGAGCCCTTGGTGGAGAAGCGCCGTCTTGAACGCGGCGATAACAGTCGGGTCGTCGATGTTGAGGCCGCTGTTCATGCCGGGCATGGCGTGCTGCCCTTCACGGCTGCGGTATCAATACTGGTGGCACGGTGCGGGGTCTCACGATCTGCTAGTGTGCTAAGGCACTACGAACTGTAGTGCTGCGGACTCAGGAGCTTGGTCGCAGGTCGCGGCAATAGCCTAACCGCCCCGATGGCGGATGCATGCCGCCGATTGCCGGGCGACGACGAAAGTGACAAAAGTATCATGCTCAATGCCGCCGCCACTCTCCGTCGGGCCGGGGCCCTGGCTGCGGGAATCGCCATCCTGCTGCTGGCCACCGCGTGCGCGGCCGCGGCGGGCGGAACCGCAGGTTCGGGCCGTCCGGCGGGCGCTGCCGTCACCATCGACGCGCGGACCCTACCCGGCGTGGGCTCGGTACTGGTAACCAGCAAGGGTTACGCGATCTACATGTTCCAGCCGGACGGTCAGCGGCAGGTGACCTGCACCGGGTTGTGCGCGGCCACCTGGCCGCCCGTCAAGATCGCACCGGCCGCTCGGCTCGCCGGGGGCCCGGGGGTAAAGGACGACCTGCTCAGCTCTGACCCCGACCCGGCTGGCGGCCGGGTGGTGACCTACAACGGCTGGCCGTTGTACACCTACACCGGAGACGTCCAGCCAGGCCAGGTGACTGGCCAGGGCATCGATCTCAACGGCGGCGTGTGGTATCTGCTGCGGCCGTCGGGTCAGCCACTGACCCTGGGACCGGGCGATTGACCGGGCACGACCGGCCGGCCAGGCGGGCGATCCTGCTTAGTGGCGCCGGGCTTGCCGCCGTCGGCGGCGGGCTCGCCTCAGGATTCGGCGTCGCGCGCGCCACAGACGACAGCCAGCCGTCGCCGCAGCTGCTGCGCGCTCTGGAAGTGCCGCCGCCAGGTGAGGATCTGATGGCTGAGCACGGCCTGCTCATCCGCATCCTGCTGATCTACCGCGAGGTCATCACGACGGCGGCCGCTGACCACCCATTGCAGGCGGCGCACCTGCACGATGCCGCGGTGATCATCCATGACTACATTGAGGCGTTTCATGAGGAGCTGGAAGAGGCCTACGTGTTCCCCCGGCTGCAGAAGGCGGGTCAGCTCACCGACACCGTCTCCACCTTGCTGCTGCAGCACGCACGCGGTCGTGAGCTGACCCAGCTCATCCTCGCTGACACCGGCAGCACCGGATCGCTGCGCACGGCCGTAACCGCCCCCGTGACGAGAGCGATGGCCGCATTCGTGCGCATGTACGAGCCGCATGAGGCGCGCGAGGACACTGTCGTCTACCCGGCGTTTCGTGCCCTCCTGCCCGCCGGGGAGATCGCCGAACTCGGCGAGCGTTTCGCTGACCTGCAACGTCAGCAGTTCGGTCCGGACGGATTCGCCGCTATGGTCAGCCGGGTCGCTCAAATCGAGCAGGCACTCGGCATTTACGACCTGGCACAGTTCACCCCGGCGAATATCACTCCGCCGGCGAGCTAACTGCCTGTCAGGGCGTGCCCGGCGGGGTGACGCTCGCGGTCACGCTCAACTCGCCAGCGTTCTTGAATCGCAGCCGCAGCAGCACGGTCTGGCCCGACATCAGCGAGTGCGGGCGGATGAGCACTAGATCAGCGCCGAGCGGGCTGAGGCTGATCGTGCCGCCGGCCGGGACGACAAGTCCGCCGACCGCTATGGCCGGGTGCTGGGTCACCGCACGGGTGATCACTACCTGCGCGGCAGCCGGACTGCTCGCCGAGAGCAGGACATCAGGGACGCGCGCTAGATTCCGGATCGTGATGTAGACGCCAGCGTTCTTCCCGGCGGCAGCGCGCGCCGTGTACGCGACCATCGGCACGGTGGCCCGGGTCACCTGGATCCGCAGGCGGCTCAGCGTGCCGCCGCCACCACCCGCTACCCAGCCGGCTAGCAGGGCGATAAGGATGACGCCACATACCAGCGGCGCGGCAGCAGCTCGGGCTAGCTCCGAGGTGCGGGCCCGCTGGCGCGCCCCCGTCGCAGCCGTCGCGGTCATGTCCCGGTCCGGCGCGGGCGGAACCGGCGGAGCAGCAGGCTGTTAGAGACCACGATCAGCGAGCTGCCCGACATGGCGATGCCGGCGAACAGCGGATTGAGATAGCCGAGCGCCGCAAGCGGGATCGCGATGACGTTGTAGCCGAACGCCCAGGACAGGTTAATCCTGATGATCGCCAGAGTGGCCCTGGCGAGCTGGATCGCATCGGCGATAACGCCCGGATCTGCGCTGGTGAGCGTGATGTCGCTGGCGCCGATGGCAGCGTCTGTGCCGGACGCCATCGCCATGCCGAGGTCGGCGGCGGCGAGCGCGGCCGCGTCGTTCACCCCGTCCCCGGCCATGGCGACGCGATAGCCGGCCTCCTGCAGTTCGCGCACCACCTTCGCCTTAGCAGCCGGCTGCGTGCTGTCGATCACGTTCCCGGCCGCGATACCAAGCTTCTCTGCTACTGAAACCGCCGCCTCGCGACTGTCACCGGTCACGACGTACACGATCAGCCCGAGCCGCCGCAGCCGCGAAACAGCAGCGGCGCCGCCGGCCCGCGGCGCGTCGCCAACCGTGAATACCGCCCGGGCCTGGCCATCCCAGCCTGCCAGGACCGCCGTCCGGCCCGCTGAGCCTGCCCGCGCGACAGCAGCGCTGAGCTCGCCGGGGACGACCAGGCCCGACTCGGCGACAAACCCTTCCCGCCCGACGATCACCAGGTCGCCATCTACTACGCCGCGCACACCCGATCCGGCCACGCTGGCGAACTGCGTGACCACCGGCAGCTGGCCACACCGGCGCGCTGCCTCGATGGCGATCGCCTGCCCAGCCGGATGCTCGGACGCGGCCTCCACCGTGCCCGCATACCGCAGCGCCGTCGCTTCGTCGCAGCCCGCGCTGGTAGTGATCTGCAGGACGGTCATCGTCCCAGTCGTCAAGGTTCCGGTCTTGTCCAGCACCATCGCGCTGATCCGGCCCGCGGTCTCCAGCGACTGTGCGCTGCGGATCAGGACCCCGAGTTCTGCGCCGCGCCCGAGGGCCGCCATCAGCGCTGTCGGCGTAGCCAGACCCAGCGCGCACGGGCACGCCACGACGAGTACGGCGACGCTTGCACTCCACGCGCTCGCGGCGGGCAGCCCGCTGCCCAGCCAGAACCCCAGCGTGACGACAGCAAGGCCGATCACGCATGGCACGAACACGCCAGCCACCCGGTCGGCAAGCCGCTGCGACCTGGCTTTACTCGCCAGCGCCTCGGTGACCAGCCTGGTGATGTGAGCAAGGGTAGTGTCGGCGCCGACCCTGGTGGCCCGGACGACAAGCCGGCCGGTCAGGTTCATAGTGCCACCGGTAACCTCGCCGCCAATGGTTACTTCCTGAGGCACCGACTCGCCGGTCACCATGGCAGCATCGATAGCCGAGGCACCGCCGGTAATCACTCCATCGGTGGCGATCTTCTCCCCCGGCCGCACTACGAACTCCTCGCCCGCCCGCAGCGCGTCGACTGGAATCGTCTGCTCCGCTCCGCACCGCAGTACGCGCACGTCCTTCGCTGCAAGTGCGGCAAGCGACGTCAGGGCGCTCCCAGAGCGCGCCTTGGCCCGTGCTTCCAGATACCGGCCGGCCAGGACGGCCGTGGTGACGCCAGCCGCTGCCTCCAGATAGATGGATTGCCCGCTGGCCAGGCCGAATGTGATCGCGAACGGCATCCGCATGCCGACGTTGCCCGCGCCGCCGAACAACAGCGCGTAGACCGACCAGCCGAACGAAGCAGCAACGCCGAGGCTCACCAGGGTGTCCATGGTGGCAGCGCCGTGCCCGAGCCCTCGCCAGGCTGCGGCGTGGAGCGGCCAGGCACCCCATATCGCCACCGGCGCGGCCAGCAGCAGGCTAACCCACTGCCAGCCGGCGAATTGCGCCGCCGGGACCATCGCCAGCACGATGGTGCCCGCCGCTAGTGGCGCACAGGCCGCCAGTCGCCGGCCGAGCTTCCTGGTCGCCTGGTCGTCACCAGTTGCCGGAGCGGCTGCGCCGGCCAGTTCGGCGGTGTACCCGGCAGTCTCGATCACGCTGATCAGGTCGGCAGGCCGGCGGCCTCCGCTTCGGGTGACGTAGGCGCGCTCGGTCGCGTAGCTGACCGTCGCGGTCACTCCGTCCAGCCTGTTGAGCTGACGTTCGATCCGCGCGGCACATGACGCGCAGGTCATCCCGCTGATGGCGAATTCCAGCAGCTCACCGGAGTCCGTGAGCAGCGGCGTGGGCTTCGGGCCGGCCGAGGTGGTCATCGAGCTGATCCCCGGCCCATGGGCATGTGTCCCATCTGCATGTTCTGGCTGCCACCCGGACCTTGCTGGGAATGGGTGACGGCGATCGGGCCCAGGTGCGCCCCCACAGCGTATGCGCCGGTAAACATGACAGCGAGCAGCAGCAGGAATGCGAGCAGCCGGGCTGCCGGGCTCACCATTTCGCCATCTCGTCATCTCCCGGAACTGTCGTGCCCTGCCAGGTGGCCGGACCGATCCGTTTCAGGTACGCGGATACCTTATCCGCCCTGTCACGAACCGGCCTATTCTCGCCAGCTGCCCGCCCGGCCGACACGTCGCCGGCGGTCACCGAGAATACCCCCAGAGGGTTTTCATAAAATTACCCCACCGGGGTTACAGGAGATACCGCCAGGGGGTTATCCGAATTGCTTACCCGTGACGTTTTGCCAGGTCAAGACCGGTTGCACGGAGGCGGCTGATCGTTCTAAACTCCTGCCGCTAGATTATTCCCGCTACTTTAAACAATGCCCGCCGCGCGCATCGAGATGACCATATTCCGGTGCGGGCGGCAGGTGCGGCTGAGGGACAGTGCCGGGCGCGTGGCGCCGGCACCGATCTGGCCGCCGGACTGGAGACCCGACCATGGTGAGTGACAGCACGGCACTGGCCGGCGGATTGCGCGCCAGTGCGCGGAGCACGCCGGACGCGGCGGCCCGCGCCCAGTTCCCCGATGCCCGGCGCTGGCTGCAACTGGGGCTCGCCGCCATCTGGCTGCTGGACGGCATCCTGCAGTTCCAGTCGTTCATGTTCACGAACGGCTTCAGCCAGATGCTGGCCGGCACGGCGCCCGGCAACCCGGCGGTGATCGCCGACCCGATCAACTGGACGTCCCGGCTGATCACGGATCATCCGGTGGCTACGAACACGACTTTCGCCGCGATCCAGGTACTGCTCGGGCTGGGCATCGGCAACCGCCGCACCGTCAAGGTCGCGCTCGCGGCGTCGATCGCCTGGGCGCTTGGCGTCTGGTGGTTCGGCGAGGGCCTTGGCGGCATCTTGTCCGGAAGCGCCAGCCCGGTCAATGGGGCGCCCGGCGCGGTGATCATCTACGCGCTGCTAGCCGTGCTGCTCTGGCCAGTGGCAGGTGACCAGGATGACGCCCACCCGGCACCGTTCGTGGCGGCACGGCCGGTCGGGCCGGCCCTGGCAAAGGCCGCCTGGCTCATCTTGTGGGGGAGCCTCGCCTATTTCGCGGTTACCGCGGCCAACCGGACCGCGCAGGGCCTGCACGACATGGTGGCTGGAATGGCCAGCGGCGAGCCAGGCTGGCTCGCTGCGGTCAACCGGGCTGCGGCGAGCCTGCTGAACAATCACGGACTGACCGCCTCGATCATTCTCGCGGTCCTGCTGGCCGTGATCGCAGTCGGCGTCTTCCTGCCGGTCTCGCTCGCCCGCGCCACCATCATCCTGGCTATCGTGCTGGCCCTCGCCATCTGGATCGCGGGCCAGGACCTCGGCACCATCCTGGCCGGCGGCGCAACTGACCCGAATTCGGGCCTGCTGCTGGCGCTACTCGCGGCCGCCTACTGGCCCGCCGCTCGCCGTCCGGCCCTGACGCCTGAAACACAGGGAGAACTCGAATGATGGTCCCCTCCTGGATCCTCGACATCTTCGCCGCTGTCATGCTGGTCGTCGCTGGCGTGTCGGCCGGGCGCCTGGCGGCGGGCCGGGCTGGCAGCCGGTTCCGGCCGGACGCCGACATCGACGCGGCACACGTCCTGATGGGCATCGCGATGGCCGGCATGCTGGCAAGCAGTCTTCGTACGCTGCCTAACGCGGTCTGGATAGCTGTGTTCGCCGTCGTCACAGTGTGGTTCACCTGGCGTGTCAGCGCAGAGGTACGCACTCAGGGAGCCGCTGCCCTGGGTACTGGCCATCATCTGCCGCACCTGGTGCACGGTACCGCGATGGTGTATATGTTCGCAGCCGTGACCACTGCCGCTCATGGCTCCGGGATGGGCATGAGCGGCATGGCGGCCGGTTCCGCAGGCATGGGAACCCTCAAGGTGCCGACCCTCGGGCTGGCCTTCATCCTGTTCATGGTCGCCTGGGCGGTCTGGGATCTCGACCAGATCGGTAACGCCCGCTTGCACGCCCGCGGACGGCTGCCGCGGCTCAGCGTCTCGCCGCAGCCTGCCGCCGCGCTTGCCGTAGCCGGACCGGCGGCGTCTGTCCTGACTTCCGCCGGCTCCGCGACCAGGCACGCTGCCAGCGCGACGGCAGTAACTGCGAGCGGGGCCACAGCAGGAGAGCCGGCCAGTACGTCGTCAGTTAGCACCACCGAAGGAACAGAGGCCGGCCCGCTGCTCGACCCGCGGGTCGCTGTCGCATGCCGGATCGCGATGGGCATCACCATGGCCTTCATGCTCGCCATCATGCTGTAGCCGGGAGCACGAACGGGGAGCCGTCCCCACGGCGGGGCGATCTAGCGCGACAGGTGCCAGACCCACTTGCTGCCGTTCCAGTGCAGCGTCGCGGTGCCGCACAGCGGGTCACAGCTAGTCGGGCGGGGTAGCCGACCGCCCATGCGTTGGAGGCAGAGGTCGCCGCCACAGCGCGCAACTGGCCGCCCGCGGGCTTCGGGTACTGCGCCTGGCTCCAGGCAGTGCCGTTCCAGTGCTCAGCCAGGGTTTCCGGTGAGAACCAGTCAGTGCCGCCAACAGCCCAGGCGTTGCGGGCCGAAGTGGCAGCGACACTGTAGAAACGGCCGCTAACAGAAGGATGCGTCGCCGCACGGGTCACCGTGCCGGGCGCCGGACCTAACGGACCGGGGCCCCCGCTCCCGGCCGCGCGCCAGTACCAACGCTGGCACCGTTGCAGGCCAGGCGAAAGGGGAGCCCTCCCCACGGCAAGGCGGCCAGCACCGCTCAGGAAAGGCCTGCCCTGTCTCCCGGGTCGTACTGCGGCTGACCCGCACTCACCCCGGCCCGGTCGATTGCTTCCAGGAGCATCCGCACCGCGCCGGGCATCTCGATCAGCGCCTCGCGCAGATCAGCAAGCTCCTGCTCACCGTGCGGGTTCGTGTCCGCGGCTGCCTCGGCCGAGTCGTAGTCCTCCATGCGATCGCGCGCGGTCTGCACCTCGGACGACACGAGTAGTTCTTCCAGCGCGTTATCAGGCATCTGCGTTCCAATCGCCCAGCTTCCAGCTTCGGGTTCCTGACCAGTGGCGTGACCAGCCAGTACATCGATTGGCACTACCCGAAAGCAGCCTCTCTACCCGGCAATGCGCAACAGACCGGCGGTCAGTGATTGCGCAGGGAGATCTCGTCAGACTCGGCGATGTTGTCGGCCTCGATGGCGCGAAGACCATGACCGAGCCGCAGGCGAGCCTGCCTGAGCAGCTTGAGAGAGTTCGTCGCGGGCCCCTCCGCAGCCTCTCGCTCCAGATCCGCCCCGTGCTCCTCGATCAGGTGTGCCTGAAGAGCTGCGGCAACTTCGTCGGAGGCCTTCAGCGCGTCATAGATCGCACGTTCCCGCGCGGTGTCGTCAACCATGCCGACAGTATCCCCGCCGGTACCAGCAAGCCCGATAGCCGGCCAGGCCAGAAAGCTAGTCCCGGATCGCCGCGCCAGTTTCCGGGTCGAAGAAATGCAGCTTGGTCGTCTCGACATGGACCCGGGCATTTTGGCCTTCGGCCAGCGCCGTCTGCGGGTCCATCCGGGCGACAAGAGTGGCCAGCGATGTCACGTCTTCGGCGGCCGACTTGCCGTGGTGAGCTACCGCGCCGATCCCGCAGTGGATCTGGACGTCAGAGCCGAGTTCCTCGCGGAGCCGGACGGGCAGCTCAATGACCGAGCCGGCGTCCGCGTCGCGCAGCAGTGCCGCGTCCGACAAGTGCTCCGGCCGGATGCCGAGGACGATATCCCTGCCCAGGTAGCGCTCCAGCGCCGGGCGGTCGGCAGTGACCTGAGCCGGGACACCGAGCCGGTGGTTGCCGAAGACCACGATCGGGCCGCCCGGGCTGCCGGCCGAGCCCGAGTCCGAAGGGCCTCGCTCGAGCCTGGCGTCGATCAGGTTCATCGGCGGCGACCCGATGAACCCGGCCACGAACAGATTGGCAGGGTTCCGGTACATCTCCTGAGGCGACGCGACTTGCTGAAGCACACCCTGGCTAAGAACCGCAACACGGCTTCCCAGCGTCATCGCCTCGGTCTGGTCATGGGTGACGTAGATAGTCGTAGTGCCAAGCGAGCGTTGCAGCTGGGCGATTTCCGCGCGCATCTGCACCCGGAGCTTGGCGTCAAGGTTGGACAGCGGCTCGTCCATCAGGAACGCGCGCGGCTGGCGGACGATCGCCCGGCCCATCGCGACGCGCTGGCGCTGCCCGCCGGACAGCTGCCTCGGCTTGCGGTCCAGGAGGGCGTCGAGCTCGAGGATCCGCGCGGCCTCGCTGACCCGCTTCTTCACCTCGGCCTTGGGCACCGCCCTCCGGTACTTCAGGCTGAACGCCATGTTGTCGTAGACCGACAGGTGCGGGTAGAGGGCGTAGCCCTGGAAGACCATGGCGATGTCGCGATGGCGCGGTTCCATGTCGTTGACCGCGCGGTCGTCGATGTAGATGGTGCCGGAACTGACCTCTTCCAGCCCCGCGACCATGCGCAGGGCTGTCGTCTTGCCGCAGCCAGACGGGCCGACGAGGACGAGCAGCTCACCGTCGGAGACCTCCAGGTCCAGCGAGCTGACTGCAGTTGTCCCGCCGGGGAACTGCTTGGAGACCGCGTCAAGCACGATCCGGGACATGTTGTTCGCTCCTATCCGGCGTAACTCGCCATTGCCAGCCCAGCCGCGCCAGGTCTGGTCCGCAGCAGATGACCAGCGAGCGGTTCGGCTTCGCGGCGCTGGGCCGGCATGTCTTCCCAGGCCGTCGTGACATACAGCTGATCCAGCTCCGGTCCGGCAAAGCCCGGGCAGGTCGGCTGGCTGACCGGCACTGGATAGAGTCCGAGCAGCTCGCCGTGCGCTGAGTAGCGCCGTACGCAGCCGCCGCCCCACATGGCGATCCACAGGCAACCTTCGGCATCGACCACCAAGCCGTCGGCGATCCCGTCGGCTGGCGCGAACCGGATCAGGTCGCGCTCATCGGCTAGTGTTCCGGCCTGCAGATCGAAGCTGAACGCTCGTACCCGGGACTGCGCTTCTCCGGAGTCGGTGTAGTAGAAGACGGTGGCGTCCGGACTCCATGCGAGGCCGTTCGACTCGGTCACGCCGCCGAGCACCTCGGCCATCCTGCCGTCCGGCTCCAGCCGGTACAGCGACGCGCTGCCGGCCGGGCCGTCCTTTGCCGTGGTACCCGCCCAGAACCGGCCGGCCGGATCACACGCGCCATCGTTGAAGCGCACGGTTCCCGGCATGCCCGGCGGCCGCAGCGGCGGGCCGGCCGGGGCACCGTCCGGGCCGATCAGCCGGAAGCCGTCTGCAGCAGCGAGCACGTAGCCGCCGCCAGCGCGCGGAGCGGCCGCGCCGACTGGCACCCCGGCTGTGGCGATGACCGTGTCAGCATCGTCCGGCCTGAGCCGGTGCAGCTCTCCCGCATTGATGTCAACCCAGATCACTGAGCCCGTGTTCGGGTCCCAGACCGGCCGCTCCCCTAGCTCGGCACCGGCCGGGACTGCCACCTCCCAGTTCACTTGCCCATGCCCAGGGTCAGGCCCCTGATCAGGTACCGCTGGAAGATCAGGTAGACGATGATCGCCGGGATGGCGCTGACCAGCGAGCCGGCCATCAGCGGCGGGATGCCCGTCGTGCGGCCAGATGACAGCACGGCAAGACCGACCGTGATCGTGCGATCGTTCGTGGGCAGGAAGAGGTAGCCCACTAGCAGGTCATCCCAGATCTGGATGAATTGCAGCACCGTGACGGTCGCGATGGCTGGCAGCGACAGCGGGAGCGCGATCCGCAGGAACGTGCGCTCGTAACTGAGCCCGTCCATCACGGCAGCCTCGATCAGCTCGTCGGAGATGCCGCGGTAATAGGTCGCCATCAGGAACGTGGCGAATGGCGCCCCGAGCGCCGCGTACACCAGGACCGCGCCGGTATAGCTGCTCATCAGGTTGAACTTCGCCAGGTTCACGTACTCAGGGATGATGATCGACTGGAGCGGCACCATCATGGCTGCGATGATCAGCAGGAATACCGCGCCGCTGCCCCGGTAGCGCAGCTTGGCGAACGCGAAGCCCGCGGTCGTCGATACCAGCAGGATGATCGCGATCGCCGCGGCGCACACGATCGTCGAGCTGACCAGCTCGTGCACCACTGGCAGCGTCTGGAAGAGCTGCGTCCAGCCCGCCAGCGAATGGCCGCTCTGCAGGTCGAACTGGTTCTGGTTGCGGAACGAGTTATCGCCCATGTACCAGAACGGGTAGAACATGACGACCGCGACCACGACCATGGCCACGAAGATGACCGTCGCGGACACCCGGCGGCGGAACCGGGCTGACTGCCACCGGCTGACCGGCGCGCCACCCGCGCCAGGCGCCCCCGGTGAACCAGGCGTACCGGTCACGCCGGGCGTGCTGGCGGCGGCAGCCTCGGGCGCGGAGGGTGCTGACGGCGCAGATGCAGCGGTCACGGCTACCAGCCCTCCCCGTCCTCAGTCCTGATCAGCCGGAGCTGGCCGATCCCGACGATGATCATGATGACGAAGAGGATGACTCCGTACAGCGCACCTGTCCCGAACTGGCCCTGGGCAAAGCCTGCCTGGTACACGAAGAACTCCAGCGTGGTGGTGCCGAGCCCCGGTCCTCCGCCGGTCATCACGAAGATCAGGCTGAACAGCGCCGAGAACGCGCTGATGACGGTGATGACGAAGGAGAACTGGATGAACCTGGTCAGCAGCGGCAGCTCTACCCGGAAGAAGATCTGCCGCCGGCTCAGGCCGTCGACGCGCGCTGCCTCTATCAGCGTCGGATCGAGCGTTGCCATCCCGGTCAGGAAGATGATCGTGTTCGTCCCGATCATCGACCAGATGAACGTGATGGCCAGGGCCGCGAGCGCGCTGTACTCCGATGCCAGGAAGTCAGTGTGAACCGAGCCGAGGCCGACGTCAGCGAGCAACTGGTTCAGGATGCCCTTGTCGGCGAAGAACTGCAGCGCCACCATGCCGATGACGACCCAGGAGATGGCCGTGGGCAGGAAGTAGACCGACCGGAAGAACCGCCAGCCGCGCACGTGCTCGTGCAGCAGCGCCGCGATGATCAGCGGGATGCCGATGGCGAACGGCACGGCCAGCAGCAGCAGCGCGTTGTTCTCCAGCACCCGGCGCACGATCGGGTCGCCGAACGCGGAAGCATAAGCGCTCGGGCCGATCCAGACCGGCGCCGTGTATCCGTTCCAGCTCGTCATGGAATAGCGGACTGCCTGCACGATCGGCGTCCATAGCAGCGCCGCGACGAGCACGATCGCCGGGATTGACAGCAGGAAGCCGGCCAGCCGGCGCCGCCGGGCTAGCCTCCCGCGCCGGGGGCGCCGGACTGGCGGGTCGGCGGTGAGACTCACGGAAAAGGCTCCTGGTCGTCGGACGAGCGGGGCGCGCCGACAGACGACGCGCCCCGCTCTGGCTAATACCTCAAGGCACGAGGAAACGGGCAGTTACGGGAACGTGTTGCCGCGCTGGCTCGCGGGCAATTGCTCCAGTGTCGTCTGCATGGCCTGCTCTGCCTTGGCGATCGACTCACTGCCGCCAAGGACGGACGGGAGGAACTTCGACCCGATGTTGACGATGTTGCCCTGCACCACGTTGTCCAGCATCGGGTAGGCAGTCATGCCGTCCTGGCTGACAAAGTTGAGCATCTGCTGGTTCACCGGGTTGCTGGTCGAGGTCCCCTCGATTGCCGGGATGAGGCCGGCCGCGTTGATGATCGCAGCCGCCTGCTTGGTTGTCATGAAAGTGAGGAACTCGGCCGCCTGGGTCTTGTGCGGCGAGTAGCTCATCATCGACAGCCCGTCGCCGGCGAAGTCGACGACGCCCTTGATCGGCGTGTTGGAGTACGGCGGGACGAACGCGGCCACCTTGTTACCGAGGGCGCTGGTGAACTTCGCCGTGTCCCAGGTGCCGTCCACCATCATCGCGGCCTTGCCGGACTCGAACTGGCCGAGGTTGTTGGTGTTGGTGACGACGTCAGGGTTGGTGCAGCCGGAGCTGTGCAGCTTGACCCAGTCGGAGAGCTGCGCGGTGATGGCCGGCGAGGTCCACGGGATCGCGCCGCTGTAGAGGCCCTGCCACTGCGCCACCGAGTACGCGCCGATCATCATGTAGCTCATGTCGTACCACGGGTAGAAGGTGGCACCGAGCGGCTGACCGCCATTGCCGTATACCAGCGGCGTGTAGCCGGCCTTCTTCAGCTTCGTGCACGCGGCATAGAGCTGCGACCAGTCGGTCGGAACCGACATGACCCCGGCCTTCGCGAAGTCAGCCTTGTTGTAGAAGCCGATGTAGAACTGGTTCTCCAGCGGGATCACGTACGGGCCGTTCGCCGCATTGAAGCCGTCGGACGTCCACTTCAGCGCGTCCGGGTCGACCTGCGCGAGTGCGGACGCCGGCACGAGCCCCTTGAGGTTCTGCAGGAAGCCCTTGTACTGGAGGGTGAACAGGCCGGTCCACATCACCGCGAGGTCCGGGCCGTTATGGGAAATTGCCTTGGCTTGCAGTAGCGCGAAGTAGTTGCTTGCGGGCTGGCTGACCACATTCACCGTGATGTTCGGGTGCAGCTTGTGGAACGCCTTGGCCAGGTTGTCCAGGGCGGTCGCGTTCTGTTCCGTGCCGTAGTTCTCCCAGATCGTCAGCGTCACCGGCCCGTTGCCGCTGCCGCCTCCGCTGCTGGAGCTGCCGCATCCAGCGGCGAGCAGTGCCGCGGCAGCGACGCCTGCCGCAATCTTCCATCGCCTCACGGCCTTCTCCTCCTTGGTTATGCGGGCGATTCTCATGAACGGCCCACGATGGGTTCCACAAATCTCCGGTGCTCCGGCGTCGGCGCGCGGAGGAAGTCCAGGTCGCATCCGTCCGGCGCCTGCAGCACGTGCGCGGCATACAGCGCGGGCCAGCCGCGCAGGTGCGCGGGCGGCGGCGGGGTCCAGCTAGCCCGGCGGTGCTCCAGCTCAGCCGCGCTGACGTCGAGGTCGATGGTGCCGGCCGGCACGTCCAGCGCGATGACGTCGCCGTCGCGCACCAGGGCCAGCGGGCCGCCGACAGCGCCCTCAGGGGCGACGTGCAGGACGACCGTGCCGAAGCTGGTGCCGCTCATCCGCGCATCGGTGACCCTGACCATGTCGGTCACCCCGGCCCTGACCAGCCGCGCCGGGATCGGGATCATGCCCCACTCCGGCATGCCGGGCACCCCGACCGGACCGCACCCGGTCAGCACCAGGACCGTCTCCGGGGTGATCGGCAGCGCCGGATCGTCAATCCGGGCCAGCATGTCGTCGTAGCCGCGGAAGACTACCGCTGGCCCGCGATGGCGCAGCAGTTCCGGCGTCGCCGCGGAGGTCTTGACTACCGCGCCGTCGGGCGCCAGCGAGCCGCGGACGACGCCGAACGCGCCGCCCTCCCGCAGCGGGGCGCTGGCCGGGCGGATCGCGCCGGTCGCGGCCGGCGCGTCGGCGAGCTCTTCGCCGATGGTCCGCCCGGTGACGGTCAGCGCCCAGGTCCGCACCAGGCCCGCCAGCTCGCGCAGCAGGGCCGGAACGCCGCCCGCCTCGTCGAAGTCCGGCATCAGCCCCGAGCCGGACGGCTCGATGTCCGCCAGCACCGGAACGGTCGCGCCGAGCCGGCTGATGTCCTCGAGCGGGAACGGCAGCCCGGCACGGCCTGCCATCGCCGCCAGGTGGATCACCGCGTTGGTCGAGCCGCCGATCGCGTGCAGCGCGATGATCGCGTTCGCGAAAGAGTCCTGGGTGAGGATGGACTGCGGCCGCAGGCCGGCAAGCACCGCGCTGACCGCGAGCTGTCCGGCTGTCCGCGCGGCCGCAAGACCTCGTTTCTCTCCTGACGGAATTGAGGCGGCGCCGGGAACCATCAGCCCGAGCACCTCGGCCAGGACGGCCATGGTGGACGCGGTGCCCATGGTGTTGCAGGCGCCACGGCCGCAGCTCAGGCAGCGCTCGAATTCCGCCCAGCCCGCGTCATCGAGGCGGCCGGCCCGGCGCTCGTCCCACATCCGCCACAATGCCGTGCCGGTGCCGACTGGCTGGCCGCGGAACTGCGCCACCGGCCGGGAGCCGCCGGTCACCAGGACCGTCGGGATGTTCGCGCTGATCGCGCCCATCAGCGCGCCGGGGACGCTCTTGTCGCAGTTGGCCAGCACGACCAGCCCGTCGAGCGGGTTGGCGCGGACCATCTCCTCGATCTCGATGGCGAGCAGGTTGCGGTACAGCATCGCGCTCGGCTTCATCAGGTCCTCGCCGAGCGAGATCGTCCCGAACTCCGCGCCGATGCCGCCGGCTTCCTCGATGCCGGCCTTGACCTCGACCGCCAGGTCGCGGAGCGGCAGGTTGCAGGGGTTCAGGTCGCTCGCTGAGTTCGCGATGCCGATCACCGGGCGGTCGGCGGACTGGCTGACAGGCAGACCCGCGCTGGCGAGCGCCACCCGGTGCTCAAGCGCAACCTCGTCGTCACCTGCGAGCCAGGCCTGGCTGCGCAAAGCCGCGCCGGTCACCGGACGGGCTCCGGGATGCCGAGGCCTGGCGCGGCCGGGCCGGACTGGATCAGCTTCAACTCGCTGCGCGCGATCCACTCGAGCGCGATCTGGGCTCGGCGTACCTTCTCCCGCGCGATGGCCGCTGCGTCAGCGGTCAGGTGCAGGCCGCTCGGGTAGAGCGGCCGGGAGTTACGCAACCCGAACTTCACGTACATCGGGGCCGCGACGCTGATCAGGTCGGCGGCCTCGTGACCGCGGACTACGCCGCCCATCGCGTCGGGAGTCTCCACGTACAGATCGATGGGCACCGTGCTGACTGATCGCATCTCTGCGACCTGGCCCAGGGTCAGGTCTGATGGCACATTGATCGTCGAGGCACCGAAACGCTCGAGCTGCCTGAAGGCGAGCGGGTTGGACGGCGCCATGACAGCCGAGACTTTCCAGACGATGGACGCCGGGAGCTGTCCCGCTTGCTGCATCTCGCTCACCAGCTGCAGCAGGCCGGGGTCGGCAATGAGGAACCCGCGGATCCCTTGCTCGGTGGCGCGCACGATGTCCTCGACCGCGTACCGGAGCTGCCGGGTGCCGCGCAGGCGGCCGGCGAATGTCCCGCCGTCCGCGGACGCGGCCGCCCGCCCGATGTCCCACTCCTCCCGCGGGCCGACAAACAGCGAGACCTCGATGCCGTTGTCAGCGGCGATCCGGGCCATTTCGGCGAGCTCTGCCTCGGAGTGCAGCATCGCGCCGCTACCCTGCGAGACCCGGTTGACCGTGACGCCGCGCGCCGATGCTTCGTCGACGACGGCGCGGAGCACCTCGGGTCCCTCGCAGCTCGGGATCTCGATCCGGAAGTGAGCCGCGTCCGGGAACCGTGCCTCGCTCGCAGGCGCTGCCGGCTCGACGGTCAGGCCCCGCCCGGACAGTACGCCGGCACCCGTGACATCAAGGGCTCGCGGTTCAGCGGTCACGTACCGACCTCCAGTACAGCGGGGCGCGGCAACTGCCGGCCGTCGTCAGGTTCCGATGGCCAGCCTGGCGCGTATGTCACTCGCTCCAGCTGGCCGCTGGCAGTAACTAGGTAGGTATCTTCCGCCTTCGCGCCGCCTGGCAGGCTCGGGTTCCAGGCGATCGCGTGACCCGCGGCAACCGGCTCGCGGTACCAGCGAGAGCCGGCCTGATCTGGTGCAATCTCGAACTCGCGCTGGGCAAAGCCGATCGGGCCGCCTTGGTAATGGCCAGCCCATCCGCCCGGCGCGTTCGCGCGAGCGTAGCCGGCGTCGAGCGCGGTCAGGGCGCTCCCGTAGGTGGCGCCCGGCTGGCTCGCCGACAGCACCGCGTCTTCGATCGCCAGTACCCGGCGGCGCAAGCTGGCATAGCTTTCGTCCAGCGGTGCCGCAGAAGCGAACCGGGTAGTCGCCGCGTGCAGGCCGCCGCGCCGCGCCACCACAACCGCCATGACGAGGTCGCTGACCGGAGCTCCGACGGCCATCGGATGACGGTAGCGCTTCAGCCGGTCGTCGCCGCCCACGATCAGCACCGGGGCGTCGGCACCGGCTGCCTCGAGGTGCGCGGCGCAGCGGGCCTGAAGGTCGAGGTCACGCTCCCCCGGCTGCCACGAGGTGAGGGCGGACTGCAGCGCAGCCGCGGCATCCCGGCCCAGGTCGGCGAGGTCCTCCTGCTCAGGCTCGGAGAGCGCGAGCCGCAAGGCCACGAGATCGTCGCTGACGTCAAACCCGAAGGCGGGATGGCCATCGGACGCAAGCCGCCGGGCCGGAGCGTCGGCAAGCTGCTCCGCGGCGCGCACGAACGCGTCAGGATCCTGCCAGGGAACGACAGCAAACTCGGCGAAGCCGTGTTCTCCGGGGCCATACTCGTCTTCGATGCGGTCGGCCTCGACGCATGTTGTAATCAGCGCCCGGTGGCATGAAACACCGTGGACTGACGCGCCGGCAGCCGGAGTAAAGACGGCCCACACAAGGTCGGTAGCCGCACCGCGATCGACTGGCGGCGCGACGCCACCGCAGGCCCACGCCACGGCAGCCGGCCCGGTGAGAATCAGGGCAGCCGGCCTCCCGTGGTCGCGGGCAGCCAGCCAGGCACCGATGCGCTGCGCGGCCGCCCGTGCGCGTGCCACGCTGCGGGCCCTGTGTTCGGAAGCACGGCGTTCGGAAGCACGGCGTTCGGAAGCACGGCGTTCGGAAGCACGGTGTCCGGAGGCACCGTGTTCGGATCCACCGTGTTCGGCTGTACCGAACGGCGTTGTGTGATATAGAATCACGTAGGCAACGAACCATGATGTTTGCGACCATGTCAAGGCTCGTTACGTATTTCTTACATACCGTTCGGTAATACCGAACAGGTCGTGCGCTGCCGAACAGACGCGGTGCTAACCGAACACATGGAGGGCCGGGTTCGTGACGTCAGCGCAGCGTGGCGAGGTGGCGCGGATAAGCGAGCAGGAGCCTCTCCGTGACACGGGACCGGCTGACGCGGATGGCGCTGGCCGCTACACCGTGCGCAGCGTCGCCAGGGCGATGCGGCTGGTTCAGATCGTCGCCGACGCGCCGGCCGAGGGCCTGACCCTCAGTGACCTGGCCAGGTCACTCGGGACGTCGAAGAGCACGACACTCGCGCTGGCCCGGACGCTCACCGCGTTCGGGATGCTCCGGGATGGCAAGCCTGGCCCGCGGTACACCCTCGGCACGGGCGTGATCAGGCTCGGCGACATTGCCCGCGGCCAGCTGCCGCTCGGCGATCTCAGCCGCCCGCTGCTCACCGAGCTTTCCGAGGAAACCAAGATGACCTCGCGCCTCGCTATCTGCGACGACGGGTTCCCGGTCTTCATCGAGCGAGTCGACGGGCCCGGCAGCGTCAGGTTTCACACCCCGCTCGGGCAGCGCGAGATGCCACACGCTTCGGCAGCCGGCAAGGCGATCCTGGCAACAATGCCTGAGCGGCAAGTGCGCGATATGTGCGCGCAGACCGGGCTGCAGCGGCGCACCGGCCATACCATCACCGACGTCGACTCCCTGCTGGCCAACCTGGAGCTAGTGCGCAGCAACGGCTTCGCCATCGACGATGAGGAAGACGCCGACGGGATCTTCTGCCTCGGCGCCGCGATCTTCGGGCATGACGGGGCCGTCGCTGGTGCTGTCAGCGTCACCGGGATCAAGGGCGACTTGCCTGCCTGGCGGATCAACGAGCTGGGACAGGCCGTGCGGCGGGCTGCCGACCGGGTCAGCGGGATCCTGGGCGGACCGCGGCAGCGGGACACGGAGCAGAAAGACACTGGCCGGACTGGATCGGAACTCGCGTGATCGACACCGGCACGATGATCGAAACCACGAGGGCACTCGTCGTTCGCACGCCCGGCGAGGTGGCCCTGGTCAGCCGTCCGGCACCCGCCTCGGCTGCGGGCGACACGCTCGTGCGGCCTGACCTGGTCGGATTGTGCGGCACCGATCTTGAGATCATCGCCGGTCAGGTCGATCCGGCATACGTGCGGTACCCGATCGGGCTAGGCCACGAGTGGACGGGGATCGTCACCGGCGATTCCCCGCTGGCTGGCACGCGCGTCGTCGTCGAAGGCGTCGTCGCGTGCGGCCACTGCGCGAGATGCGTGGCAGGCGAGACGAACCTGTGCGAGACCTACGACGAGTTCGGCTTCACCCGCGACGGCGCGGCGGCTGACCTGGTCGCCGTCCCGTCAGCGCTAGTTCATCCGCTGGTGCCGGGCGTGGCCGCGGAGGACGCGGTACTCACTGAGCCCGCCTCAGTCGTTTACCGGGGTCTCACCAGAGCGGCGGTCGGACCCGGTGTCCGGGTGCTGGTGATCGGCGACGGGACGATCGCGCTGCTGGCCGTCTACCTGCTCCGGCTCTGGTCGCCAGCCGAGGTTGTGCTGCTCGGCCAGCGCCAGGCCCAGGCAGAGCTTGCCGCCCGGGCTGGCGCGGCCCGGTTCGAGACCTCACCGGAAGCCGCAGGCGCGGGCTATGACCTGGTCGTGGAGGCAGCCGGCGCGGTCCTGGCTGCCGCCGTCGCGCTGACAGCCGCCCGCCGTGGCGGTACCGTGCTGCTGCTCGGCCTGCCGCCGCACGGGCAGACCGTCGCACTCGGAGTCGATGACGTCGTCAACAACGACCTGGCGATCCTGGGCAGCTTCAGTTACACCGCAGCGGCCTGGCGCGATGTCGTCGGGCTGCTGAACTCCGGGCTGATCAGGCCCGGATTCCTGGTCACGCACCGGTTCCCGCTCGCGGCTTTCGAGCAGGCGATCGCGCGACTGCGCGGCGGCGACGGACCTCGGGGCAAGGTGCTGCTGGAGATTGGCAGTCGAGCGTAAGACGTAAAAAACGTCGGCTGTTTGCCGACAAAGTTTTCGTGATCATGATCCGGGCAGCAGAGAGGCGCGACCGATGACCTTCACTAGCGTCAACCCGCACAACCCGGCCGACGTACTGGGCGAGTGGCCGACGGCTGGACCGGCAGGAACTGAGTCCGCGGTCCGCCGGGCTGCCAGCGCGGCCGCCGTCTGGCGGAACGTGCCGGGAGCCGCTCGCGCTAAGGCGCTGTCCGACGCCGCGGCCGCGCTCGAGCAACGGTCGGATGAACTCACCAGCCTTGTCGTGCGCGAGGTCGGCAAGCCGCTGTCCGAGGCGCGCGGCGAAGTCGCCCGCGGTGTCGCGATCCTCCGGTACTACGCGCAGGCTGCGTTGCTGCCGGACGGCGAGACCATCCCCGCTGCGGCAGCCGACCAGTTGCTGATGGCCCGGCATGTACCGGTAGGCGTCGCAGCGCTGATCACCCCGTGGAACTTTCCGGTCGCCATTCCGCTCTGGAAGGCCGCGCCGAGCCTGGCCTACGGCAACGCGACGATACTGAAGCCCGCGAGCGCGGCAGCCGCGACCGCGCTTGCGCTGCGGGAGATTCTGAGCCCGTTCCTGCCTGACAATGTTTTCCAGGTTGTTCTCGGCGGCGCGGCCGAAGCGGGCGCGCTGATCAACCACCCGGACGTCGCCGCTGTTTCCTTCACCGGTTCATCGGAGGTCGGACGGCAGATCAGCCGGCGCGCAGCCGAGCGCGGCTGCCGCGTGCAGGCCGAGATGGGCGGCCAGAACCCGTCCGTCGTCCTGGCCGACGCCGACCTGGACCGTGCTGCGGCCGCGATCGCCTACGCCTCGATGGGCTACGCCGGGCAGAAGTGCACGGCGACCAGCCGGGTGATCGTGGAGGACGCGGTCTACCCGCGCTTCCGTGACCGTCTGACGGCGGCCATCGATGCGCTGCAAGTCCTCGACCCTGCCGACGACAAGACGCTTGTCGGGCCGGTCATCGACGCCGGTTCGCGGGAGTCGGCGCTGGCCGCGGTCGCCAGATCAGGCGGCCGGGTGCTGACCGGAGGCACAGCGCTGGACGCCCCTGGCTATTACCTCGCGCCGACCCTGGTGGAACTCGACCAGCCCGCGGGGCCACTCGCGACTGAAGAGGTGTTCGCGCCAGTAGCGGCGGTGATACCGGCGGCGTCCGCCGACGAGGCCATCGGCATCGCCAACAGCGTCCGGTACGGCCTGGTCGCGGCCGTGTTCACCAGCGACCTCGGCCGGGCGCTGCGGCTCACCAGGGACCTGGAGGCGGGCATGATCCGGGTCAACGCGCCAACCTCCGGGGTGGACTTCCAGGCACCATTCGGTGGCTCGAAGGATTCCAGCTACGGTCCGCGCGAGCAGGGTCTGGCCGCCCGGTCGTTCTACACCGAGTCACGCACGGTGCTGATCGTTCCCTGAGTCCGCTCCGAAAAAGTCCTGAGCCCGCTCAGCAGATGACCGGTGTCCGGCGTCTTCTACATATGACGGAGTCGATGCCGGGTGCCGATCCTTGCCGGGGCGGGATCGGAGCGCGAATGAGCGCGCCGCCGGCGATCGGCCTGCTACCTGATCAGCACAGCACGCCGGCAGCCGACGAGGTCGCCGACCTCTACCGGGCACATGGCCTGGCGCTGGTACGAACCGCGATGATGCTCGTCGGAGACAAGCAGAGCGCCGCGGACGTGGTTCAGGATGCGTTCATCGGGCTCTACCGGGCGCTCCCCCGGCTCCGCAGCACTGACAAGGCGCTCGCCTACCTGCGCGCATCGGTCGTCAACGGCTGCCGCTCCGTGCACCGGGCCCGGCAACGGGCGCGCGGCCGCCCCGTCCAGCATGCTCCAGCCGTCTGGTCCGCCGAGTCGGCCGCGATGGCCAGAGAAGAAAGCCGCCTGGCCATGCAGGCCATCGCGCGGTTGCCGACCCGCGCCCGCGAGGTGCTGGCGCTGCGTTACTACCTGGACTTGCCCGATGCCGAGATCGCGGCAGCGCTCGGCATCAGCAGGAGCAGTGTCTCATCGACCGCATCGCGCGCGCTGGCCGCGCTGGCCCGCGAACTGCAGGGGGACCTGTAATGCCGACCGACCTGACCCAGCTCGAAGACAGGCTGCGCGCGGCCTATGCCGACGCGGCCGAGACCGTGCAGCCGGACGACATCCGCCCTTGCGCCCCGGCAGCGACAAGCCCGGTGCGCTGGCACGGCGCAGCGAGGATCGGTGCGACCAGGATCGGCGGGCGCCGGGCAACAGCGCTGGCTGCCGCGGCGGCGGTCGTCCTGATCATCGTCGTCGCGACAGTCGTCCCGGTGGTGTTGCAGTCCGGGTCGCGGCACCGCACGGGCGGACCTGGCATCGCCGGCTCGCGGATGGCGTACGTAGTGACGCAGCGCGACCTGCTCATCCCGGTCAACCTGGCGACCGGCACAGCGCTGGCGCCGATCCCGCTAGGCGTGAAGGGCTCCGACGCCGGCGTCCTGATCTCGCCAGACAACCGCACTGTCTACGTGGTCAGCGTCCGGGGGCAGCTGGTTCCGGTTGATGTCACGACCGGCAAGGCCGGCCGTCCCATTGAGGTCGGTGGCGTGCCAGCGGGCCTTGTGATGACGCCGGGTGGTAAGGCGGCTTACGTGCTGGAGCCTCCGTACGGCGTCGTCGCGGTCGACCTGACCACCCGGACAGCGCTCGGACTCATCAAAATCCACGACGCCGATAGCTTCGTCCTGACGCCCGACGGGAAGACGCTCTACGTTCTCGGCTCCGTCGCAACCGGACCGGCTCTGACCGCGATCAGCACTGCGACAAACACCATCAGCACGACCATCGCACTGCGCTCGCCGCTACATGGCTGGTTCGCCGGCCCGCAGTCGCTGGTGATGGCTCCGGACGGCAAGACCGTCTACGCCTCTATGCAGGCGATCAACCCTCGGACGAGTCGGCAGGCCGGCGTGATTTTGCCGGTGGACCTGGCCAACGGCTCCGAACGAAAGCCTATCGAGCTTGCCCGCAGCGGCTCGCCCGTCCTTACCATCAGCCCGGACGGCCGCTGGGGCTATCTAGCCGAAGCCACGCAGTCGACCAAAGCCCAGCCGGACGGAGTACAGCAGATCGCCCCGGTAGACCTTCGCACCCGCGCCGTACTGCCGTGGATACCACTGCCGGCCAATCAGAATGGCTACGAGCTCACCCTGTCTCCCGGCGGCGCCACGCTCTACGCGACCGCGATCGACGGGTCGGCCATAGTCCCTGTCGACACTGCGACCGGCACGGCGCTCCAGCCGATCCGGCTGCGAAGCTTCCCCCGCTGGTATCAGTACCAGGGAGTCTTCGCACCCGGCGGAAGGACGCTCTACGTGCTCAGTTATGACGACTATCCGAAGGGCGCACTCATCGCGGGCCGGATGACGCCGGTCAACACCGCCACCGGCGGAGTCGGCAAATCCATCGAATTCCCCGAGGGCCTCAACGACATCGTGTTCGGCCGGTAGCGCGCGTTCCGGCCGCGGCTAGCGCCGCCCTGAACCCTTGCCCTTCTTCCGGGTCGGATGCTCGATCACGGCATCCGGGCCGGGAAATACCAGTGCGATGTGCTGGTCATCAAACTGGACCAGGTACGGCGGCTCACCGCCCGCTCCGCGGACTTCGACGATCTCGCCGGTCCGCTCAGGCTGACCCACGACGGCACTGTGCACGTGGATCACGTCCCCGACTACTGCCTGCATGACACTGCCTCCTTGGCCAAGAATCCCGGTCGCCGGCAAGCGCGCGCGAGCACGGTCAGCGGCGACCACGTGCTGGTTCTACCCAGGCTCGTCCCGAAACCATCCGCACGCCAGAGCCGAACGTCATGTCGGGTCGCTGACGGTCACAGCCCCGTCTCGGCGGCGATCCGGCCCGAGTCGACCGCGGCAGTCAGCGCGCCGTAGTCACGCTCGTTCTGATCGGCGTAGGCACTCGCGAACCGGGCGACCGCGTCGTCGAACACGTCAGAACCGCCCAGGTACGCCGCGATAGCGATCCGGTCGCCGGAGCAGGCGTGCGCGCGGGCCAGCGCCCACCCGCACAGCGCGCCGTACATCCGCAGGCCAGACGGCACCATCGTGTCGATATCGATGGAGAACTTCCAGTCCCGGAGCTGGCGGATGTAGTAATCACGGCTCTGCCCGTCCAGGCCTTCGGCGCGCTGCCAGCCCAGGAAGATGTCGCTGCTGGCCTGCATCAGCCGCTGGCCCGCGACCACCCGCTGGCCCTGATTGGCGTATTTGCTGGCGCCCACGAACCGGCTCAGCACCGATGACTCGGCTTCCTTGACCTGCAGGAACAGCGGATCGGACTGGTCGCGGCCGAGCATCAGCACGATCCAGCACCGCGTCCCGACGCTGCCAACGCCGACCACCTTGCGCGCCATGTCGGCGAACTCGAACTGTTCCAGCAGGAACCGGCGATCGTTCTGCAGGCTCCGCCTGAAGCGGGCGATCAGGTCGGCCAGCTCGCTGAGCAGTGCTTTGCGGTCTGTGCTCCGCGGCACTAGCTCGTCAACCGGCACGATCAGCGGCGGGTCCGAGATAATGCGCGGCCGGCCGTCCACGACCGTGGTGAGCTTGGCCAGCTCCTGCATGCTGTCCTTGGTTCTCGCCTTGGCCAGGCTCCTGGCGATTACTGTCCGCTGCCGCTTCTTCAGCTGCGACTCGAACTGAGCGCGCAGCGCGTCCATATCGGCGTGCGCGTACCAGACGGCCAGGTTCGGCTGCGCGGCGAAGTCGCGCATCGCCTGCCGGTACCGGGCGACTGCGGCCAGGACGATCTTGCGCCGGTCCTTGTCGGCGAATCCGTTCCCGCGCGCCGCCACCTCGAGGCTGGCAGCCAGCCGCTTCACGTCCCACTCCCACGGGCCGGGCAGTGTCTCGTCGAAGTCATTGACATCGAAAACGAGCCGTCGCTCAGCTGACCCGAAGATGCCGAAGTTCGACAGGTGGGCGTCGCCGCACGCTTGCACGCCAAGCCCGGACACCGGGGTTCCGGCGAGGTCGCTCGCCATCACCAGAGCCGCGCCGCGGAAGAAGGCGAAAGGCGAGGCTGACATCCTGCCGTACCGCACAGGTACCAGGTCCGGCAGCCGTGACCCGGCCTGCTCTTCGAGCAGGGTCAGCGGATCTGGGCGGTCAGCGGACGGATTGAAGACGGCATGACTCTCCCTGGGCACCTGCGTGCGCGCGTCCTTGCCCCTGCTCTCCCGGTCAGCGGGCGTCAGGTGCGCCAGTCCGCTGTCTAGCTGGTACCTGGGCAAGCGCCGGGCTGGCGCCGCCGAGGTCAGTACGCTCATAACCGCTCCTCCCCCGAGGCCTGACATCGGACACCATGCCCGCCGCGGCGGGCCGGCGCCTCACCCGCGCCGGGTGAGAGCGGGAGGCGCTGCAGCCCGCGGTGCCGTACCGTCTGTCGTGACGCAGCGGCGAGTCCGGCAGCTCCCGGTGCAAGCCGTTCCGTGCTGATGTCTGCTATGCGCCGGCTGACCGGCGGCTGCCTGCAGGGAGGGTCATAGTGTCCGAGGCCAATCCGGTCGCCGTGGCGAGCGATAGCGCGTCGCAGGCGTGGAACGCGGCGCTGGCTGTCATCGCCACCGCCGAGCCTGCGGTGGCCGCCGCTATCACGGCCGAGCTCACCGACCAGCGGGCAGCGCTGAAGCTGATTGCCAGCGAGAACTACGCCTCGCCAGCCGTGCTGCTGGCCATGGGCAACTGGCTGAGTGATAAGTACGCCGAGGGAACTATCGGCCGCCGGATGTACGCCGGCTGCCAGAACGTCGACACGGTCGAGCAGCTTGCCGCTGATCACGCCATGGCGCTCTTCGGTGCCGACCACGCTTATGTTCAGCCGCATTCCGGTATCGACGCGAATCTGGTCGCGTTCTGGGCAGTACTCGCCCAGCGAGTCGAGGCGCCGGCGCTGACTGAGCACTCTGCCGCCAGCGTGGACGACCTCGGCGAGGCTGACTGGGCTGCGCTCCGCCGGGCCCTCGGTGACCAGCGCATGATCGGCATGTCACTGGATGCCGGCGGCCACCTGACCCACGGTTTCCGGCGGAACATCTCCGGCAAGATGTTCGACCAGCGGAGCTACGGCACGGATCCGGCGACCGGCCTGCTTGATTACCAGGCAGTGCGCAAGCTCGCTCGCGAGTTCCGCCCGCTGATCATCGTCGCTGGCTACTCGGCGTACCCCAGGCTGATCAACTTCGCGGTCATGCGCGAGATCGCCGACGAGGTTGATGCCACTCTGATGGTCGACATGGCGCACTTCGCCGGGCTGGTCGCCGGTGGTGTGCTGACCGGGGACTACGACCCGGTCCCGCATGCCAGCATCGTCACCTCGACTACGCACAAGTCCCTGCGCGGACCACGCGGCGGCCTGGTGCTCTGCGAGGCAGCGCTGACTGAGCACGTGGACCGCGGCTGCCCGATGGTGCTGGGCGGTCCGCTCGCGAACATGATGGCGGCCAAGGCCGTGGCGCTGGCCGAGGCCAGGCAACCCGAATTCGCCTCGTACGCCCAGCAGATCGTCGCCAACGCGGCGAGCCTCGCAGACGGATTGCTCCGCCGGGGTGCCACGCTGGTCACTGGCGGAACGGACAACCACCTCGTGCTGCTCGATACCCGCAGCTTCGGGCTCAGCGGCCGGCAAGGCGAGTCGGCCTTGCTCGACGCCGGCATCGTCACGAACCGCAACAGTGTTCCGGCCGACCCGAACGGGCCCTGGTACACCTCAGGCATCCGCCTCGGTACGCCCGCCCTGACGACCCTCGGCATGGGTGCTGCCGAGATGGACGAAATCGCTGACATGATCATCACCACGCTGACCGCAACGTCGGCGCTGGCGGCCAGCAGCGGTCAGCCCTCTCGCGCCCGCTACGCCGTCGAGCCGGGCATCGCCGATGCTGTCCGCGACCGGGCGCGCGACCTGCTCTCCGCCCATCCGCTGTATCCGCAGATCACGCTCGGCTAGTGCAGATGGAGCAGCACGGGCTGACCGATGCCCGGGTTAGCTCCGGCCCGAGCGCACCGGTGCGGCACCTGGCGATGGCACCGGGGCGGTCGCGTCCGGTTTGCGCGGCATCAGCACAGAGATGACGAGGCCGATGGCGGTGAACACTGCGAGCATGATCAGCGCGACGGCGAACGGGTGTCCCGCGGGCATCCTCACCGCGACCAGGACCGAGCCAACGAGCGCCGTGCCGACCGATGACCCGAGGTTAGACACGCTGCGAGACAGTCCGGAAATATCGCCCTGGTCGGAGTCGGGGAAACTGGACTGGACCACGTTGACCGAGGAGGTCAGCATGATGCCAGAGCCGATGCCGGACAACAGCAGGCCTGGGATCCAGGTGAGGACGCCGGAGTGCGCCCGGACCAGCGCGAGCAGCAGCAGTATCCCGATGCCCGCGATGGCGAAGCCGGCGATGATCAGCGAACGCTGCGACCGGCGCTTAGCCAGCCGGTCAGCCGCAGCGGACGCCGCGAGTATGCCGATCGTGGCGGGCGTGAGCAGCAGGCCGGTCTTGATCGCGTTGTAGCCGTTGACCTCTTGCAGGAAGACAGAGAGCACGAAGAACGAGCCCTGCAGGACCAGCCACTGGATGACCTGCGTGCTGAGACCAAGGTTGGCAACCCGGTTGCGGAACAGCCGCATGGCCAGCAGCACATCCCTGCCCTTCCGCTCCGCGGACCTGATGTGCAGGAAGAACCACAGCAGGAACAGCGCGCCAATGGCGACGATCGGCCAGACGGGCGAGACGCCCCCCTTGGGCAGGATCACGGTGCCCGCCACCGCGAATGCCTTCCGGGACGCGAAGAAGCCGTAGGTCCGGGACTCCAGCAGGCCGAGAACCACGAAGAAGAGCCCGGCCGCCGACAGCAGCGCCCCGGTCAGGTCGAATCTGGGCTTACGGCCGACCCTGGCCGGCTCGACGATGCCGCGGCCCATCATGACAATCGTCGCAACGACGATGACCTGCAACCCGAACGAGGCGCGCCAGCTGATGCCGCTAGTGATCAGCCCGCCGATCAGCGGGCCTGCCGCGGCGCCCAGCCCGGCGGCGCCGCTCACCACGCCGAAGTACTTGGCGCGCGACTTGATGTCCGGGAACGCTACGGTCACCAGGATGTAGATCGGCGGGATCATGAGTGCCGAGCCAACGCCCTCGAGGATCGAGTAGCCGAAGATCATCACCCCGAGGCCGGGAGCGAGCGCGGCCAGCAGCGCTCCGATGCCGTACACGACCAGGCCAGCGAGGAAGCACCGCTTGCGGCCCCAGATGTCGGTGAGCTTACTGCCGGGGATCATCAGCGCTGCCATCGTCAGCGTGAACAAGGTGATGGCCGTCTGCACGCCGCTCACGGTCGTGTGCAGGTCCGCGGCGATCGCGCTGATCGCAACGTTCATGTTGGTCGCCGCGTAGCTGGCAATGAACTGCGCCAGCGCGAGCGGCAAGATCATCGAGCGAGCAGCGTCCGCCGCCGGACGTCCGCCTGAGCCTGGAGCTTGCACCCCCGTAGGGTGCCCGCTACGCGGCTGGCCGGACATCACCTTCGCTGGGTGATCATTTCTCCCGGCCCTGCTGCCGTGGGCTCGGTTTCACCCTTGCGGGGTGATGCCCGGCTGCGCTTGCCAGCTAGATCCTTGTCCTGCCCATGCGCCAGCCCGGCCGCGACCCGCCGGGCACAAACAGAGCTGGAGAGGCAATGGCGACACTCACCGCCTGGAAGTTCGCAACGCCCGACGGAGCCGACGACGCACTCACCACGCTGGAGCAGCTGCAGACCCAGGCGCTGATCCAGGTCCGGGATGCCGCCGTCGTCAGCTGGGAAAACGGCCGGAACAAGCCAAAGACCCGGGAAATGCACTCGACGAAGAAGGCCGGCGCACTGGGCGGCGGGTTCTGGGGACTGCTCTTCGGCATGATCTTCTTCGTGCCGATCCTCGGCCTGGCCATCGGCGCCGGAATGGGCGCGCTGTTCGGGTCGATGTCTGACGTCGGTATCAGCGACTCTTTCATCAAGTCCGTCCGGGAGCGCGTCACGCCTGGCACCTCAGCCCTGTTCCTGCTCAGTTCGGACGCCGTCATGGACCGCGTCAGGGACGAGTTCAACGGCACGCACGCCGAACTGATCAGCACGAACCTGTCCATGGAACAGGAACAGCGACTGCGCGATGCTTTCGCGCACGACGACGACGAGCAGTAGAAGAAGCCGGTAGCAGTCCCCCGGCGCGCTCGCGGGCAGCGCCGGGGACTGCACGGTCCGGCGCGATCTGCGTGCGGCGGTCAGCCGCCGAGGAATCCGCGCATGGCCGCGGCGATCTCGTCCGCGTGAGTCTCGACCGCGAAGTGGCCGGTGTCGAGGAACTGGACTTCAGCATTCGGAATGTCGCGTCTGAATGCCTCGGCGCCGGCCGGAAGGAAGAACGGGTCGTTGCGGCCCCAGATGGCCAGCAGCGGCGGGCGGCGGGCACGGAAGTACTCCTGGAACGCGGGATACATCGCGACGTTGCTCGCATAGTCGAGAAACAAGTCCAGCTGAATTTCATCCGCGCCAGGCCGGGCGAGATAGTGGTTATCGAGCGTGTGTCCGTCGGGCGAGACCAGCGACGGATCGGGGACCCCGTGCGTGTACTGCCACACCGTCGTCTCGGGCTGGACCAGGGTGCGAATCGCCTCGCGGTTGGCCTGCGTCGGCTCGTTCCAGTAGGCACGGATGGGATTCCAGCCGTCGCTGAGCCCTTCGGTGTAGGCGTTCCCGTTCTGGGAGACGATCGCAGTGACCCGGTCCGGCCTCCGCAGCGCCAGCCGGAACCCTGTCGGTGCGCCATAGTCGAACACGTAGAGCGCGTACCGGTCGAAGCCAACCGCGTCGGTGAAGCCTTCGAGCACGTCGGTAAGAGATTGGAAGGAATAGCTGAAGCTGTCCCGACGTGGCATGGCGGATTGCCCGAAACCGAGCAAGTCTGGCGCGACGACGTTGAAGCGGTCCGCCAGCAGCGGGATCAGGTCCCGGTACATGTGGCTGGCACTCGGGAAGCCGTGCAGCAGCAGTAGCTTCGGCGCGTCAGCAGGCCCTGACTGGCGGTAGAAGACGTTCAGGCCGCTCACGTCCACGGTGTGATAGGTCGTCTGAGTCCGGTAGGTAGTCCGGGTCATCGTGTCCTCCCCCTGTGCGTGGGCTCAGCTAGTCCTGGCCACCTCAGCGCCAGCTTCGAGGATCATGTCCACGACGTCCGCCGGAGAGGTCACCATCGGCGTGTGATCGACCGGGAGCGCGCGTGCCCGCGCGCCCATCCGGTCCGCCATGAAGCGATGGGTGTCCGGGGAGATCATGCGGTCGTCTTCAGCGATCAGGAACCAGCTTGGCCGGTCTTTCCACAACGGCCGTGCGACCGGAACCTTGATGGCACCCACGCCGAGGGGCCGTTGCACCGCAGCCAGAATCGTGTGTTCCTGCGGCGACGCGTTCTGCGCGAAGGCGTCAGCGAACGCTTGCGCAGGCAGCCAGACAAGACCGTGCGAGTCAGGCTCGAGCTTCGGGGCCTTCGGGTGCGGCTCACCGCGATAGAAGACGTCGGCAACGGTCTCGCCTTCGTCGGGCGCCAGCGCGGCGATGTAGACCAGCGAGGCGACTTTCCGGTTACGTGTCGCGCCGATGACGCCTCCGGCATACGCGTGGCCGACCAGCACGACCGGGTCGTCGTCCAGCCGCTCCAGCACCCGGCCCACCGCCGCGACGTCGTCGGCCAGGGAGGTCATCGGCAGCGGCGCCGCGACGACGCTGACGCCGTTCGTCGCCAGCGGGCCGATCACCTTGCTCCAGCTAGATCCGTCTGCCCAGGCGCCATGCACGAGTACGGCAGCGAAGCGATTGGTGGACATGTCCGACCTAGGATGATCCGGTGGCCAGCGGTCAGGAACGCGGGTGTCGTACCCGATCGCTAGCCTGCCAATCACCACGCCCGCGCGCGGCGCGACGGCGATCACTATAGTTTCGGCGCATTAGTCAACCGCGAACGAGCAGTCCGCTGCCGGTTCGAGCCTGAGGAGCCAGCGTGTCGATTCTGGACGAGTTCCGTCTCACTGACCGGGTAGCGGTCGTCACCGGCGCGTCGTCCGGACTGGGCGTCGCATTCGCGCGGGCATTGTCGGATGCTGGCGCCGCGGTGGTGCTCGGGGCACGGCGGACGGATCGCCTGGCGGCAGTGGCCGCTGCCATCAAGGCCGGCGGCGGCCAGGCGATCAGCGCGCCCGTCGACGTTGGCGACCCCGACTCTTGTACCAGCCTCGCGCAGACCGCGATGTCCGAATACGGCCGGATCGACATCCTGGTCAACAACGCCGGGGTCGGCACCGCGTACCCGGCGAGCCGCGAAACGCCGGAGCAGTTCCGCTCGGTGATCGACGTCAACCTGAACGGCAGTTACTGGATGGCGCAGGCATGCGGCCGGCACATGCAGCCGGGTAGCAGCATCGTGAACATCTCCAGCGTGCTGGCACTGACGACGGCGGGTCTGCCGCAGGCTGCCTACACCGCGAGTAAGGCAGCGCTGATGGGCCTGACGCGCGACCTGGCGGCTCAGTGGACCGGCCGGAAAGGCATCCGCGTCAACGCGATCGCTCCCGGCTACTTCCGGACTGAGATGACCGACCAGTACGCGCCGGAATATCTGGACGGCATGGTCTCGCGCATGCTCGTCCCGCGGATGGGCCGCCTGGAGGAATGCGCGGCCACGCTGATCTGGCTCGTCAGCCCGGCGGGCGGCTACGTGACAGGCCAGACCGTGGTGGTCGACGGCGGCGTTTCCATCACCTAACCGGTCTTCGGTTTTGACTTGGGAATCAGACGGCGGAATGGAGACCCGCGATGGCCAGCGAACCGGCTCAGCCTGCCCGCAAGGTGACGCACCGGCAAGCAGCTAGCCTGCTCGCCGAGCGTGACCCGGTCATCGCGAAGCTCGTCGCCGATACCGGCCTGCCGCGGTTCCCGGTCCCTAAGGAGACGCATTTCGAGACCCTGGTCCGCGCGATTACTTATCAGCAGCTCGCCGGAGCCGCGGCGCGGGCAATTCATGGCCGGCTCATCGCCGCCCTGAACGGCGACGTCACGGCCGAGAGCGTCGCAGCCCTGCCTGACCAGTCATTGCGTGCCGCGGGCTTGTCGGCGGCCAAGACCGCATCGCTGCGAGATCTGTCCGCCAAGGTGCTCGACGGCACGGTGCACCTGAACCCGCGCCAGCTTTCGAAGGAGAGCGACGAGGAGGTCGCGGCGCGACTCACCACGGTGCGGGGCATCGGCAAGTGGACCGCGGACATGTTCCTGATGTTCCAGCTGCGGCGGCTCGACATCTGGCCCACCGGGGACCTCGGCGTGCGCCGCGGCTTCGGCCTGGCCTGGCGCATCCCGGCGCCGACAGCGAAGGAACTCGACCTGCTCGGCGAGCCGTTCCGCCCTTACCGCAGCGTCGTCGCGTGGTACTGCTGGCGCGCTTCGGAGGTGTACGGGGCAGCCGAGGTAGCCCTGCCGGTCTGAGCCGGCTTGTGATGCGTTAACCGGCGCAACCGATTCCCCCATTTCCTCCTTTGTCGGCACGCGTTTTTTTGTACGCCTACGGCGAACCAGGACGGGAACGGGGTGGATCTGGGCTAGCCGCCATCGCCACCGGGCGGGCCGGCTTTACCGGGAATCTACGATGGGCGGATGGAAGACGCACCCGCAGCAGCCCCGGAGGTTAAGGCCAATCAGGCGCCGGCGCCGGCTCCGGACAGCAAGCCCCGGCCGGCCATCGTGACAGTCGACGACGACCCGGATGTTTCCCGCGCGGTAGCCAGGGACCTCCGCCGCCGGTACGGAGAGCAGCACCGGATCGTCCGGGCAGAGTCGGGCCCTGCGGCTCTGGACGCGCTGCGGCAGATGAAGCTGAGGGGCGACCTGGTGGCGGTCATCCTCGCCGACTACCGGATGCCGGAGCTGAATGGCATCGAGTTCCTTGAGCGCGCCATGGACATTTACCCTGGCGCGCGCCGGGCGCTGCTGACCGCGTACGCCGACACCGGCGCCGCCATTGACGCGATCAACGTCGTGGATCTCGACTACTACCTGCTCAAGCCGTGGGACCCGCCGGAAGAGAAGCTCTACCCGGTTGTCGACTCGCTGCTGGAATCCTGGCTGTCGTCGGAGCACCGGCCGGTGCCCGAGACGAAAGTGATCGGTCACCGGTGGTCGGCGCGTTCGTCCGAGGTCCGTGAGTTTCTCGCCCGTAACCAGGTGCCGTATCGCTGGTACTCGATCGACGAGCCCGAGGGGCACCGGCTGCTCGAGGCCGCGCAAGCCGACGGCCAGCGGCTGCCGGTGGTGATCGCGGCCGACGGTGCGGTCCTGATCGAGCCATCCGAGCCGGACCTGGCCGGGCACGTCGGCCTCGCCACGACCCCGTCCATGGATTTCTACGACCTGATCGTCATCGGCGGGGGGCCAGCTGGCCTGGGTGCCGCAGTCTATGGCGCGTCAGAAGGCCTGCGGACTGTGCTCGTCGAGCGCACGGCGACCGGCGGACAAGCCGGGCAGAGCTCACGCATCGAGAACTACCTGGGCTTTCCCGACGGCGTTTCGGGCGCGCAGCTGACCGACCGGGCCAGGCGCCAGGCCCAGAAGTTCGGTGCTGAGGTCCTGACCGCACGCGAGGTCACCGGGCTCGAGGTAGCGGGCTCCGCACGCACTGTCCGCTTCGCGGACGGCACCGCGATCAGCGCGCACACTGTCATCCTGGCGACCGGGGTGGCTTACCGGCAGCTGACCGCTCCCGGCCTGAGCGAGCTGACCGGGCGAGGCGTCTTCTACGGCTCGGCGCTGACCGAGGCCACGAGCTGCATCGACGAGGACATCTTCATCGTCGGCGGGGCGAACTCGGCTGGCCAGGCCGCGGTCTACCTGGCGAAGCGCGCCCGCTCGGTCAGCCTCGTGGTCCGCGCGAACTCGCTGCAGAAGTCGATGTCGCATTACCTCATCGAGCAGGTCGCGAACACGCCCGCGATTAATGTCATGACGTGCACCGAGGTCGTCGAGGCGCATGGATCGGGCCACCTGGAGCAGCTGATCCTGCGTGACAGCAACACCGGCGAGACGCACAAGGTTCCCGCGCAGTACCTGTTCGTCTTCATCGGCGCGGCGCCGCTGACCGACTGGCTTGACGGTGTCGTGATCCGCGACGACCACGGCTTCGTCGTCGCCGGGCCAGACCTCATGGTCGACGGGCAGCCGCCGCCCGGCTGGCCGCTGGAGCGGCCGCCCTACCATCTGGAGAGCAGCGTGCCAGGTGTCTTCGTGGCCGGCGACGTACGAGCCGAGTCGGCGAAGCGGGTCGCGTCGGCGGTCGGCGAGGGCGCGATGGCGGTCATGCTCGTGCACCGGTACCTGGAGAAATTGTGACCGCAACAGACCCCGGCCAGATACTGTGCAGCGCTTCGGAGTTGCGCGGGCTGTTCCTGTTCGAGAAGCTCACGGACGAACAACTCGCCTGGCTGTGCCGCGAGGGACGCGTAGTGGTCGCGGAGCCTGGCCTGGTCTATGCCGAAGGCGAGCCGGCCACCCACTTGTACGTGCTGCTGTCAGGGACTGTCGTGCTGTCCCGCCGGATCGGCGCGGACGACGTCGAAACCACGAGGGCATCGACGCCGGGTGTCTACGCGGGCGCGTTCTACGCCTATATCGGCGAACGGGTGGCTCAGGTCTATAACAACTCGATGCGAGTGACCGAGCAGTCGCGGTTCTTCGTGCTCGACGCCGCAAAGTTCGCGCAGCTGATGACGGACTGGTTCCCGATGGCGGTGCACTTGCTGGAGGGCTTGTTCTTCGGAACCAAGAACGCGCAGGAGGCCATTGGCCAGCGAGAGCGGCTGCTGGCGCTTGGCGCCCTGTCAGCTGGCCTGACCCATGAGCTGAACAACCCGGCCGCGGCCGCGGTCCGCGCCGCTGCCGGATTGCGCGAGCACGTGCTCCGGCTCCGCCAGAAACTTCCGGCAATCGCCAGCGGCAGGCACGACGGCGCCCTGCTTACGTTGCTGGTGAAGCTGCTCGATGAAGCCATCGGCAGGCTTGCAACAGCGCCAGAGCTGGGGCCACTGGAGCGGTCCGACCTTGAGGATGCGGTCACCGACTGGCTCGATGACCACGGCATCACGAGCAGCTGGCAGCTCGCTCCTGCCATCGTCGCGGCGAGCATCTCGACCGATGAGCTCGACCAGATCGCCGAGGCCGTAGCGAGGGCTGGCACGGATGACGGCGCCGACCTGTCCGGTGCCTTGCGCTGGCTCGCCGACACCGTCGAGACCGAACTCCTGCTCACCGAGATCACCGACTCGGTGACCCGCATCTCATCCCTGGTCGAGGCCGCGAAGCAGTACTCCCAGCTGGACCGAGCTCCGTACCAAGTAGTCGACGTGCACGAGTTGCTGGACAGCACGCTCGCCATGCTGTCCGCCAAGATCGGAGAGGGCATCACGATCGTCCGCGACTACGACCGCAGCCTGCCCAGGATCCCGGCGTTCCCCGGCGAGCTGAATCAGGTCTGGACGAATCTCATCGACAACGCAGTGGCGGCGATGGCCGGATCCGGCACGCTCACCATCCGGACCGCGCTTGACCGCGACCAGCTTCTGGCGGAGTTCGGAGACACCGGTCCGGGGGTTCCTGCCGACATTCAGAGCCGGATCTTCGAGCCGTTCTTCACGACCAAGCCGGTGGGCCAGGGCACCGGACTAGGCCTCGACATCTCCTACCGGATCGTCGTCACCCGGCATCACGGCGATCTGCGCGTCGAGTCCGTCCCCGGCGACACCCGGTTCCGGGTCTGGCTCCCGCTCACAGCACCGAGCCCTGCCTAGCCTCCGGCCGGCGCATGCGATCAGCCTGCCGGGCGGCGGCCGATGAACACCACGCGAGTCGTCCGGCTGTCGCCAGCGGGTACTCCCGGCGCGATCGCGGCCTCGAAGCCGACTGCGGTCAGCAGCCTTAGCCAGGTATCCCGGCTGAACGATCCGAGCCGGTGCACTTCCGGCACTACCTGCTCCGTCCCGTCCGCGTCGCGCAGCGTGAACTCGTACTCCGCCAGGATCCAGTCGTCGGCGGGGTCCGGGTCCGACGTTCGCTCCCGGAAGCTCGCCTGGCGTCCGGTGCCGTCGTCGCCGCCGCCTCCTCCCCCGGCGCTGGCCCGGAACGTCTCGGCCGTGTGGTCGGGCGCGAACACCGCGAGGCCGCCCGGCCGGCAGTGCGCGTAGGCAGTCTCGATGACCAGCCGGAGCTCCTCCTGGCTGGTGACGTAGTCGATCGCGTCATGCACTAGCACCGCATCGAACGCCCGCCCGAGTCGTACGGTGCGCATATCGCCGTGGACGTGAACGCATTCCGGATTCAGCGGCCTGGAAATCGCCAGCATCTGCGCCGAGACGTCCACCAGCGTCATGGACCTGCCCGCCTTGAGGTGGAGGGCCACATGACCACCACCGCTGCCGAGGTCCAGCACCGTCCGCACCGGGACGGCCGCCGAGCCGAAGGCCGCATTGATCATCTCGGCGTCCGCGCGGTATTCGCCAGGCGGCGAGATCAGCGGCCACCAGCTGGCCAGTTCCGCATACAGGCTGTAGCCATCCCCCGCGCCGGTCACGCTCCATCATCGCTCATCCGCTTCGCCGCTCAGCGCGCCGACCGGATCAGGCTGCTGCCGGCCGACCATCGCACCGCATAGCCTTGCAGGCGAGGCCGCAGGCATTCGCGACAAGCCAGGAGGACTCCGCGTGGCCAAGACACCGCAGACCGGCCAGATACCCCCGGACTTCACCCTGCCCGGCATTGAACTCGCCGGGGATGACATCACCCAGGGCGAGTACACACTCTCCGCGAACCGCGGCAAGCCGATAGTGCTGGCCTTCTACCCGGGCGACGACACCACCGTCTGCACCCGCCAGCTGTGCTCGTACACCTCGGGCCTGGAAAGCTTCACCGGGTTCGGCGCCACCGTCTGGGCAATCAGCCCGCAGGGACTGGCCAGTCACGAGAAGTTCGCCCGGAAGTACGGTCTGGCCTTCCCGCTGCTGGCTGACGAGGGGCTGGCGGTCAGCCGGGAGTATGGCATCACCCTGGGCGGCGCGGGCCTGCGCAGGTCGGTCTTCGTGATCGACGCTGACGGCGTGCTGCGCTGGAAGCACATCACGCTGGTGGGCCTGACCTTTCCCGCCGCCGAGACCATCTCCGGTCAGCTGGCTAACCTCGGAGCAGCGAGCTGATGCGCATCTTGATCATTGGCGGCACTGCGTTCGTCGGCCGGTACATCGCGGCGGCGGCCACCGACCGCGGTCATGAGCTCACGCTCTTCCACCGCGGCAAGACCGGGGCGGACTTGTTCCCGCAGGCGACTCACCTCAGCGGCGACCGCGACGACGATCTGTCCGCGCTGGCTGAGGGCAGCTGGGACGCCACGATCGACGTCTGCGCGTACTTCCCTCGCCAGGTGCACTCGCTCGCGGCGGCGCTGAACGGGCGCGGCGGTCGCTATGTGTTCATCTCCAGCGTCTCGGCATACAGTCCCGAAGTCGCGCCCGGCTTCGACGAGAGCGCGCCGCTGGCCGAGATCGGCGACCCGGATGCCACCGAGGTCACCGAGGAGAACTACGGCGGCCTGAAAGTCGCCTGCGAGCAAGCGGGTGCCGAATTGTTCGGCTCGCAGACCACGATCATCCGGCCGACGTACGTCATCGGCCCGCATGACCGCTCCTACCGGTTCACCTGGTGGGTAGACCGGATCGCGCGCGGCGGAATCGTTCTCGCCCCCGGCGATCCGGCTGACCCCATGCAGCTGATCGACGCCAGGGACCAGGGCAGCTGGATCGTCTCACTGCTGGAGCGGTCAGTCACCGGAACCTTCCACGCCGTGGGCTCCGTGCCGCCGTTCGGCTTTGGCGACATGCTGGCAGCCATCGCCGCCGAGGTCGCCCCCGCGGGCACGGAATTCACCTGGGCAGACAGCGAGTTCCTGGTGAGTCAGGGAGCGGATGGCGCCGCGCTTCCGCTGTGGGGTGAGGGCGACGCAGCTGCATCGAACATGATGACTGCGAACCCGGCAGCCGCGTTCGCGGCAGGCCTCACACCGCGGCCGCTGAGCCAGACCGTGGCGGACATCCACGCCGAACCTCGCGCACCGGGCAGCGGCCCGTCTGGCGTCGGCATCTCTGCCGAACGCGAGGCCGGCCTGCTTGACCGCTGGACCGCGTCATCGCGCTGACCGACGCGGGACTCTCCGGGGAAAGCAAACGGGGCGGCAGTCACCAGACCGATCACCTGTGACTGCCGCCCCGCAAGCGGGCGCGCTTAGGCCCTGACGGCCTCGATCTCCAGCTGCAGCTGGATCTTGTCGGCCACGACGACGCCGCCATTTTGCAGCGGCGCGTTGAAGTTGACGTTGAAGTCCCGGCGGTTGATCTCGCCAGTGGCGGTAAAGCCCGCGCGGTAGCCGCCGTACGCGTCCGGGCCGAAGCCCTGGATCTCCAGGCGCAGCGGCACGTTCTTCGTCACGCCCTTGAGGGTCAGCTCGCCGTCCAGGACGTACTCGCCGTCCTCGACCCGCACGCCGGTCGACTTGTACGTCATCGTCGGGTAGGTCTCGACCTCGAAGAAGTCAGCGGACTGGATGTGCTGGTCGCGCTGCTCCTGGCCGGTGTTGATGGACGTCAGGTCGATCTCCGCGGTCACTGAGGACTGCAGCGGGTTCTCCGCGGTGACGAGCTGGCCGCTGAACTTGCCGAACCTGCCGCGAACCTTGCTAACCATCATGTGCCGGACCGAGAAACCCACCTCAGAGTGGACCGGGTCGATGTTCCAGGTAGCGGCCTCGTAACCCGGGATCGACGTCTCGGTGGCTGGTGCGGTCATTCTCATCACTCCCGAAGACAGGTGATTGATTGCTGTACAGTTGAGTACTCAATGACTATCACGCTGCATCAGGGTTGTCAAACGTTCAACTACATGACGTAATATAGTTCCATGGCAGAATCCACGACTCGGTGGCTCACCGGCGAAGAAGAGCGTGCCTGGCGGCTGTTCCTGACCGCCAACCAGATCCTGTTCTCCGCCGTGGAAGGCCAGCTGCAGCGGGATTCCGACATACCCCACGGCTATTACGAAATCCTGGTGCGCCTCTCCGAGGCCGACGGCCGCGCGCTGCGGATGAGCCAGCTGGCCGAGGCCTCGACTTCGAGCAAGAGCCGCCTGTCGCACGCCGTTGCGCGGCTCGAGGAGCGCGGCTGGGTGGAGCGACTCGACTGCCCTACCGACCGGCGAGGCCAGGTTGCCCGGCTGACCGACGTGGGGTATGCCGCGCTGGAAGCCGCCGCGCCCGGCCATGCCGAACAAGTCAGGCGCTCGGTGTTCGACCGGCTGACCAGCGAGCAGGTCAGCCAGCTCGCGGTGATCAGCGCAGCCATCGCCACTGGCCCCAGGCTTCCCGGCGTTGATGTCACTACCTGTCCGAGCGCCTGCGACGCCGAACCGGACGAACTGGACGCGTAGGCGGGGCCACCGCCGACTTAGCACTCGAAACGGCCCTTCAGACCTTACCTTATGGGCGTTTTATCCGACTCGGAGGGGCAGCTTCGCGTGCTAAGTCCAACTGGCGACGGACAGACAACGTAAATCGGGCAGTGGATTACTGTGTCTGAGTGCCGGCGAGCTGTCTTGCCATCTCATCAGCAATCGTGGCTGGCCCGGCACGATGCTCACCGCGCAGGCCCGCGATCACTCCCTCCCGGTCCAGTTCGCTGCGGTTCTGGCTGAGCTTCTGCTTAGCCTCGATCGAGGTGACCGTCAGCTCGACCCCGACGATCGCCCGCAACTGCCCGTCGATGTACTCGGGCGGCGCGTCAGTGACTGCCCACGGATGTTCACGGCCGCTTTCGTGCGAGGCCGTCAGCCTGGTCACGAACGCCCGCAGCCACTCGGGGTCGTGGTGGAACGCGATCGAGCCGGTCAGGTGGACTGCCTCGTAATTCCACGTCGGCACGACCCGTCCGTGCCGCATCTTGCTCTCATACCAGGCCGGCGAGATGTAGGCCTGCTGTCCGTGCACGATTGCCAGTGCCTGCGCGCCGGGCTGCGCCGTCTTCCACTGATCGTTCGCGATCGCGATATGCCCGAGTAGCTGCCCGTAACCGGCCTCGTTCCCGCCGTCGGCATGACCGTCGGCATCGCCGTCGCCGTCGCCCGGCCCTGCAGTGAGCCAAGCTGGCCGGTCCCAGATGACGGGCAGCAATGTGCTGACCGGCTTCGTCCCGTCAAAAGTCACCAGGTCGGCGGACTCTGCCGCGTCTACGAAGGCTGCAATCTGCGCCATGTCGGTTAGCGTGAAATGCCGTGGAAGGTACATGTCAACCAGAGTAAGCGGCACGCGGCGAAACCCGTTATCCCCCGCGCCCCCCGCCGCCTATGCTGGTTCGCAACGCGCTGACGGAGACAAGTAGCGCCGGACCACGTGAGCGCCGCACTGGCAGGCCGACCCGGCCCGCGAGGCGGCAGAGAGCCGCCGGAAGCTGAGAAGGCGGCCTCGCGCCCGGCCGCGAAGACACTCCCGAGCGCGGGGAGGAACGGCAGCCGCCGCCAGCGGCCCCGCCCAATGCCCCGCCGGCCAGCCCCCGTCACCGGGCCAATCGAGGCCGGTCCCGCCGAAAGACGGCGGCCAGGACCGGCGAAAGTGCGGTGGCACCGCGAGTACCCTTATCGCCCGCACTCCCAAGGGATCGCACAACTTCCCTTAGGAGCTGTGATGATCTCACGAACACTCGCCGCCGGCCTGCCTGAGCACATCGGCGAGCGCGTCACGATCGCCGGCTGGCTGCACCGCCGCCGGGATCTCAAGTCAGTCACCTTCCTCGTCATCCGCGACCGCACCGGTCTGGCCCAGGTCGTTCTGCCGTCCAGTCCGGCCGCTGAGGCACCGGATCTGGCCGAGGAGACGGTCCTGCGAGTCGAGGGCCTCGTGGTCGCGAACCCGCAGGCACCAGGAGGCGCCGAGCTCACCGAGCCAGCAGTGACGGAACTGTCCGGGCCGGCCGAGCCGCCGCCATTCGACCTGTACCGGCCTGCCCTGACAGCAACGCTGCCGACCATCCTCGACCACGCGCCGGCCTCGCTGCGCCACCCGCAGCTGAAGGCCGGGTTCGAGATCGCCGCGGCTAGCGTGGCCGGCTTCCGCGCCACGCTCGACGAAGCCGGTTTCACCGAGATCTTCACGCCGAAGATCGTCGGTTCGGCGACCGAGGGCGGCGCCAACGTGTTCAGCGTCGACTACTTCGGCCGGCCCGCCTACCTCGCCCAGTCGCCGCAGTTCTACAAGCAGGCCATGGTCGGCGTCTTCGAGCGCGTCTACGAAGGCGGTCCGGTCTTCCGCGCCGAGCCGCATGACACCGCCCGGCACCTCGCCGAGTACACCAGCCTGGACGCCGAGTTCGGCTTCATCACTAACCACTTTGACGTGATGGCGGTGTGCCGGGACGCGGTTGCAGGAATGGTCGAATACGTACGGGAACGGGCTAGTACCGCCATGCAGCTCCTCTCCGCGGCGCTGCCTGAGGTGCCGGTGCAGATCCCGCACCTGCATTTCAGCGAAGCCATGGAGCTAATCTCCGCGGCGACCGGAGAGGACGTCCGGGAGGAGCCGGACCTCGCGCCAGCCCACGAGCGCTGGCTGTGCCAGTGGGCTAAGCGCGAGCACGGGAGCGAGCTGGTATTCGTCACCGGTTACCCGCTGCACAGCAAGCCGTTCTATACCTACCCGGACCCGGAGCGACCTCGTTTCTCCTATGGGTTCGACTTGCTCTTTCGAGGGAGCGAGATCGTCACCGGGGGCCAGCGGCTGCACCGGCACGAGGACTACCTCAAGGCACTGGCGGCGCGCGGCATGGACCCTTCGCCGTTCGGCAGCTTTCTGCAGGTGTTTGAGCACGGCATGCCGCCGCATGGCGGGTTCGCGATCGGGCTGGAGCGCTGGACTGCGCCGCTGACCGGTGCGGCTAACGTGCGGCAGGTGCGGATGTTCCCGCGCGACCTGCACCGGCTCAGCCCGTGAGGGCTAAGCCCGCCGCGTCAGGCATGGCGGCAGGGTCAGCGGCCCTGCCGCCATGAGTCCTGCCGTCATGTTTCCTGCCGGAGCACGTCTGCCACTGGCCGGCCGACGCCGATGCGAGCCGGGACCGCGGTCAGCGCGGCGACGGCGAGCAAGGCCGCGAGAATCGCAGCGGCGAGCCACCAGGCCGGCGGAACGATCGTCCCTCGCGGTCCCCCGCTCCTGGCAAGCGCGAACAGGCCGATGCCCAGCGGGACGCCGAGTACAGCGCCGGGCAAGGCTGGCAGCAGCTGAGCTGCCACCAGAGCGGCGCTGAGCTGCCGCGGCGAGGCGCCGAGCGCGCGGGCAACCGCCGACGAGCGCCTCGTCTCCAGCACCGTCGCCCAGGCCGTGACGATCGCATTCAGCGCGGCCAGCCCGACGAGCGCGACCGTGAGCACCACGAGCATCTGCTCGTCCCGGTCGATCACCGGATCACCGAGTCCGCTCGACGCCGGGTCTAGCCGCACGTCCACCGTGGCGTGGAAGGCGAGTACGGCGACGAGCCCGGTGACCGTCACCGCGATGCTCGCAGCTGTCAGCAAGCCGCGGCGGGGCCGGCGCGCGATCACCCGCAAACCGAGCAGCAGCGGCGCGGGCAGCCGGCGGGAGACCCGGATCAGGACGCCCCTCCGCCGCGGCGGGCGTGCCTGGTCAGCTAGCGCCGTCACGGTGGCGACCCTGGCCGCCCGGATGCCGGGGACGAGGGTCGAGGCCAGCGCGACCGCGAGAGCAACCGCGACGACAAGCCCGGCGTCGGCAGCGGTGAGCGACGGCGCGCCCGGTGCGCCGACCAGCCCGGCACCCGGGCTCGTTATCAGCGGTGCAGCCAGCCAGCCGCCAAGCAGGCCGGCGGCGGCTGCGACGAGCGCCACGGCGACGTTCTCTGCCAGTAGCACAAGCGCGACCAGACCGGGTGTTGCGCCGACGGCTTTGAGCAGTCCGACCCTGCGTACTTGCTCTGACATCCTGCCGCCGACAAGTACGGCCACGCTGGCCAGTGCCATCAGCCCGAGCAGCCAGGCGCCCGGCGTCAGGACCTGCTGCTCGTCCTGCACGAGAAGTCCGTCGTCGTAGGCGATGCTCTGCCAGGAGGTGAGCCCGCCCGAGCCGGCAAGCCGGTGCTCGGCGTCGTAATGGCTGACGAACAGCGGCGCCGCGGCGGGGTCCTTGAGCTTCAGGTCGAGCTCATAGGCGAGCGGCGCCGCGGATGAGGCTAGCGCGCGAGCATCCGGCTCGGTGACCCAGGCCAGCCCGATGCTGATCGCTGACAGTGCGGAACTAGTCGGATGATCGAAGACGCAGTCGCCGCCGGGAGAGAAGCACATGTTGGGGTAGGGCGGGTTTGCCGCGGTGACGGCGATTCCGGCAACCGTGTACGGATGACCGTCCAAGGTGACCCGGTCGCCGACGCTCGCGCCGAGAGCCTCCGCGAACGTGCGCTCCAGCACGATGCCATCCGGTCGCACCCAGCTTCCGGCGGTCAGGACCGGCTGGTCGAGACTCGCGGCCGCTCGGTCGCGGCCCTCCGCCTCAGCTGGCGCGGCGATATGGCCCATCCGGAGGATCACGGATGCAACCGGGTAGGGCCCGCCGTGGCCGGTGACGTCCCGCGCGCTGACCAGCGACCTGGCCTCAGCCCGGATCTCGGCCAGCGGCGGCACTCCGAAGTTCTGCGGCGCATGGCCGGGGAGGCCCACCATGCCTACCGGGCCACCCAGTACGGCGACCACATCCGGACCGCGGGTCGCGGCCCTGGTGTGCTGATAGGGCTGGCTCGTGACTCCGTGCAGGGCCAGCGCCATGCTGAGGACGGTGGTGGCGGCTGTGATAGCCAGCAGCATGAGGAAAGCCTGCGCCGGCCGGTGGCGCAGATCGCGAACCACCAGGCGGCCGATGAAGAGAGCGCGGCTCATGGGACGGGGTACCCGGACCTAGCTGTCCAGGCCGACGAGCGCGCTCAGACTGCCCGCCGTGCCGCCAGTCAGCCGGGTGTCGTCAACGAACGCACCGTCCCGCATGGAGATGAGCCGGTCCGCGGTCGCGGCGATGCGGGCGTCGTGGGTGACGATGACAAGCGTCTGGCCCGCGCGGTGCAGGGATTCGAACAACTCAAGTACGTCGAGCGTCGCCTCGCTGTCCAGGTTGCCGGTCGGCTCGTCGGCGAGCACGATCAGCGGCTCGTTTGCCAGGGCCCTGGCAATCGCGACCCGCTGCCGCTGGCCGCCCGAGAGCTGCGATGGCAGGTGCCTGGCCCGGTCGGCAAGCCCGATCTGATCTAGCAGCTCGGACGCCCGGCGCCTGGCCGCGCGCGGCGCACGGCCGGCCAGCAGGGCCGGAAGTTCGACGTTCTCCACAGCGGTGAGCTCATCCATCAGCTGGAAGGACTGGAACACGAAGCCGACCGCATCGCGGCGCACTGCGGCTAGCGCTCGCTCGCTCATCTCGTCGATGCGCTGCCCGGCCAGCCAGAGCTCCCCGGCAGATGGCCGGTCCAGGCCGCCGAGCAAGTGCAGCAGCGTGGACTTGCCGCAGCCACTCGGTCCCATCACTGCGAGCGTTTCCCCGGCTGGTACGTCGAGGTCGACGTGGTCGACGGCACGCACCAGGCTGTCGCCCTTGCCATACTCCTTGCCAAGCCCGCGGGCGCGCAGCATCGATTCGGTCACGGTCTCGGTCATCGCTCTCCCCGTGGGCTCGTCTTGCGCTTCGTCCAGCTTCGCTCGCACGCCTCCAGCCATCGCAGGTCTGCCTGCAAACGGAGCGTGATTCCTTCCAAAAGCAGCGCGGCATCCGATTCGCGCGGCTCGGCCATCGCCGCACGCTGCGCGTCTCGCAGTCGGCGCAGCAGCTCGCGCCGCTGAGCATCCACGATCGCAACCGGATCCGCGAGATGCGCGGCCGCCGCTGCCAGCAGCTTGAGGTGAAACTCGGCCAGGTCCGGCTTCGGCCAGCTGACTTCGGTCAGCCACTCGCTCACCCGGCGCTGGCCGGTCGCAGTCAGCGCATACATCTTGCGATCGGGCCGGTCTGGCATCCCGGCTGCGCGCTCGACCACTACCTGGCCCGCCTTTTCCAGCCGTGCGAGCGTCACGTAGACCTGTCCGTCGTTCATCGCGTCGCCGAGCGGCCCGAGCGCATCGCGCAGCCGCGCTCGCAGCTGATAACCGTGCGACGGCTCCTTA